>JAGRNR010000040.1:0-35783 GCA_020440645.1 bacterium | reverse complement strand
GATCAGCTCGTCCGGCAGCATCAGCTCGCTCGGCCTTAGGCGCAGCACCAGCTCGACCGCCATCCGGATCGAACGCTCGTCACTGCCCAGCTCATGCAGGTCCACCCGCCCGGTGCCGCTGTCCAGCACGGCGATGCCGGTCTGTTTGCCGCGTGTCAGCAGCACCACGAGGTAGTTGTCAGAATCCTCGGAGAGGTATTCATCCTCGACGAGTGTCCCGGCTGTGATCACCCGGGTCACACCGCGCTCCACCAGCCCCTTGGCCTGCGCCGGGTCCTCTGTCTGCTCGCAGATCGCCACCACCTCGCCGTTGGCAACCAGGCGGCGGATGTAGCGTACGGCGGAGTGGTAGGGGATGCCGGCCATCGCCACGCGGTAGTCCTTCGAGGCGTTGCGGGCGGTCAGTGTCAGGCCGAGGATGTCGGATGCCAGCACGGCGTCGGGGCCGAACATCTCATAGAAGTCCCCGAGCCGGTAGAACAGGATGCCCTGCGGCTGGGAGTCCTTGATTGCCAGGTACTGGCGGAACAGCGGCGTGATGTTCTCCCGGTCCTGGGGATAGTCCTCATTCACTCCGGGGGGCAGCACTGCCATGGGAAGACATTATATAAGTGGTCAGTGGTCGGTAGTCAGTGGTCAGGCAGATTGAGTGAACTGAATTCTGACCACTGCCTACTGACTACTTCTTTGGGATGATCTGCTCCACATGCGCAATGCTCAGCAGGCGCGGGCCCTGGTTGTCCACATCGACCAGGAGGAAGCCGTTGTCGCTGCCCTTGATCACGCCGTGGATCGGCTGGCCGGAGACGGCGATGATCACGCCCTGGCCGGACTGGATGTACTCGTCAATGTAGCTGCTCATGCAGTGATGATAGCGCGAAAGAGGGAACGGGGAACTGGGAACGGGGAACTGTTGCGGCGACACTCATTTCGCTGGGAGTGTTTTGAGCAATGAAGAATGAGCAATGAGCCTGCATTGGTTCGAGGTTATCTCAGCCTGCTTTGGCTCATTGCTCCTCACTCACTCTTCATCGCTAGCTTGCCATCCCGCAGCCTGCCAGCACGAGCAGCAGCACTGCCAGCATCAGCGGGAGACTGCAGGGGAATGTGATGCAGGATGCGATCAGGCAGCCATCCGCCGCGAGGCTGCAGCACCAGCCGTCCGGGTCAATCCCGCTTCGTCCTGCGGATGTGCGTTTCGGCATCTCCTGCGAGTTTTCATCCATCCAGCTGGGTGGCTTCTGTGCGTAGTAGCCCATGTTTCCTCACGTCCCATATGGTGATACGCAGGAATGGACCCATGGATTTCAGGGAGTGCTTCGGAGCCGCAATGCTGCTCCCTACTTCGCCAGCCGGTATGTGGAGAACAGCATCCCGCTCTCTCCCTGCTCACTGGATGCAAGTTCGAGCCTGCTTTTCGGCAGGCCATGCTCAAACATTCGCTTGCCCTGGCCCAGTACGACCGGGTAGATGAACATCCTGTACTCGTCCACCAGGCCCTCAGCGGTCAGGCTCTGCAGCAGCTCGCCGCTGCCCCAGATGTGGATCTCCGGGCCTTCCATGGCCTTGATTTCCCGGATCCGCGTTGCCAGGTCGCGGGAGACTATCTCTGAGTTGTTCCAGCTGAGCTCGCTCAGCGTGTTCGTGGCAACGTACTTGCGAGCAGCGTTGAAGTTCCTGCCGATCGGGTTGTCATCATGCTGCGGCCAGTAATCGACCCAGATCTCATAGGTCCGCCGGCCCAGCAGCAAATCAAGTTCGCCGCTGCACATCTGCAGGATCTGCCTGCCAATGCTTTCATCCCGGTATTCCCTGCTCCAGCCGCCATGCTCAAAGCCACCGCTGGGGTCCTCGTCCGGGCCGCCCGGCCCCTGCACCACGCCATCAAGCGATACATGCATCAATGAAATGATCCGCCTCATCGCGTTCTCCTTACTCCTTACTTCGTCCGGCGACATGAGTGTCGCCGCTACTGCCCACTGCCCACTGACTTCTGATCACTGACTACTGGTTGATCTCCGGTTCGACGAGCAGGGCCAGCTTCTGCAGTGACTGCTGCCAGCCGAGGTAGCAGGCCTCCAGCGGAATTACATCCGGGATGCCCTCCTGCACGATGTGCAGTTCCGTGCCGACGCTGACCTCGCGCAGCGTGACCGTGACCTTCATCTCGCCCGGCAGGTTGGTCTCGTCGTCAAACTTGTCCGTGTACACTAGGCGCTCATTGGGGACCACCTCGATGTAGCGGCCACCGAAGGAATGGCTGTGCCCGGTGGTGAAGTTGCGAAACGACATGTGGAAGCTGCCGCCGACCCTGACATCGATGTTGTCAACGGTGCAGAGGTAGCCATATGGCGGGTTCCAGCTGGCAACGGCATCCGCTTCAGTGAAGGCGCGGTAGAGCTTTTCGGGACTGGTGGCGATCACGCGGTGCAGCTTGACTGTGTTTGGCATCTGATACTCCTGGTTGACTGCCGCCTCGCTGTTTGGTCAGCGGGGGCTGAAAAGTAGTTCAATGTAGCGGCGCAGGTGCGCAATGCTGTCAGCGGCAATCGCAGTATCGCCGGTCGCCTTGGCGAGGATGAATGCGCCCTGGATCACGGCCTGGGTGTGCAGCGCCAGGCTGGCGGCTGTCCAGTCAGCCCTGTTGCCAGACTTCTCAATCGCCGCCTCAATGTCCGCCTCAAGCGTGCGGGCATGTGCCGTGATGCTGCGCTCGCAGGCCGCCACGAGGTCCGGCCGGGTGAGGTAGGCCTCCTGCGTGATCATGCCGGCAAAGCAGGTGTAGTCCGGCAGCTCGCCCTGCAGCAGTTCGCGGCGGAAGTCGATGTAAGCCAGCAGGCGCTCCAGCGGGTCCTCGATGCGGTGGTACTCCGCGGATGCGAACAGTCCGCCGGTCAGCGAATCCCAGTGCGCCACGGCGGCCAGCGCCAGCTCATCCTTGCTCTTGAAGTGGTGGAAGAAGCTGCCCTTCGTCACTCCGGCTTCAGCGCAGATATCCTCGATCCGCGTGGCGGTGTAGCCCTTGGCGCGCACGATCTGCAGGGTGGCGTTCAACAGCCGGGTCCGTGAATCAAATTGTTTCTTTTCGTTATCCATACCCACTGGTAGGTACGACTATACCGACCAGTGGGTATGCTGTCAAGCGGTATGGGGAAAACTGGAGTGCCGATCGCCGAATCGGCTTCAGGGAGTGCGAAATTCCAGTTCGCAGATTCGCGGGCGTTCGGCCCCCGATTGAGAACCGATTGCGAACTGGAATTTCGGAATACAGCGGAGGATGGCTCAAGCCTGAATCACCGCAGATTACAATACTTGATTGATATGAGGCATCCAGCGATTGGCAAACTCTATTCCTTGAGACTTTCCTCGAAACTACTTGTTCACATTTCTCCCGTGGAAATCATCAAGGAGGGTTTTTACAATGGCTCAGTTATTTGCTATATATTCAATCCTGAACTGACTGCTGAATACCTGTATTCTTCTGGTTCAAATCAGGACTTATTTTTGCCTGCGTTCATAACTTATCCACAATACTTCAGTAAACGATACGTTACTTATATTGAATCTGACGATGTTCTGGAGTTACCATATTTTACGCAACATGTCTTTCGCAGCGTTGGTTCTGATACTATTTGGGATGCAAATGGTAATCGCATGGAGTCAATTTCTGAGGGGAGCGCATTATTCATTGAGCGGGCTCAGATCCATTTCTGGAATCTGCAAGCTAGTTGGTGAGAAGCTGAATCTCAGGTTGAGTTGCTACAATCTTCGGCGGTTCCTTCCCGGTTTTTCGCAGTATGACGCTCTGCCTCCAGTTGATCATGTTAACAAGAGACAAATGCTTATAATTGTCGCTATACCTGATGAATCTCTAAAAAACCGTGACCAGTAATTAGAAGCGATAGTAAATGCATTGATGGGAGGATTGAAACATGGGAAATTTGGAGATTCGGTTGGAACTGGATTTGGTGAATCAACTAGTGAAGTTCATTTGTTGATACGAGCTCGGAAATATCCGGAAGCTATCAGGGGAATTCGTTCAGCACTGAAGGATGCAGGTGTCTCCAACTTTGACTTAAGCCTCAATGACTGAAGCGATGTATTCATGGAAGGTAGCCACGATGCGCAGCTGCTCAGGCCTTACTTCGCTCGCAGCTGGCAAGGTCATTGCTCACTCTTCAGCACACATTGCTGGCTCAAAGCTGCCAGGTCCTCAATCCAAACTGTATAACTTAGATATGGAATGGATCCAGAACTACATCCTGTGTTGACCGGGGCGGGTCCTGGCCGTGTGCTTTGGATTGCTCGCCCTGGTGTCCTTTGGTGTTGACGCACTGAAAAAGAAGTAGTTGTTAGTGGCTTGGTTCTTAGTGATTGGCAGGACAACTAACAACTAAGAACTCCCATGGCGTTGACGCTCTGAAGAAGAAGCCGGGGCAGTCTGAATAGTTCCAATAGTCCGATAGTGAAATGAAGTGTTAGGGACAGCTGGCTCCGCCGCGAATGAATCCTGCCCTCCCGGTCTTTTTCCTCTCCACCATTCCTACTATTCAGACTATTCGAACTTCTTCCACTTCTTCCACTGACCAGCCGCAGGCCAGCTCTCTCCCTTACAATATTCCCCGTGAGTTACCGCCACCTGGTTTCCATCCGCGACCTGTCCGAACCGGACCTGCACCAGCTGCTCGACCTCTCCGAATGGTTCATGCCCCAGGTCGAGGCCGGCGGCTTCAAGATGGACACCCTGCGCGGCACCTCCTGCATCCTGCTGTTCTACGAGGCCTCGACCCGCACCCGCGCCTCCTTCGAGGTGGCCGGCAAGATGCTCGGCAGCGACACCATCAATGTCGGCAGCAAGGGCAGCAGCACCGAAAAGGGCGAGACCGTCAAGGACACGGCGCTGACGCTGAACGCCATGGACCACAACTGCGTGGTGATGCGCCACGAGACCTCCGATGCGATCAACATCTTCGCGAAGTACTTCGAGCGCGGGCTGGTCAACGCCGGCAGCGGGCTCGGCCAGCACCCGACCCAGGCCCTGCTGGACGCCCTCACCCTGCGCCGCGCCGGCCTGCTGGAGAAGGGCCGCCGTGTGGCAATCGTCGGTGACCTGCGCCACAGCCGCGTGATGCGCTCCAACCTGCAGCTCTGGGCCAGCCTTGGGATGGACACCGTGCTTGTCGCCCCGCCGCAGCTGATGCCCGACGGCTGGGAAGGCCTGCTGCCTGAGCACTGGGCGGATGACACAACGGGCTACGGCAGCGTGACCTGGGACACTGACATCGACCGCGTGCTGCCTGATGTGGACGCCGTGATGATGCTGCGCATGCAGCGCGAGCGGATGGACGGCGGATACCTGACGAACTCCGATGAGTACTCCAAGCTGTACGGCCTGTTCGGGCACCGCATGAAGAAGCTGCCGCCACACGCGATCATCATGCACCCCGGTCCCGTCAACCGCGGCGTGGAAATCAGCGAGGAAGCCTTCCTCGACCCGCGCTGTCGTATCACCGAACAGGTGACCTGGGGCGTGGCCAGCCGCTGTGCACTTCTATGCTGGAGCTGCGGCCGGCTTCCGGCGGGATTCGCCGTCACGGCCTGACCCGGAAGGCAGCCGGTGAGGACCCCGGACAACCAGGAGGCTGCTTATAGGATGTCTGCGAAACTGATGGTCATTGTTGGCATCATCGGCCTGAACCTGCTGCTTTGCATCGCCATGGTGATATACCAGTACGCAAGCGGGGTGAGAATCAGAAGAGGTGACATCAGTTCCCCGATCCACAACGGTTTCTATCTGCTGGTGGCTGTCTCGGTTGTGATCATCGCCCTGGTTGAATACGGGTTTCCGGACTGAACTGATCCTCAGCCTGCCCGTCGTAATCATGACCATCTTATGTATGACAAGATTATTTCCGATTCCTGACTGTAAGTTACAATCATCGGGTCCCTGTGGACCCCCTGCGGGAACCGCCCGCCTGAAGGAATGTTGATGAAGAAGCTCTTGATCGTGATGCTGCTGGCACTGGCGCTGCCCTTCGCCGCCCGGGCCCAGGAAGACGAAGCCGCCGCTCCCGAGGAGACCCCGGCTGCCCCCGTGAAGGCCGCCGAGTATGCCCGCCAGAGCTTTGGCAACTTCAGCCTTGAGCTTCCCAAGCATGGCACCCTCAAGCGCCCCGGCGATGCAGACTGGAAGGAGGAGGAGCAGGTGGTGTTCAACTGGTTCGGCGATAAGGACGACCCGATCGTGCTGATCCAGTGCCGCGTTGACAGCTTCGAGGATGAGCTCGAGCAGAGCGCCTACGACATCTTCTGCGACACCCTGCTTTCCAACTGGCTCAACTCAGACGACAACTACACCGTGCTTGACCCGCCGCTGCCGCGCAGTGAGGGTGAGCCGCGCCGTACCCGCAGCATGCTCGGCACGCATACATGGAACCTGATCCAGATTGACGACCACTCCGATGCCAACGGCGGCAAGATCTACTACTCGATCTTCTGCACCTACAGCGGCAGGGACATCTACACCATCAGCTTCTACTACCTCAATCCGATGACCAAGGAAGACACCCGCGTCAAGGATTTCGGCAAGCCGCTGCTGGAAAGCTTCCGCATCGCCGGTGAAGGCAGTGCCGTGGAGGAGGATGAAATGGCGGCTGAGGACGGCGCTGCCTAGCGCAGGATCGTTGCCAGCCTCATTTCGAAGTCTTCACGCGTCATCTCCGTCGTGACGTAGCCGACAACCTTGCCGTCACGGTCAAGGAAGAAGGTGGATGGGAATGCGCTCAGGCCGAGCTTTTCCTTGACATCCACGCTGTGGTACATCGGGATCTCAAACCCCTTCTCCTTCCAGAAGTCCTCGGCGGCCTTGCTGTCAACGGAGACCGCGATCATGTCGAACTCGGCCTTGCGCTCCGTGTAGACCTCATTCAGAGCGGGCAGTTCGTCCACGCAGGGCGGGCACCAGTCACCCCAGAAGTTGACAACCAGCGGCCTGCCGTAGAAGGAGCTGATACCAAGCACCTCGCCGTCCGCACGGCGCACGCTGAATTCCGGCATCGAACGCGCTGAGGAAGCACCGTCTGATTCCGATCCACCGCCGGGATTGGCCTGCTCGCCTGCTGCATTCTCTTTGGATGCGGCTGCATCCTGCTCGAGCTTGTTTTCTGTGACGTAAGCCTGGCCTTCCTGATCTTGAGCGAGGGTTTTTGCATTGCCGGCCTGTTCTTCGGCGGGCTTGTTGCAGGACACGGCCAGCAGCAGCATGGCTGCCAGCACAAATGAAATCAGCTGGATGGCTTTCATGGTCGGTCGTCCACTCCCGGGAATTACAGGATTCAGATGATATCAGGCGCACGGTTCTGTGCCCCTTCCCTGATTGACGCAATCGAAGGCTGACTGTTCGTCGCTTCAGCGCGTGATTTCCGCCAGCTTGGCTTCGAACTCCTCAGCACTGATCTCCCCGAGGTGCTCATCCACCACTTCACCCTGGCGGTTGATGAAGAAGGTATGCGGGATGCCATGCACGCCGTACATGTCACCCCAGTCCCCATCCAGTCCCCAGGGGAAGGTGTAGCCGCTTCGCTGCATCCAGGGAACCGGGTCCTTCGCGCGGTGCGATGCCAGGGCCAGCAGCTCGAACTCACCGCTGTGCTGCTTGTACATCTGCTCAAACACGGGAAACTCCCGCTTGCAGGGCTCTCACCACTCGCCCCAGAAGTTCAGCACCAGTGGCGTCCCGATGAAACGGGATGCCTCCATCGGGCTGCCATCCGGGCTCGTGTATTTCGCTGTCAGCAGCGGGCTGCTCTCTGCCACTTCCGGCACCACTGGGCTGTCGCCGGGCGAGTCCTTGATAGGCTGGCCTGCAGCAGCTGCATCGTCCGCATTGCCTTGGACCGTGGAATGAACGCCATCCGCTGAGCCGGAAGAGTCCTGTGGCTGTTTATTGCAGGAAGCCAGAAGCAGCAATGCGATGCAAGGCAGCAATAGCTGGATGCGAATCATGTAATGCACTGCTCCTGTCGCGATCCGGGCTTACTTGATGAGCTTGGCCAGCTTAGCCTCAAACTCATCGTGTCCCATCATGCCGACCTGCTGGTCAACCAGGTTTCCCTCTGCATCAATGAAGAAGGTATGCGGAATGCCGCTCACGCCGAACTTCGTGCCGCCATTGACATCGTGCACCATCGGGAAGCTGTAGCCGTTTTGGCTCCAGAAGCCTTCCGCATCCTGCGATGTCGGCGCGGCTACTGCCAGCAGCTCGAACTGGCCCTGGTGCGCTTCGTAACTTTTCTGGAAATCAGGTAACTCCTGAACGCAGTACCCTCACCAGTCGGCCCAGAAGTTCACGACAAGTGGCTTGCCGAGGTACTGGGCCGTGGTCTGGGTCTGTCCACCCGTGGTCTTGAAGCTGAAATCCGTGGCCGGGTTGGGTTGCAGGGCATTGCCCCCGCTGCTGACCGTGCCACCACCACCGGAACCAGCCTGGTTGGTCTTGTTGCAGGAGAAGCCCAGCCCGGTCACCAGGACCAGGGCCAGCAGCAACATCCTTGCAGTGATCTGTTGCATTGTTCACCTCGCGGCCACGTGCAATGCGGCCGCTTCATAGTGATATTACAGTATCGGGATGGCGATCGCTGCCCTATCCATCCATTCTGTGGAGAATTCCGGAACGAGCTTGACTTTAAACTGACTGGTCAGTATAGTTTTTCCGTGAGTGATTCACCAAAACGCGGGGCGCGCGAGAAGCTGATAGCTGCGGCGACGGAGTTGATCCGGCGCAACGGCTACAGCGCGACCAGCGTGGACAGCATCGTGGAAGCGGCCGGGGTCAGCAAGGGCAGCTTCTTCTACCACTTCGAGGGCAAGGAGGCACTGACCACCGCCTGCCTCGAGAACTGGGACCGGATGACCACCGGCATGCTGGCGGACGCGCCATTCATGCAGCTGGAGGACCCAGTGCAGCGCCTGCAGGGCTGCCTGGAATTCTTCATCATGGTGTTCTCCGATGCCCGCCAGTACCCCTCCTGCCTGGTCGGTACCACTGTGCAGGAGGTGGCGGACAGCAGTCCACTGCTGCGGGAGGCGGCCCAGGCCTGCTTTTCGCATGCAGCCGGACAGATCGGGGGACTGATTGCCGGGGCCGCGCAGGCGCGTGGCAGGGAACTGGACAGCATGGGTCTCGCGAACCTGTGGATGGCCACCCTGCAGGGTTCGCTCCTGATGGCCAAGGCCAGCGGGGATCCGGCCCGGATCCCGGCAAACCTGCGCAGCCAGCGGGACTACATCCTTGGGCTGCTTGGATAGGCAGCAGGGAGCGGAAAGCAGGGAGCAGACTCCCTTGTTCGATACATCAAGTCTGTCAGCTGCTTTCAGCCAGCTGCTCACTGATTAATCTGACAACACTTCGGGAGAACAGGATGACGATAGCGGAAGCGATTCTGATGGAGATCGAACAGGAGGCCATTGCCACGCGCAAGTGCCTCGAGCGCATCCCGGCCGACAGGCTGGACTGGAAGCCGGCGGAGAAGTCGATGAGCGCCGGCGAGCTGGGCATGCACATTGCCACTTCCCCGAGCGGGATCCTGTGGATGATGATGCAGGACGAAACCGGCTTCCCCGACCCTCCGGCCGAGAAGCCGGCGATCACGCATGCCGGCATCATGCAGGCCTTCGAGGACAGCCTTGCCAGGCAGCGCGAAACCTTCCCGGGCCTGACTGACGAGTTCATGACGGCGGAGTGGAAGTTCCTCAAGGATGGCAAGGTGCTGATGGCCCTGCCGCGTGTGGCCTTTGCCCGCATGGTGCTGCTCAGCCACATTTACCACCACCGCGGCCAGCTCAGCGTCTACCTGCGCCAGCTGGATGTACCGGTGCCGAGCATCTACGGACCGAGCGCGGATGAGCTGCCGCCCTTCATGCAGGAGGCCGCAGGGTAGGAGCTGGGACATAGGACCAGCTCAGAATTCAGGGTAGCGGTGGCGCCTTGCGCCAATTGGGAGAGACTGCCGAATCATTCCGATTCTGGCATTCCCGGCAGGTGGTGCTTTTCATTGCTAGCGCGGCGAACAAACTAGGGATCGGCTATATGGAGTGAATCACAGAACTTCGGGAGATGCCCTTTGAATTGGCGCGAGGCGCCACCGCTACAAATATTCGCTCGCTGATTGCGCGATGCATCTTCATGGGCAGCGATGCAACTTCAGCCCGACCCGCTGGACGCGAATGCGCCAGCGCAGGGCCAGACCGATGAGTGCTTGCACGAATCGGCAGCCAGAAAAGGAAGAACCCCGCATTTCTGCGGGGTCTTTCTCTTTTAAATTCCGCTCTTCTTTTTGAGCACTGCGTTGTACAGAGATGATACAGGTTCTGACCATCCGTGTGGTTTGGCCTGCGTAAAATGACAACCAATACAAAGTAAAAAAAACAGTTATCAGTGGTCAGTGGGAGTGGCAGCGGTCAGTGGGAGGTCAGGCCCATGGCCTGACAGGTATACGGTCCCATGGACCGCATGAGTGCGCAGAAGGCAGAAGGCAGTGGGCAGAAGCAGAATGAGAAGCAGCCGCCGGGGACTATCAGCAATGAGCAATGAAGACTGAGCAATGATCCTGACTTTCATCGAAGCAAGCTCAACATTGACAGGCTCATTGCTCATCGTTCAGCACTCATTGCTGATGCTGCAGACCGACGAGCCCTTGGGTGAGGAGGAAGGAGAATGAGAATCAGAAACAGCAGACCGTGACGGTGGCAGCAAGCCAACGGGTGCGGCAAGCATTGAAAAATGAGCAAGGAGCAATGTGCCAATCTGTTCTGAGGTGACTTCGATGCTGCTGGAACTCACTGCTCAATCTTCATTGCTCATTGCTATGGATTCAGCCTGACCACTGACTACTGACCACTCACCACTAAAAAAAATCCCCCACATTGCTGCGGGGGTTTTGTACTTGTCAAACGCTCCGTATTCTCGGAGTTCCATACCAGTTGCCTTTCCATCCAGGCTTCCCAATCAATCCTGCCCTGCTGTGTGGGCTTCCAAGGTGAAGGCCTTTTTGGCCCCGCCGGTGTTCCCATATCCACCGGCACCTCGTTATGGCACCGATGATACTACTTCTGCCCTGAGCTGAGGTTCAGTCCCGGTGAAAAGATTGTCAACTGAGGATTAACTTCACTGCATTTCCGGGAATCCGCACATGGATATTCTGCATAGCGTGGGTTATCCACATGTTGTCAACGCTGTTAATGCCCTCTATGCTCCCTGTAAGCCAGTCTGCATTCCGATACGTACGTCAGCCCGTCGCCAGGTCGGCGTCATCGTCCACCGGCCGGGCATTGCTGGATTCACTGCGCAGGAACAGCCCGGTCAACAGCCAGGGGATGCCGGCGGAGAGCAGCAGTGCGCCCATGATCATGTAACCATCCATGCTGTAGCGGAAGGTCAGTATCTGCTCAAAGCCCGGGAATGGGCCGAAGGCAAAGGCCTGGGTGCTCAGCTCCAGCAGGTTCTGGTACTTCTGCGTAAGCACGAATGGCACGACGGAGCAGTAAAGCGCCAGGCAGGTCAGCAGCGCATACAGCACGGCGGGCAGGGGACCGCGCCGTCCCATGATGAACAGCATCGCGAACAGGCCGAGGATGCCCATGATCGGCACCGGAGCTGCGATCCAGGCGATCCCGCTGCCGGGATGCATCAGCGGGGCAGTGGCGAACAATGGCCCATAGGTTTTCTCCTCGCCGAGGATGATCCTTGGTTTTCCTCCAAGCGGGTAGGGACCGTATCCGTAGCTGTGCATGCCCAGGTTCCGGCGCGCGTTCAGGAATGGGCCGGGCGATTCATAGATCCAGTGTGCGAGGACAGGATTTTCAAGGGACCAGCCAGCCGGCAGTTTCCCGTTGGTTCGCACGTGGCTTGCCATCTTCTTTTCAATCAGCGCCAGATCCGTAACTGCCCCAACGTAGATGTTTTCACTGTCCTCACGCAGCACCTGCACCGGATAGGGTTGAGTAACGTCCACTCGGCGCATGGCAGAAGGTCCGGTGGTCCAAAGGAAAATAAGCACCAGCGACAGCATGGCAGGAATGCCAGCCCTGCGCCAGCGCGGTATCAGGAATCCGGCGATGATCCCGACAAGCATCACTCCGCCAAGCATCACGGTTATCCAGGCCGCAACGCCATCCAGCCGGCCGGACACACTGCTGTAGCCATATTCAGTCAGCAGCGGCTCAAGCAGTATCAGTCCTCCGAACAGGATCAGGGTATGGATCAGCTTGTACTGCAACAGCCTGGCAATCAATACACCGAGGCCGAGTCGCCAGGCATCCAGCACGCCACGGGCCAGTACGTAGAAGAACATGCCTCGGCTGACAGCCAGCAGCAGCCAGCAACTGATTGCCAGCGGGCTGAACTGGTTTGGCAATGCCCCGGGATTGTACATAGTCCGGCTGAATTCCCGGGAAATCCCCTGCAGGTAGCCGGACAGGGCATCGCCATGCAGGGCCAGTGCGAACCAGAACATCAGCCAGCCCAGTTCGCGCCATTCCTCGCGGTTTGGCTTGCGGTGCAGGGTGGCAACCACCTGGTCGGCAATATGCGCCGCCGACAGTTTGCGCCGCACCTTCGGTTCGCTGAGTTTCGCCTCCGCGGCCCTGGCGGCATCGCTGCCCTCGTCAGCCTGCAGGCAGTCCAGGTGGTCCGACAGTTCGCTGGCAATCTCCGAGTGCCGCTGGGGTGACAGCCCCCAGTCGTCAGGATGTCCGAAACGTGTATCCATATCCGTCCCCTATGTAGTCTCCATGTCTGGCCTGTCATTTGCAGTCTGATGCGAGTCATTGCCCGACTTAAGGAACAGTCCGGTCAGCAGCCAGGGAATGCCGGCGGAGAAAAGCAGGCCGAATACCAGCATCCAGTCCTCCTGCATCGAGTAGCCGATCATCAGGGTCTCAAAACCCGGCAGGGGAGTGTGCACCAGCGCTTCGCTGCTGCTGATGAGCCACTGTCCATCCGGCTGGGCGTAGCTGAAGGGAATCACTGTCGTGAAGATGGCAACAATGCAGACAATGGAATAAAGCAGGCTGGACAGGAAGCTGCGGCGTCCCATTACCAGCGCCATCCCGATGAAACCCATCACACCCATCAACGGCAGGGGGACTGCCAGCCATGCCAGTCCGCTGCCGGGATGCGTGAATGGAGTGAACAACTCAGAGCGGTATTCAAGTGTCTCCCAGCCTTCAAAACGCACCCGGGCCTGGCTGGGTATCACCTGGGGCCTGAAGTACTGCTGGTATTTCCAGTTGCTCCAGCGCGGTCCGAATGTCCGATCACTTCCCCTCCAGAAGGCAAAACGATTGGCAGCGACATCAACAGACTCAGCGTTCTGGAAAGCCTCCGGCCTGCGGGCCAACTCATCCTGGACAGCGCGAGGGTCATCATTCGGTAAGAGCACCCGCACTCCGTCGTCCAGCACTTCCCGCACTGCAATCGGTCGCTGCTCCAGCTCGGAATAACCAAGCCAGGGGGCAGAAGGCACAAGAAAGGCAACCAGCATGCAGGTGAATACTGCAATCTGCAAGCGCTCCCCTGGTCTGCGCCATGCCAGGAAAAATCCGGCCAGCAGCACAGCCATACCGATACTGAGGTGATTCAGCCAGCCTGGCAAAGCCAGCTGCCAGCTTGGCTCCCGCGAATAGAAATTGACGCTGGAAACCAGGAACATCCCGAACAGGACGAGGACCGTGTGCAGTAGCTTGTACTGCAACAGTCTGGCAATGAACACGCCTGGCCCGACTCGCCATGCCCGCAGCATTGATAGAACCAGCAAAGCCAGGAAACCGGCACGGCATACTCCACTGAGGATCCAAAGCAGGAAGGAAGCGACAGTATCCGCAGTGCTGAAGTCAGGTGGCCAGGCTGAGCTTGGTGTGGACCCGATATGCCTTGTGGCTGCTTCATTGAAATTGCCACTGGCAATGGTGCAACAGATCACAAGCACGAACCAGAACAGCAGCCAGCCCAGTTCGCGCAATTCAATGCTTGAAGGGTGGCGGTGCAGGGTGGCAACCACCTGGTCCGCTATATGCGCCGCCGACAGTTTGCGCCGTACCTTCGGCTCGCTGAGTTTCGCCTCGGCGGCATTTGCGGCTTCGCTGCCCTCGTCCGCCCGCAGGCAGTCCAGATGGTCTGACAGTTCGCTGGCAATCTCGGAATGCCGCTGCGGCGACAGGCCCCAGTCATCAGGATGTCCGAAGCGTGTATCCACGGCTCAGCTCCCGGCGCTGCCCGGCTCGAGGTCCGCGCCGATCGCCTTCAGCGCACCCTGGGCCTGCTTCGTGAACTGCACGCGGCCCTTCTCCCAGCGGCCCTGGCCCTTCTTCGTCAGCCGGTAGACCTTGCGCGGACGGCCGTTGTCAGCCTCGATCCACTTGCAGGACAGCAGGCCCTCCTGCTCCATGCGGTGCAGCACCGGGTAGAGCGACTCCGGCCGCACCGTCAGGTCGCCCCCGCTCCTTTCCTGGATCCCCTTGGCGATCCCGTAGCCATAGCCCTCCCCCCTGGAGAGTTCGTTGAGGATGAGCAAACGCAGCATCCCGGCCATGTACTCCTGCTGAGCCATGACAGCCTCCTTCATATACTACGATATGTAGTATAACAGGAAAATGAAGGAAGTGAAGAAGTCTGGGTAGTTTTAACAGTCTGGAAAATTGGGGAAGGGAAGAAGTGGTTAGTGGGAGAAGTGGAAACAGATTTGATAGAGCGAAGAGTCGGGAAGTTCTGGAAGATGAAAATGGATAGCAGCGATGGAAATCAATCCACCACTGCTATCTATACTATTCAAACTATTCGGACTTTCCCTTACGGTCCCGGGAAGGCCTTGGCCACCACGTAGATGTGGTTGCTTTCCACTCCATCGCCGTTCTTGGCGTAGACATAGCCGCTTGTGAGCGTCGGGTGGAAACGTGCGGTACCCGCCGGCGTCCAGCTGTTGATGATGTAGTTCGGCGGCGGGATGTCGGCATGCCAGGTCAGGGTGTTCACGTCAACTGCCGTGCCGCTGCCGTCCGGCAGGGTGTTGGCAACGAAACTGAACTCGATGGAGCCATCCGAGTTGAAGCTCACATTGCGCACCTTGAAGGCCGTCTCCGGTGTCAGGCCGTCACCCTCCACAGTGGCCCAGTCCGTATCGGCCGGGTCCGGTATGATGTACAGCAGTTCCACCACCTCAGGCACGTAGATGAAGTGGAGGCTGTTCTGGGTGTCAACGCCGGCCGCCACTCCGTCCAGTGAAAACTGCGTGTCCGTGAACGCAGCGTTGAACTGCACCTCGCCCGTCGCCTGGTCAATGCTCTGGGTGGCCCCGGCATCACTGGCGCGGATCTCCACCCCGGCGTCTCCGGTGACGTCGATGCCGTCGTCGGTGATCCTGAACGTGAAGCTGTTGCCGATTATCGTGTCCGTCAGCACATAGGGGTCAGCCAGCGTGCCGCTGCCCTGCGAGGGCTTGTCAAGGAAGTCCAGCACGATGAAGGGCGGGTTGTCAATGACCTCAGGCACGAACACCGGCTCCGGCGAAAAGCCGAGGTTGCCACTACCGTCATCAAGCCGCGGGTAGTAGCCGTTGCCGGGCAGCGGGTTCCCCGGGGAATAGCTGAAGCTGAGGCGGTCCTTGCTCTTGTCGCCGCTTGCGCTGGAGATTGCGAGGTTGTCAATGTCCGAATGCACGGCGCTGACGATCTCGAACACGTGGTAGCCGCCGCTGCCGGCATTGCCGAAGTTGACGCCGATCGGGGTGATGTCCGACAGGTTGATCACACCGTTGCCATCGCCGTCCACCACGCTCTCGACCTTCCCGATCGGGAAGCCGCCGGTCTGGCTCTTGTTGAAATGCTGCGCCAGCGGGGTCAGGTCGGCGACGTTCACCTCGCCGTTCTGGTCGTAGTCCGCCGGGTTGTTGTACAGCCAGCTCAGCAGCTTGGGGTCATTGTCCCAGGTCAGCTGCAGCGGCGTTGCCTTGGCGCTGTCATTCACCTTGGAAGCGATGCGCGCCTGCGGCTCCAGCCGGAAGCGCAGCAGCGCCAGCTCGCCGGATCCACTGAAGCCGTTCTGCTCATCGGGATGCACCAGCACCTGGCCGGCCTGCAGCTGTCCCATTGCGGTGGGCTGCATCAATGACAGCGTGTCATCTTCGTTGCCAAAGGCAGTCGTGGGAGCTGCATCAAGCGGATTCAGCTGTGCACCGTCGAAGTCCAGCTCGTAGTACAGCGCGGTCAGGTGATTGGCCCGGTTGGCGCGCACACTGACAATCAGCTCATCGCCCTGCCGGCGGCTGCTGATCCCGAAGGAATCCGCGGAGGCCGCGCCGATGAAGCTTTCATCCATCACGCGCAGGCTGAGGCTGGCCGTGATGTCACGGTTCCCGTCCGTGCTGAACTGCTTCATCGTGTTGCCGCAGGCGCAGGCGAACAGCGCGAGTAGCAGGGACAGGCCGGTGGCGAAGCGAATCCACATGTGGACCCCCATTGGCGATATGCCGTACATATAGATGTTATGGCAGCCGGGGTGAAAGGTCAATGCACAGTGGGCGGAGGAAGCAGAGAGCTGCAAGCAGACACGGCCTGCGAATATCATGGTCTGCTTTCAGCTATCTGATTTCTGCATGCCCTGCATGGCATAATCACTGCCGTGGGCGCAAAGCTTAGCCAGGAACAGCAACTGGAGGAACTCACGGCGCAGGAAGCCAAACTGCGCGCTTCCGGCAGTCCGCCGGATCCAGAGAAGCGCATGATGCGCGCTGGCATCCTGGTCAGGCTCGGCCGCTACGATGAGGCACACAACGCGCTCGATTCGGCCGCTGCCGCCTGTACGGAGCTGGGCATCCCTGAGCTGGCCCGCATCATGAACATCCGCGCTGATGTGCTGCGCCTGCAGGGGCTGTACTCGGAAGCCCTGGCAAGCATCCAGGCTGCGGAACAGCGCTCGCTGGCAGATGAGCACTTCTTCCCCGGTATCTACAACACCTGGGCGAACATCCTTGCTGACCTGGGCCGTCCCGGACAGGCCCTGAAGCTGATCCAGCGCGCCGGGGACTATTTTGCGGGCGAGGGCATTGCCTTCCCGCCACCGTTGGCCACGAATCGTGGCAACATGCTCAAGTCCCTGGGCCGCTACCATGAAGCGCTTGAGGCATATGACCATGCCCGCCGCCTGTACGAGGAACAGGACAAGCCTGTGTTCCCAGGCATCTATTCCATGATCGGCCTGACCCTGATCCTGCAGGAGAAGTACGCAGAGGCCCTGTTGCCGCTGGATGAATCGGAACGCTTCTGCCATGAGCAGGGCTGGGCACCGTGGTTCGGCATCGACATGTACCGTGGTGTGTGTTTCGGCAAGCTGAAGCGGTACGGGGATGCCATGGCGGCTTATTCCCGTGCCCAGGCGATCCTTGATGAACAGCGGGTGATCGGGGAGTGGGAACTTAATTTCAGCCGGGCAATCACGATGTACGAGGCCGGACATGCAAGCGAGGCCATAGCGGAGGTTTACGAGGCCATCGCCCTCTGCGCCAAACTGGGCGTGGACCAGCCGGCGTTCATGATGGAGACCCTGCAGGACTGGTTGTCACCGCAGCCGGAGAAGCTGGCAGCGCAGCAGCAGGCCAGCCAGCCCGCTCCAATAGAGCCGGTGCCCGACAGCGAGAAGCGCTACGATGCATTCCTGAGCTACCGCCGCGATCCCGGCCTGCCCTATTCAATGCTGATCAAGACGCACCTGGACATGAATGGGCGCAGCATCTTCCGCGACCAGGAGGACCTGCATAAGGGCCAGTTCCACGAGGACATCATCGATGCCATCCGCCACAGCCGGCACATGATCGTGCTGATGACGCCGGGTTTCTTCGAGCGCTGCAGCAATCCCGAAGACGTGCTTCGCAATGAGATCTCCACCGCGCTGCGCTGCGGCACGCACATCATCCCGCTGATGATGGAGGGGTTCAGCTGGCCGCAGCCAGCTGATTTGCCGGCGGATATCCGCGACATCTGCAAGGTGAATGCGATGTCCTATTCCAGCGAGTTCTTCAGCGCCTTCATTGACAAACTGCTGCGCTGGATGGGCTGACTGCCCGGATTGCCAATCCCAGCTGCAGCCTATCGACCACGGACTACTGACTACTTATTCCCGACCGTTCCGTAACCCACCGTCTGCCAGACGCCGTCAGCAAACTTCATGATTACGCGCTGGCCGTTCAGGGTGGTGAACTTCAGCCAGGGCTCGCCGTTCATGGTGCTGATGCTGACCTCGAAGTCGAAGTCCACATCCGCGCTGAGCGCTTCGCTCCACCAGCTGCTGCCATCCTGGTAGGCGCCCATGATGGTGTCGCCCTCGCGGAATACCAGCGTCAGGCCGTGCTGACTGTGGAAGGTGGCGAAGCAGCCGAAGTCACGCTCGGCGGCGGCGCTGACCGTCTGGCCCGGGCCATTCTCCGGGCCGACACTCAGGCGGCCCTCCTCATTCAGCGCGATATGCGTCACGCTGCCATCGCTCAGCTCAAGCCGGGTCTCGGTGCGGAAGCGGGTGGCATAGCTTTCCACCGGTGCGGCCGGTGCGGCCTGCTCCTGTGGCGGGGCCGGCTGCTGCTGGGCCTCACGCGGTGGCTGGGGCAGTGAGGCGCCACTGGCCCCGCTGTTGCCATAGTAGTAATAGTTGTTCGTCACACTGTTGTCATTCACCACCGTGTCCGGCGTGTCGTCATAGCGGCGGTCATTCTGCCGGTCACGGAAGTAGCCCAGCTCGGGGTAGTCCGGTGCGGTGTAAAGCTGGCCGGTCACCTGCTGCTGGTAAGGGTTCTGGTAACCGAGCCCCATCACCGGATAGCCGTACTGGATCACCAGCGGGTAGCCGCCGGAGTAGTAGCGGTTGTTGTAGTACGGCGAGGAATAGCCGCAGCCGCAGCCGTCGTAGCAGCCGCCGCGATGCCCGCCGTAGCTGACCTGCGGCAGGCCGAGGTACTGGCTGTCCGGCAGCACGCGCTCGCTGCCACTTTCCAGCCCGCGCGGGATGAACACGCGGTAGCCACCGCGGTCATTCGGGTGGTCTGATGTCTCGCCGTAGCCGTAGCTGAAGTCGTTGTAGTAGTCGTTGTGGCGGTTGCGGTGCCGGCCGTTGTACAGCCTGTTGCCATAGTCGGCTCGCAGGTCGCCGTCGCGATAGCTCAGGGACAGGCCGGGCTGGTAACCGTAGTTGTAGCCATAGTTGTAGTAGTAGGGCGTGCCATACAGGCCGTAGCTGTAGACCTGGCCATTGACGTAGCCGCGCTCTCCGGAGTCGAAGCGCAGGCGCAGGGAGAAGTCGTCATCCGCATGCGCCGCCGTCGCCAGCAGCGAGCCTGCCAGCAGCGCGCCTGAGCACATCATCAGTAAGTTCCTTCCAACCATGTCCTGCCTCCGGGCACAGCCATGCTGCGCCATCGCACATACATATATAGACTACCAGAATGGACACCCGGTTCAGCTGCCGATGTAACGGGGCCAGCTCTGGTATCATCCCCCCCTGTGGAGCGAAGCTTCGACATCATCGTGGTGGGCGGCGGCCATGCGGGCTGCGAGGCCGTGCATGCGGCGGCCCGGCTGGGCCTGAACTGCTGCCTGGTCACGATGCGCCTCGACGGCATCGGGCATATGCCCTGCAATCCCAGCATCGGCGGGCCGGCCAAGGGGCATTTGACCCGCGAGATTGATGCGCTCGGTGGCCTGCAGGGCAGCGTGACGGATGCGACATATGTGAATGTGCGCATGCTGAACACCGGCAAGGGTGCTTCGGTGCAGGCCCTGCGCGCCCAGAGCGACCGCATCGGCTACAGCATGGAAATGCGCCGCCGTCTCGAGCTGACCCCAAACATCACGCTGGTGGAAGGTGAGGTCACGCAGATCCTCACGCAGCCCGATCCAGCTGGCGGCATTCCGGCTGCCCGCGGCGTAATGCTCGCTGACGGGCGTGAACTGGCTGCCACTCGGGTCGTGATCTGCCCCGGCACATTCTCCCGGGCGGTCTGCTTCGTCGGTGACCGCAGGCATGAAGCCGGGCGTTGGGGCGAGAATTCCGCGATGGCACTCGGGCATGACCTGGAGCAGCATGGCATACGCACGCAAAGGCTCAAGACCGGCACCAGCCCGCGCATCGACAAGCACACGATTGACTACACCGCGCTTACGCCGCAGCTCAGCGAATGGCGCACGAATGCCTTCTCGAACTACGAGCCGAGCATGCTGCCGAGCTGGTTCCTGCCCTGCTGGCTGACGCGCACGACGGACGAGACCTGCCGCCTGATCCTCGAGAAGCAGCACACTTCCGCGCTGTACAGCGGGGCCGTGACCGGCACCGGGCCGCGCTACTGCCCGAGCATCGAGGACAAGGTGGTGCGCTTCCCGGACGTGATGCGGCACCCGATCTTCATCGAGCCGGACGGCCTGAACGTGGACATCCTCTACCTGCAGGGTCTGAGCACATCTTTACCGCTGGAGGTGCAGCGCGAGTTCCTCGCCACCATCCCGGGCCTTGAGCATGCGAGGATCCGCCGGCCGGGATATGCGGTGGAATATGACGCGGTCAACCCGCTGGACCTGACGCAGCACCTGGAGAGCCGCCAGATCAGCGGGCTGTACTGCGCCGGGCAGTTCAATGGCACGAGTGGCTATGAGGAGGCCGCCGCACAGGGCCTGGGTGCCGGTGCGAATGCTGCGCTGTCACTGCTGGGCCGCGATCCGCTGCCGCTCACCCGCGAGAACAGCTACATCGGTGTGCTGCTTGACGACCTGACCACCCGTGGCACGGATGAGCCCTACCGCATGCTGACCGCACGCTGTGAGCATCGCCTGCTGCTGCGGCATGACAATGCCTTCATGCGGCTCGGGCCGATTGCACGGGACGCGGGGTTGCTGAGCGAGACACAGGTCCGCGAGCTGGAGGCGATGCGCACGAAGGTGTATGCGCTGGATGCCCGGCTGGCGGAGGGTCGCATCCCGGCTGCCGACCAGGCGGCGCTCGGGCTGGAGTTCAGTCGCGAAGAGACCCGCCGGGCCCGCGAGCTGATGCGGATGGGCAGGAGCATCGACTCATTGCTGGACATCCTCGAAGCGCAGGATGCTGGCAACGATGCTTCGGGGTTGCGTCCGGAAACGCCATCCGGGCCTGAGCGCTGGCCGACGGCCTTTGACCGTCCGCTCGGCAGTTCACTGGATGCGCCAGCGGTCGGGGTGTCAGGCTACATGGACAGTGACATCGAGCTTGGCAGCGTGATTGACAACCCGCATTCCGGCAAGCTCGGCCGTTCTGACGATCCACCACCGGCGGAACTAATGGAGCTGCACCGCTGGCT
Organism: bacterium; assembly: GCA_020440645.1. Classification (GTDB taxonomy): domain Bacteria; phylum 4484-113; class 4484-113; order 4484-113; family JAFGCY01; genus JAHEFU01. The sequence goes on along the minus strand of JAGRNR010000040.1, from coordinate 14,421 downwards.
GATGGCGCGGGAGCATGTGGCTGTCGAGATTGTCTACGAGGGCTACCTCGAGCGGGCTCGGGCCGAGATCGAGCGTGTGCGCGGGCACAGCGAGCTGCCCATTCCGGCCGGGTTCGAATTCCACTCCGTCGAGGGCCTGATGATCAGCACGCGCCAGTTGCTCACACGGGCACGTCCGGCCACACTGGGACAGGCGGGACGGGTGAGCGGGGTCACGCCGGCTGACATGGCGAATCTGCTGGTTGCCCTGCGGCGATACCTGGCAGCTAGTGAACTGATAAGGCAGGGATAAGGGCCGCCCCTGTCAAATCAGACCTGCCTGTTTTTCCTTATCAGTTGATGGATTGCGCGATTGAACTGACAGGTCTTGTTATTTGATGATATAATCCTCGCATTCCACCGGATTTAACCTCAATTTGATTTTCTCAGATTGCGGTGAATTTGCTTGCGGCAGCTGACTTCCGGTGATATATTCCCTGCCATGTCCGGCAAGCCGGGCAGGAGGAAGTGCAGATGAGTCATGGGCTTATCAGGCGGTTCTTCGGGTGGTGTACTCTCGGGTTGGTGATGGGAAGCCTCGTTCCTGCGTTCGCACAGGGCGAGGATAAGCAGATCCAGGTACACCTTGCCAACGAGGTCATCCCGCTGAACAGCCACGCGACCACGGTCGCGGGATTCCTGGACGAATTGTCAATCAACCTGCCGCAGGACGCCTTCGTTGACCCGCCGGTCAACGCGGCCCTGAACGATGGGATGAGCGTATTCCTGGAAGGGCTGAGCGTCACGCGCGGCGTAAGCACGCGCACTGTCGCGCCCACAATCGAGATGGTTGATGCCTGGCACCACGGCGGCGAGTCGCTCGTTGTGGAGAGCCCGGGCCGTGACGGCATCGTTGAAAGCACCTGCACCGTGTTCTTCCTCAAGGGCCGCGAAGTCGGCCGTCGCCAGCACGACCGCGTCGTGCGTGAGATGCAGCCCACCCGCGTGGTGCATTACCACCAGCTGACCGCCGAGGATGGCCCGAGCATCGAGGAGATCCTCGAGCACCGCATGCCGCCCTCCGACCGCATGGCCGCGCCGCTGCGCTGGCGCAACAGGATCGTGATGGAAAGCACGGCCTACGAGCCGGGCCCGACCAGCTGCGGCAAGTGGGCCAGCGGCTATACCGCCAACGGCACCAAGGCCGGCTACGGCGTGGTGGCGGTTGACACCGCCGTGATCCCGCTTGGCACCCGCCTCTACATTGAGGGCTATGGCTACGCCGTGGCCGCCGACACCGGCGGCGCGATCGACGGGCATGACATCGACCTCGGCTTCATGACCGTGGATGAGTGCATCCAGTGGGGCCGCCGCGACGTCACGGTGTACGTGCTGTACTAGGGCGTAGGATCTCGGTTTTAGGGCGTAGCGGAGGCCAGACCGTTGGTCTGGCAGCAATATTTCGGACAGGTTTGATCTCTGCTCCCCACCACAACCTATGTCCAATATCCTCGGACTGCTACCCCCTACACGCCAGTTCCCAAGTCCTCAGTGCGAACGCACCATGCTGACAACGGCTACCACGATCGCTGCGCCGACGATGCTCCAGACCAGTGAGAAGGGTGCGCCGCCGACCAGCACCGGCACCGGTTCCGGCAGGTGGAAGAAGTTGGCGATCCAGGGTCCGACGATGGTGCCGAGGAAACCCAGCAGCACGACGGCGACGATGTGCACGCGCCGCGTCCCCATCAGCGCACTGGCGGCATAGCCGATCACACCGGCAATCACGAGCTGCAGCAGGAAGTTCAGAAGGCCCATGGCTGATATTGTAGTACTGCCGCATGGATTCCGAGATTCGCTACAGCCGCCTTTCCCGCTATGCCCCGCTCGGGCGGGTGCTGCCCGCCTGGCAGCAAAGCCACTGTGTGGTGATCGGGCTCGGCGGGCTGGGCAGTGGGCTCTCCATGCAGCTCACACGTTTCGGTGTGCGGCGTATCACCCTGATTGACCGCGACACAGTCGGCTTCGAGAACCTCGGGCACCAGAGCCTGTTCACGACATCGCATGCTGAAGCTGGCCTGCCGAAGGTGCAGGCTGCTGCCGGAATGCTGGCGGCGATCAACCCGGCGGTCGAACTGGACCCGCAGTTCGCCGACCTGAGCCGCCACAATATCGCCGAGCTCTGTGCAGGAGCGACGCTGCTGTTCGACGGGCTGGATTCCTACTTCACCCGCTACATCGTCAACGACTATGCGCTGCAGTCTTCCACCCCATGGCTGTCCGCCGGCGTGGTACGCGGTGAACTGAGCGTGCGAGCGGTGGTACCGGGCGTGACCGGCTGCCTGCGCTGCCTGCTGCCGGATCCGCCGCCGCCGGGCAGTGTGCCCACCTGCAGCGCGGAAGGCGTGTTCGGCCCGCTGCTCAATGTTGCCAACGCGATACAGCTGGAGCAGGCCGGCCGCATTCTCGCAGGCGAGTTCACTGCCGACGATGATGCGATGTATTCGCTCGAGCTGCCGGACTGGCGCATCCTCCGACTGCAGCTTAGTGGTCCGGCGCGCAGCTGCCCGGCCTGCAATGGCAGCTACGATTTCCTCTCCGGCCGCTTCGACCAGCAGGCCGCCGCCGCCTGCAGTGACGGCCGCTTTGAGCTGGAGCTGGGCAGCGCGATCGACATCAAAGGCCTGGCGGCAGGCCTGTCCGCCGAGACTGGCTGGGAAGTGCGGCCCAATCGCTGGTGCCTCGTCGCTGACCTTGGCGCAGAGCGCTACACCATCTTCCCGAACGGCCGGCTTGTGCTCAGTGGAACACAGGATGGATCCCGCCTCAATCATTTTGCCGCCCAATGGCTCGGCCTCTGATGCAGTGTTACCATGTAGCGGGCATTGAGAGGATATACAGATGAGAATATTCAGTTACTTCCTGCTGCTGGCCACCGCCGCACTGCTGTTCGGCTGCCCCAGCCCTGATTCACAGAAGAAGGTGCAGGAGGCCGCGAAGGTTCCCGGGCTGGAAGAGGCTGTGATTGCCAAGGACCGCTCGCTGCAGGCCGCGATCGAAATGAGCTGGAAGGCTGACGTGGAACTGCTGCAGGAGCAGCTCGCCGTGGAGGAGGTGCACGCCGGCAAGGTGCGCATCACCGGCATCGTCTCGCGTGAGAAGCTCAAGGAACGCGCCGAGGCGATCGCCCGCGACCAGGAAGGCGTCGTTGACGTGATCAGCACGATCACCGTCGATGAAAGCCTGAAGGACAAGCGGATTTCCCTCGACGATATGTGAGCCACCCGGCTTATTAATGATATTGTCTTATCATCTAATCCAAGGATGAGGTGCGATTGATGCGCAGACAGTTGATCGGAAGCTTCCTGCTGCTGGTGACGGTCCTGCTCGTGTTCTCCGCCTGCAACAAGCAGCAGGGCGAGAACGCGGACAGCGGCAATGGCCAGCAGGTGGCGGAAGCACCCGCTCCCGTGCGGGAAACCACCGGTGGCAATGTACCGAGTGGCCAGCCGGATCTTACCTATGCCACCTTTGCCGGCGGCAGCGGCAAGGTCAGCGCCCTGGCCGGCAAGCCCGCCGTGGTAAACATGTGGGCAGTCTGGTGAACTTCCTGCATTCAGGAGATTCCTGAATTCCTCGAATTGCGTGAAGAAACCGGCGACAAGTTCAACTGGCTGTTCGTGGCAACGGATGACATCGGTGACCCGAAGCAGCTTGTCACTGACAAGGGCTGGCCAGCCGAGGTGTTTGCGATGAGCGAGGGGGGCGACATCAAGGACTTCCACGACGGCGCTAACCCGACCACCTACTTCTATGATTCCAGTGGGAAGCAGGTTGACAAGATGGTTGGCTCAATGACCCTCGCAGAACTGAGGGAGAAGGTCGCTGGCCTGAACTAGGCCGATCCTGAGTGAACCAGACAGGGTGGGGCCACGGTCCCGCCCTTCCTGCTTTCTGGGACGGGGATTCAAGTCGCCCCGTATTGATGCCGAAAAAAAGGCAAATGAGTGCCTCCGGTGAAATGAACCTGTCCCTAGCAACGATGCAGAGCGAGAACTTCGCTGCCGGCAAGATCCCAGATGTGCCGCCGCAGTTCCTGGACTTCGGCAGCCAGATGCGCTTCTCCCGCCTGCTGTCGATCTACCGCCGGGGCAGCCGCATCTTCAGCTCCCATGCTTCGCTGGATGAGCTGATCACCCTGCTGGCCCCGCAGCTTGAGAACGGGCGGGTCAGGAACGACTTCGAGTGGAAGACGCTCCTGCTGCTCAGTGCCGCTGCCTTCCACAACTGCGACTCGGGCACCCGGATCCGTACCGCCCTGGCGGCCCAGCGCTGTGAGAAGGATGCACGTACGAAGTGGTCCAGGATGTGCATGTCGGCCTGCCTGGCCCAGGTGCGCCAGTCGGAAATGACAACGCTTGCGGGCTACCTTGACGACCTTGAGCATGTCGGCAGCACGGCCGCCGTGATGATCAGCCAGGCCGCCTATTCAGCAGGCAACCGCGGGATGCTGGCCAAGGCGGTGGCCCGCCTGACACTGTACGAGGAGGCCTACAGCTTCCCGGGCCATCCGAATGTGATGTACCACCTCGCTCTGGCGATGCAGCAGGTGCTGGAGAGCGGCAGGCTGGATGATGTCCCCCTGTTGGGCATGCTCAGGCGGATGGAGTCCGATTACGAGCAGCAGGCCTTCCGGCTCGGGCTAAAGGCCCTGCGCCAGTTCTCGCCCCTGCCGCGGGAGCAGGCCGGTGGCAACGGCCAGCTGGCAACCGGCTAGTTACCGCGCTTGGCCCAGTCGTCCAGTTCCCGGATGCGGGTCAGGATGCGCTCCACATCGCTCAGCCACAGCTGGTTCGGCCCGTCGCACTTGGCCTCATCCGGGCAGGGGTGCACCTCCCAGAACAGGGTGCTGATCCCGAGGCTGACCGCCGCATAGCTCAGGCCCTCGACGTACTGGCGCTGGCCGGATGAGGATGTTCCGGCCCCGCCGGGCAGCTGCACGGAATGCGTGGCATCAAAGCAGACCGGCACCTGCTTCTCCCGGAAGTAGAGCAGGCTGCGGAAGTCCACCACAAGATTGTTGTAGCCGAAGCTGGCACCGCGCTCGGTGACGATCACGCGCTCTCCGCCGCCCTCGCCGAGCTTGCTGACGACGTTGTCCATGTCCCAGGGAGCCATGAACTGGCCCTTCTTCACGTTGACAACGCGGCCGGTCTGCGCGGCAGCCACCAGCAGGTCCGTCTGGCGGCAGAGGAAGGCCGGCACCTGCAGGATGTCCACCACCTCACCGACCGGAGCGGCCTGCGAGGCATCGTGGAAGTCCGTCACGACCGGCACGCCGACCGTGTCCTTCACCGACTGCAGCACCTTCAGCCCCTCCTCCATGCCGGGGCCGCGGAAGGAATGGATGCTGGAGCGGTTGGCCTTGTCGAAGCTGGCCTTGAACACGTAGCCGATGTCCAGCGAGCTGGTCAGCTCCTTCATCTTCCCGGCCACCATCTGGCACATGTCCGCGCTTTCGATCGCGCAGGGCCCTGCCAGCAGCAGCAGGCGGGAGTCATTGCCGACGAGGCGGCCGTTGTCGAGCTTGAATGAGGCTTTTGCCATGCCGGAATTGTAGCGCGCATTGCAGCGGGCAAACGGATTCAGCCTCAGTCTGGAGCACTGATGGATGTGAGAATTACGTGAATTCATTCACAATTCAAGCATCGGGTGATATGCTCGGATTGACCAGCCACTGCCAGCATGGATGCGGGTGCAGCAGGCTACTCAGTTATGATTGATCTGACTTATCCGCAGGGGTAACAGCATGGATATCAATGACAAGAGCATCCTGATCCTTGGGGCCTTCGGCCAATGCGGCAGCGCCATCTCGAGGCTGATACTGCGCTCCTTCACACCGCGCCGGATGGTGCTTTGCTCGATGCTTGAGGAGGAGGCCGACAGCTGCGTGACGGACTGCCTGCGCTGGCAGCAGCGCTGGCAGCCGAACGCCCGCATCGAGTTCGTGGCCGAGCATGGCAACATGCTGCTCACCAGTGAGCTCGAGGAGCTGCGCCAGGCGGCGCGCGGCAGCGGCGAGGACGAGAAGCGCTACGCCGACCAGTACGTGCGCTTCATCTTCCAGGACTACAACGAATTCAGCGATGAACAGAAGGGCGAGATGTTCATCAACCGGGTCTGCCAGGCGCACAGGCCGGACATCATCATCGACTGCGTGAACACCGCCACCGGGCTGGCCTACCAGGACATCTTCAGCCTCGCCAAGGGATGGATCCACGATGCTGACAACGGGGTGGAGCGCGAGGACAGCGTGCCCGCCGCCCAGCGCCTGATGATGTCAACCGCACTGCCGGCGCTGATCCGCCACATCGAGATCCTCTCGGACGGCATGAAGCAGGCCGGCACCGGGCTGTACCTCAAGATCGGCACCACCGGCACCGGAGGCATGGGGCTAAACATTCCCTATACCCACAGTGAAAGCAAGCCCAGCCGCACGCTGCTCTCCAAGAGCGCGGTGGCGGGGGCGGCCAGCATGATTTACATGCTGATGAACCGCACGCTTGGCAACCCCGTGATCAAGGAGATCAAGCCCGCCGCACTGATCGGCTGGAAGAGCATCGGCAAGGGCGAGATCCGCAAGCACGGCAAGCCGATTGCGATGTACGACTGCGCCTTCGAAAGCGGCCTGCCGCTGGACGGCCCGCAGGACAGCTTTGACAAGGCCCCGGCCAGTGCGACCGGTGGCAACCTCGAGAGCGTGTTCATTGACACCGGCGAGAACGGGGTGTTCAGCGCCGGTGAGTTCGCGGCGATCACCTCCATCGAGCAGATGGAGCTGGTCACCCCGGAGGACGTGGCCCGTGCCGCACTGGAGGAGATCCTCGGTGAAAGCACCGGCCACGATGTCGTCAGCGGCCTGTCCAGCGTGGTGCAGGATTCCAGCTACCGCGGCGGTGTGATGCGCAACATGGCGCTGGAGCAGCTGGAGCGCATGGAACGCGAAAGCGGAGAGGAAAGTGTGGCCTTCGAGCTCTTGGGCCCGCCGCGGCTTTCCAAGCTGCTGTGGGAAGGTAGCCTGCTGAAAACGCATGCCGGGCTCGGTGAGCTGCTGTTCCGGGTGTTGAAGCCAGGCCCGATGGGCCGCCAGGAACGGCTCGAGCTGTTTGACAGCCTGTACAACGCCCCCAACCTGCTGGAGCGCGTAGTCAGTGGGGTGAAGGGTGACAGGCGGGCACGCTCGCGCATCCTCTCGATCGGCATCCCGATCGCCACGCCGGACCGCCGCCTGCTGTTCGGGCCGACTGTGGCCCTGATGCGGGCCTACCCGGGGCGGAGCATGGGCGAGCTGCTGGCGGAGCCGGCCAGCCGACAGTCCTTCATTGACAACGGCTGCGTTGACCTGAGCGAGCGCAACATGCTGCTCTGGAAGAAGCGCATCGCAGGCGCACTGACGCACCACCTCGTCGCCAGCGAACACGGCATGGGCGGGCGCGGCAGCGTCTATGACTACCGCAACCTGTTCGTGGTGCATGAACAGGCGAACAGCGTGGAGCTGCACGTCGGCGAACTGGTCGGCTGGATGTTCACGATCGAGGAGCACGGCTCTCGCCGCCGCCACATCTTCAGCCCGGAGGAGGGCCTCGACTTCAACGTGGACTGAGCGGGCCGTCCGTGCCCTGCAGGACCTGACGCTAGAATGGAGCATTGAATTCCCTCCCGGAGGAACAGATGCGATCCATCCTGCGCCTGGTGAGCGCTTGCGCCATCCTTACTGTTATCCTGCTTGCTTCATGCGGCTCCGACAGGACTGCCCGGTTGCCCGAATCAAGCCAGCCCGTCGGCCAGTTGCAGCCAGCGATGGAATTCCCCAGCGGACTTCCGGTCGACGGACTGCAGCCCTGGGAGGAGACCCGGGCCGGCAGTGCGCTGGATGCCCAGTCTGAGTTCACACTTGGCACGCAGCGCTTCCTGGAGGGGGGCTCCGTGCTGGATGCCGGAGCCGCCAGCCGGATCGGTGACAGCAGTGGTGCTGGCGATGGCATGAGCTTTGCGCTCTACCGCCTGCCGATGGCGGGACAGCAGCCTGGTGCGCTGGCATTCGATGTCAATATCCTGCCGGATGGCGACTTCGGGCCGAGCAGCTACTACATCGGCCTGAGCAACTATGCCGCGGGCCGCTGGGAATGGCATGGACCATACAGCGAGCACCATGTGCGCCTGGTGCGCAGCAGCCAGCCCGGCCCAGATGTGTTCGCCTCCGAGGACTACACTTCTGAGTTTGACAACCTGTTCGTCAACGTGCTCGTGCATGGCTCAAGCCAGGTGGATGTGCTCGGCATCAGCAGTGACAGCCTGAGCGGCGCTGATGCTGAAGCGCCTCCCGTGCCGCAGGGACTTGCCGCCACCGGCATCAACGGTGGAGTTGCACTGACTTGGAATCCGGTGCTGGCGGCGGACCTGGCGGGATACCGTGTGAATTTTTCAAAACAAGCCTTCAGTGCCCCTGATGAAGCGGGAGTGCAGCATGCCGGATTCGTGGAGGGCAACACGCGGCACCTGCTGGCCGGACTGAGCGGAGAAGTGCACGTGCGGATCAGTGCCGTCGACAACAACGGCAATGAAAGCATGCTGTCCGATGAGGTCACAGCCACAGCTCTGTCAGGGGATGCCCCGCTGATCCGGCTGGAGGTCAGCAACAACAGCGTGCCGCGCAATGCAGTGGCAACGGTGGAGGTTGTCGGCGGAGATGAAAACCTGCTGTACGACTACGACCTTGATGGCGATGGGATCTTTGAGCTGACCGGTGAAACGGACACGCTCAAGGCCCTGCCGACACAAGACACCGGACTGATCCGTCCGGCGGTGCGTGCCAGCGACCTGGATGGTGAACGTATTGCGCTAGGTGGAGTCAGCCTGCTAATTTCATCCAACAGCCGTCCGGTGGCGGACGCACTGGCCTCAGTGCAGTTCGGCACTGCCCCGCTCAGTGTGGATTTTGACGGCAGCGGCAGCACAGACTTCGACGGCACGGTCGTCGGTGGGGGCTGGGACTTCGACGGCGACGGGGTCTATGACTCCTATGATGAGGGTTCAACTGCCAACCTCAGTGCAAGCCACCAGTACAACACGCCGGGATTCTACAACGCCCGGCTGAAGGTGCTTGACGACGAGGGGGCCTGGGATGTGGATACGATAGGCATCTTCGTGGACGGCGGCGAGACCCAGAACCGGCCCCCGGTGGCAAACCTGGTGTTCAGCCCGGATTTCATCATTTCCGGCCTATATGTCAGCCCGATTGACATGCAGTTTGACGCCAGCTCAAGCTTCGACCCCGACTTTGACACGCTTGAATACGCCTGGGATGTGAATGGTGATGGAAGCTATGCATCCTATCAATCACTGTCCACTGCCAGCATCTCCAGCTTCACCCAGGGATTGCATCGCGCGGGAGTGCGGGTGCGCGACGAGGCCGGCAACATCAGCCAGGCCACAGTGGTCTATGCCGTCTACCAGTTCAATTCACAGCTGGTGGACAGTGGTAGAACCGTTGGCAATGCAACATCGATCGTGTCAGTGGACAGCATCCTCGGCAGTACCAGGACCGGCATTGCGTACTACGACTCGAGCAATGATGACCTGATGTTCACGTACTGCACGGACCAGAACGGCTACAGCTGGCAGCCCGCTTACGTTGTGGAGGCACTCGGCGGCGAATGGATGAGCCTCGTGCCCAACGCCAGCGACTTCCAGATGGGCTATTACCGGGATGGCAACCTGTACTACAGGGAGAGCGATGACGAGGGCAAGAGCTTCGAAGCGCCGATCGACGTGGACACGGGCGCAGACGATGCCGGGATGTACGTGGATGCGGTGCGACTCACCAACAAACCCGCCTTTGCCTACTACAATGCCACCGACGGGGACCTTTACTATGCAGTTTCCAACAGTGTCAATGTCAGCAACTTCGGCACCCCGGTCAATGTGGACGGAACCGGTGATACAGGGCTCTATCCCGATGTGGTGTACAGCGGCGGGAACCACAGCATTGCCTATTACAGGCAGGACAATGGCAACCTGATGTTCGTGCAGTCAACGGATACCTCAGGCCTGAACTGGGGATCGCCTGTGATGGTTGATGGCAACGACGGTGATGTCGGCAGACATCCATCGATGCTGAGCATCAGTTTCAAGTTCTGCATAGCCTACCTGGATTCACTCAATGATGTCTGGTTCGTGAAGTCAAGCGATTCCTCCGGTAGTGCCTGGGGCACGCCACTCCATCTCGGCAATGTCAACGCAAAAACCTGCGAGATGATGGTTGTGGGAGATCGGCTGGCGATCTTCATCGGGGATGATGTCCTCGGGCGCGGCGAGTTCATCCTGTCGGAAGACATTAGCGGCGACAGCTGGGGAAGCTGGGAGTATTTCGACTACGGCGATACGACCGGCTTCATGTCGGCAGCACCGATGTTCAACGGCATGCCGGGACTGGCATACTGGGATGAGGACCAGGAGCTGTACTTCACGACCCCGCGGCTGGACTGAGCGTGCCGACCGCTCAGTCAATGTCTGCGCGCTGCCCGCTGATCGACATCCCAAGCAGGTAGCCGCCGGGCAGCCAGATAACATACAGGAATGGCAGCAGCGCCGCGCCGACCCAGATCGGCACGCGGTGCGGCTCCACGGGCGTGCCCAGCAGCAGGTTGCTCTTCCAGCTCGTCATCAGCCAGCCGATGTCGAGGATGAAATCCGTGTGGCCGAAGTACCAGGCGATCGCGAAGCGGCCGTCACCGAGAGTGTTGCGCAGCTCGGCGGACAGGCCGGGCAGGGTCAGCGAATCCTGCAGGAAGGGCAACAGGCCCGTTGTCATCAGCAGCAGTGCGAGCACCAGCGCGACACGGCTGCGCCAGCCGCGGCTGAGCAGGCCGAGCAGCAGTGGCAGCAGCAGCAGGATGACTCCGATCGCGATGTAGGGCAGCGGATGGTGTCCGCGGGTCTGGCGGTAACAGCTCTGCACGAATCCCCGGCCCCATACCATCATCACGTACACCGCCCCGCTGCAGCACAGCAGGATCGCAACAGCGCGCAGCAGGCGGCTTTGCAGGCTGCGCTCCAGCAGCAGCCCGATTGCCAGCGGCAGCAGTCCGGCGGAGAGGATGCTCAGTGCAGTTGCCAGCACGCGCGGCACCCAGGGATTGGCGACGGTCAGCCAGCCTTCTGGGCCGTCGGTCACGATCCAGTCCTCGCCCAGCTGGGATCCGCTGCCGAAGGGCACGCCGAAGTAGGGCTGCAGGCAGCCCCAGACCACCACGGCTGACAGCGCGAGTAGCAGCGGCACGACGATAAGCGGGAACCAGTCCATCAGCTGTCGCTGCACGGGCGGGATCGGCAGGCTGTCAATTCCCTCGTCACGGCGCTGCGGTGGTCCGAGCCAGCTTGACATGAGCCAGAGCAGCGTCAGCACTGCGCTGATGGTCGCAAGCGTATGCGCGCAGAACACCAGGTCAGCGAACTCCCGGCCCAGTCCGAAGGGGGATATGAAGATGAAGTACAGTGCCACCGCACTCTGCAGCAGCACACCTGCAATCAGCCAGCCGCGTCCCTGCCAGAGGCAGCGCATGAATTCGCTGCGCATGATCTCCGCATTCCAGCTGGCAAAGGGCCTCGGCACTGAAGCATTGTAGCTGAGCCGCTTGTCCGGCTGCGACGGATGATTCACATGCAATGCGGGATTGCGTTACAGCATCTTCCTCCGTGGATCTCTGTGGATCTCTATGGAACTTTGTGTTGACCATGTAATTCCGTAAGGCAGGATTCAGCATTTAGAATCGTCGCATGCTGCAATCGGACAGGCGCAGGCTGCTCAAGAGGCTCGGGGTCGGATGGCTCTGCCTCGTCTGCCTGCTGGCAATCACTGCCGCCGTGCAGCGCCAGCGTGAACTGACCGGTGTTGAGCGCACGCTGATCGAGAGCCGCTACCGTCACTTCGGGGAGATCGGCCGCCATGCCCGTGAGGAATGGCCGACCTACCGCCACTCCTACGCGCTTTATCTGATCGAGAACGGCCGCCGCAAGCCGGAGCTATTGCGCCTGATGCTGATCAGCGAGGCCTGCGTCGTCAAGCATGACAGCTACATGAACCGCTACAGCATGAACCTCGACCTGCGCCGGATGCTGATGCGCGAGGTGCTGCCTGCCAACCGTGATGACGCGCTGGTGCACTGGGCCGCCGGGGTCTGCCTGATGAATGCCAGCCAGTTCGGCGAGGCCGGGGATGAATTGCGCCGCGCGCTGGAACTCGGGCTGGACCTGGACCGCTTCGGCATCGAGAAGCGTGACATCCTGCTGCGTATCATGCTGGCAGCGGCGATGGATGGCGACCCGACTGAGACAATGCAATGGGTGCGTGACACGCAACTTGGCGAGGACCATGCCCTGAACATGATCTATGCGGACCTGCTGTGCCGCCTGTACCTGTATGGTGACTGCATTGACTTCCTGGCGGATGCCGCAGATCCAGCCGACCTCTCCTGGGTGATCAATGATCCGCTGGCCCCCCAGCCTGCGGGAACGGCAATTGCCAGGCAGGCCAGAGGTGGCCGGATCTACCTGCGTGCGCTCTGGTACGACGGGCACTACGGGGAGTTCGGTGAGTTCATGGAGCAGTTTGGCAGCGCTTTGCAGTCAGGCAATCCCATGGTGGAACTGATCACGCAATCAAGTCCCGGCTGGTTCGGTGGTGTCTATGAAGACGGAGCGGCATTCATGCCGACGATCCGGGCGTCACTGCTGGATGGCAGTCCGCCGGGAAGCGTGGACCAGCTGTTCTCCGAAACGAACGAGATCAGCATCCGCCACCGCCTGATGGGACTGGCTGAGGGCTATGCCCTGCTCGGCAGGATTGATTGCCACGACCGGCTTGCTGACTTGCTGGCCAGCGGCAAGCAGCGCCTGGCGGACGGAGCCTACGGCATGCCAAACGAACTGGACTGGTCCGAGCGCAACCAGCTGCAGCAGCTCACCGGCCGGGCCTACGGACAGCTGCTGCGAGCCGAAGTGCTGCGCCATGACTGGACAGCGGTGCAGCAGCTGATGGATGACAACGAGGACCTCTACTTCTGGCCGACCCCGCTGGCGATCAGCAGCGCCGGCTTCCTGCTGGGCATCGTCAACGGTGCAGAGCTCGCCGAACTGGCCTCCACACTGGACGGCTGCATCGAAGCCGCGCCCTTCCTGCTGCACTCGCCTGAGTACATCGCCGCCTGCACTGACGGTGGTCAGGACCCGGACGCTCTGCGCCGTGCATTGGTGAAGCAGCTGTCCCAGCCTGCCGATCCGGACAGCGGCTGGTACGGTGGCAACGCCGCCTACTGGGACAGTGCCAATGGTGAGCTGGACTGGGGCAGCGTCTAGGGCATCGGCAGCGGCGGTACCTGCGGTGCAATCGTGCCGAAGATCACCTGGCCGTCGTCCGTCCGGCGGAAGAACACGGCCGGATTGCCATTCAACTCAAAGAGTACGGGGCTGCCGAATCCACCGGCATTGCCGGCAAGCTGCACATCCTGCCAGCCAAGCGGATCCTGTGGCTGGGGTGTGCTGCAATCCGCCAGTTGCAGCATGCCGCCGAAGGCATCCACCCCCAGCAGCAGCAGCCGGCTGCCAACCAGCTCCATCCGCGGGCGCTGGTAGCTGAGCTCACCGGGCTCAATCAGTGCGCCTTCGCTCCAGTCCGCGGCCAGCTCGCCGCCACTGGTCGAAGCCCGCACATAGCGCCCGTATGGAAAGGAGACCACTCCATTGTCGTCAGCGGCATGGAAACCAATCACCGGAGAGCCGGCGAAGAAGCGCAGGGTGGGCATGGCCTGCGTGGCCTGCAGGTCATCCGCGGCAACCACGGCCTGCTCGGGCCAGTCCTGCGGATGGACCCCATCAACGGTGCTGCTGCGCATGTACAGTACCTGGCTGCTGATCAGGGGCTGCTGCGGGTTGCTCAGGTACCAGGCCACGGCCGGGTTGCCATCCACGATGCTCAGCGAGGGGCAGCCCAGCACATAGCCCGGGCCGAGGATCGCCAGTGTACCCTTCTTGTCCCAGTCGTCATCCGTCACGCCCTCCGCACTGAGGCTGCGGACATACAGCAGGTCAGCCTGCTCACCAATGAAGCAGATCGCCGGCTTGCCATCCACCTCAGCCAGTGAATGCAGCGGGGCATGGTCCGTGAAGGAGGCCACATTGACCGATTTGCCCCAGCCGTCCGTTCCATCCGCCATGCCGCAGCGCACGTAACGCAGCTTCTTGTCATTGCCACTATGGTAACTGAGGGCCGGGTTGCCACCGATCAGTGCCATGTCCAGCCACTCGCCCCCAGCAGCCTCCTCCAGGACGGTTGGCTCACCCCAGTCAGACTGGCTGAATCCATTGCCGTCCTCGCGCAGAGAG
>JAGRNR010000003.1:0-149462 GCA_020440645.1 bacterium | reverse complement strand
GACGAACTGCATTCTCAGGTCCATTACATCGGCCTCCTTCCACGGCATGGCACCCTCCTCTCGAAGGGTGATTCTCAGGGAAACCGTTACCTATGTTCTGAACCTAAACCATTACCTATGTATTGAACCTGTACCGGCAGTAGGCAGAAGGTAGTAGGCAGAAAGCAGGGGGCAGGGGACTGTGGACTATGATGGACGGGACGCCAAGGGGAGTGGAACATGGACAGAAAGATATTCGTCGGGATGTGCTCGGCACTGCTGGTGCTTGTGCTGGTGGTGATCGGCATGCTGCTGTGGATACAGCAGAAGGGTACGTTCAGCCTTGCCAACCTGATCCTGGCACCGCAGCAGCAGGATGCAATGCAGTTGCAGAACAGTTCAGACTGGCAGCTGCGCGAGGATGCGGTCTGGATGCATTACGGCATCGGCCAGCCGGTTGACGAGGAACAGGCCGAGCAGATGCTGCGCCGGGGCTACGAACAGGGGGACATGCTGGCCGGTGGGCACCTGTATACCCTGCTGGTTGGTGCGGACGACGGGCCGAACAAGCTGGCGGAGGCGGATGAGATCTTATACGAGTCCTATCCCGTACTGTACGAGCTGTCGGAGAATGGCAACGTGGAGGCCAGCTTCCTGCTGG
This sequence comes from bacterium, assembly GCA_020440645.1. GTDB lineage: Bacteria > 4484-113 > 4484-113 > 4484-113 > JAFGCY01 > JAHEFU01. The sequence goes on along the minus strand of JAGRNR010000003.1, from coordinate 148,822 downwards.
CATGGATGTACTGCGGCAGTGATGACCCGCAGTGGAGCGATTACTGCCGGAACGCCGCCCGCAATGCGGCCCAGGCGCATTACGTGCCCGGCCTGCAGCTGTATGGCTACATGCTGCGGGAAGGGAAGCATGTCGAGCGGGATCCGGCGGATGCCATGCAGTGGTACCGCATCAGCGCGCAGCAGGGCTGCATCTACGGCAGGCTGGGGATGGCGGAGGTATATGCGGATGTGGACTACCCCAACTATGACGTGACTGAGGCACTGAGGATCCTCGACGAGCTGGTGCAGGAGGGGGAGCTCAGTGCGCACAAGCAAATAGGCGAGATTCATGAACTTGGCAACGGTGTGGCAGTGGACCGTGAGCTGGCGCGCCACCACTACGAGCTGGCGATCGCTGATGGCGACGTGGAAGCACGGCTGAACCTGGCGCGCTGCCTGCTGCGCAGTGATGCACCGAGTGCCGCGGACATTGAGGAAGCCGCGGAGCTGTTGCTGCAGGTGGATGAACTGTGGTCGCTGGTACCGGAGGATCGCAGGAGTGATACGGATGAGCGCAAGCTGCTGGTGGAGCTGCAGGCGGAAGTTGAAAAGCTGGAAGGCGGGCGGTAAGGGGAAGGTTGGAGCTTGGAGTGGGGAGGTTGGAGGGAGTGTAGCTCTCAGAGCTACAGGGCCATGTTGCTCTGAGAGCAACACTCCGGAGACCGCGCAGCTACGGCTTCGCCTCCGCATCGCGGCACCATCCGTTGCCAGGCTAACAGCTTGGCCTCCGGGCCGAGCTGGCGCTCGACCGCCGCGCCTGGCTTGCGCCAGACCTCCGCGCCTGGCTTGCGCCAGACCTCCGTCAGTTGTCGCTGACGACCTCGAGCTTGATGTGCTGGTGGCGGATGATCTCGCCCTCCACCATGAACACCACGTCCTCGGCGATGTTCGTTGCCTGGTCCGCGATGCGTTCCAGGTGGCGGCTGGACATCATCAGCTCGATGTTCTGCTGCGAGTTCTGCGGGTTCGCCAGCAGGTTGGCGGTCAGTTCATTGATGATGCGCTCATTGGCGGCGTCGATCACATCGTCACGCGCGATCACCACGCGCGCCAGGTTGGCATCGAGGTTGACGAGCGCCTTCAGGCAATCCGCCACCATCGAGCGCACCTGCTCCGCCATGCTCGTCAGCTCCGGGCGCGGGATCGGGTTGGGCATTTCCGCGAGACGCATGGAGCTGCGTGCGATGTTGCAGGCCAGGTCGCCCATCCGCTCCAGCGTGCTGTTGACCTTGATCGAGGCCACGATGAAGCGCAGGTCGGTTGCCACCGGCTGGTGCAGGGCCAGGAGCTTCAGGCAGTTCTCCTCGATTTCCACTTCCATGTCATCGATCGCATGGTCCAGCGCAAGCACGTCATGCGCCAGTTCGGGGCGCTGGCTCGCCAGCGAGGCGATCGCCTTCTGGATGCTCATCTCCACGAGGCCGCCGATCTCGAGGATGTGGCGCTCGATGGAGCTCATGTCGCGGGTAAGGTGTCTGTTCATCAATTGCTCCCGGGGGAAAGCGGATCAGCCGAAGCGGCCGGTGACGTACTCTTCCGTCTGCTTCTGGCTGGGACGGGTGAATACCTGCTGGGTCTCGCCGAACTCGATAAGTTTACCGAGAACCATGAAGGCGGTGTAGTCCGACACGCGGGCGGCCTGCTGCATGTTATGGGTCACGATCACGATCATGTAGTCCTTGCGCAGCTCGAGCAGCAGGTCCTCGATCGCGGCGGTGCTGATCGGGTCCAGCGCGGAGCAGGGCTCGTCGAGCAGGATGACCTCGGGGCGGATGGCAACAGTGCGCGCGATGCAGAGGCGCTGCTGCTGGCCGCCGGACAGGCTCATGCCGTTGGCCTGCAGCTTGTCCTTGACCTCCTCCCACAGTGCGCTCTTGCGCAGGCAGTCCTCGACGCGGGCGTCGATCTCGCTCTTGGGCAGCTTCTCGTAGAGCTTGATGCCGAAGGCGATGTTGTCATAGATGCTCATCGGGAAGGGGGTCGGCTTCTGGAACACCATGCCGACGCGGGAACGCAGCAGGTTCAGGTCGAGGCCCTGGCGCAGGATGCTCTCGCCCTCCAGCGTCACCTCGCCCTCGGCACGCTGGCCGGGGTAGAGGTCGTACATCCGGTTGAGCACGCGCAGCATGGTGGACTTGCCGCAGCCGGAGGGGCCGATGAAGGCCGTCACGCGGCGGTCATAGAGCGGCAGGTTCAGGTTGAAGAGGGCCTGCGTGCCACCATAGAAGAAGTTCAGGTTGCGCAGGGACATCTTCTCGTGCAGGTCCTGTGCCGTGCTGTCATCCCCACTGTTGTCACGCACCATCAGCTCCGCCTTGATCGTCGGCAGCTTCGGGCGCTCATCACGTCCGGGGGCGCTGCCCGCGGACTCCATCTTGATCCTATCCATTCTTGCTCCTTTGCGTGCCGAGCGTACGGGCAATGATGCTCAGCAGCAGCACTGCGGTGGTGATCAGCAGGGCGCCGACCCAGGCCAGGCGCTGCCATTCCTCATAGGGACTCATCGCGTACTGGAAGATCACCACCGGCAGGTTGGCCAGCGGGTGGTTCAGCTCCAGGCTCCAGAACTGGTTGTTGAGCGCTGTGAACAGCAGCGGGGCGGTCTCACCGCTGATCCTGGCAACGGCCAGCAGCACGCCGGTGATGATGCCGGCGCGCGCGGCGCGGTAGGCCACGTGGCGGATCACCAGAGAGCGCGGCATGCCGAGTGCCGAGGCCGCCTCACGCAGGTGCACCGGCACCAGGTTCAGCATGTCCTCGGTGGTGCGCACCACGACCGGGATCACGATGATCGCCAGCGCGACGGCACCGGCCAGGCCGGAGAAGTGCCCGCCGAGCTCGATCTCGATCGCGCCGCCGAACAGGTTGCCGGGCATTGGGATCGCAAACTCAATGTGCGGGGCCACGAGGATCGTGTAGACGAACAGTCCGATCACGATGCTCGGTGCACTCAGCAGGATGTCATTGATGAAGCGCACGAACATCGTCAGCTTCGAGTTGCGCCCGTACTCCGCCATGTAGGTGCCGGCGAGGATGCCGATCGGCGTACCGAGCAGCGTACCGAGCACGGTCATGAACAGGCTGCCGACGATGGCGTTCAACAGGCCGCCGGAGTCTCCCGGGGGCGGGGTCATCTCGGTGAAGACCTTCAGCTCGACGCCGGTCAGGCCCTCGAACAGCAGTGTGCCGAGGATCAGCGCCAGCCACATCAGGCCGATACCGGCGGCGGCGACGCACAGGGTCATCATCACCGAGTTGCGCAGCTTGCGGCTGGCGTAGAGGCGCATGTCCATGTTGGTCGCTGACATCAGTTTCCGAGCCTCCGCTCAATCCGCATCAGCATCAGGCGGGCGGCCGCCAGCACGATGAAGGTGATCACGAACAGGATGAAGCCCAGCGCGAACAGGGTGCTGGTGTACAGGCCGTGGTCGGCCTCGGTGAACTCGTTGGCAATGGTCGCCGAGATCGTCGTGCCGGGGTCAAGGAACGAGGGGTTGATGCGGTGCGCGTTGCCGATCACGAAGGTGACGGCCATCGTCTCACCGAGTGCACGGCCCAGCGCGAGCATCCCGCCGCCGATCACGCCGACGCGGGTATGCGGGATCACCACCTTGCGCACCACTTCCCAGGTAGTGCAGCCCAGCCCGTAGGCCGCTTCCTTCAGCACGGAGGGGACGGTCTCGAACACGTCGCGGCTGACGGAGCTGATGAAGGGGATGATCATGATTGACAGGATCAGGGATGCGGTCAGGATGTTCGTGCCGTAGGAGCCGTTGGCAAACAGCAGGTTGAGCAGCGGGATCGGCTCGAAGATCTTCACCAGCGCCGGGTTGACATGCTCAGCGAGGAAGGGGGCGAAGATGAACAGGCCCCAGATACCGTAGATGATGCTCGGTACTCCGGCCAGCAGCTCGACTGCGATGCCGATCGGCTTGCGCAGCGCCATCGGGCAGGTCTCGGTGAGGAAGATGGCAATCCCGAGCCCGATCGGCATGGCGATCGCCATTGCGATCAGCGATGTGATCAAGGTTCCGTAGATCGCCGGCAGGCCACCGAAGATCTCCTTGGGCGGGCTCCAGCGCTGGCTGATGAAGAATTCCCAGCCGAAGGCCTGGAAGGCGGGCAGGGCACCGCGGAACAGCGCGATCATCACCCCCGTGAGGATGATCACCACGGTCCAGCAGGCAATCAGGGTGGTGAGCGAGAATGCGCGGTCCCCCTTCGCGAAACCGCGCAGCACCTTGCTGCGCTGCTGCGTCAGGTCCGCCGCTTCCAGGCCCACTTTCATCATGGTTCCAGACATCTGCCTTCCGTTGCTTGTCCTCGCCGTCACCGGCGGGCGGGCTGCGGCTGCCAGACAATTAATATCTGGTTGAGCCGGCTGCAGATATTGAATCAAACCAGCATGAAGATTGTGTGAAGATAGCCGTCAGATTGCGTAAATACAAAAAGGACTCCCCCCACCGCCAGGCGGGGGAAGTCCTCATGCGTCTAGGGGTAGCTCGTTTGGGGTTAGACCAGCGGCTGGCCGTCCTCGCCCTTGATCTCACTGGCCCACATCGCCTCGACGCTCTCCACCACGGAGGCAGGCATCGGGATGTAGTCGAGGCCGAGCGCTTCCTCGCTGCCGTACTCGAAGGCCCACTTGAAGAACTTGAGCGCTTCGGCGGAAGCGGCGTCATCCTCGGGGGTCTTGTACATCAGGATGAATGTGGCGGCGGTCATCGGCCAGGTGGCGTCACCGGGCTGGTTGGCAAGGATCACGCCATAACCGGGCACGCTGCTCCAGTCGGCACTGGCGGCCGCGGCGGCGAAGGCGTCGGCATCCGGGCTGACGGTCTTGCCGGCCTGGTTGATCATGTTGCAGTGCGTCATGTTGTTCTGCTTGGCATAGGCGTACTCGACGTAGCCGATGCTGTTCCTGGCGCCGGCCACGTTCTGGGCCACGCCCTCGTTGCCCTTGGCGCCGATGCCGACCGGCCACTCGACGGCCTTGTCAACACCGATCTCGCTCTTCCAGGCCTCACTGACCTCAGCCAGGTAGTAAGTGAAGTTGTAGGTGGTGCCGGAACCGTCGGAACGGGTGACGACGTTGATGCTGGTCTCGGGCAGGCTGACACCCTCGTTGAGGGCGGCGATCGCGGGGTCATTCCACATTGTGATCTTGCCCATGAAGATGTCTGCGAGGGTGGTGCCGTCCAGGGTGACCTGGCCGGCTTCGATGCCCTCGAGGTTGATGACGGGGACGATGCCGCCCATCACCATCGGCCACTGCACGAGGCCGCTTTCCCCAAGCTCCTCGCCGCTGAGCGGGGCGTCGGTGGCACCGAAGGTGACGGTGCGGGCCTTGATCTGCTTGATGCCGCCACCGGAACCGATGGACTGGTAGTTCAGGCCCATGCCGGTCTCCTTCTGGTAGCTGTCAGCCCACTTGGAGTAGACCGGGTACGGGAAGGTCGCGCCGGCACCGGAGATCTGTCCGACGCTGCCGGCGGAAGCGGTGTCAGTGGCGGACGTGTCCGTGGCCGAGCTGTCAGTGGTGTCGCTAGCGCTGCCGTTGTCGGAAGTGCCGGAAGTGCTCGTGCTGCTGGAGTCAGTGGACGTGCTGTCGCTGCCGGACGGGCAACCCGTCGCAAACGCGGCGAGGATGGCAACGGTGGCCAGCAGGACCAGCGCCCGCAGCGGGATGATGTTATTCAGGGTGATGCCTGTGCGATTCATTGATATACCTCCGTAATAGGCAGGGAGAATGTACTGAGGCTGTATGTGGATTTCGTGAAGATAACGTGAATCCACATGAAATCTTGACAAATCCGCTGTATTGGCAACCACCCGGATTACCAGGCGGTCGTTTGTCTGGCCAGCTGCGCCACTGGATGGACCTGGCTGCCAAAGTGAAAAGGCTCCCCCGTCGGCAAGTTGCACCAGCGGGGGAGCCTCATCTCTTCGAACCTTGGGGTTAGATCAGCGGCTTGCCGTTAGCGCCCTTGATCTCCTTGGCCCACATCGCCTCGACGCTGTCCACGACGGTCTTCGGCATCGGGATGTAGTCCAGGCCAAGCGCTTCGCTGTCACCCTTCTCGAAGGCCCACTTGAAGAACTTCAGGGCCTGGGCGGAAGCGGCGTCATCCTCGGGGGTCTTGTACATCAGGATGAAGGTGGCGGCGGTCATCGGCCAGGTGCTGTCGCCGGGCTGGTTGGCGAGGATCACACCGTAACCGGGGACGCTGCTCCAGTCGGCGCTGGCAGCGGCAGCGGCGAAGGCATCGGCATCCGGGCTGACGGCCTTGCCGGCCTTGTTGATCATCTTGGTGTAGGTCAGGCCGTTCTGCTTGGCATAGGCATACTCGACGTAGCCGATGCTGTTCTTGGCGCCGGCCACGTTCTGGGCCACGCCCTCGTTGCCCTTGGCACCGATGCCGACCGGCCACTCGACGGCCTTGTCAACACCGATCTCGCTCTTCCACGCACTGCTGACCTCGGCCAGGTAGTAGGTGAAGTTGTAGGTGGTGCCGGAACCGTCGGAACGGGTGACGACGTTGATGCTGGTGCTCGGCAGGCTGACGCCGCCGTTGAGCTTGGCAATCGCGGGATCGTTCCACTTGGTGATCTTGCCCATGAAGATGTTGGCAAGGGTCGCGCCATCCAGCACCAGCTGGCCGGGCTTGACACCCTCGACGTTGATGACGGGGACGATACCGCCCATCACCATCGGCCACTGCACGAGGCCGGACTCACTGAGCTCCTGGCCGCTGAGCGGGGCGTCGGTGGCTCCGAAGGTGACGGTCTTGGCCTTGATCTGCTTGATGCCGCCACCGGAACCGATGGACTGGTAGTTCAGGCCGACGCCGGTCTCCTTCTGGTAGCTGTCAGCCCACTTGGAGTAGACCGGGTACGGGAAGGTTGCTCCCGCGCCGGCGATCTGCTCGGCGGAATAGGCCGGGGAGCCGTTGAAACCGGCTGCCACTGCTGCAAACATGACGATTCCGATGAAGACCATGATGGCCTTCAGGGGACTGTTCTTCAGGTTCTTACCTGTGCGCTTCATTGTTATACCTCCGTTATAGGCAGGGAGAATGTACTCAGGCAGTGTGTGAAACGGATGAAGAACGGGTGAACCCCGCTAATTTCGGGGAGAAACCGGGTGCATTGCCAGTTTCAGGCGCGTTGTCCGGGGAAGATCAGGCTGAATTCCGAGCCCTTGCCGGGGCTGCTCTTGAGGCGCACCTCGCCGCCATGCGCGATCATCACGTGCTTGACGATCGCCAGCCCCAGTCCGGTACCGCCAAGCTGGCGCGAGCGCGCCTTGTCAACGCGGTAGAAGCGCTCGAAGATGCGCGAGTGGTGCTCCTCGGGGATGCCCTGGCCGTAGTCGCGCACACTGACGCGTGGACGGTCGCCATCGATGTCGATGCGGACCTCGACGAGCCCCTTGGTGCCGGCGTACTTGATCGCGTTGTCCACCAGGTTGCCGATTGCCAGCAGCAGGTTCTCCTGGTCGCCCATCACGGTGATCGGGCTGTCAGGCAGCTCCAGCTGGACATCGACCCCGGCGGCCTCGGCCTTGGAGCTGAAGTTGTCGATCGCCAGGCGCACGGTGCCGGCGAGGTCCAGCGGCTCATCCTCGCGCTCGTGGAAGCCGTGCTCGACACGCGAGAGTGACAGCATGTCGTTGACAAGCCCGCTCAGGCGCAGGGATTCATCAAGGATGCTGCCCATGAAGCGGTCACGGATCGAGTGCTCCATCTCAGGGTCGTTGATGATCGTCTCGGCGATGCCGCGAATGGCGGTCACCGGGCTCTTCAGCTCGTGGCTGGCGTTGGCGATGAACTGCGTGCGCATGTGCTCGAACTCATGAGTGCCGGTGATGTCACGGATGATGCCGACGGCGCCGAGCACCTGGCCGCCGGTATCACGCCAGGGGGTGACCACGAAGCTGATCCAGCGGTTGTTGCCAGTGCCGACCAGCTCCAGCTCGCGCTGGATCGTGCTGCCGTTGGAGATCGCGGCTGAGAGGGACTGCACCAGTTCGGGGACCGCGAGGCATTCCCAGGCGTGGCGGCCGGCGATGTTGTCGAACTCCTGGCGGCAGTAGCTGGCGGCCACACGGTTGACATGCACCACGCGTTCCTGGCCGTCGACGGCGATCAGGCCCTCGCTCATGCTGGCGAGGATCGCCTCGAGCTGGCTGCGGTCGCGGGCGATGATCTGCATTCGCTGTGAAAGGTTGTCAGACATGTTGTTGAGCATCTCAGCGAGCTGTCCCAGCTCGTCATGTGTCATCACCTCGGCGCGCTGGCTGTAGTTGCCGCCGCTGATGCCGCGGGCAACCTCCATCATGCGCGTGACCGGCCGGGTGACGCGGCGGGCGAAGTACAGCCCAAGCGGCAGGCTGATCAGCAGGGTGAAGCCCATCCCGACCAGCACCGTCAGGCGCAGGACCTGCAGCTGGCTGTCAATGTCGCTCAGCGGCAGGGCCGTGCGCACGTAGCCAAGCAGCCGGTCCCCGTCCTTCACCGCGATCGCGTAGTACATCATGCGCTCATGCACACTGCGGCTGAAGCGGCGCGAGACGCCGCTGCCGGAGCTGGCCGCTGCCAGCAGTTCCGGTCGGTTGGAGTGGTTCTCCATCTCCGCGGCTGCCAGTTGCGAATCCGCCAGCACCACGCCGTCTTCCCGGATCACGGTGAAGCGCGTGCCGGTCTCGTTGCCAAGCAGGTGCAGCTGGGCATCCAGCCCGGACAGCGCACTGCCTGAGCGCAGGGAGTCGACGGCGATGGCGTCAAGCATCTGGCACTGCTGCTGCAGCGAACGCTCTATCCGCTGCAGGGAGTCGCGTGTGATCCTAAGCTGGATCAGCAGTCCGACAGTCAGCGCCGTGATCACGATCAGGATCGCGTACACGGAATAGAGCTTCCAGAAGAACTGCGTGCGCAGGGCCATCAGTCCTCCCGGAAACGGTAGCCCACGCCGCGCACGGTCTCCACGAGGTCGCGGAACTCTCCGAGCTTCTTGCGGATGGACTTAACATGGGTGTCAATGTTGCGCTCGATCACGATCCCGCCGCTGTTGCCGGTGAGCGATAGGATTTCCTCACGGGTGAAGACGCGGCCGGGGCTGCGCATCAGCAGGCTCATGATCTGGAACTCGGAAGGGGTCAGCTCGATCTGCTCGTCGCCAACGTAGAAACGGTGGCGTTCGATGTCAATCCGCAGGCCGCCGGCGTTGTGCACGGTGCGGTCACCCTCGCTGGCCTGCTGCAGGCGGCGCAGCGAGGCCTTGACGCGGGCCACCAGCTCACGCGGGCTGAAGGGCTTGACGATGTAATCGTCGGCGCCGATGCCGAGCCCGAGCACGACGTCGGATTCCTCTGAGCGGGCGGTCACCATCAGAACCGGGATGTGGCGCAGGGAGACGTCGGTCTTCAGGTTCTGGCAGATCTGGATGCCATCCATGCCGGGCAGCATGATGTCCAGCAGTGCCAGGTCGGGTTTCTCACGGCGGATCATGTCGATGCCTTCGACGCCGTCACGGGCCTCGAGGACACGGTAGCCTTCACGGCGCAGGTTGTAGGAGATCACTTCGAGGATGTTGTTCTCATCCTCGACGACTGCGATGCGGTACTGTCTGCTCATTTCAGATTCCTGTTGTGGTTTTCAGGACAGGTGCCTATCAGTCTGTCCAGCCGTATACCGGAAAATGCAGACGGGGTATAACACCGCACATTATACAGGTGTTTTCCACAGTCCCCATCTATGTTCTCGTCAATCCACACGTAATCTTCACACGATCCACATGATTGCCAACGGAACGGAGAAAGCAAAACGGGGAGGCCTGGGCGGGCCTCCCCGGATGCTGGTGGTCCCCGATGTTTTTTCACCGGAATGAGGATGGTTAAACGAGGGATTTACTCCGTCACGTTGAGCACCCAGCTGACCACGGTTCCGCTGTCCTCACATGCATAGAGGACCAGCGGCTTGCCGTAGGGGTTCATGTCAGCCGGAATGAACTGGAATCCTTCAGGAGCGATGTCGACCATCGTTCCGTCGGGGTTGGTGGTCACGTAGTCGATGCGGCTGGCGCTGGCCGGGTTGGAGATGTCGTAGATGAACATCCCGCCCTGGCGCTCGAGGCCGATGAAGCCGAAGGTCGTGCCGCGGTAGGCGCCGACACACAGGCCCTCTGGCTCGCAGCCCTTGTCATCACTGCGGGCATCGAACTCGCTGATGTCACCGTCGTTCATGTTGAAGATCGAGGCGTAGTTGGCCGCGAGGTACTGCTCGAACTCATCGCCGCTGTCATAGACCTGCGAACCGGAGTTCCAGATGCTGAAGCTGCGGCCGCCGTAGCCGTAGATCTCGTCGTAGTCGCCGTCGTTGTCAGTGTCGCCGTTGGCGAGCGTCACCTTGAAGCGGCCGAGCATGCCGTCCTCGAGCAGGGTCGCCTCATCCGGCCACAGCGTGTCGTCCAGGTCGAGGTCCTTGGCACGGGCCTCCTCGGAGTAGGCGCTGTAGTCGCGTGAGTCGCCCTCGTTGGCGCCGATCGTGTAGAACACACCGTTGGCAGCGAAGCTCTTCACCGTGTCGGGCATGTAGAAGGTCTTGACCGGCCAGTTGCCGAGCTTGATCGAGGGAGTGTCGCCCGGGCCGTCACGGTCGGAGACGTCGAGCATCGGGCCGCCGGTGGACCAGTCCTTGGTGCCCAGCGCATACAGGTTTGTGATGCTGTAGTCCGAGAGGTCGATCTCCAGCAGGGCGTTATTCTCCTGGCAGGCGACCCAGGCCATGCTGTTGTCAGGGGCGATGGCGATGTACTCGGGCTCGAGGTCCTCCGCCAGGTTGCTCGGCACGTCGCCGGGCTGCTTGATGCCGAACACACGTACGCCGGCTGCCTCGTAGGCGGCCTGCCCGGCGTTCAGTCCGGTGAAGGGAATCTGGGTGACGACGGGGCTGGCAAGGTCGCCGGTCACGTCAATCACGGTCACGCTGCCCTCGGGGTCGATGGTCCAGTCGTCGCTGGGCTGGCCCTCGTTGGCGGTCAGCAGCAGGCGGTGGTCGTTGGTCAGCACCACGTTGTCAGGCAGCACGCCGGTCGGGTTGCTGGAGACCAGCGCCAGCGTCATCGCATCGTAGATGTTGCAGACGCCGGGGTCGGTCTCCGGGTCGGCGGCGATGGAGACGGCGACGTAACCCTCCCAGGCCACGCAGCTGGTCGGGCTGCCGTAACTGCTGGTGTCGATGCCGGAGCCGGCATCCACCGGGGTGGCCGGGTCGGAGTAGTCAACCACGCTGACGCTCTTCGCGCCGGCGTTGGTCAGGAAGATCCGCCTGCTGTAGGGGTCGTAGGTCACGATCTCGGCGGAACCGGCACCAAGGCCGGTGTCGAAGGTCGACAGGTAGTCGATGCTCCAGCCGCCGGGGTTGACGGTCTGGATGCGGCGCTCGGCGGGCAGGATGTTCATGTCGCCATCCTCACCCTCATACGGGTACTGCTCAGCACTGACAACGCCGCCGAGGCCGTCCTCGATGTAGTTGCGCAGCGCCTGCTGGTAGCTGACGCCCAGCGTGTAGAGCTTGTCACCCTCGAACGGGCTGCCATCGCCGCCGCGGGCGAGGAAGTCGATCGTCGCCAGGTTGATCTTCGTGCCCGGGTTGAGCACGATGCCGTCGCTGATGAACTGCGTGCCATCCCTGAACCAGGCGTTCTGCACGCGGGTGCCGCTGCCGGGGCTGCCGAACACGTAGGGGTCGCCGTCCTTGTCGTAGACGAAGCGCAGGCCGCTGACCTGCAGGAAGCCGCCGCTGGTGCCCTGCACGCCGTTGACAGCGCTCTCCAGGATGTCACGCAGCGTGCTGTGGGTCACACCCTCGAGGATCGTGACGAAGTTCGGGAAGGCGTTGATGTCGAAGGTGTCAAGCTCGGTGATGTTGCCGGGCTCGATGATCGCGTCGTTGCGCATGCCGCCGCCGTTCTGGAAGGCCACATCGGCAAGCGGTGCGCTGAAGCTGCCGGCCAGCTCGTTGGCCTGCCAGAGCAGGGCATCGGCGTCGAGGTTGCCGAGGTTGGTCTCGGAGTTGCGCACGCCGACGATCGAGGGTTTGTCATTCACGTCATCCCAGCCGCCGCGGCGGCCGTTGAGCGGAACCTCGGTGGTGCCGATCACGTTGGCGGCCAGCGCCGCCAGGCTGTTGCTGACGGGAGTGCTGACGCTGCCCTCGATGGCGGCATTGCCGACTACCGCGTCCGGGTAGTCGCTGTTGGCGACGCGCTGCAGGCCGGAGTGGTCGGCGTCCACGCCGGTCACTTCGCCTGCGTCATTGAACTCGACGGTCAGCTGGCCGACGTACTTGTAGTTGCCGGGGGTGGTGACGACCGGGATGTCCCTGCCGTCCGCATCCTGCAGGATCACGGGATAGCTGCGGCCCGCCACCGGCTCGTCGCCGGGGATCAGGTTCTCACTGGAGTCGCCGTTGGCAAGCAGCTCATCGCCGCCGCCGGCAACCGCGACGTCAATGCCGCGCAGGGTGGAGATCAGTGCCTCATCCTCGCTGATGCCCTGCATGTGGGAGATCAGGATGATGATGTCAACGCCCTGGCCCTGCAGGCTGTCAACCTCGGCCTGGATGCTGGCCTGCGCGCTGAGCACGCTGACATTGCGCGGGTTGGAGAACTCGCGACCGTAGCCGGCTTCGCTCACGCCGCGCGGGCTGGAGATGATGTTCAGCAGCTCGGTGGTGGCACCGACGATGCCGATCTTGCGGCCGCCCTTCTCGACGGTCACGCTCTTGAACAGGCGGTCGCCGACCAGCGCCTGCAGGTCCGGCTCGTCAGAGTAGTCCAGGTTGCTGGAGAGGTAGGGCACGTTGCTGGAGAACTCGCCGATGAAGTCCGCGAGCACGTCCGGGCCGAAATCGAAGTCGTGGTTGCCGAGGCAGATCGCGTCGTAGCCGATCGCGTCGAGCACCAGCGCATCATAGTAGGTGCCGTCCTGCAGGCTGGCGTTGAATTCCGCGCCGGCGAGGAAGTTGTCACCACTGGAGACCGTCACGCTGGCATCCGCGAAGCTGCCGGCCTCGCTGCGCAGCTCATTGAGCTTCGTGATGAAGTTGGCGGCGCCGCCGAAGCTGGACAGGTTGCCGCTGTCGGGCAGTTCCTCACTGCCGGCGTTGAGCAGCTGGCTCTCACCGTCGTTGTTGTGGAACAGGGTCAGCTTGAAGGGCTCCGGCTCGACATCGAGCGGGGCCACCGTGAAGCTGCCGCTGACGCTGTCGCCGTTGCCGTTGTCATCAAGCACGGTGACGTTGTAGGTATAGGTCTTGGCGGCGGTGGTGCTGTTGAGCATCACGACGCTGCGGCTGTCGGGGCTCGTGGCACTGCTGGACTGCGCGGTGTTGGGATCCGCGCCGCCACCGAAGTTCCACTCGATGCTGTAGGGGGCAGTGCCGCCGCTCCAGCTGGCCTGCCAGCTGGCGCTGTCACCGGCCTTAAGCCCGCTGGGCACGGTCACCGTGAGCTCAGGCATGCTGACTTCAAGCTCACTGCCGGCCACGAAGGAACCGAAGCGGGTGGTGCTGACCGTGGCGGTGCCGCCGGAGACGTTAACCTTGCCGAGGCTGGTCCAGCCCGGCACGGCGGAGACGGAGCTGTCGTTGTAGCGGTAGACCTCAACCTCTCCCGTCGCGCTGCCGGCTGGCACGCTGACGCTGACCGCGCGGTCGAATACGCAGTCGGAGGGGCCGAAGGCCACGCTGCCGAAGCGGGTGGCGGTGAAGGTGTCCAGCACGGCCTGGCTGACGGCGCTGCTGCTGAACAGGATGGAGCCGTTGCTGACGGAGTCACTGGTGACGGTGCTGCCGGCCGGGATGTTGGCGACGGCACCGTTGCTGCCCGTGACTGTCTCGGCCTGGCTGATGGTGGCTTCGTTGTCCGGCGGGTCCGGCTGTCCGTTGCCGCCACCGCAGGCCGCGCAGAACAGCAGCAGCATGGCGGGGACGATCAGCGAGGCCAGCAGCTGGCCCGCATTGCGATTCCTGGTCATGTATTCCTCCTCATAGGGGCGCCCAACCGGGTGCCGCGGCAGTGGCTGCCGTCAGCGGAATGCTATTACCGTGATGTGTGCATGCGGTGAACCGCCCGTGAAGGTGCGGCAGGATCGGGGCCGATCGCCGGATCGTTGCCAGAATGTCCGGGCTTTGCACATCGTTTCCTCACAGGACAGGGATTGACCGGCCGCTATCGGGCTGATACATTATTAACGGGTGCGCCCTGCACCCGACCTCCAGACCGTCCGCCTGCGCCGGACGGCGATGCGGAGGCGAAGGGGGCCGCTGTCCTCGGGGTGACTGCCTTTTGTATCATTCATTCGGTCCGCTGCATGGGCCGGGACCGCGCAGGGGTGTGAGTCCGTGCGGCAAGTGGAGTGAATGATGACGAAACGAAGCAGTTTCAAGAAGCTCGTACGCGAGCGGATGAGGAAGACGGGCGAGAGCTACAGCTCGGCCCGGCGGCAGGTGATCGCCGCCGCAGCCCCGCAGGCGGGCATCACGCATTACCCCGGCATCAATCCCGCGACCACGGCATTGCGCATCATGCTGGCCGCGGCCGGCGTCGTGAATCCCGCGACGAAGCAGCCATTCAGCGAGGCGATGCTGCTGGGTATCGCGGGCGGGCTGGGAGCCGGAGTGTTCACCTTCCGTTACGAGAAGGAGGACTTCAGTTCATTCTTTGCGGCCGGCCGGCATATGTGGCATGACAACCTTGAGTTCATGGAAGGCTGCCTTGCGCGGCTCGGAGTGGAGTGCAAGGTCTGGGAGAGCAGTGCTGCGAAGAAGGGCTGGGAGCAGCTGCGCGAGGCGCTGGCGCATGGCCCGGTGGCGGCCTGGCTGGACATGGCGGAGCTGCCCTACCACGGACTGCCAGCCTGGATGAGTGGTGGCGGCTACCACGTGCTCACAGTGCAGTCGCTGGATGAGGCGCGGGAAGTGGCCGTGCTGAGCGACCTGACGGACGAACCGCTTGAAGTGCCGTTTGCGGACCTTGAACGCGCGCGGCTGCGGATAAAGAAGGATAAGCAGCGCCTGCTGGCAGTGACTGGTGGTGGCAAGGCGGTGGACCTGACTGCTGCAATCGGCAGCGGGCTGCAGGCCTGCGCGGACGGCCTGACAACGGGACGGATGAAAAACTTCACACTGGCGGCGTTCGAGGACTGGGCGAAGCAGTTGCATGGCAGCACCGGCAAGTCGAGCTGGGCCGTGCTGTTCCCGGCGGGCCGGCACCTCTGGACGGCGCAGACCTGGGCCTATGACTGCATCGAGCATTACTTCAGCGGCGGCGGGATGCTCAGGCCGCTGTATGCTGACTTCCTCGCGGAGGCCGGCCAGCAGACTGGCAACAAGGGACTGGCCGCACTGGCGGATACTTACCGCGGTATCGGCGCGCAGTGGACTGAACTGGCGGATACGCTGCTGCCGGCTGGTAAGAGCCTGCTCGGGCAGGCACGTGAGTTGTATGAACTGCGCGCGGAAAGCTACAACAGCCCGGCGGAAGTGGAGCTGGAGCGCAGCGAAATCTGGCAGCGGATCGGCGAACTCAAGAAGCACGCCTCCTCGCAATATCCCTTGGATGCGTCAGCAGTTGACAGCATGCTGGCCCGCGCGCAGCAGCAGCTCACGGCGATCTGCATAGCTGAGCGTGACGCGCTGGCAACACTGCGGGAGGTGCTGTGATGAATGGAAGCAAAAACAACGGCCGCAGCGCCGTGACAATCCTGCGCAGCATCTGGGCGGTTGTGGCAGGCTATCTTACGCTGTCATTGCTGGTGATCATCCTGCTGGTGATAGCCGTAACGATCGTGCCTCAGTGGAAGAAGACCGCTGACGGTGCCTACCTGGCAACGAACCTGATGCTGAGCGTGGTTTCCGCGGCTTTCGGTGGATATGTCTGCGCGCGGCTCTCGCCGGACAGGCCACTAGGTCATGCGCTGGCGCTCGGGCTGGTGACGCTGGTGCTCGGTGTGCTGTATGCGCTGAGCATGCCCACTGAAGCTGGCCGGGCGGCCCCGCCTGGCTGGTACGGTCCGGCGCTGGCTGTGCTGGCATTGCCATCGGTGCTGCTCGGGGCACTGGTGTTCACACGCACACACCGGCCGGCAGCCCCTCGTCAACCCGACCGAGTGCCGACAGCTTCTCCATAGTCTCCTGAACTGAGGCCGACACTTTCCTGACAATCGGTCGGTAACTTCTAGGTACTTGAACCTTCAAGCTGCAAGGAGACAGAGGTATGTACAGAATGCTTGGAATGTTGGTTGTGATAATGGTGATGCTCGCCGCCACGGCCTGCGGTGGTGACGGTGACAACGGCACGGGCCAGCCGCAGCCGCAGCTGGAGAACATCGTTGATACAGCCCGTGAGGCGGGATCATTCAGCACGCTGGTGACCGCGCTGGAGGCCACCGGGCTCGACAGCACGCTCAGCGGCAGTGGCAACTTCACGGTGTTCGCACCGACGGATGCGGCCTTCGCGGCCCTGCCGGCGGGCACGCTGGACAGCCTGCTGCAGCCACAGAACGAGCAGCAGCTGGCTGACATCCTGAGCTACCACGTCGTCAGCGGGGAGCTGCGCGCGGCCGCAGTGCTGGGCAGTTCCAGCCTGGAGAGTGTGTTCGGCCAGCCGCTGGAGGTCAGCGCGGGCAACAGCCCGATGATCGGCAACAGCAGCAGCATGGCCCGCATCGTGACGACGGACATCGAGGCCAGCAACGGCGTGATCCACGTGATTGATGCAGTGCTGCTGCCGCAGGACATCGTTGACATCGCGGCCGGCAATGCCAGCTTCAGCACCCTGGTGGCAGCGCTGCAGGCTGCCGACCTGGTGGACACCCTGCGTGGCAGCGGCCCGTTCACGGTGTTCGCCCCGACTGACGATGCCTTCGCGGCCCTGCCGGCCGGTACGCTGGACAGCCTGCTGCTGCCGGAGAACAAGGACCTGCTGGTTGACATCCTGACCTACCATGTCGCGCCGGGTGGTTTCAGGTCCGATGTGCTGGTGGGTCAGTCCCAGATCAACATGGTGAACGGCGACAATGCCGCTCTCAGCCTGAGTGGCAACAGCCTGATGATCGACGGGGCGACCGTCACCAGCGCAGACATCATCGCGTCAAATGGCGTGATCCACGTGATTGACCAGGTGATACTTCCCCCTAACCAGTAAGCAGCGCATCCGTGCTGCAATGCAGCTTCGGTCCGGTCCGGCACATCCCCCTGCCGGTCCGGGCTGGGGCTGTTTTGCATTTCCCGCCCTCGGCCGATAGTAGAATGACGGTATCTGGTAAAGGGGTTTGAAATGTCCATTTTCAGTATTCGAGGTATTTCCGTGCTCCTGGCGGCGCTGCTGCTGGGGGTTGTCATTTCCGGCAGGGCGCTGGCCCAGGACGAGTCCGCTGACCGTTCCTTCATCTTCGGCACGCGGCTCGTGCTGACCAGCGGCACCCAGCTCAGCCAGCCGCCGAACTACAACTGGTGGGGCGACAAGCTGCCGATGGAGTACAACTACGCGGTCGGCACGATCGTCAAGACAGTCAATGAGGCCCGCAGCGCGCGTGGCGAGGAGCGGATGATCCAGTACCGTGACTACCCGGTGTCAATCGGTGGCGACGTGCAGAACGGCGACAAGTGGGAGTACTGGATCGACTTCATGAAGATGAGCCCGGCGGATGTGCAGGTGGTGATGGAGGCCTTCCCGCTCACAGGTGAGTTTTCCGACCTGCCGACCGAGCTGCGCCCCGTCAGCTCCGGTTACTTCTGGAAGAACTCGCAGGATGGCAGCGCCGTGACGATCGACCTGCCGGGAGGCACCGAGACGATCAGCCCCGCAATGGGCTTTGAGGATGCCTGGCAGGCCGTGCGCACCAACCTGCTGTCCTACTTCGGGATGGAGGTCAAGTTCGACCTGTACCTGAGCCACTCGCGTACGGCAGGCGGCTACAACAGCTTCGATGTCAGCGTGACCGTCTACATGGACGACTCCTGGCAGAACGGAGGCGGTTACCCGGTCGAGTACGACTGACTGGGCTGCTGAATCAACGGATTCTAGCCGGGGTGGGCAGTGCTCACTCCGGCTCTTTGTTTTCCGGTGATGGCCGGCGGCTGAACATTCCGCGCAGCCTGCGGCCATGCGCTTCCGTGGCCTCCCCGATGCGGGATGCGGTTTCACCGCCGGCCTGCTGCAGGCGCTCCATCTGCTCCCGGCTGCTTTCCTGCATGCGCTGCAGCTGTGCGTCCGTCGCGGCCCGGATGCTGGCATGGCCCTGGCGGATGTTGCTGGCCGTGCTCTCTGCCAGGCGGTTCAGGTTGGCGGATTCCTCTTGGGCGAAGCGGTGCAGCATGCGTACCTTGGCGGCATAGTGGGCGGCGAGGATGAACAGGGGAGACCAGAAGCAGGCGATTGACAACACGAACTCCGTCCAGGCCAGCCAGAGCGGATGAGGCCGGAAGATGAATTCGACGAGGCATGCGATGAACAGCGCAATGCTGGCCAGCAGCAGCAGGACGGAAAGGATGATCAGTGGTACGGGCGGCCACCAGTTGACCGCCTCGTCGGCGGTATCGAGGTAGCGCAGCACCACTTCCAGCTGGGCGGAGCGCACCAGGCCGAGGCGTACTGCGAGGCCCAGCGCGGGCCGGGCGAAGGCCGGCAGGCTCGGAGTGAGGCTGATCAGCCTGAGCAATGATTGATGGACGGGCACATTTCCCCCGCAGGATTTGCTGCTGCCTCCAGCTTAGCATGCCCGCTGCGCTAGGATAGTCAGGTGAATTCCACGCTGCCCCCTGAGCTGCGCATCGCCAGCCTGCTGCCATCCGCCACTGAGATCATCTGTGCGCTGGGCGGCCGGGACAACCTGGTCGGTGTCAGCCATGAATGCGACTACCCGGCCGGGGTGGGAGAGCTGCCGAAGCTGACCAGCCCACGCTACCGGATCCCGGACTCAAGCGCCGGGATCGACGGCGCGGTGCGCTCCGTGCTGGAGTCGGCGTTGTCAATCTACAACGTGGACACTGAGCTGCTGCGTGGACTGAAGCCCGGCATCGTGTTCACGCAGGACCTGTGCCGGGTATGCGCCCCGAGCCTGGATGACGTGCAGCAGGCGGTGCGGCAGTGGTGCGGGCCGGACACCGTGCTTGTCAGCCAGTCGCCGCAGGACCTGCAGCAGGTGCTGCAGGATTTCGAGGATGCTGGCTGCGCGCTGGGAAGTGAGCAGGAGGGGGAGCGCCTCAAGCAGCAGACCGCACGCTCTATGCTGGCCCTGCAGATGAACTGGGTCAGGTCGGGGCGTCCGGCGGTGCCTGTGCTGACAGTGGAGTGGATCGAGCCGCTGATGGCGGGCGGGCTGTGGATGGCGGAGCTTATTAAGATGGCCGGGGGAGAACCGCTGCTGACAGAACGGGGACAGCACAGCACACCGCTGACCGATGAGCAGCTGGCTGGCATCGCCCCGGAAGTGGTGCTGGTGCACCCCTGCGGCTTTGACCTGGCTCGTGGACTGCGGGAGGCGGACATCCTGATGAAGCGGCTGCCGGCGCACTGGCCGGCGGTTGCCAACAGGCAGGTCTGGTTCAGCGATGGCAGCCACTTCTTCAACCGTCCCGGTCCGCGGCTGTATGAATCAATGTGGCTGCTCAACCTGGTGCTGCACCCTGAGCTGCTTGATGACCAGCGGGCGATGTTCAGCAAGTCACTGATGAAACTGGGAGGACTGCCGTGGTAGACGGAGCGAGACAGAAGGTGGCCGTAGCCTGGAGCAGCGGCAAGGACAGTGCCTGGCTGCTGTCGGAGCTGATGCAGGATGAGCGCTATGAGGTGGCGGCGCTCCTGACAACGGTGCGGGAGGGTGACGGGTCGGTCGGAATCCATGGCACGAGCCGTGATGTGCTATATGCGCAGGTTGCGGCTATCGGACTGCCACTCTATGAAGTCAGCCTGCCCTGGCCCTGTCCGAACGAGGACTATGAACAGCGTTTGCGGGACTGCGCCTACCTGCTGCTGGGGAATGACATCACGGCGCTGGCCTTTGGCGACCTGCAACTGGCGGACATCCGTGAGTACCGGGAAAAGCTGTTTGCCGATACGGGGCTGGACCTGCTGTTCCCACTCTGGCAACGTGACACGGGGGAGCTGGCACAGGAGATGATCGCGGGCGGGCTGCAGGCGGTGGTCTGCTGCGTACAGCATGACCGGCTGCCGGCGGAACTGCTGGGGCGGCGGTTTGATGCGGAGCTGCTCAGCGCCCTGCCGGAGGATGTGGACCACTGTGGGGAGTCCGGAGAGTTCCACACGATCGTGACCTCCTGCCCGGCGATGTCAGTCGAGCTGGAACTGGAGCGCTGCGAGATGCACGCGGATGATCAGCACAGCTGGCTGGATTTCAGCGAAGTGGAGTGATTCCACACTTCGGCCATACTTTCCAAGCAGTTTGGCCAGCACTGGAGGCTATCTTTTCCATGACGGGAACTGGAGGAGATATGCAGTACGGAGACAGCTGGATTACGGAAAATGAACACCTGCTCGGCGGCGGACAGCCACGCTGTTCATGTCCTGACAGCTCTGCACCCAGCAGCAGTGAAGCTGGGTTTGCTACGATTGAGATCCTGCGGCGCTTCGCCCGGGAATACCGTGAGCTGCAGACGCGCCTTGTGCTTGACAGGGCGCTGCTGGGCTGACAAGTTCCGTCAGTGCCCGGCATTGCCTTTTGACTGCTGTCCCGCGAGCTCATCAAGCATCTGTGTCTGGATCTCCTGGATTTCAAGCAGTCGCTGCCATTGGTGGCTGATCAGGATGTCAAGCTTAGCCTGCAGGCTGCGGATCTCCAGCTCCGCTTTTAGGTTGACCCGGTAGTCATTCTCCGAGCGCATGCGGTCCCTGGCTTCCTTGCGGTTCTGGCTCATCATGATCACGGGAGCCTGCAGAGCGGCAACGCAGCTCAGCAGCAGGTTCAGCAGGATGTAGGGAAACGGGTCGAATGGATGCTTCAGCAGGTGGATGCTGTTGATGATGATCCAGGTCCCGAGGATGATGAGGAACATGATGATGAAGGCCCAGCTGCCGCCGAAATCGGCAACGCGGTCTGCGATGCGCTGGCCGAGGCTCAGGCTCGCATCGAAATCACCATAGGAATCACGTGAGATGAGCTCCCCTTCCCGGTCCAGGCTTGCCAGCACCTCGCGGGCGTCATCCGCAAGCTCTCCCTGTTCCCTGAGCAGCAGGTCATGCACCAGTTTCATGCGCAGGCGCGAGCGGTCCTCCGCACAGATCATGGCAGACGGGTCCGCCGCCTGGTTATCGGACAGGTATCCCAGCAGTTGCTGGCCAAGCATTGCAACGGGATGCAGGCTGCCGGCGGGCAAGCTGCGCCCGCATACACAACACTGCCCGTGGGAGGCTGGTTTGTTTCCGGGACGGACCATTGCTAATCTCCGAGACTATTTGCTAGCGGCATTCTATAGCTGTTTCAGCCAAGGCGGCACGTAGCTGGCGGCGGATCTCCATACTTTCACCACAACTTGGCAACCGGATGCCAGCAGTGTGCTGCTAATCTCCTGCCGTGGAAAGCAATAACAACAGGCCTGTGCTGTTGCTGCTCAGGCGCGACCTGCGCCTGGCGGACAATCCGGCGCTGGTGGAAGCCGCGCGCATCGGCCTGCCGGTGCATGCAGTTCTTGCGTGGCCCGATGCCGGCCAGCCAACGCGGCCGGGCAATGTGGCAGCAGCCTGGTACCTGCAGAATGCAGCTGAATTCGCGAGCGAGCTACAGGAGGAATGCGGACTGCAGCTGGACATCCAGCGGGGCAGCCTGGCGGAGATCTTCGCCCGCCTGCAGGGGAAGCAGTACTATGCACATGTGCTGCTGAACGCCGGGCATGACCCGCCGGCGCTGGCTGAGGAAGTGGAGCTGCAGGGGGCCTGCCGGGAAGCCGGGGTGGACTGCCGGCTGCTGCCAGCGAACACCCTGCTGCCAACCGGCGCGGTGCTGAACAAGGATGGCAACAGCTTCAAGGTGTTCACGCCGTATTACAAGCGATTCCTTGAACGCTACCGGCATACTCCGCCACTGGGCAAGCCCGGCCGGCTGCGTAACGCTGGCTTGTACAGCGCGGGTGTGCCATTCGAGACACTGCTGCAGGATATCCCCGAGCCACAGCGCAGTGCGGCGGCACGCTGGGAACCCGGTGAGCAGGCAGCCCGCGACTGCATGGAGCAGTTCATCGCCCGGCACCTGCAGGAATATGGCAGTGACCGTCACAGCCTGGAGATCAGCGGTACTTCGCGGATCTCAGCCTGGCTGCAGGCCGGTGTGATCAGCACCCGGCAGGTCTGGGAGCTGGTGCAGCAGGCCCGCGAACGGGATGCTTCAATGGCGGACGGGGCCACAATCTTCCAGCGCCAGCTGATCTGGCGCGAATTCGCGATGCAGGTGCTGGATGACCACCCACATCTGCCGGACAGGCCGCTGCAGGAGAAGTTTGCAAACTTCCCCTGGCAGGATGATGCATCAGCACTGGAAGCCTGGAAAGATGGATGCACCGGCTACCCGGTGGTGGATGCGGCGATGCGCCAGCTCACGACAGTGGGCTGGATGCCCGGTCGGGCGCGGATGGTGGTTGCCAGCTTCCTCGTGAAGCACCTGCTGCAGCCCTGGCAGCACGGCGAAGCATGGTTCGCTGACTGGCTGATTGACTACGACCTGTCCTGCAATGCCTTCAACTGGCAGTGGGTGGCGGGCTGCGGGACGGATGCCGCGCCTTATTTCCGCATCTTCAACCCGATCCTGCAGGGCCGCAAGTTTGACGCAGATGGCAGTTACGTCAGGCAGTGGCTGCCGGAACTGGATGGCCTGCCGGACAAGGTGCTGCACAGTCCGTGGGAAGCCTCGCCGCTGGAGCTGCAGGCTGCCGGGGTGCAGCCGGGCCGGAACTATCCGAAGCCGCTTGTGGAGCACAGCTTTGCCCGTGAGCGTGCGCTGGATGCTCTCAAGCAGACTGGCTGATGCTGCGTGGGGCAGCGATATGATCAATTTTCATGAAATTGGACACTGCGCATTTAAGTTGTGCATTTAATTGAGACAAATACAATCTTGGATGGGTTTAAAGTAATATTTTCCTTGACAGAATTGTGTTTTTCGGGTCTAGTATCCCTGTGCTACCTCGCTGCAGAGTATGTTACTCAGAGCTGTGCTGGAAGGTTGAAGACTACAGCGGCCCTGCCCCCGAACTGATGAGTTCAATTGCGGTCGGTGCTTTGTGCTGTAATGAACAGTGTGTGGCAGAGGGGAAGTTCCAGCTCCAGCTCAGTGACCTGCGGAAGATGCTGTTCACCACACTGGTCGGGCTGCCCAGGATTCCAGTCGGAACCCTGGTCAGGCCGGAGATCCTGCTTGAGCGACCACAGCTGATTTCCCGGCATACGGTCAAACTGGAAATCGTGGCAGTGACCCTTGATCAGCCGGTCAAATTCGGTGTGTACCTGCTGGAGGACCTGCGGCCACATGTCTGTCCCACGCGGCTTTCAATCCGGATTGGCTGACTCGGTGATGGCCTGGTCCAGGTCAGGAGTCGCAGCAGCAGACGTCCTCATCCTTGTGTTCGTCGCTTTCGGGGGATGTTGCAGGACCGTGCACGAAGCGGATTGCAGTCATATCGGAATCAGTGCCTGAGTCAGCGGCATGTTTCCTGATCCAGTCAAGCAGCAGCTTCTTTTCCAGCTCGAGGTCGTCCAACCGTGATTCAAGGTTGCTGATCCGCCGGCGGAGCCTCTCGTCATCCGAGCGATTCCCGCTCACCAGGCCGAAGTGCTCATCCATGCCCCTGCCAGCCAGCTCATGGAGCCTGAGGATTACATCGAAATAGGGGCGCTTGACATGTCCCCTGGCCAGATTACGCATCGGTTCGTAGTTGATGCCGACCTTGTCGGCGATCTGCGACAGGCTCAGTCCCTTCTCATTTCTAAGTCGATCAATGCAGCTGGTAATCGCCGCATTGACAATATCCTCGTTCATTGCCACATTCTACCAAGCATTGATACCATTTGCGACAAATGTAAATTGGAAAACTATTGCTAATCTCCAATCTGTGTAGGCAAAATATTCATAAAAACCAATTTATATGTGGTTAGTACAATTTGAATTGGTTAATAAACATGCATTGATTGTAAATGCTGGAATTTAGGCTATCCAAGATTGGAATATATCCCACCCTGATAGGACTTCCTTGCATTCACTGAAAGCCTGCTGATTGCAAGTTGTCCTGCAACTACAGGAGAAGCTATGAGAATTGCGATTATCGACGACAGCATGATATTCCGTCGCCGAGTGAGCAGTCTGCTCGGGATGCTTGGACATGCAATCTGTGGCCTGGCTGAGGATTGCGTGATCGGTGCGGAAGTTGTGCTGTCGCAGTTGCCTGATGTGGCGATCATCGACAATGAACTGCCGGACAAGGATGGGCTGGAATGTGTGAAGATGATCCGCTTCTCGAACTGCAGTACACGGATCATTGTCGTTTCAACGGGACTGACACCGGAACGGGCAATGGAGCTGTCCAGGGTCGGGGCGGATGCGATGCTGCTCAAGCCGATCTGTGAATCCAAGTTGTGCAGGCTGCTGAGCCAGTATGAACTGGCAGGCCAGCTGAGTTGAGCAAAGCTGGCCTTGTCCTGCCATAGAATGGGGGTGGAGGCAGCATGGACGATTCGCAGAAGCAGATACCGGACCCTGGTGTATTCGAGAAGCTCGGGGTGTTCTACCTCGGAGCCGAGCGGGACAGCGTGGCCAGCGGGACGATGCAGCCCGTACTGTACGACTCGCGGGACCTGACGACGCACGCGGTCTGTGTCGGGATGACCGGCAGCGGCAAGACCGGGCTGTGCACTTGCCTCTTGGAGGAAGCCGCGCTGGATGGCGTGCCGGCGATCATCATCGACCCGAAGGGCGACCTGGCCAACCTGCTGCTGAGCTTCCCGGACCTCTCGGCGGAGAGCTTCGAACCCTGGGTTGATCCTGGCAACGCTGAGCGCAAGGGCCAGAGCGTGGCGGAGTATGCCGCAGCCACCGCTGAGCTGTGGCGCAAGGGCCTGGCCGGCTGGGGCGAGGACGGTGAGCGGATTGCCGCCCTGCGACGCGCCGTCGAGATGCGCATCTACACCCCGGGCTCTGACAGCGGCCTGCAGTTGTCGGTGCTGAAATCATTCAGTGCGCCGCCTGCTGAGATAGTGAATGATGGCGACGCATTCCGCGAGCGGATCTCAGGCAGTGTGAGCGGGCTGTTGACCCTGCTGGGCATCGATGCTGACCCGCTGCGCAGCCGCGAGCATATCCTGCTGGCAAGCATCCTTGAACATGAATGGAAGGCCGGGCGCGACTGCGGCCTGCCGGAGCTGATCCGCATGATCAGCACGCCGCCCTTCACCCAGGTCGGCATCCTCGACCTGGAGAGCTTCTTCCCCGGCAAGGAGCGGATGGACCTGGCGGTGACGCTCAACAACCTGCTGGCCTCACCGAGCTTCGGGGCCTGGGCCGTCGGTGAGCCGCTGGATGTGCAGTCGCTGTTGTGGTCGCCGGAGGGAAAGCCGCGCCTGTCGATCCTCTACATCGCGCACCTGAGCGAGGCGGAGCGGATGTTCTTCGTGACCCTGCTGCTCAATGAGGTTGTCAGCTGGGTGCGCCGCCAGACCGGCACCGGCAGCCTGCGGGCGCTGCTGTACATGGACGAGGTGTTCGGCTACCTGCCGCCGGTTGCCAACCCGCCGAGCAAGGCACCGATGCTGACCCTGCTCAAGCAGGCCCGTGCCTTCGGGCTGGGGCTGGTGCTGGCAACGCAGAACCCGGTGGATCTGGACTACAAGGCATTGTCGAATGCCGGCACCTGGCTGCTTGGACGGCTGCAGACGGAACGTGACAAGCAGCGCATGATAGACGGACTGATCGGGGCGCAGGGCGGCAGCGGGCTGGACCGCGAGGCATTGCTGGCAACGATCAGCGGACTGGACAGCCGCGAATTCCTGCTGCACAACGTGCATGATGACGGCCCGCTGGTGATGGCGACGCGCTGGGCGATGAGCTACCTGCGCGGCCCCTTGAGCCGTGACCATGTGCGCAGGCTGATGCAGGGTGCTGAGCCGGATCCCGTGGAGCAATCCCCTGCGCCAGCTCCCGCACCGGAGAAGCATGCGGTGCAGGAAGCGGCGGATATGGAGCAGGCCGGAGTCGCTGAACGGCCACTGTTGCCTAAGGAGGCCGGTGAGTGCTTCCAGCAGGCCGCACTGCCGGAGGGTGCCGCTGTGCATTATGAACCGGCGCTCTGGGGCAGCCTGACCCTGCACTACGTTGACAGCAAGCGGGGCTGGGATGAGTGGCGTGAATGTGATGTGCTGGCGAGGATCAACCAGGACAGCGGGGCGGACCCCTGGGACGACGCGGTCCTTAGTGGGAAGCTGGATTGCAGTGACCGGCCGGCCAGCGAGGCGGGATATGGCGAGCTGCCGGCACGAGCGCTGCAGGCGTATGGCTACGGCACCTGGCGCAAGTCGCTGGAGGGGCATGCCTACCAGGCGATGGGGATGGAACTGCTTGAGTGTCCTGAGCTGAAGCTGTATTCCAGGCCGGGCGAGAACCAGCGCGACTTCACGGCGCGGCTCAGCCAGCAGCTGCGTGAGGACCGGGACGGCGCAATGCAGAAGCTGCGTGCGGAGTATGACCGGAAGATTGACAGGATCGAGGAACGGCTGGACAGCGCTGAGCGCAAGCTGGCGGAGGAACAGCAGGACTATGCCGAGAAGAAGATGGACAGTTACTTCTCCGTCGGCGGGGCGATCCTCGATACGGTGTTCGGCACCCGGCGCGTGACGAAGCGCAAGCTGGACCGGGCCCGCACAGCGGCCCGCAGCGTCGGGCGGGCCGGCCGCGGGAAGGGTGACATCGCCGAGGCGCAGGAGAAGGTGCACAAGTATGAGCTGGAACTTGATGAGCTGAAGAGCGAGCTGGAGGAGAAGCTGTTCGAGCTGCAGCAGGCCTATTCGCTTGGCAACCTGAAGATCGAGAAGCTGAACCTGGCGCCGCGCAAGAGCGACATCAGCGTCAATTCACTGCGGCTGGTGTGGCTGCCGCGCATTGCGGCGCAGGACTGACAGGCTCAGCCGCCGGAGCTGCCGAAGCAGTACAGCTTGTTGTCAGCACTACCAACATAGATCGCTCCGTCCGGCCCGATGCTCGGGGAAGAAACCACTGGCTCGCCGGTGTCGTATTCCCATTTCAGCATCCCGTCGGACTTTATCGCGCGGACGATGCCATCGAAACTGCCGATGTAGAGTGTGCCCTCCGCGTCGAGCGCCGCACTGCTGGTGACCACATCATCCGCATCATAGCTCCAGAGGAAGTTGCCATCCTTGTCCACGGCGTAGATCTTCATGTCAGCACTGCCGAAGTACAGGTTGCCGCTGCCATCAATTGCCGGGGTCGAGACGATTTCATCTCCGGCGGTGTAGGACCACTTGAGGGTGCCGTTCGGATTGAAGGCGTAGAGCTTGTGGTCAGCACAGCCAACATGGATTGTGCCGTCTTCGGAGATCGAAGGGGAGCTGACAACGGCATCCCCGGTTTCGTATGACCAGCGCAATTCCTTGTTCGGTTTCAGCGAGTAGAACGAATCACCGAAGCCGCCACCGCCTTCAGTGCCGAAATACAGGTTGCCATCATTGTCGAGGGCCACTGATGAGGAGACATCATTGCCGGTGAAGTAGGTCCACTTGGAAGTGCCGTTCGGGTTGATCGCGTACAGCGTTCCGTCCCAGCTGCCGCAGTAGATGGTGCCGTCGGTGGCAATCACCGGACTGGCAGTCACCTCCGCGCCGGTGATGAACTCCCATTTCTTGTTGCCATCGGAATCCAGCGCGTAGATGCTGCCATCGTAGCTGCCGAAGTAGATCGTGCCGTCGTCGGCAATTGCGGCCGAGCTTTCAACTTCGCCCTCAGTCGGGAATGACCACTTGAGGGTGCCGTTCGGATTGACTGCATAAAACGAGAAGTCATAGCTGCCGAAATAGATCGTGCCATCCTCTGCAATGGAGGGAGAGTCCACGCAGGGACCTGTTGCGGTGTAGGACCAGCGTACATTGTTGTCAGCCGGCCCGGTGAATGGGCTGCGACGCTGGTGGCGCTCATCTCGGCCGAACATGAACCAGTCGCCGGGGCCGACCGGGTCTCCGCCGGATTGCTCGATGGACATCCCGTTGAGCACGGCCGGGCTGCTGCCGGACACGAAGATGCCAAGGAACATCCGCTGGTTTTCATCTGCGTAGTCCAGGATGCCTGGCACGCTGACCAGGGCATTGTCAGACGCCATGATGAAGTGCCAGCGGTTGCTTCCCCATTCACTGAGTGCGATCCACAGGCTGCCGGACGCCGGGGCGCTTTCCCAGTCCAGGCTTACCTGCGGCAATGGGCTGATGCCGGTGAGGTCCAGTTCGTACAGCGCATAGGCCATATCACTGATCAGCAGCGGGGAGCTGCTGGATGGCGAATAGGTCCCCTTTGCTCCGTTGGCGCTTACCGACTGGATGGGCAGGTCAGTGCGATAGGAGGAGCCATCAGCGCTGATGCCGGCCGCGCTGCCGGAGCGGCCAAGTTCCTGCAGCCGTGGAAGTGAATCAGTTTCCAGCGGCAGGTTGTCACCGGAGCCGCCTGTGTTCACTGGCTGGGCCTGGCCTGCGCATCCTGCAAGCAGGACGGCCGCGGCAAGCACTGCCAGGATGACGGGAATGTTTTGTCTCATCTACCTCTCCAATCTGTACAGGAGTTATTGCCAGAGTCCCCAATCGCAGGTGCATTATAGCGTGCCGGATACTGGATTTCCCCTGCTCCAGTTCCTGAAGGAAAGCAGCAGCAGGCACAACGCAACCAGGGAGAGTGGCCGCATCCCCGGAATCGACAGGGCGATGATGCCGTAGAAGCCCAGGATTGACAGTGCTGCCATAACCGAGCGCCGAGGGACGATTGTGCGGCGCGGAAGCAACAGGGCCAGCAGCAGGCTGACAATGAACCAGCCGAGGAAGTTGTGCAGCGGCACGCCGTAGTAAGGACCACTAGCGGGCCATTGCCAGTATCCGAGCGGGCCGCTGGCCAGTGGGTCGATCAGCAGGTCGGCACAGACCATCCAGAGTGAGACGGGGATGGCGCCAAGCAGGCGCTTGCCGGGTGATGCCAGCGAGGCGGCACCGGCCATCAGTACTCCCCAGGCGGCAGCAATGGAAAGTGGCACACCAAGGAGTTTCGGCCCGAGCGCTTCACCATAGTGGTAGCTGCCAAACAGGATGCCGGTATGCAGGCCCAGCAGCTCGGCGAGGAATCCGCCGAGGGCTGCCAGCAGCAGCCAGCGGCGCAGGGCAGGTGAGGCCGGCAGCAGGGCGATGGCGAAGGCGCACCACAGGAACAGCGGCCCGGCCCAGGCCGCGGCTGGCGAGGGAGTGTCAAACAGGGTATAGTTGGCAATCCCGCCGAGCCAGAGCAGGCCGTACATGATCCAGAGGCTGGTCTCAAGCGCCTTCATATCGCTCCACCAGTCTATCGACAATCGCCGCCGACAGCAGCACGGTCGGGGTGCCGCCGCCTGGATGCGAACTGCCGCCGACGCGGTACAGGCCGCGGACCCGGCGGTGGCGGTTGGCAGGGCGCAGGAAGGTGTTGCGCCATCCGTGGCTGTCCTGGCCGTAGATCGCGCCGCCGGGCATGTCGTAGGCGGAGCTGATACAGGCCGGTGTCCAGAGCTGCTCGACGCGGATCCGATCAGTGATGTCCGGGAAGCCTGAGCGTTGCAGGCGCTGCAGCACCAGCCGGCGGGCACGCTGCGTCTTCTCCTCGTTCCAGTCGTCGTCAGCCGGGCAGTTGGCCATGATGAACAGGCTTTCGCAGTCCGGCGAGGCGAGCGTATTGTCACTAGCTGATGGCATGTTCACATAGACGGTAGGGTCATCAGGGAAACTGGGCCCGCCATTGGTAATGCCACTGAGCTGGTCGAACTCGAGGCTGTAGTTGTCACTGAAGTAAACGGAGTGGTGCGGCTGGGTCGGCAGCTTTCCGTCAATACCGAGCAGCATCACGAAACCGCTCATGCTGCGCCTGTCCTCTGTTGGTGATTCACTCTCGCCCAGCAGCATCGGCAGCCTGGCACTGTCGCCGTTGAAGATGACAATGTCACCGTCCAGCTCCATGCCGTCCTCCAGCGAGACTGCCGCTACACCGCCGTTGCGCTGGATGATGCGGCTGACACTGGCCCCGCAACGGATCTCGACGCCGTGCTGCAGCAGCAGTGCATGCAGGGCTTCCACCAGGCTGTAGAGCCCGCCCTGGAAGTACCATGCGCCATGCGCGTATTCGAGGTAGGGGATTGCCAGCAGGGTGGCTGGCGCCTGGTAGGGTGAGCTGCCGACGTAGGTGGCATAGCGCCCGAAGAAGCTGATGAGGCGCTCGTCACGTACGAAGGAGCGTACCGTGGCATCGTAGTTTCCCCAGCCGTGGCGCAGCGGCATGAACTTCAGCGCGCCGGCCATGGAAGGGTCGGGTGGCTCGCCGGGGGCGTCTGCAAAGAAGGTGCGGCGGCTGAGTTCGAACAGGCGGCCGCCAAGCGCCATCAGCCGGTGGAAGCCCTCGATGTCATACGGGAATTCGCGTTGCAGCTCTGCCTGCAGCAGTGGCAGGGACTGTCCGTAGCGAAAGCTGCTGCCATCGGCGAAGCGGTAGCTGGCAACGGGGTCCAGCCGCCTGAGCTGCAACTGCCGATGAATGTCAGCGCCGGCCAGGCTGAACAGTTCGGCGAACACATCAGGCATGGTGATCAGGGAGGGGCCGGTGTCGAAAGTGTAGCCATCCTGCTGCCAGCGGTTCATCTTGCCGCCGATCCGCTCGCCGCGCTCCAGCAGAGTTACGGAATGTCCGCGAACGGCGAGGCGCAGTGCAGTGGCAATCCCGCCGAGGCCAGCGCCGACCACCAGCACCCTGCCGGGCGCCATCAGCTGGCCTCCGAGCCGGCAGCGTGGTAGGTGCGGCCCTTCCAGCGTACGCCGCGTCCCGTGACCGTACGCCACCAGGAGTTGAGGGCAATCGCCAGCAGCAGCAGTTCAGCCAGTGGATGCAGCAGGATGCTCCACAGCGGATTTCGGAAGCGCAGGCTGAGCACCAGCCGGCTGGCCAGTACCAGCAGGCTGGCTGTCAGCGCGGCTGGCAGCAAGGAGGAGTTGCCCGATGAGAGACTGTCAACGAGCAGGATGAAGGGCAGCAGGAACAGCGCGAGGTGGAACAGCAGGAAGGCGAAGAAGCCGAGGCTGTTGCCAAAGGCACTGTAGAAGTTCTTCTCGAAGCCGAGGAAGATTGCCGGCAGTGAGTCGTACATGCGCACGCTGACCAGCCGGCTGCCATCGATGCAGCAGGACTGCAGGTTGATTTTGCGCCAGTGCCGGGCCAGTTTCGTGTCCTCGAACAGGGCGTCCCTGACAGCAGCATGGCCGCCGGCGTGGTGGTATTGCTCGCGGCGCAGCAGGATGCATGCCCCGTGCGCCAGTCCGAGTGATGCATCGTTGCGGCGGATATAGGCCAGCGGCGCGGGATACATCGTGAAGGTGAGGAAGTTCAAGAGCGGCATCAGCAGCTGCTCCCAGAAGCCGAGCATCTGCATGCCGGGCCAGGCGGAGA
The DNA here is from genome assembly GCA_020440645.1 of bacterium. Lineage (GTDB taxonomy): Bacteria > 4484-113 > 4484-113 > 4484-113 > JAFGCY01 > JAHEFU01. Next base: position 117,055 of record JAGRNR010000003.1, on the reverse strand, counting down.
GCATAGTGCAGTTGAAGTGGCGTGCGGTGGCCACGATCCGTCCGGCGGCCTGGGGGGCCAGCCGCGCATCTGCATCAAGGAACAGCATCCACTCGGATGTAGCATTGTCAGCCAGCTGCTGGCAGGCCCAGCACTTGCCGGACCAGCCTTCAGGCAGCGGGCTGCCGTTCACAAGCCGGATGCGCGGGTCCAGTGTGGAGATGTTGCGCACTATCGCCGCCGTGTTGTCCTCGCTGTTGTCATCAAGCACAATCACTTCGCAGACCTGCTTGCCCTGCTGCAGCACGCTTTCAAGGCAGGCCTCGATGTTGTGCTCCTCATTGCGCGCCGGGATCAGCACTGTAATGAGGTCGCCAGCATCCTCATGCAGAGCAGGACGTGCAGCTGGCCAGCGCAGGGCGGTCCAGCAGGCCAGGCCGAGGAACAGCAGCAGGAGCATTGACAACAGCCAGGGCAACTCGAAACTCATCGGGCGACCTCCTGCGAGACCGGGATGTTGCTGAACAGTGCTTCACACAATGCTTCAGGAGCTTCGTGGATCGGCAGGTGGCCGCAGGCCGGGATGCTGGTGACAATCGCGTGTGGCCAGAGATCCTGCCACATCTGCACTGACTTCTTCACTGCGGCGAAAGTTCGCTCGCCGGTGGCGATGCGTACCTCGCAGTCCAGGGATGAGAAACGATCGATGCCGGGATGCGCGCCGAACATCTCGAGGTAGCGGTATGTCACCTCGTGGTCGACGGAGCGGAAGCTCTGGGTCATGTCGGTGGAACGGTCCTCCCGGCCGGAGGCTAGGACATTCGTCAGCCAGCGGCCGACCGGGTTGGCAAATGTGCTGTTGTAGGCATGGCGGCCGAAGTCACGCCTGAGGAACACGCGGAAGTAGCCGGGCAGGAAGGCGAAGGGATCGACCAGCAGCAGGCGGCGAGGGGCCGGGTCCAGCCGCAGCGCCAGTTCACAGGCAAACAGCGCGCCGCTGCAGTTGCCGAGCAGGGTGTCAATCGGACGGCCTTCCAGCCGCGATGTTTCTTCATATTCGCGCTGCAATAGTTCGGCTACTGCCTCGAAACTGTACCGGTCCGGAGGGGCCGTGTTGCCATATCCGGGCGGGTCAACCGCATACAGGCAGGTGCCGGGTCCGAGCTGCGCGGCCAGGGGCAGGTAGCAGTTGCGGTCCTCTCCCCAACCGGGGATCGCGAAGCAGGGGTGGGTGCCGTTGCCAATCCGTTCAGCGGGCATGCTGCATCACCCTCTCTGCGGTCATCCGGCCACCGAGTGTCACGAGCGGCATGCCCGTGCCGGGGGTGGTGGAGGCACCGGTGTAGTACAGTCCCGGCAGGCGGCGGCTGTAGTTCTGCGCGCGCCAGGGGCCGAGCATCAGCAGGCGGTGGCTGGCGCCGAAGGCGCTGCCGTCGTACAGGCCGAAGTTGTCACGCCAGTCAGCCGGGGTGTAGCAGCGCTCCATTTCGATGTCGTCCGCGGAGATGTCACTGCCCTCCGCGCGCAGCCTGGCAATCACGGACTGCCTGAGGCGCTCGCGCTGGGCCTGCCAGTCCACATCACCAAGGCGACTTAGCACCGGTGTCGGCAGCAGCACGAACATGGTGGACTTGCCCTCCGGTGCCAGCGAGGGGTCAGTCTCGCTTGCCAGCGAAACGTAGAAGGGCGGCTCATTGCTGATCGAGTGGCCCTGCATCAGCTGGTCAAAGGATTCACGGTAATGCTGCGGGAAGAAGATGCTGTGGTGCCCGAGCCCGCTCACCTTACGCTTGAGCCCCCAGTAGAAGGTCAGCACACCGGGGGTCATCGCCATCCGTGCTGCGCGCTTGCCGCCGCCGTTGGTGGAGATCACTTCCGGGGCGAGCAGGGTGTCGGTGGTTGGTACGTCCACGTTGCTGACGATTGCATCGGCTGCCAGCAGGCTGCCGTCCGCCAGTTCAACAGCCCGGGCCCGCCCACCGTTCTCGCGGATGCGCTTCACCTCGCAGGAGGTGCGGATCTCCACGCCATTGTCAGCAGCCAACCGGGTCATCGCCTCCACCAGGGCGTAGATTCCGCCGCGCGGCAGCCAGAGGCCGTAGTTCAGTTCACCGAAGGGCAGGATCTCAAACAGGCCCGGCAGGTCGAAGGGCGAGCCGCCGAGGTACATCGCGTAGCTGCCGAGTGCCTGCTTGATGCGCTCACTGCGGAAGGAGGTGCCGAGCTGGCCATATACGCTGCGCTGCAGGCCGAGTCCGGCCAGCTCATTGAGGCGCAGTGCGCCGAGCCAGCGTAGCGGGTTGTCAGCATTGGATGTCACCAGCCTGTCGAAGCTCAGCCGGTAGTTGCGTCCGGCGCGTTCCAGCCAGGCGCTGAGGCGCGGCCCGACGGAGGGGTCGAAGCGTTCGAACTCGCCGCGCAGGCGGTCGAAGCGGCTGGAGAGCTGCAAGCTCTCGCCGTCCGGCCAGTGGAAGCGGATGCCGGGCTCGACTTCCAGCAGCTCGAGCTGCTCGTGCAGGTCGGAACCGTTGTCAGCGAACAGTTGCTCGAACACCCAGGGATAGTTCAGCAGCGAGGGGCCGGTGTCGAAGCGGAAGCCGTCCTGCTCAATCACATTTGCCCGGCCGCCGGTGCCCGCATTCTTTTCCAGCAGCGTGACTTTGCAGCCCATGCGGGCCAGGTGGGTGGCGGCGGACAGGCCGCCGAGGCCGCCGCCGATCACGATCACGTCAGTCATCAGAGCAGCCCCGTCATTGCCAGCGGAACACGCCAGTACTTGCTGGCCGGCAGCACGGAGAACTTGCGCGCACCGGACACGCTCAGGCGGGTGTCCAGCCGGCCTTCTGAATCGAGGATCATGCCGTTCAGCAACGAATAGACATTGATGCAGCACTCGATCGCCACCCGGCTGTCGCGGCTGAAGCTGGCAACCCCGGCCTGGGCCCGGGCGTATCCCTGCTGGGCATGCTGGGCCAGCTCGATGCGGGCCTGCACGAGGTCGGCATCACTGAGCTCCGCCGCAGCGATGCCGTCCGTCCAGCCGGACTGCGGCAGCATCGACAGCGGGATGTAGATCCGCCCGCGTTCGCGGTCATCCGCCACGTCGCGGGCGAAGTTGGTGAGTTGCAGGGCGATTGCCAGTTCCCGCGCGCAGTCCATCGCTGCACTGAAGTTGCCACTGCCGCTGGAGCCATATACATATGTGAGGAAGTAGCCGACCACAGTGGCACTGCCGTAGATGTAGCGCTCGACAAGGTCTTCCATGGTCTGGAACTTGCGCGGCTGGAGGTCACTCTCCATTGCATCAAGGAAGGAGCGGTAGTACTCGCGTGGGATGCCGAGGTGATTCACGAGCTGGGCAAAGGCGGCGATGTAGGGGTTGCAGCCCAGCTCCACGGCCTGCTGCAGCCCGCTGCAGCCGAGCGCACGCTCATAGTCCCGCCGCCAGGCTGCCATCTCCGTCTCGACATCGATCCCCTGGGGGGCGAAGGTGTCAACCAGTTCGTCTGGGTAGCGCACCGCGGCGTATATCAGTTCCACCTGCCGGCGCTTGTGCGGTGGCAGGAAGCGGGTGACGAGGTAGAAGCTCGTGCTGTAGGCCCGCAGCACTCCGCGGGATGACTCGGCCACGAGCTGCATGGCTTCCTGCTCATCCGCTGCCGAAAGCACCGTCTCGGCAAGAATGGCCGCGCGGCTGCGCCATGAGACGATTGACCAGACCTGTTGTGCTGCCATCTGATTTCCCCGCTGGCCTTCGCGCTGCTGGATAATGCGCTGCGCTGGCCCAGATCGCACCGGGAACGGGAGGACCATTTGCCCGCCCGCTTCCTGGCACATCAGATGCTATTGGGCAAACCTTGCGCTTCTGAGGCGGGAGTCTGGTGAAAGTATGGAGAAAGTCCGCTCAGGCAGCGACAGTGCGGCTGGCAATCACGAGGCACATCGTCGTATTGGCAGTGGCGTGCAGCAGCCAGGGGGCCAGGATGGAACAGCTGCTGATGCGCAGCCAGCCGGCGTACAGGCCGCCAGCGAAGATCACAATGAGCAGCGGCCAGGCCTGCGGTGCGATCGCCAGCAGGATGAGGTGCGGCAGCAGGAAGATGAGCGCCTGCAGGATGTTTGCCCAGGGCGCTTTCACCCGGCGTGAGAGGCTGCCGGCTATCAGGCCGCGGAAGAACAACTCCTCGCAGAAACCGGTCTGCAGGAATCCGTATAGCAGCGCCAGCAGGATGGTCAGCGGGCTGATACCGGCCCCGGCGAATCCGGCCATTGCATTGCCTTCATGTGTCATCAGCGACAGGTCGAGCGGAACCAGGAACAGGATGATCGAGACAGCCAGGCTGGCGATGGCGGCCTGCAGCAGGTAACGCGTCTCGCCCAGGCAGAGACCGGCGCGTTCCAGCACCTCCCGCATTCTGCGCTTGTGCTTCAGGTAGTGGAAAAGCACATAGATGCCGAGCGGGATGCCCGCCAGCACGATGCTGTTCACAACAGCGGTCGAAATAGCCTTGCTCGTGTCCATGCAATCCCCCGATGATAGCTGGATGTACTACGCAGCGTACAGCACTCCTGTTTCAGGTGATCCTTGAGCCTGCGCTTGTTACAATGGATCCTGCCCGGAAGGCCGCAGGATGGCGGCTCCGTGGGGGAGGACCCTTGATGAATCACTCCAGGCATGCCGGCAGTGCAGTTGCCCTGATTATCGTCCTGCTGATGGCTTCGTGCGGTGGCACACATCCCGCACTGGAAGCAGGACAGACAGTCCAGCCGCAGAATATGGAGCAAACGGATCCGGCCGGAACCGGCGGCACCACTGCCGGGCTGTTCGAGGTGCGGATGCAGCCGCAGCAACCGCTTGAGGACGGCCTGCGCGGCGTCAGTTTCATCCAGCCGGACGAACTTGCGGACAGCCTTGCCGATGCATTCGACTCGAAGAGTACCTTGTGTGCAGGATCGGGTTGGTACATCGACGGCGGTGCATTCCAGGACGGCCTGCCCAGCAGCAATGTCGGACGGCAGGGCGATGAGGACACCGAGGGCCTGTACAGCCCGGACTATGACGGGCTGGCGCTGGAAAGCGGATCGTATGCGATCTACCGCTGGAACCTGCGCGGATACAACGGCGAGAAGACGGTCGGCTTCAGCTGGGTGGCGGATATGGCACCGGCGAATGTCGACGACTGGTACATCGGCTTTGCCAACCTGCAGGACAACCGCTGGGACTTCTACGAGGGCCCGGATGACAACGTGCTGAGCATCAGCAGCTTCGGCCCGTACCGCAAGGCGAACGGCGACGTGCTGCTGGCCTTCGTGCTGCTTGGCAACACTGACGCGGCGCTGGCGAACATGCAGGCCGGCGTGCCGGAGAAGCGCGCCACGGGTGACCTCGGGCTGCCCGAGACCGCGCCGGATTTCCCGCTGCTGGCCAAGGCGAGCGTGCTGCCGGCTGCGGTGGACCTGTCCGGTGAGTGCGCACCTGTCAACGACCAGATGCAGTGGGGAGCCTGCACGGCATTCGCCGTCGGCGACAGCGCATACAACCACGAACTGGGGCAGGTCTATGGCGCCTATGGCTGGAACCTGCAGTCCCCTGCCAACCGGGTCAGCCCGAAGTACCTCTACATCAAGAGCGGTGAGCTGGGCGGCTTCCCGGCCAGCGGGGACTACGGCCGCTACACGGATGAAGTGATTGACAACCTGATGAACTACGGCACCGCCACGGATGCCAATGCTCCGTATGACATGGTCTATGACAACAACTGGAGCAGTGCGGCGCTTGAGGATGCCAAGGTGCTGAAGATTGAGTCCTGGCGCGAGGTGCCCTGCAACACGGATGACGGCATCGACACCGTCAAGCGCATCCTTGCCGAACAGGGCAAGGTGCTGCCGATGCGTGTCAATCTCGACATCACCTTCCCCTCGCTGCTGCCGGGCCAGGTCTGGTACTACACCTGGGGCACGATCGGCGGGCATGCGATGTGCATCGTCGGTTATGACGACAGCAAGGGTGCCAGCGGTGCATTCAAGGTGCGCAACAGCTGGGGCCGCTTCTGGGGTGACAAGGGCTACTGCTGGATCGCCTACGAAAGCTTCAGGAACCCCTATGCCTTCATCCGCTGCTACACGATGACAGAGGACTACGGTGTTGACGTGATTGACCGCTTCGGGCTGAATGCACCGTCCGTACCCCCGGTCACCGGGCTGTTCGCCACGCAGGGCGGGGAGCAGGGCGGGATCGGCCTGAACTGGGACGAGCATACGGCCGGCGGCATGATCCATGTGTACCGGGACACCATTGACAACGAAGTGGCGGTGCTGGATGGGTCCGCCACGCAGTGGCTGGATGAGGATGTGAGCGATCCGTTCGGGCACGTCTACTGGGTCCAGGCTGAAGGCAGCCGGATCAGCCCGGCGGTGACGGGCTACATCGCCGCATTGCCGCAGGTGCTTGAGGTGCTGCCGCTGGAAGGTCGCACGGACGAGGGCCTGAGCATCGGTGCCTCCGTCACGGGCAGCGGCCCGATGAGCTTCGTGTGGGACTTCGGGTTGGGGGCCACGCCATCCAGCTCGATCCAGCAGCGGCCGTTCATCACGCTGAAGAACCCCGGCACCTACGGTGGCACACTGACGGTCAGCAATGCGATCGGAAGTGATGAATTCAGTTTCCAGTACACGGTGCTGCCGCAGCCGGTGGTGATCAACTACGTGTATGGGAACAGCGGTTACAGCGGGGACCAGGCCATCGTCGGGGTTGCCACTGACGGCCCGCCGCAGAGCTACAGCTGGGACTTCGGCGGGGCGTGCACTCCGGATACGAGCACGGACGGTGAACCCTTCGTGACTTTCGGCGCTCCCGGGATCTACGAGGCCAGCGTGACCATCGGCAGCGGTCCGGAGGCGGATGTCTTCAATTTCTACATGACAGTGCTTGATGGCAGCTACGACGGCTGGTTGTCAGCGGGGCTTGAAGGGCGCAACAGCCGCTCAAGCCCGCTGGATGGCCCGCAGGATGCCAACCTGGCCTGGCGCTTCTTCGGGGGCATTGAGAGCAACAACCCACTCACGCGGCTGAGCGCACCGCTTGTGCTGCAGAACTCCGACATAGTGTTCAGTGCGCAGAACGATTCCGCTGGATGCAGCCTGCGCTGCATCGGCAGTGACGGTTCGCTGAACTGGCAACTGGTCAACACTGAGTTCTCATATCGAGGCCAGCCGCTGGCAAGCAGGCAAACCGGCAACATCTTCTGTTCGTTCAACAACATCATGCAGTGCATTGACCCGGCTGATGGTTCACTCATCTGGCAGTCCGACAGCGAGTTGAGCAACAACATCTCGGTGATCGGGGAAACGGCCCAAGGTGTGCTGTACTGCATCATGGACGGCAAGTACATCGTGGGGCTGGATGCCGCGGACGGCAGCCGGCTGACGGATCCGGTGCAGGTGGCGGACAAGTTCAACACACCGATCCGGGCCCTGCTGACTGACGATGGACGCCTGATCTGCACGGGCCGCTTCGGCTACGACGACCTGATATTCACGCTTGATTCCGGCAGCGGCACCCCGACGGACAACCTCCGCGTGCCGCAGGCCGTTACCGGCATGGCAATCTCGCCGGACGGGCTGAGCCTGTACACCGTCGACAGCAACAGCAATACGCGCTGCATCGACCTGGCAAGCTGCAATGAGCTGTGGTGGCAGAAGGCCACCCGCGGGCAGGGTGGCAATGCGCCAGCCGTGATGGCGGACGGGACGGTCATCGTTGTCAACGGCGCCGGGCTTGTCAATGCACTGAACCCGGCCACGGGCGAAGTGCTGTGGGACTTCGGCCCGCACAATCCGGATGAGGATGCGGCAATCCCCGTGCTCGGGCGTGATGGCACCGTCTACTACGGTGCTGACCAGCAGGTGTTTGCGGTGCACGACGGAGTTGAGGTCTGGGCCAGTACGATCAACCCGGATGCCGGGATGCTCAGCAGCCCCTCCCTGGCTGGCAATGGCGACCTGTACATCAGTGACTCGCGTGGCCGCTTGTGGGCCTTCGGCCCCGGCACCGGAATGGACTTCATCCCGGCACAGGTCAGTGCCGTGGATCCGCTGGCGGCCTATGCCAATCAGGAGCAGAGCTTCAGCGCTGATGTGGCAGGCACAGCGCCGTTGAGCTACTCATGGGATTTCGGCGATGCCGCCGTGCCATCAGTTTCGACGGATCCCGCACCGAGCGTGATGCTGTCCGATGCGGGCAGCTACCCCTGCACGCTGACGCTGAGCAATGCGCTTGGCACCGATGTGTTTGACTTCACGCTGGAGCTGACGGATGCCCCGTCGGGACCGCGCTGGGAATCCTACGTGCTGCAGGGCTACGGCGCTTCGCAGTACACAATGGATGCGGCGCTGATCGATGGCAAGCCGGCGGTGGCCCTGTGGGAGAAGCAGGGCGATGCGGCGCATTACCTGTACAGCGATGTGGCTGACCCGCAGGCGGTCAGTGACTGGCAGCATGAGGACATCAGTGATGCCTACCGGATCTACAGCCTGGCGGAGGTCGGCGGCGAGCCGGTGGTGGCTTCCTTCATTGGCAGCGAGCTGAAGTACATCCGCCGCAGCGGCGGGACATGGACCGCGCATGTGGTGAACAACGTGGCAGTGAACGGGGGATACGCCGATGTGGCACTCGTCAACGGCAAGCCCGCGGTGGTGTATGCCCGCCGACTGGTTGACGATTACTACCCGGTGTACGCTCGATCCACTGAGCTCTACCCCACGTCTTCCTCTGACTGGGTATTCATGGACATTTCTGACAACAACCAGTCATCCGGTGACCGGATGCAGCTCGAGGACCTCGGTGGCAAACCGCATCTCGTGTTCCGCTCGCGTTACGATGCTGCCTGGCGCGTGGCCTATGCCTGCGCCACCACGGTTGATCCGAGCCTGCCGGGTGACTGGACCTGGCATACCGTCGATGAAACCGGCAACGGCACAGGGGGGTTCTCGCTCTTGATGTATGACGGACTGCCGATGGTGGCATGCAGTGGTTCCGGCAGCCCGACCGAACTGCGGATCGCACGCGCCTCCACGGCCTCGCCCACATCCAGCGGTGACTGGAGCTTCCACGTTATAGAAGCCCCGAGCAGCATTGCGGTGAGGAGCCTGATCGAACTGGACAGCCGTCCGGCGGTGGGATACAGCAGCTATGTCGGGCACAGCTATGCCACGATCGGCCGCTCCACAGTTGATGAACCCAGCGAAGGTGGGGACTGGAGCATCGAGCGCGTGCTGCAGGACGTGGATACATACTCCATGCTCAACGTAAATGGCAACCCGGCGTTCATCGTGGTGGACGCGAACACCAAGGACCTGATCTACCTGCACTGGATTCCGAGCTAGGCAATGCGGCCTGACAGTTCCTCCATACTTTTTCCGGGGAGCGACCATTGCCGCATGGGCCAGGTGATGTCGCCCAGATGCCCTGGCGCGGGGACCGGGTGACGGCGGTGGAGCTGATCTGCTGGAGCTTCCCGGCTGACAGCTTCAGCTTCGGGCTGGACAGCATCAAGTCATATCGCAGCAAATAGACAGAGAAAATGCCGAAGCGGCAGACCGGTGCTCCTTGGCCGGCCTGCCGCTTGTCTATTTGCCTAGTTCTCCACTTCAGGGTTGAACTTGACGATCATCAGGTCATCCTTGCCGCCGCCGTTGTCAACCGTGCCCTCCAGGTTTACCGCGCTGAGCGGGTAGCTCTTGGCAATCGCTCCCGATCCGCTGGCGCTGAGCGACGGGCTGGCCTCAGTCACGCCGGGGTTGCCGAAGTTGCCCTGGCCCATGTGCACCGGGTCCCAGAAGGGGGTGAAGCGCTTGGCGCGGGTGCCTGCCACGTAGAGCTTGCCGGCTGCGCTGTAGGCCATGTCCTCCAGCTGCGGGTAGCCGGTGCCGTCCTCGTAGCGCTCCTCCCGGAGCAGGGTGCCCTGGGCACTGATCTTCGCCATCACGTGGAAGTACTCACCGCCGACCTCGTCGTCAAGGAAGGTCACCGCGAACAGGTCGCCCGCCGAGTCCACGGAGATGCCGCGGCCGTAGGTGTTGACATTACTGCCGCCGCGCGCGTCGTAGGCCCGCACCCAGCTGAGCTCCGGGTTGCTGATGTCGTAGCGCACCACCAGGATGCCGTGCTCACCGAAGATGTAGTTCTTGCCGGTGGCCGTCAGGTAGACGTTGCCGAAGTCGTCAGTCATCACGTCCGTGTCGTACTCGTTCTGGTTGTTGCCCCAGCTTTTCTGGGCCAGCACATCGCCGTTGGCCGGGTCGAACTGCAGCATCAGCAGGTCGCTGCCGCGGGAGGAGTTGACCACGGCCTGCCCGGCGACGAACACCTGGCCGTCGGAGTTGACATCGATGCCCTCGCCGAAGTCGTTGCCGGAGGTGCCCCAGCGCTTGCTCCACAGCAGGCTGCCGGCCGGGCTGATACCGTGCACGAGGATGTCGATGTTGCCCTCGCCGAAGATGTTGTTGCCGACGGCGAACACGTTACCGTTTACGTCAGTCGCCACATCGGACAGCCTGCCGATACCCAGTGAGATGCTCCACTCCTCCTGGCCGTCCGCCGCGTCCAGGCGGGAGAGCACTGAGGTCACGGCTCCTGCCTTGATCTCGGAGTATGCCACGTAGATGTTGCCCAGGTTGTCAGCCACGATCCCGCGGGCGTTGTCACGGCCGCCGGTGCCGTAGGCGCGGGACCAGATCACGTTGCCGCCGGCGTCGTACTTGACCACCAGTGCATCCCGGTCACCGAGCCCACCGATCGTGCTGCCGGCCACGTAGGCCGCGCCGGTGTAGTCCACGCAGACCGCCTCGATCTCCTCGTCATCGCCAAGCCCCCAGCTGTGGGCCCATTCCTCCTGCACCGGGTCGACGACGAGCTGGAACTCGTAGGTGGCGGTGCCGTTTGCGCCGGTCACTTCAAGGGTCGCATCGTAGATGTCATCACCAGTCAGCACAACGGTCGGGCTCGGCTCAGTGCTGGTGTTGGGAACCGCTCCGCCGCCGAAGTCCCAGGCGTAGGTCAGGGTGCCGTTGCCAATCACGTCAGCGCTGAACTGGATCAGGGACTCGCTGCGGCCACTGAGCGGCAGCACATCGCGGATGAAGGGGTCGGCTGCACGGAAGCCGGTGTCGCTGGCCGCCACGCTGGCGAAACCGCCCACCTTGGTCTTGATCCAGTAGGCATAGGGCACGCCGGGGACGGCGGTGGTGTCGTCGTAGCTGGTGCTCTCCGGGGAGATCTCATCAATCAGGTTGTCATCGGTGCCGCGGTAAATCTCGTAGGAGGTCGCGCCGCTGGCCGCCGTCCAGCTCAGGCGGACCTTGTCAACGAACTCGCCGCTGCTGGCCTGGAAGTTTGCCGGCGGGTAGATGGTGGCGGTCTGGTTGCAGTACGGGGCTGCCACCAGGTCCGGGTTGAAGTCGAGGAACAGCTCGACCGCCGTGACGTAGTTGCTCTTGCTCGCCGCATTGGTGAAGGTGCTGTAGCCGATCCAGCAGTTACCGTCGTTGCCCCAGTCGGAGCCCCAGCTGTTGCGGACGTAGAAGGCCTGCTTGGCGTCGTTATAGCCGATGATGCACATCGCGTGGCCGCCGATCGACGGGCCGTTGTAGTTCCAGACATTGCCCTTGTCATACTTGGTGCTGCTGAAGTCGTCATCCAGCGAGGTCGTCATGTAGACGGGCTTCTTCAGGATGGCAAGCGTGTGCTTGATGCGGTCGACATCCTGCAGCGTGGAATTGCCGGTGGAGAAGATGTACTGGAAGTTGGAGATGCGGAACTTGTCAGCCTCGTCATGCGTGGCCTGGGTGAAGTTGTCCGCGCAGCTGAAGGAGCTGCCGTAGGGGGCGAGGATCACCGGCGGGGTGCCCTGGTTCATCAGGGTTGCCATCACGTCGCTGGTGTAGCGTCCCGGTGAGGGGCAGCCCAGCCCGCTTAAGTCGGACTCAAGGTACAGGTAGCGCTGGCTGACCTGGTTCCAGCCGTTCTGCGGCCAGTTGGAGAGGTTCCAGCCGGCGGCTTGGTACATGAAGTTCAGCTGGTAGTCCAGTGCGCCGTGGCCTGCAGCCCAGGCGGTGCAGGAACCGACGCTGCCCTGGTTGCCAACCGGGGCCATGCCGGCCTCAACGGATGCCGATGAGGGCAGGCTGACGGTGCCGAACGGCGGCATGTAGTCGCCGGCGATCATCTCACCGGGCTTGGGCAGCAGGCCGGTGCCACGCAGTTCCGGGTCACCGAGGCTTATGCGTCCCAGTTCCAGCTCCTTCTCGCCCATCATCACCAGTGCGACGAGGATGGTGCCGTCCTCACGCTCGTAGGGGGCCAGGCTGTCGATGGTCAGGGTGGAGTCGTCCGGGCCCATGTACCAGGTCCAGCGGCCCTCGTCCCAGTTGGCGAAGCCGACATACATGTCCTGCGGGAAGTCCGGGTCGTAGCCCTTGGACCACTCGAAGCCAACGGACTGCAGCTCGGTGCTGGCGGCATAACCCGGTGCGACGAAGCGGTAAGTGGCCATCGCGAGGCCGGCACCGCCCTCGCCGGGCAGCCAGCCCGGGGAGAACACGGCATAGCCGGCATCCATCACCACATTCTGGCTGGGCAGCGTCGGGTCATAGTCCGCGCCTTCCTTGTCCAGGTCATCCTGCACGAAGGAAACGGACTTGCCGGTAAGATCCGGCAGGCTGAGCTCACCGGGCTGGGCAAAGGATGCGCCCTTGCCGGACAGGCTGAAGGGGTCATCATCAACCGGATCATCAGGACGAACGGGTACTGCGACCAGGCCATCCTCGGTCAGGCCGAAGTTGCCCGCAATCAGGTCGGAGGAGGAGCCCTCCTGGGATGCATCCAGCCCGGCGGTCCCGCCGCCACCGCCGCATCCCGCGACAATCACCATTATGACCAGCCCACACAGCAGGCTGTACAACAGATTCTTCATGACATTCACCTCACATTCTTGTTCAGCGATCCCGGCGGGCTTCCTGACCCGGCAAGGAATCAACCGTTCGTTATAGGCAAATGCAGAAATTTCTAAACCTCGAATTATAAAATTCTCGAAAAACAGCAGTAATTCAGGTTCACGCACAGTGTGCATGGATTGCTGAAAGCTATATGGGGATTGGAAGCGCTCGGTGAGGGGATCAGGTGAATCTGCGCCATCCACGCAAGTTTTATCCAAAAGCACGGCCCGGCTTTGCAGGGTCTTTACAGAGCCATGCGAGTATTCCGCCGTACCGGGGCAATCTGGACCTTGGAGGGATACATGGAGTTGATCGGCTTCATCCTGTGGGTACTAAGTTGCATCGCACTGGCATTCGTGATCTGGAACATCCGGGCATGGCCGGCGGTACAGCTGCCCCCGAAGATTCCTCCCGAAACTCCGGATGCCGCAGGCGATTCGCCTTCCGTTTCCATCCTGATTCCATGCCGTGATGAGGAGCACAACCTGCCCTTCCTGCTGGAAAGCCTGCACAGCCAGGGCAGCAGGGTGCGGGAGATCCTGATCCTGGATGATGAAAGCAGTGATGGAACCGCAGGTGTCATCAGGCGCTACGGGCTGATGGACCGGCGCATCAGGCTTTTGAGTGGCAGGGAACGGCCGGAGGGATGGTTCGGCAAGACCTGGGCCTGCCACCAGCTGTCGGAAGAGGCCAGCGGAGACTGGCTGCTGTTCCTCGATGCCGATGTGCGCCTGCAGCGTGGTGCTGTTGACGCGATGCTTGCTGAGGCGCAGTCCCGCGAGCTGGGCTTCCTGTCCTGCTGGCCGCACTTCGAGACCGTGAGCGCTGCCGAGCAGCTGGCGATCCCGCTGCTTAACTTCGCCACCTTCACCAGCTTCCCGATGGGGGCGATGCACCGCAGCATGCATCCCGGGATGGTGGTCGCCAGCGGGGCCTGCCTGCTGATGGAAGCTGCGGCATACAAGCGAGTCGATGGGCACCGGGCCTGCGCCGGCGGACTGCTGGAGGACCATGCGCTGGCGCGTGCATTCCGCGAATGCGGCGAGCGCAGCCTGACGCTAGATGGCAGCCGGCTGCTCAGTGTCAGGATGTACCGCGACATTCACGAGGTTGCCAACGGCTTCCGCAAGAACCTGTACAAGGTGCTGCGCAACGGGCCATGCTTCTGGGCCTTCTTCATACTGCAGCTTGGGTTGTTCAGCCTGCCACTGTATGTTGCCGCCTGCCAGCAGCTGGCAGGCCAGCCGCAGCTGCACATGCTGATGTGTGCTGCCAACGTGCTGATGATCCGGCTGCTGCTGGCGGCGGCCTACCGCACACCTGTATGGAGTGCGCTGATGCACGGCCTGGCAATGCCCGGCATGCTGTGGGTGGCGATCCTCTCCTTCCACAGCATCGCGCTTGGCGGCGGCGTGCAGTGGAAGGGCCGCACCTACTTCGCCGAAACCGGCCCGCAGCATGTGACACTGCGCAGGCTGCAGGCCCTGTTCAGCCGTGGCAATGCCTGATCCGCATCCTTACGGCGCTGGGTTCTCAAAGGCGAACAGCGTGCCGTTGGCGCCAAGGATATAGACCCGGTTGTCCGGCCCGATCGCCACGGAACTGTAGGCCAGGTCCGTTTCCGTGTCATAGTCCCATGCGATGTCGCCGTTGGGGGCCACACAGCGCAAAATGCCGAGGTTGTCGCCGTAGTAAATGTAGCCGTCCTTGTCAACGCTGGGCATTGCGTACTGCGTCTTGCGGGAGAGTGTGCCGGTCCAGAGTTCCGCACCGGTCAGGTCAATCCTGCTGCATTCGTCGCCGATTGTCACGAGATTGTCGAGGCCGGGCATCAGTGCGATGCCGGTCACGTCGTCATTGTCTGCAGGGTAGCTGAAGACGAAGCTGCCATTCTTCCATGCGTAAAGCTTAGGACCGCTGGTTGCGGCCACGAAGTCGCCATTAACCACATCATGCAGGATCACTGCGGTCTCATCCACGGTTCCGCTTGCTCCCAGTTCCCCACCGGCGGAGCCATCGGTGTTGACGATGTAGACCCGGTTGCTACCGCCACAGACGTATACACGGCCGTCACTGCCGATCGATGGCGCGCCGAAACGGCTGCCCTTGCTGTAGGACCAGGTCTCTGAACCGTCGCTCATTGCCAGCTTGAGTGTGAGGTCAGGTCCGCTGAAGATCTCGCCGCTGTAGTAGACGCTGTCTTCGTGAAGGGTCGGCGGCCCGAAGTTTCCATTCGTATATGTGACTGACCAGTCCTCGGAGCCGTCCGGCTTCAGCCTGAAAATATAATCCGATTCCGAACCGTAGATGTACCCGTTGTCATCGATCGCAAGGCCGGCGCTGATGCTCTGGTTGCGCGCGGTGGCCCAGCGCAGCGAGCCGTCCTGCGCCAGCGAGTAAACATAGGGGTTATCCACACCGACGGTGAAGTAGATTTCGCCGAATGCACCGATCACCGGGCTGCTATGGCCGGTGATGCCGGTTTCGTAGCTCCAGTCCAGCTGTCCGTCATGCGGACCCGCCAGGCTGCTCAGTCCGGTATGCGCCGGGTCTGCACAGTACATGTTCCAGTCACCGGCGCCGGGGTCAATGCCGATCGCCCAGCCCTCGGCGGATTCACTGGCGATGCTGCTGCCGGTCTCATTGGTGGCAACGATGGTGTATGTGTGGTGTGTGTCATCAGACAGGCCCTCGTCGAACCAGCTGAACAGGCCGACCACGGAATCGACGGGGCTGCCGCTGCCATCCCGGTAGATGTCGAAGCCGTTGGCATCGAACTGCTCATCCCAGCTGAGCTGGACATAGTCGGCGAATGTGCCCTGGCTGGCGGTCAGCCCGGTCGGCTGGGCGGGGATGACTGCATCATTGGGGGCAAAGGCCGTCAGGGTGCCGTCCGTGGCCGGGGCCAGCAGCATGCCGCCTTCGCAAATCGCGAGACCGCAGCGGTAGCTGACATCCGAATCGTATTGCCATTGCAGCTGCAGGTCCGGCGTAACCGCGTAGACGCTGCCGGAGGCCGTGCCGAAGAACACGGTGCCGTCACCGTCAATCACCACGCTGCCCTCGATCGGGCTGCCCGTGATGAAGGTGTCAAGCAGGTTGGCATCGCTGTCGTACTTGTACAGCTTGCCGTCCATGTTGGCGATGTAGATGTTGCCGTCGGGGCCCTCCGCCGGAGCACCCTCAAAGCTGGTGCCTGCGGCATGGGTGCCGAGCTGGTTGCCATCGGCGTCGACGGAGTAGATGTTGCCATCCTGCGTGGCGTAGACCAGCTTGCCGGTCGAAGTGATGCAGGGGCTGGCATGCGCCTCGCCCGTGCCGCTGTGCTCCCAGTTGAGTTCTCCGTCAGGGCTGACACTGGCCAGCGCGCCCCCCGCGGTGCAGACATAGATCGTGCCGTCCGCCGCGATGGCGGGTGGGCAGTAGATCCCGCTTGAGGTGTCGAGGTGCCACTGCTCGATGCCGAGGTAGTCCAGCTTGTAGAGCTGGCTGCCCTGGGTGCCGACGATGATCGAGCCGTCATCGAGGATTGCCGGGCTGGAGTAGACCTCGCGCGGCAGCTTGGTGTGCCAGGCACGGATGCCGGCGCGGTTGACTGCATAGACGTAGTCGGCGATGTCGCCGAACACGACATGCCCCTGCGGGCCGATTGCCGGCGTTGAGCTGATCTGGTCCAGCACCTCGTGCTCCCACAGCAGGCTGCCGTCGGTGTCCAGCGCAAACAGCGAGCCCTTCTGCTCAACCGGCTCATAGGATCCGAGGAATATAGTGCCATCTGCATTCTGCACCGGGGCCGAATGCAGCAGGGATTTGGGCAGCACGGTCTTCCAGTGCACGTTGGCGCTCTCCACCACGTTGTCAGCGGAGTATCCGCGCCGCTGGTTGGAACCACCGGCCGTCGGCCAGGCACCGAGATCTGTCGGGATGTTGGAGAAGTAGACCTCCACGCTGTCCAGCAGGTAGTACTCGCCGTCGTAGCCGAGCATTGCCAGGTAGGTATAGCCGCCGGGGCTGGTGTACTGGCCGGGATCACCGCCGACGGAGAAGTTGTCAGCGGGCTGGTTGAATTCGATCATGCGCCAGCGGCCATAGGTGTAATCAGCCAGCAGCATATAGATCGGGGAGAAGCCGGTGGCCTTTTCACTCGTCGTGTAGCCGACAGAGGCCAGCTCATCCACCGCACTGGAGTCGAAGCGGTAGATGGCATAGGTCTGCTGGCCGATCAGCTCACCGAGACGGATGCTCGTGTTCTCCACGCTGCTGATGGCATTCGAATCCTGGAATTCATTGCCAAGCCGGGTGAAGCCTGCGAGGCTGGCGCCCTTCATTGCATCAAGCTGATTGATGCCGGGAAGAGCACTGCCGACCGGAGTGGAGTCAAGTGCTTCCGCATCGCCTGCGGGGTTGTGTCTGGCGGCTCCACAAGCCGCCAGCAGGCAGATGATTGCAAAGGTCAGGGTGCTGAAGAGCAGTTTCATTCGTCTCCCCTAGGTGCAGCATCCGGATTGATCCCGGCTGCCGGGCATAGCCAGGTTCTATTATAAGGTGCGGGCAGTGCGGATGCGGCTTCCTGCCCGTTATAATGGGCGGATGAGCTACAGGGACAGGACAGTGAGGAATTGCAGGATCGGATTGGTGATCCTGCTATGCAGCATCGCCGCGGCATGCGGTGGTGGCAACGATCTTCCCACAGCAGGACCGCCCCAGCAGGCTGTCCAGCCGTTGCCGGAAGCGCCTGCCAATGCACGGCAGGTCAAGCTGGCGGTACGGATGAATCCGCAGCAGGAAATCAGCGAGCAGCCGGCCGGACTGAAGGCGGCCAGCTCGATCAGCATGGCGCTCTCCAATATGCCGCTGCCAGGGCGCAGCACTTCCGCCACTGAGGTTGAGATTGCGGCAGTGGACTACCGCACCGACCTGCTGAACAGCCGGGTGGAAGTGAAGGGCGATTACCTTGTGTACCGTCCGGTCTGGAACAATGCGATCTTCGACGACCTGAGTGATGCGGCCTATGCGATCTACCAGGTGGACCTGACCGGTTACACAGGTGATCCGACCATCGGCTTCAACTGGGCGGAGAACGGCCTGCCGCGCATTCCGGACAAGTACTTCGTCGGCCTGGCGAACTGGGATGCCAACCGCTGGAGCTGGTTCGACGGCCCGCTGGACCAGGTGCTGACTCTGGACGACCTGGCTCCCTATACGGATGCCAACGGCAAGCTGCTGGTCAATGTGCTGGCCCTGCAGCGCGAAAGCGTGGTGGTGCTGCACAGCATGACGATCGGTGCACCGGAGATGCGTGGCACCGGCTTCGAGTATGAGGACATCCCGGTGCAGACCAGTGCGCCTGCGTTGTATGTGCCAACGCTGCCGGGCAGTGTCGACCTGCGCGCCGGCTGTGCACCGATCAATGACCAGGGCTACTGGGGCAGCTGCACGGCCTTTGCGGTTGGCGACGGTGCCTACAACTACGAACTGTACAGCATCTACGAATCGCTGGGCTGGGACCTGACGGGCACGGCCTTCCGGGTCAGCCCGAAGTTCCTTTACATCGAAAGCGGCAAGGACCAGGGCTTCCCACCGGGTGGCGACTACGGGCGCTGGACGGATGTGGTGGCTGACGGCCTGACTCGCTTCGGCATTGCCACCGAATTGAATGCCCCCTACGACTATGACTACAATGACAACTGGTCAATCGCGGCCCTGAATGACGCTGCGGTGCTGAAGAGCACCGGCTATGTGCCGCTCGCCAGCCACAGTACCGCCGCGATCGAGGGCATCAAGTCCGTGCTGGCCTTCCAGCAGCGTCCCGTGCTGGTCAGCACGCAGGTTGACTACGGACTGCTCACGTATGCCCCCGGCCAGGTCTGGCATTTCCAGGGGCCGAGCTTCGGCGGGCATGCGATGCTGATCGTCGGTTATGACAACGGCAAGGATGCCTTCCTCGTGCGCAACAGCTGGGGCACGGAGTGGGGCGATGACGGCTACCTGTGGATGGCCTACGACACGCTGACGCATCCCTACAACTGGTACGTGCAGTGCGGCTACATCACGGATGAGTACAACGAGGCCACGGCGCAGCGCTTCACCGGCAACTCAATCAGCCTGCTGCCGCCGGACAAGCTGGAGGCCTCGCAGGGCACCGCTGGCAACAGCATCATGCTGAGCTGGACTGAGGTGGACGGTGCCGACGGCTACCGGATCTACCGTGACACCAGGCAGAACCTGGTCCAGCAGGTCGGAGCCGTCAGTGAATACACTGACAGCAGCGTGCTCGATGAACTGGCACACGTCTACTGGGTCACGGCCCTGCAGGACAGTTCGGAAAGCGCGCACAGCGCACCGGACCTCGGCTATGTGGCACAGTCCCCGCAGGTCAGTGGCGTATCGCCGACAAGCGGTGCCGAGGGCCAGACGATCCGTTTCATCCCACAGGTCAGCGGTGACCCGCAGGCCACCTTCAGCTGGGACTTCGGCGGCGGTGCCAGCCCCAATACGAGCAGTGATCCAGGTCCGGTGGTCGTGCTCGGCAGCGAGGGCAGCTACGACGCCAGCCTGACAGTCAATGGTGCTGAGGGCAACCAGAAGTTTGACTTCGCGCTGGAGGTTGCGGTGAACCAGCCGCCGGCCGCCTACCTGTTCGACCCGAACAACGGCAAGGCCATCGCACCATATGAGTGCACGCTGGATGCCACCAGTGGCGACAGCGACGGCTGGATCGTGCTGTATGAATTCGACTGGGAGAATGACGGCATCTACGACCTGGTGACAACGGAGCCGGTGGTGCAGCACACCTATACGCAGCTCGGTACAGTGACGGCCAAGGTGCGCGTGATGGATGATGCCGGGCTGTACGACACGGCGACTGAGCAGATCACCATCGAGCCGGATAACTTTGCACCATACCCGGAGATCACGGCCACGCCGCCTTCCGGCCCGGCCCCGCTGGATGTCGAGTTTGACTCGGACGGCAGCCGGGACGAGGATGGATTCCTGGTCTACTACGAGTGGGACTTTGAGAATGACGGCACGATCGATGCCGAGGGCGCAAGCCTGACAATCACCAACCATGTCTATCCGGCGGATGGCACCTATACCGCCATGCTGCGCGTGACTGACAACGAAGGTGCCACGGGGGAGATCACCACGGAAGTCTCGGTCGGCCTGCCGCTGATTGAGGGCTGGGGCAGCCATGTGATCCGCAGCTGGACGGACGGCACCAACTACAGGCGTCTGAGTGCGACTCTCGTCGGGGGCTATCCCGCGGTCAGTTCGACGACCACCAACTCCGGCATGGAGTACTTCATCAGCAGCATGGCAGAGCCGGATGACAACTCGGACTGGTCAGTGCAGACCGCAATCGCCGATGGACTTGTACAGAAGACAAACAACCCCTACAACCTGTGCGACCTGGCCGGTGTGCCGCTGATCGGCTATTCCAGCGGATCGTTGTCAGCCGCCAAGTGGGCCGGTGCCAGCTGGCTGTACATGAACATCGATGGCACTTCCAACTGCGGTGAGTCCAGCAGCGTGGCGGTGATCAACGGCAAGCCGGCGGTTGCCTACACCCACAGCTTCAACCCGAATGACATCTATTACGCCTATTCGACGAAGGCCAATCCGACAGCTCCCGGGGACTGGGTGATCACGGAGGTGGACACTGCCGGCAGCCCGGATGTGAGTGAATCCCTGCAGTTGATTGAGATCGGTGGCAAGCCCTACATCGCATACGGCAAGCGTGACCCGGCCCCGGACACGCAGCTGCGACTTTGGCTGGCGCGCGGCACCACGGACACTCCGACCGGCCCCTCAGACTGGGTGCTGCACAAGGTGGACCCGGCGAAGAACACCGGCCAGTACATGTCGATGGTGGATCTCGGCGGACGCCCGGCGATCGCCTATGGATTTGCCGACGGACCGCTCGGAATGCGCTTCGCCTGGGCTGACAGCGACTCTCCGGCCAGCACGGCGGACTGGAACATCATGACTGTCGAGACCGGCAAGCGCGGCACACCCTCACTGGCGGTCGTGGATGGCATCCCGATGTTCAGCTACGTTGCCAATACCCCGAATGGTGGACTGACGCTGGCCAGTGCAAGCAACAGCAGCCCGGCCGGGGACTCGGACTGGAACTACGAGCGCATCATGTACACGGACCTCGGCGGAGGCATCTGCCCGCTGCTTGAAGTGAACAGCCAGCCTGTGATCGTCTTCGGCTGGAACGCAGCTCACAACGTTGTCTACATCAACAAGGTACCCGTGCCCTAGGCTCAGGGCCGGTAGCAGCGGATCGTGTCGTCACCGTTGGTCCTGATCAGCAGGCTGCCGTCGGACAGCATGATCAGCGGCACAACCGACTCCGCAGTGGTGTAGTCATAGGTGAATCGCCAGCGCTCGTTCTTGTTCGGCTTGAGGCAGACCAGGTCCTTGAAGATGCTGACGTAGATGTCCTCGCTGGCATCCACGATCGGTGCCGCCGGGCCGGCGCTGTCCTCGGTCAGCGACCAGTCCTTCACAGCCTCCATGTTGAGCGCGTACATGACCTTGCCCTGGGCCGGCACAAGCAGGTGTTCGACACCGAGCTCGAATCCGATTGCCGGATAGCTGAGCGGGTGGTTGCCACCGGGTACGGCGAAGTAGCCGAGCTTCGTGCAGTTCTGGTCGCAGAACATCACATAACCCGCGGATCCCGCCACCAGCATCACATTGCCGCTGCTGCCGACCACCGGTGAAGTGAGCAGCTTTGAGTTGGCCGCCGTGGTGTCCAGCAGGTTGCCAGCCAGGTCCAGCGCATAGCAGTCAGACTTGTCTGTGCCGAAGTAGACCTGCCCGTCATCGCCGATGGCGGCGATGTTCCGCGGCAGACCGCTCGGGGTGGTGTAGCTCCAGTTGACACTGGCGGTCGCCTCCGGATCAACACTGCGCAGTTCATTCGTGCCATAGCTCAGCAGCAGGCCGCCATCCATCGTGAAGCCGTGCATGTCCCGCACACCGGTAGAGGCCAGCAGGCGCCAGTCCTCGTCCAGGTCGCCGTCCAGCGCCAGCACGGCATTGTCAGTTTCAGGGGAGCCATTGTTTATCAGGGCATAGACCCTGCCGTCCGGGCCGATGGCACGCAGGCTCAGGTACTTGCCGCTGCCTTCATCGAAATGGGTGATCTCCATTCCCGTAGCGGGGTCAATCGCGTAGATCTTGCCATCATGGTTGGCAGCGTAGATCGTGCCATCCGCGCCCTGCAGCACTCCGTCAGGGCCATCTATCACATCAAAGCTCCATGCCGGTTCATCTGTGGCACTGAGCAGGGCGGGGCCGCTGGCCGGGCTGCGGCGGTTCTGGTAGCGGTTCGCACCGGCGCACCACCAGGGAGCATGGGCCAGTGTATTGAATTCCAGCAGCAGTTCGGACTTAGCGCCGATGTTGTCAGTCGCACTCAGGCGCAGGCTGGTCCGGCCGCCGAGGTAGCACTGCCAGTCGTCAGTGCCGGGCGCGGTGCCCTGGTGCTCGATGCTGCCATCGGCATTCCAGTCCCAGCTGAAGTCGGCCAGCGTGCCGTCGACGTCGCGGCTGGCAGTGGCGTCCACACTGATCATGGACGGGGCAGTGCCTCCGTCACCATTGGTCACAACAGAAATCACGGGCGGGGAATTCTCGCCGAGCCGGATCCACTCCAGCCGGCCACCACCCGCAGTGGCAATCATCACGACGGCCAGCACCAGCCCGTCATTGCGGCGGTAGGGCGCGGAGTCGCCGAAGTCCCAGCTCGGGCCGTTGACTGGCTGCCAGTCCCAGCGGTCGCTGTCCCAGTTGGCCAAAGCGGCAAGGACCGCGCCATTGGCGGGAGTGGCATCGTCGGCCCAGTTGAGGTTGAGCTTGCTGGCAACAGTGCTGGGATCAAGCTGGAAGTCGTACATCGCGTAGCAGATCTCGGAGCGCAGTGGCGGGTCTCCGGCCGGAGTGAGGGAGAACACGGCCTGGTCAGCATCCGCTGTGACATTCTGCGATGAAGCAGGCATGAATTCCGCTCCGCTGTGGATCCGCAGCTCGAGCACGGCACTGCTGCTACGCTCGACGGCTGACGGGGCGGGCAGCCCATTGCCCGGGCCGGCGGATGCTTCGGGCGGGGTGGCCGGGGTGGCTCCTGAGCTGCATGAGACGGCCGGCAATGCCAGGGAAAGCAGCAGTGGAAGTGCAAGCACCAGGGTGGTATATCGCTTCATAGTCGTCTCCCCACGAAGCAATATCCTAGCAGAATCGACCTCTCGTGCCTGTTTCGGGCGAATTCAGGGAAAAAACGCCAGTCTCATCTTGTGGAGCCAATGAAAATATGATAATTTTCTGCGCATCGGGAAACGGCAATGCGGAGATGGATCCGATGTCGCTGCGGCGGCACTACTTACGGCAGTTCCCCGGCACTTATCACCAGGATGGGAGTTGGAAATCATGCGTCATTTCACTAACCTTCGCGCGCAGGCATGTATCTGCCTGCTGGCGCTGAGCATTGTCCTGCTGGCGGCATCGTGCCAGCAGCCGGCGGAGTCACAGGGCAGTGCTGATGTGGCTGCCGTGCCAAAAGTTGAAACCAGGCCGGCGAGTTTTGCCGACATCAAGGGTGGCGAGAAGGTCTACTATGAGAACTGCGCTGCCTGCCACCACCACGAGGGGCGCGTCGGCCCACCGCTGATCAAGGACGCCGGCTACTTCATCTGGGCCGGAGTCAGTCCCGAGGAGCTCGGGGCACTGCTGTTCCAGCCGGTGCGCGTCAAGCGTGAGGGCTCCTACATGCCGGCATTCAGCCCGGAGGACCTCAGCGACCAGGAAGTGATGGAGCTCGGCGCATGGCTGGCCGGATTCCATGAGCCGGCGGCTGAGCTGCCGCAGCTTGGTGACCCGGAGAACGGTGCCACGCTGTATGCCGCGAACTGCGCGATGTGCCATGGTGCGAACGGCGAGTCCACCGCGGCCGGTGCACCGCTGGCAGCGATCGTCGGTGAGCTGCGCGCCCATGAGATGTCCACCGGCACGATCATCGGCTTCACCTACCTGTCCACCCGCAACAACGCCATGCCGAGCATGCCGGCATTCAGCGAGGAGGACCTGTCCGACGGTGACCTGCTTGACATCGCAGCCTTCATGTGGGACTTCCCGCCGATGGGCCCGCCGCCGGCTGAGGGCGGTGATGCCCCGGCGGAGGGTGGCGAGGCTGCACCTGCAGAAGGTGGCGAAGGTACTGCCTAGACGGCCGGTTGGTCATTCGCTTGGCCTGCGGATTCAATTCTGACAACACATTTGCCCCTGGGAAACCGGGGGCACTTTTTTGCATGAGAACAGGTTTCAATTGGCTCCGGCGGGACCCGCCGGCAACGCTGCGCTGTATAATCTGCATATCAAGGAGGAGACCGGCCGGGGCCGCTTCTCCATAAGTGGTTTCCGCCGGCAACATGGGCATGATTACGCATCAGTCCAGCTACACGATCACAATCAGGATCAGCGGACCACACGGTATCGGGCTGATCCACCGCATCCTCGGCGAGATCGCCGCTGCCGGGGGCATGATGGGGGCAATCGATGTGGTGGAGGTTGACAGCAGCGGCTGGGTGCGCGACTTCACCGTGCACTGCAATGATCCCGAGCATGAGAAGCGCATCACCGAGGCTGTGCGCGCGATGCCTGGCATCCACGTGCTGGCCGTGTCCGACGAGACCTTCCGCATGCACCTCGGCGGCAAGCTGACCGTCGAGAGCAAGCTGCCGATCCACAACCGCGCCCAGTTGTCAATGGCCTACACGCCGGGTGTCGGGCGCGTCTCGCGCTACATCGCGGATGACCCGCAGCGGGCCTGGTCACTGACGATCAAGGCCCACACCGTTGCCGTGGTGTCCGATGGCAGCGCCGTGCTCGGGCTCGGTGACATCGGGCCGGAGGCGGCGATGCCGGTGATGGAGGGCAAGGCGCAGCTATTCAAGGAGTTCGGCGGCGTGGACGCCTTCCCGCTCTGTGTCAACACACGTGACCCGGAGGAGATCATCCGCTTCTGCGAACTGATCGCGCCGACCTTCGGCGGGATCAACCTGGAGGACATCTCCGCCCCGCGCTGCTTCCAGATCGAGCGCGAGCTCAAGCAGCGTGTTGACATCCCGGTGTTCCATGACGACCAGCACGGCACGGCGGTCGTGCTGCTGGCCGCTGCCAAGAATGCGCTGAAACTCGTTGGAAAGGAGATGCAGGACATCCGCGTGGTGGTCGTCGGCGTCGGTGCCGCCGGCGTGGCCTGCAGCAAGATGATGCTTGCGGCCGGCGTGCGCGACCTGGTCGGTGTGGACCGCCACGGCATCATCTGCGAAGGGGCGGACTGCCATGGCAGCGCCGTGCACGAGGAGTTCGGGCGCACCACCAACCCACGGCGGATTGAGGGCAGCATCGAGGACGCACTGCGTGGGGCCGACCTGCTGGTCGGGCTGTCATCCGCCGGCGCGGTGCGGCCGGAGTGGGTGCGCAACATGGCAAAGGACCCGATCGTGTTCACGATGGCTAACCCGGTGCCGGAGGTGATGCCGGAGGAAATCGAGGAATACGCTGCCGTTGTGGCAACAGGTCGCAGCGACTACCCGAACCAGATCAACAACGTACTGGCCTTTCCCGGGATCTTCCGCGGCGCACTGGATGCGCATGCGACGGACATCAACGAGGAGATGAAGCTGGCGGCGGCGGAGGCGATTGCGGCCTGCGTGGACCCGAAGCGCCTCAGCCGGGACTACATCATCCCCTCACTGTTCAACAAGCATGTGGCCCGAGAGGTGACCCGCGCGGTGGTCCACGCAGCCCATGAAAGCGGTGTGGCGCAGCGGCGGCGAAAGCCGACACAGATCATGCCGAAGGTCTAGGGGTGACCAATGCCTGAATTCACAATTTGAAGGCTACATAGGGCGGTTTCCATATTGACATCAGGCCCTGTCGGCGTTAACATCTTCTTCCCATCGTTCCGGCGTAGCTCAATGGCAGAGCAAACGGCTGTTAACCGTTAGGTTACTGGTTCGAGTCCAGTCGCCGGAGCCATTCTTCCTTGATTGCTGCAATTCCATTTCACTATTACTGCAAAGGGCCTTTCTGCCGCCCCGCAATAACCTTCAGCCATCCTGAGCATCTTCGCTCCGCAATGTGCCCGTCGTGGAACATGTGTGTTGGAATGTCAGACTTGCAAGTCCCATCTTATGGGCTCACCAATAATATCCAGTAAATATTACATTTCAGATGGGTTTTATACCAGTTGATCGCAAAATAAGGTGGTTGATTTGTGAATGAGGGCACGAACAGCAGGTTTGCTTGATGATTAAAAGCGTCTCATTTATTGCGAAAGTGTGCAGATTGACCGAAATCGGTACTCGGACTTTCATTATCTGATATAATTCTGCTGATCTAAGTAATTAGGTGAAGCATGCAGGTATTAAAGCTCTATCGCTGGGAGGACAAGGAGCTCTCCCGACCGGTACGGGAGATCGACCTCCTCAGGGTTGATGACCTCACACGAAACAGCAAGAAGCGTCTGTTCGCGTGGAGTGGTGATGAGGATGAGATGAATTACCTGCTGTATCCAGATTACGGCACTGCTTACCCGGAGTTTGACAACCGGATCCAGAAGCAGAGGCCAGGGATCAGGTACCGCTTCGTTCTCAGCGAGTGAGTCCATACTTTCTATAGGAAGCTGCTTTGATTACAAAGACTAGCGACCTGGGGATCCAGGCAACGCTTTATCTGGCAATGCGGGCTGAAGATACCCCCGTGCCGCCCAGAGTGATTGCGGAAGTCTGTGAATCCAGTGCCACGTACACTGCGAAGGTGATCCAGCACCTGGTGCGCAGCGGCATCATGAGATCCACCAAGGGCAGCAAGGGCGGCGTCACGCTGGCCATGCCCCCGCGTGAGATCAGCCTGTTGAACATTGTCGAGGCCTGCCAGGGCAAGATCCTTGCTGAGTACTGCGAGGATTACACGGATGACAGCCGCCTGTGCGGACTGCACAAGGCGATGATGCAGCTCAATGGGGCAATCACGCAGGTGCTGACCCAGTGGACCGTGCAGACCCTGGTTGACAACCCGACGCCGCATGACTCAGTCCGCGACCACATCAACTGCAAGTTGCGCAACGTCTGTGCGATGTGCAACAACTGCGTGTTCGACTAGGCCGCCCGCACAGCCAGGCAATCACCACGAGCGCCAAGCAGCCTGCTTGCTGCAGGCCTGCTGCTTATCTGCTCAGCCGTCCGTTCCTACACTGAGCAGGCCGACGGCTTCATCGGAGAAGTCGCGGGATGCACTGAGCAGCTCTGAGGCGTAGTTGTAGTTGTGGATGCCGCGACCGAACCTGACGAACTCCAGGTTGTACTCGGCGTCCTCCACTTTCTGCTTCGCCTCGGCATAGCCCTCAGCGCCGCTGTCAGCCAGATCGAGTGCCGTGCGGGCCCGGGTCACCTGGATGGTGGTGTCCGCAATGTCGGACGCGATGGCTTCAGCCCACATCGCATAGAGGTCGGCACCGAAGTCTCCATGGCAGTCCACGCAGCCCTGCACGGTCGGACGCATCACGTTGCCTCCTGCCATATGCCCGGCGGACTCGTTGTCCTCCTCCATGTGGCAGCCGATGCAGTCAACCTGTGCGATGAACATCGAGGCTGGCATGTCATCCACGCCGCGGCCGCCGGTGCCGGCATACAGCTCACGCGCACCGACATGCGGCTCGGAGTGGCACTGCTCGCAGGAGAACTTCACCTGGTTCTCGGTCACGTGCGCGCCGTGCTTGATCTCGGAGTGGCACTGGTAGCAGTCGACCTTGTGGTCGGTGACGTGGATCTTGTGCAGTTCATTGCGTTCGCTGGTCAGGGTTGGCAGTTCCGTCCTGGAGTGGCACTGCAGGCAGGAGTTGCTGTCAACGTCGCCATTGCCCTCGATCGCGTCGATGTGGCAACGCTGGCAGTCCACCTTCTGCTCGACGTAGGTGGCGTGGTTGAAGGTGGTGTCGCCGACTTCGATGTCCTCCGTCGGTGCATCGTGGCAATCCAGGCAGAACTGCTGGGGCACCGGCGAGGTGCCGCTGACGCGGTCCTTGAAATGGCAGAGGTAGCAGGTCGTGGTGTCAGCCGCGATGTGCTGGTCGCCGATGTTGTTGGAATGGCAACTTGTGCAGCGCAGCTCCATGCCGCGTGCACTCTTGCCGTAATGGGTGGCATGGTCGAAGCGGATCTTGCCGTTGTACATCGTCTGGCCGGGGGTGTTGGTCCCGTGGCAGCCGCTCGTCATGCAGGATGCATCGTTGATGTGGGCATAGAACTTGGTGTCATAGGTGCCGGTGACGTACAGCACGACCTGGTTCAGGGCCTTCATCTTGGCGCTGATCTTGTACTTCTCGCCGGGGGCGTAGTGGCAGTCAACGCAGGCCACATTGTTGTGGGCGGACGCCTTCCAGCTATCGTAGAAGGGGTCCATAATGTGGCAACTCTGGCAGAATCCGGGCTGGTTTGTGTATTGCAGGCTGCCGAAACCGCCACCGAGGACTACGACGATGATGGCAAGAGTGACAACCACCCAGCGCTTGCTCAACAGCTTCTTCATCACGATTCCCCCCGGGATGGTCTCCCGGAACAACCCGTTCCCAGTTGGCAAACTGCCAGGTCAACAGGGAATGATGCCGGGTGATCCGGTTTTGCATCCCTGCTACCCGCCTTGCCGACTGAGCCGTGCCCGGTTTCCCGGACAGCTGAATTGTACACCATGTATATCAAGGATATTAATTGTCTGCCAGGTGAGAGTCAGTCTCATGGGATCCTGGTTGACACTTCAGTTATCGGAAAAATTGTGCCCAAATCCACGAATTTCGGTGAGATATATGGGACAAAATATGTTATATATATCCTAGTTGGAAGGATGGCCCAGGAGCTACCTTCCACCTGATCGAGATACCAACGCAACTCTTTATTCCTGGTCCTGAGCCCGGGCTGCCAACGGTGGCCCGGGCCCTTTGCTAATCAAGGTAGCGGGCGCGCAGGGATTCCGGCGGCAGGGCACAGGACTGTTTCGCCAGCTTGTGGCGGTTGCGCTTGATGACCCCGTACAGCGGGTCCAGCAGCCAGTCCGGGATCCACCAGGAGATCCAGCCGAGGAAGTTCCAGGGAAAGCCCATCTGCTTCGCGATCATGCGGCTGGCCCGGCTGCGCCCGTACAGGCGGGCGTCCGGCCTGCCTGGATGGGTGGTGCAGAGGATGCCGTCGATTGAGGCGTTGTCAACACGGGCCCTGGCCAGGTATTCGTCGTCAACTCCGAGAGTTGGCAGCACCTGGCGGGCGGTCTCGCCCTGCAGTGCGGCGATGTGCATCCGGCCGGCCGGGTCATTGCGCAGCATCCAGGCCGCAGTGTTGCTGCAGAAGGTGCATTCGGCATCGATGAATACTATGAAGTCCGGCAGGGCGTTGCCAGCTGAGGCGTTGCCCGTTGCGGGAAGCTGCATTCCGGTCTGGTCCATCGGCAATAGGTTACCCGCCGCGGCCCGGGCTTGCAGGATCAGGCGGTGATTTCCTGCTGTACGAGGCTGATGTCCAGTCCCTCGTATCCCAGCCGCTGGGCGATTTCCCAGACATCGTACTTCTGCCCGTCATTCCAGAGCTCCCGCAGGAAGTCCCCGGCACGGCGGCTGCTGAACCAGCTTTCGCCGAAGTTGCTTTCCAGGTGGCGACGCAGCTGCACTTCCCAGATCCAGGCCTGCAGGTACTGCAGCACGTAGAAATTGCGGTCGAAGTCCGCCAGGTAGCGTTCGCGAGGATAGCGGACAACATTGGCGCGGGTCAGCTGTTCAGAGTAGCGCTCTGCCAGTTCCTCACCGCCGCCACGCTCGTGGAACTCAATCTCGTACAAGAGCTTGGCACCGTAGCGGCGCAGGAAGTACAGGCGGTGGAAGCGGGCGAAGGCCGGGTAGTCACCCGGGTCCTCACGCATGATCTCCTTCCACCAGACCGGGTTGCTGACCAGGTGCTGCAGCAGGAAGGCATAGCTTTCATGCACGCTGGTGTCACCACTGTGGCGGTACAGCACTGACAGGTCGGGGTTCATGTGCGCGCTGAACTGCATGTGACCGGCTTCATGGAACAGGGTGCTGAAGTCATCCTGCCCGCCATGCGGCTTGAGCACGATGCGCACGTCCTGCGGGGCGCGGATGCTGACGCAGAAGGCCCGCGGAGACTTACGCGGCCGGTCCTCCAGGTCGATGTGCACGTTCTTCTGGTTGTCTAGGTCGATGCCCATCCCGCGCAGCGTGCGGGCCAGTGAGGGCACCATGTCATCGCTGGCGAACATGCCGTCATACTGGCGGGCGCGCAGGATGAAGCCGAGGTCGCAGCTGCGCAGCTCTCGCCCCGACAGGCCAGCGATTGAGGCGTAGTGGTGCAGACGGCTGGAGAACAGCTCGTCAGTCTCGTCCAGGAAGCGCTGCATCTGCTCTGCAAGCGGGCGGATGCGCATGCCCTGCAGCTTCTCGCAGTATTCAATCTGGCTTGGATAGCCGAGTTCGCCCATGGTCTGTGCCAGCTTGCCGAAGATCCGGCGGCGCAGCGGATTGAGCCGGTCCATCTCCGCCAGGTAGGCCGCTTCAAGCTCGCCGCGACGGTCGTAATCAGCTTCGTTGGCAATGATCACGGGCATCGCACGGTAGGGCCAGCTCTGCTCTCCGAGCGTGACGGTGGCTGCGCCTTCGGCGTTGGCCAGCTCCTCCGCCATGCCCTTGATCTGGTCCTGCACGTAGTTGCCACTGAAATCCGCGCGCAGGAAGCGCAGCAGTCTTTCGTCAGCAGACTCACCGGGTGCAGCGGAAAGGATGCCGTCGAGTGTCTCACGGGCGTAAAGTTCCGGGTATTCCCCGAGGATGCTCACTACATTGAGCTGGTCCTGCTGCCCGCTGAAATGATTGTAGTATTCGAGCGCAATGCGCCGGTGACACTCTTCGGTACGCTCAATCAGTCTGCCGATTTCCATCATAAATTGCTCCGCCAGTCCATTTTAGCCCCAAGGCCGCCGCAGCTGCGAGACCGGGATTTAACCGAAATGAACTGAAAACTGAAATCAGGTCTGTGACGCCAGCGTTAGACTTTTCCAGAGCCGCGTTGCGGCTACTTACTTAGTTCGGGTGAGCCGGTGCCAGAGGCAGAGAGCAGACCAAGGATCCTGATTGCCGAGGACGACAAACTGTCGCGCCTTAAGCTGGAGCATTTCTTCTCACGCCAGCTGGATGCTGAGCTGGTACTGGCGGAGGATGGCGAGCAGGCCTGGCAACTCTACAATGAGGCCCCGGTTGACATCATCATCTCCGACTGGGAAATGCCGGGTATGACCGGCCCGGAGCTGTGCCAGCGGGTGCGCAGCGATGCCAGCCAGTTCACCTACTTCCTGCTGCTGACAAGCCGCACGGAGCAGGCCGACATGCTGGAAGGCATGTCCACCGGCGCTGATGACTACGTGCGCAAGCCCTACGATCCACCCGAGCTGCTGGCCCGCGTCCGTTCCGGACTGCGCCGCATCGCGCTCGAGGAGCAGATGAAGAAGCTCAATGACGAGCTCGGCAGTGCCTACAACAAGATCCGTGAGGCCCTGCATGCGGCAGGGCAGATGCAGCGCAAGATGATCCCCTCCGCCGAGCAGATCACTGAACTGGGACTGCGCACCGGGCTGCAGCTGGACTACCGCTACGTTTCCTGCGATGACCTCGGTGGCGACGTGCTGGGCATGTACATTCCGGACCAGGACCACGTGGCCCTGTTCCTGGCGGATGTGTCAGGCCATGGAGTGGCGGCCAGCATTGCAGCAGTCAGCATGCATACCTTCCTGCAGACGGTGCTGCATTCGGACACGGATCCGTTGAAGGTGATGGCAGCAGCGAACCAGTTTGCCTGCGAGGAATTCCCCGATACTACCTTTGCCACGATGGCCTACTTCCTGTTCGATGTACCGCGGATGTCCGTGGACATGATCATTGCCGGGCATCCGCCTGTCCTGAAGATGTGCCGGGATGGCAGCATGCTGCAGTTTGAGTCCAGCTACCAGCCACTTGGCATCTTTGACGATCCACCGACCGCAGCGGATGTGCAGAGAGTTGAGCTCGGCGCCGGTGAAAGGCTGATCGCCTATACGGACGGAGTGATCGAAACCCGCAATCCGACGGGCCGCTTTTATTCGCTGGACTTCCTGTTCGCGGACATCCAGGCGAGGGCCCACAGGCCGCTGGAGGGCC
Organism: bacterium; assembly: GCA_020440645.1. GTDB lineage: Bacteria > 4484-113 > 4484-113 > 4484-113 > JAFGCY01 > JAHEFU01. The sequence continues at coordinate 84,819 of JAGRNR010000003.1, read as the reverse complement.
TGAGCCAGTCGATCCTCGATGCGGTGGCCAACTGGCGCTACACCGGCGAGGCTGAGGATGACATCACTGTGCTCGCAATGTCATTCCAGGAAGTGGCTGCCCTCAAAAACTGACAAGCAGCTGCACGTAGTGCACGTGCTCATCAGGGCTGTAGTTGTAGATCCCGACCCCGATGTATTCCACCGCGGTGTTGTACAGCAGTTCGCGATGGCCCGGATGGATCGAGAAATTCTCCACCACAAGGTCCACCGTGCTGGCACCGGGACGGGCGACTGAGGAATTCTCTCCGCCGACAAGCACGGTGCCGGCACCAGCAGCGGCAATCCGCTCACGGCTGCCGAGGTCCTCAGGAGTGCGGTGGTTCCAGTAGTCACGGATCGCCTGGTCCATTGCATGTGCCTGGGCCACACGGTTCAGAGATGGCAGGGTCTGCAGTGCAGGCAGTCCGGCTTCCGCGCGCTTGCGGTTCGTTTCCTCGATGAAACGTCCCGCCTGCTGGGCGGTCTTCGTGTCCGGATAGACTGCCTCGGGCACCAGGCTGAGGATGTTGTCATGCCACCAGAGCAGTTGGTCTGTCTCGTCTGGATTGGTCAATGAGAGACGGTCAGGCTGTCGTGGGGTTCCGGGAGGATAGTCCCGGCTGATGTCGGTTGTACCGCCTCCGGAACAGGTGCAGCAAAGCAGCGCAAGCGCAGTCAGCAGGGTGGTGCGGCCAGCCAGCCGCCACGTTTTAAGGAATCCTGGCACGGGGAGATTCTAGAACAGGACTGCGCTGATCGTACGTTGCGGCAGCAGCCGGACTGGTGACGCACATTTATTTGCAAGAGATTGTGGCAGGACTTGCAAACTATAGGCGGCTGGGGTATTATTACATCGGATCTAGGGCTGGTTTGTCCGCAGCTGCCTACCCTGGAGCCAAAGTTTTTCTCCAATATTCCGGACGCGAAGGGAGGCCCTGCCTCCCTTTGTTCTTTTCTGGATTCCGCCTGGACCTATTCACCGCCGGAAGTCTTGAAATCCCCCAGATCGACATCGGGCAGGTTCTCCGCGACCCGTGTAGCCTCCTGCAATCCGATGCGGCCTTCATCAAGTGCGGCCTCACCGGCATCCTGCAGGTCGCGGCCACTGGCACCGGCGACTATCTTCATGTTCTCACGCATCCCGTCCATACCGATCAGTGCGACGGTGAGCACCAGCAGGCCGACGATCAGGCCCATGCCCGCCATCACTGTAGCGCGATGTGCCAGGTCTCGGGTACTGCGCATGTCGCGGCGCAGCTCAGCCAGCAGTTGCTCAATCTGCCCATCAGCAGGTCTGGGGTTGTCTGTCATCGCAAAATTACCAAATTCCTCTGCAATAGCACTTTGCGCACAGATTAACAGAGTAGGCTGCAGGCTTCTCGACTGCAGGTATTGAAGCTGCGCATATCAGCATGAGTTCATTCAGGCTTGAATCATGTTTTATATTAGTACTCCTGTTTATGGTGGAGGGAGCATGCGCGCTGTAGTCGTCGAAACACCGGGAGAGCTGGAACAGCTGAGGCTGACGCAGAACGTGGACATGCCCACGGTCGGTGAGAACGACGTACTGGTCAGGATCGCCTACGCGGGCCTGAACTTCATGGAGGTGCTGATCCGCAGGGGCGACTACCTGCGCAACCCGAAGTACCCCCTGATCCTCGGCAGTGAGGCCAGCGGCATCGTCGAGCAGGTCGGTGCCAACGTGAAGGACTTCAAGCCGGGTGACCGCGTGGCGGTGCTCTCCGGGGACCGCGGCTGCTATGCCGAGTATGTCTGCGTTGACGAAACGCATGTCGTCCCGATTCCGGCGGAGATGGAACTGCGCACCGCAGCAGCCTATCCGCTGCAGGTGCTGACGGCCTGGGGCATCCTGTTTGCCTCGGCCCGCATCCGCGAGGGGGACTGGGTGCTGGTGCACGCCTGTGCCGGGGGAGTCGGACTGGCTCTGGTGCAGATGGCGCGCATCGCCGGTTGCCAGGTTATCGGCACCACCAGCAGTGAGGACAAGGCGGCACTGGCCCGCGAAATGGGTTGCCAGCATGTGATCAACTACACCCAGCAGGACTTCGGCCGTGAGGTCAGGAAGATCGTGCCCGAGGGTGTCAACATCATCTGCGACTCCGTCGGCAAGGTGAACGTGATCGGCAACCTGCGCTCGATTGCCAACTTCGGCCTGATCGTGGTGTTTGGCTACGCCAGCGGTGAGCCGAAATATGACGAGAAGCTGCTTTGGGGAAGAAGCTGCGGCATCACGATGAACGGCCTGTACCACCTCGTACCGCACCGTACCGAATTCAACCGGGCCGTGCGTGAGACCACCCAGTGGATCCTCGACGGCAGGCTGAACCTGCACATCGGCCAGGAGTACGACCTTGCGGACGTGCAGGAGGCGCATCGCCAGCTTGAGGGCCGCCAGAGCCAGGGCAAGCTGCTGCTGCGGATCAACAGCGAGCTGAAGTAGGCTCAGTCGGGTCGTTCGCAGATGCAGATCGCATGTGCCAGTGTGCGGTCGTGGGTGATGGACAGGCTGACTCGCCGGTCGCCGAGCTCCCGCTCCACATGCTCTGACATCACGTAGTAGGGTTCCCCGCTTGGCCGCTGCGCCACACTGACATCCGACCTGCGCACCCAGATCTGCGTGGCCTTGAAGAAGGCCTCACGGGCGGCAAAGCAGCCGGCCAGGTGCTCGTATGGATTGCGTTTGTTGCGTGCGCTGCGGCGGCGCTCATGCTCGGTGAACATCTTTTCGGCGAACTTCGAGCCGGGGTATTCACACTTCTCTGCGATGCGCGAAATCTCAATGCTGTCCAGACCGATTCCTGTAATCACGGTCTGAGTGTAATGCAGTCACGGGGCGGAAGGCGAGTTTGGTCAAAGCGGACATAAATCGCGGTTATTGGACTGCCGGGAAAGAAAATCCGTGGAACGATAGTAACAAGAATTACGGGTACGTACAGCACAAGCCGGTTTGGCACCTGTAGTCAGTACCGATGCTAACATTGTTTCTCCAATGGTAATAAGGGGCATTAATGAGTGATCAGGATCACAATCAGGGCGGCATTCCAGGCGGATCACCACCCAGGGCTGAGGATCTCCCAAGCGAACTCCCGATTCTTGCACTGAAGAATGTGGTGGTATTCCCAAGCGTTGTACTGCCGATCCATGTCAGCCGCGAGAAGTCGATCGCCGCAATCGAGGCGGTGATTTCCGAGCGGCGCATCATCGGCCTGCTGACGCAGATGGACGAGTCGATGGACGATCCCGCTGCCGAAGACCTCTACAAGGTGGGCACGATCGGCCTGATCCTGCGCGTGCTGCGCCTGCCCGAGGGCGGCGCCCGCATCCTGATCCAGGGCCTGAGCCGCTACAAGGTGGAGAAGTGGATCTCCGAGGATCCGTATTTCCGTGCGCGTGTCACGCCGCTGCCCGAGCGTGAGCAGGACAGCATCCAGGTCCAGGCGATGATGCGCAACGTCAACGAGCAGTTCAAGCAGTATGTCAATGTCGGCAAGAACCTGCCGACGGAAATCCTCGTGGCCGCCAACAACATCAAGGAGCCGGGCAAGCTGGCTGACCTGGTGGCCGCCAACATCTCGATCACCGACGACGTCCGCCAGGAGGTGCTGGAGACCATCGACACGATGGAGCGCCTTGAGAAGGTCAACCAGCTGCTGACCCGTGAGATCCAGCTGCTCAACATGAGCAGCCGCATCCAGACCCAGGTGCAGGAGGAGGTCGGACGCAGCCAGCGCGAGTACTTCCTGCGTGAGCAGATGAAGGCGATCCAGCGCGAGCTGGGCGAGGCTGACCCGAAGGAAGCCGAGAAGCAGGAGTACGACAAGAAGATCGCCGAGGCCAACATGCCCGAAGAGGTGGAGGCCAAGGCGCGTGAGGAGCTGCAGCGCCTGGAGCGCATGCACACCGAGAGTGCCGAGGCGAGCGTGATCCGCACCTACCTCGACACGCTGACAACGCTGCCTTGGAACGTGTCCAGCGAGGATGAGGTTGACATTGCCAAGGCCCGCAAGATCCTCGATGAGGACCACTACGGCCTTGAAAAGGTCAAGGAGCGCCTGCTGGAGTTCCTTGGCGTCGTCAAGCTGACCCAGCGCGTTAAGGGCCCGATCCTCTGCCTGGTCGGCCCTCCCGGCGTCGGCAAGACCTCACTGGGCCGCAGCGTGGCACGGGCGATGGGCCGCAAGTTCGTGCGCATGAGCCTTGGTGGCGTGCGCGATGAGGCGGAGATCCGCGGACACCGCCGCACCTATGTCGGCGCGATGCCCGGCCGCATCATCCAGAGCATCCGCCAGGCCGGCACCAACAACCCGGTGATCATGCTTGACGAAATCGACAAGCTTGGCAACGATTTCCGCGGCGACCCGTCCAGCGCACTGCTGGAGGCGCTCGACCCGGAGCAGAACTACAACTTCAGCGACCACTACCTCGAGGTGCCCTTCGACCTGTCAACCGTGCTGTTCGTGGCCACCGCCAATATGCTCGACACCATCCCGCCGGCCCTGCGTGACCGCATGGAAGTGATCCAGCTGGCCGGCTACACCGAGCTCGAGAAGGTCAAGATCGTGCAGAAGTACATCCTGCCGCGCCAGATCGAGAACCACGGCCTGAAGAAGAGTGCGCTGAAGATCAGCCCGAACATGATCCGGATCATCACGCTCAACTACACCCGTGAGGCCGGACTGCGCAGTGCCGAGCGAGAGATCAGCAAGATCTGCCGTAAGGTGGCGCTGAAGATCGCCGAGGGCCAGATCACGAGCGAAAGCATCAGCACTGAGGAGAAGATCCAGGAGTACCTCGGCCTGACCCGATACGAGTACGATGAGGCCCAGCGCGAGGATGCCGTCGGCGTCGTCACCGGCCTGGTCTGGACCAGCGTCGGCGGTGACATCCAGAGTATCGAGGCCAGCTTCATGCCCGGCAAGGGCCAGCTGATCCTCACCGGCCAGCTCGGTGATGTGATGCAGGAAAGCTGCAAGGCGGCGATGACCTACTGCCGCTCCAACAGCCAGCTGCTCGGGATTGATGACGACCTGTTCCAGAAGCGCGACATCCACCTGCACTTCCCGGCAGGCGCGATCCCGAAGGATGGCCCGAGTGCCGGCATCACGATTGCTACAGCGATCATCTCACTGTTCACGGAACGCAAGGTGTCAGCCAAGGTGGCGATGACCGGTGAGATCACGCTCAAGGGACGTGTGCTGCCGGTTGGCGGACTGAAGGAGAAGCTGCTGGGAGCCAAGCGCGCCGGGATCAAGACGATCATCGTGCCGCAGCGCAACTACAAGAACATCATGGAAATCCCCGAGGACATCCGCAAGGGGATGACCATCCACTATGTCGACCACCTCGATGAGGTGCTGGAGCTGGCATTCGTGGGCAAGGGGCCGAACATCCCGGAGGCGAGGCCCGGCAAGAGCCGGTCGAAATCCGGCGGGGCCTCGAGCCGAGGCAAGCAGCGTCCGCGTTCCGGTTCAACACCGCTTCGCGGGCGTCCTTTCCTGTATTAGTTAGCGCCAGGGCGTACAAATCCGATTATTGACATCAGTCTGCGGGCTGCCGGCCCTGTCCGGGCGTCCGCCTTCAACAAGGAACAGCAATGCCATACAAACCAGGCAAACCCGGTGGACCGCGCTCGGGCGGCAAGCCCCGCCCCGGCGGCAGGCCGTCTGATCGTGGAGAAGGCCGGCCGCGTCGCTTTGACCGTGATGATGAGCGCGGAGGCGACCGACCACGTGGTGGCGATGACCGTCCGCGCCGCAGCTTCAACCGAGACAACGAGGGCAGGGGACCGCGTCCCGAGCGTGGCGACCGCCCGCCGTATCGGAGGGATGAAGGTGGTCGTCCGCCCTACCGGAGGGAAGAGGGTGGCCGTCCGCCATACAACCGTGACGGAGGCGATCGCCCCCCGTACAGGCGCGAAGGCGGGGATCGTCCGCAACGCTTTGAACGCGGAGACCGTCCCCAGGGCGAGCGTCCGCCGTACAGGCGTGAAGGTGGAGACCGTCCGCAGCGCTTTGAGCGCGGAGACAGGCCGGATCGTGGCGAACGTCCAGCATATCGTCGACCGGATGGAGACCGCCCCGGCTATTCCGAGCGCGGTGACCGCCCTGAGCGGCAGGACCGCGCTGATCGCCCGCCTTACCGGCGTGAGGAAGGCGGACGTCCTCCCTACCGCAGGGATGAAGGAGACCGCCCGCGCCGCTTTGAGCGTGGTGACCGGCCGCAGCGCAGCGACCGCTCCGGGCCGCCGAGGCGTGAATATTCACAGGGCCGTCAGGACAGGGGCTTCCGTGATGACAACCGCCAGGGTGGCTACATCCGCCGCAGCGCGCCGAAGAACCAGCTGCCCGAGGCGCTGATCTACGGTATCAACCCGGTCAGCGTGGCACTGCAGCAGGGCCGCCTGCGCAAGCTGTTCATAGACAATGATGCAAGTAACCCACGCCTGCTGGACATCCTCGAGATCGCAGATGCCGCTGGCATTGAGCACCAGTCGCTGGAAGGCCAGGGCTGGGGCGATGCGCTGTCACGCGACATGCACCAGGGCGTGGCTGGCCTGCTCAGCGGACGCAGCTTCCAGAACATCGAGGAGATTGTCAGCAAGCTTGATGAAACGGCTGAAAGCACGATCCTGTTCCTGGACAAGATCCAGGACCCGCACAACCTCGGTGCCGTGCTGCGAACTGCCGCTGCAACCGGCGTGGATGCGGTGGTACTGCCGAAGAGCGGCGGCTGCGGACTGACCCCGGCGGTACACAAGGCCAGCGCCGGCATGAGCCTGGTCGTCAATGTGATCGAGGATGTGAACTTCGCGCAGGCACTGGCCTTCCTCAAGCAGCATGGCTACTGGGTGGTCGGCTGTGACAGCGGTGGCGGCGAGGATGCGACCCGCTTTGAATTCCCGCGCAGGCGCGCGCTTGTGATGGGCAGCGAGGGCAGCGGCATCCGCCGGCTGGTGCGTGAAAGCTGTGACCACCTGGTGAAGCTGCCGATGGCTGAAGGAGTCGAGTCACTCAACATCTCGGTGGCGACAGGCGTGATCCTCTACATGGCCCAGGCTACCACCGCCGGTGATGACGGAGGCAGGGAGAGCGTTCACGCAGTGAAACCTGAGAAATCAGCCGGCCTCGGTGTGGATCCTGCTCTGCTTGACGCGGATCTGGCAATAAAGCTGGAAGAGGAACTTCCCCCAAAGCCTGAAGAAGAGTAGCTGTTTGCGAAGAAAACTGATCGCTCCCCTGCCGGGGAGGTGATTGCCCCCTGGGATTTGACTGTCAGCCCTGGCTCGGAACCAGTTCGGACAGTTCAGGGATGAAAGGCATCAACTGTTGCGGGAAGCTTTTCAGGGAATCCTCGCGGCAACACGCCCGCATCACTTTTTCGACCACCACGTCTTCCATTTCTCCCTTCTTCACGGCCTTACCCAGGCTGCGGATATCGTGGAGGATTTCAATGGAATCGCGGGAATCAATGTTGCGGTCGCTGCGGACAGCTTCCTTCATATCGTTGATGATGCTCATAACCTGATCTTGGTCAATAGCTTTCATCGTACGTCCCTTCCTTGTACTTATAGTCAGCAAAAACTACAGGCTTACCTGTCTGAATACTAACAGACTGTCCATACGGGGAAGTTAAATTGCAGTTAAGTCAGTTGCTAAATCCCTGTATGTCCCCCATGCAGGACGCAACTATAGACGCAATTATTCGACTTAATGTAACGAACTGAATCGTGAATTATCGCTCGATTTTTGGTGTGATTATTGGAATCCCATTCAGAACATTCCATTCGGATGGGTAGGATCAGAACAGCTGCTCGTGGATCCGGGCAGTGTAAGGTTTGAGCGGTGGCAGCAACTGCCACTGGCTGGATGCGCGGTTCCACTTCTCTTCCAGTTGGCTGTCTCCCTTCAGTTCATCCCAGAAGCGGTCGAATGAAAGCAGCAGTTCTAGGGCCTGTTCCTTGCTGAGGCTGGCGTCACTGCTGATCGCGGCCTCCATCTCATGGAGGATGTTCATTACCCTTACGCGGGTCAGGTTATCCATACCCATGTCCTCTTTCAGTAATCCGGTGCCAGCTGCACCTGATGACGCATGCAATGCGGGTTGCGTGCGAATTATTCCCAAATTCCCTTCAGCGCTCGGAATGAATTGAATTCTGGTTAAATGATACCAGCGTAAGCCATGGCCTGCATGGTGCTGCCGGCTGCGGTTGTCAGCTCCGTGTGGCCTCGCTGCGAGGTGGCCGGGTCATCAGCCTGCTCAGTGCGGCGCGGGGGTCAGCACCGCAATGCACGATGGAATACACTTCCTCGGCGATCGGCAGGTCTGGCCAGCCCTCAAGGCCATGGTCAGCCGGCCATTCATGCAACGCCCGGCTGGCCTGCACACCTTCCGCGACCTGGGTCATCTCCGATTCAATCTGCGCGAGGCCCTGGCCGCGCCCAAGGCGCATGCCGACCTGGAAGTTGCGCGACAGTTCCGAACTGCAGGTGACGATCAGGTCACCGAGGCCAGCCAGTCCGGACAGGCTGGCTGGGTCTCCGCCGAAATACTCCGTCAGTCGCGACATCTCCGCCAGCCCGCGTGTGATCAGGGCTGCGCGCGCATTGTTGCCAAGGCCGAGTTCGGTCAGCAGCCCTGCGGCGATGGCGAGGATGTTCTTGTAGAAGCCGCTGACCTCCACACCGACCATATCTGTCCCGGTGTAGACCCGGAAGCGTTCGCTGAGCAGCTGCTGCTGGACCAGTGCGGCGGCCTGCGGCCTGCCGCAGACCACCGCCGCGGCTGGCAGGCCGGCCATGATTTCGGAGGCAAGGTTCGGTCCGCTCAGGTGCAGCAGTTCGGGACCAGGTAACGTTTGCGCCAGCCAGTCGTCTGTTCTCTGCGTGGGTTCAAGCAGAAGCCCCTTTGTGCAGTTTATGAGAAGGCTGTTTGAAGAACAGGCATTGCGCCAAACATCCATTTTGGATAAAATAAACGAGCGAATGAACTTCGTGGGTACGACCAGATAGACTGTGTCTGAATGGTTGAGGGCCTCGAGCAGGTTTCCCGTGGCCTGGATGCCTTCCGGCAGTGCTGTCCCTGGAAAGTACGCGGAGTTTTTGCGGTGAGAATTGATATCTTCCGCTATCGAGTTATTTCGGCAATAGATGCTGACGGAAATGTTGTTGATGGCCAGCAGGCTGGCAATAGCCGTGCCCCAGCTGCCACTTCCGATCACGGTTGCTTTATTGCCCATGGAAGGGATTATAGCTTTGCACAGTAGATGGAAACACATTGGTATTTCCGGCAGCCGACTGGCTGCGTGTGGTTGAGGGATACTCGGCGCGGTGCGCCAGGGCCCAAAAGAAGAGCAGTATCGAATTCTTAAGTTGGTTGGTTCAGAATCATGAGTACGGCATCCTCACAAAAGTCCGTCGTTGACACGATGGCAACTGTCAGTCAGAAGGAACGCATCGAATGGCTGCATGAGCAGCTCAAGGATGACAAGTTCCCCAATCACATGTCGCTGGTGGAGCAGTTCCATGTCAGCCCCGTGATCGCCTACCGGGACCTGGATTTCCTGAAGTACATCCTGAAGGCCCCGCTGGTCTATGACTACAGCTCCGGCGGCTACAGGTACTCCAAGAAGCGCTTCAAGCTGCCTGAGGTACGCTTCACCGAGGGTGAGCTGGCCAGCCTGCTGGTGCTTGGTGAGCTGCGCAAGGCCTACGAGGGCAGCGAGATTGAAGCTCCGCTTGGTACGGCGCTGGACCTGATGACTGACAATCTCAAGGAGAACGTCAAGCTTGACCAGGAATCGCTTGACCAGATCCTGCAGGTTGACATCGAGCCCTTCCCCTACATCGACATCAAGGTGTTCCAGGACCTGCTGCAGGCGATCCGCAACAACGAGAGCATCGTGATCAAGTACTTCAGTGGACAGAAGGCGATCATCGTTGACAAGCCCTGCGACCCCTACCAGCTGCTCAACTTCAAGGACAACTGGTACCTCGTGGCCTTCTGCCATGAGAAGCAGGACTACCGCGACTTCCTCTGCTCCCGCATCATGGCGGTTGAGCACACGAACGTGACTTTCCTCGCCGATCCGGACTTCTCGCTTGAGCAGCACAAGAAGGAAAGCCAGCTGTTCGCGAGTGAGGCCCCGACCGTCGAGATCGTCGCCGAATTCGACAAGTACGCCGCGCACTGGATTCGCCTCAAGCAGGTGCATCCGAGCCAGAAGGTGCTGGAGCGCAGCGACGGCAGCCTCGAGGTGAGCTTCAAGGTCAGCTCGATGGAGAACATCATGCGCTGGATCCTGAGCTTCGGCGAGCATGCCCGCATCCTGGCCCCGCTGGAACTGCAGGAGCGCGTGCGCCGCACTATCGGCCGCATGAACTACCTGTATAACCGGTTCTAGGGGAGTGTGGCTCTAAGAGCCACAGGGCCCTGTCGGTCTAAGACCGACACTCCGACGAATATATGAACACAGGCCGGGGGCGACTCCGGCCTTTTTCATTGCCTGTTACAATCGAAGCGGGATGGCAGTGAATACCAAAGCTCCTGAGAACGCCGAGTTCTACAGCGTGTCTGTTGACGACATGCGCAACTGGCCTGAGCGCAGCCTGCCCCAGGCAATTCCTGCAGACATCCGTGAGCTGGCAGTGCGCGCGGATTCCCTACACCGCTGCCTGGCGGGCCGGGAAGCCTGGCTGTGGAACCACGAGGGACTGCGCCGCCTGCTGGATCACCTGGCAGGAATGGGCAGTGACGAACGCTTGGATGCCGGGCTGGCAATCGACATCATCCGCGGCTACCGCTTCATCGGCGGGATGGACGGTTTCGCAGAGCTGGCAATCCAGGCCGGTGGCAATGGCGAGCTGGAGCCTGCCAGAGCGCTGGTTGAGCTGGGTTACGAGCCGGAAGACACGGGAGAGAAGCATCTGTTGTATGACCTGGCATTCCTGCAGGATGATGAGGATTCAGGCCAGCAGGAAGTTGATGGCAAAGCAACCAGTGGCTGGCGCAGGCTGCGCCAGATTTCAGTCTGGCTGGTGATCGGTTTCCTCGTCTATTCCGCCGGGGGCCTGTTCGGGGAGTTCCTCGGCATGGTCACATTCGCCTTCCGCAGCATCTTCGGTCGGCACTGATGTAAAGAACTGGAACAGCTTTCCGGCAATAACATGAAACGGTATAATCCCAGCATGACGACGGTAGCTTCCAGCAATACCTTGAATGTCGAGGGCATCTTCGGTGCAAGCGGCCGCTATTTCCGGTTCAGCAGGCCACTGGAGCTGCAGATCGAGCTAGATGAGGAGGGTTTGTGGCATCATCGACTGCCGGCCCTGAATCTGTGGACCTATGAGCCTGATCGCAATGACAGTCTGCGCGGCCTGCAGGAATTCCTGGATTCGAACTACGAGACCTTTTGCCTGTCTGATGAACAAGGCTTGGAAAGCAGCGCTCTCGCCTACAGAAAGCAACTGCTTGAATTGATTTCGTCAGTCTACTGATGGTTGGCCGCAGCTCTAAGGACATTGAGCGAGCCCTGCTGCGCAAGGGTTTTCGGGCCAGGGATTCGCATCACAGGCAGTTCATTCTTTATCGGGGAAATTCACCACTTCCCGTATTCACATATCTCAGTCATGGCAAGAAGGAATATGGCGACAGTCTGCTGGCAAGTATTGCCAGACAGTTGCATCTGGACAAGGCAGAGCTGCTAAAGTTTATTGACTGCCGGATGAGTGGGGAGGATTACTTGGAAGTTCTTCAAGGCAAGGGAGTGATTTAGCCGGACAGGGACTTTCCCTTGGTCAGCCCCAATAGCATTTGAATCAAAATGAACCAGCCGCCGAAAATCCATCCCTTCAAGAACCTCTACACAAAGCAGGAGCAGGCTCTGCTGCACTGGGAAGAAAAGCCTCTGCCCACTGCGCTACCGGAATCAATCAGAGAGCTGGCAATCCGAGGAGAAGATTGCCATCCTTTCCTGGCAGGCAGGGAAGTCTGGTTCTGGGATAAAGACGGTGTGAGCGCGATTCTGGAATATGCAAACGGGATGTCAGCAGAAGAACGCTTCCGTAAGAGTTTGGCAATCGACTGGATTGCGGCACATTTGACGGGACCGGAGGAATTCCAGTTCAGGAGTTATGCGCATGTATTGGATATTTTTGGTGAGACCATCAGAAGCGACGTCATTGAGTGGTTTGAAAAGCTGGAAATGGATGAACCCGAGAACAATCTGGTATACGGCGTGTTTTTCCTGGATCCATCAATTGACAAAATGCCTGTCAGACTGCAGGAACCGGCCAAACAAGGCGTCTTCACGCCGCTCAGAATCATCCAACTCATTGTGCTTGCTTTATTGTTCTACCAGCTGGTTCGATCCACTATTGACCTTTTCAGGAAGTAGTTGCCGGAGACCAATCGTCTGGCCTCCGCCTCAGCTCTTCTTCTTGCCACGTTCCATGTCGTAGTCAACCGCGCTCATGGTCTTCGTGGCGTCGTCAATGTCTCCGCGGCTGAGCTTCTGGATGATCGTGCCCACCATCGTGGCGTCATCGCTGCGCCCGGCGGCATTCAGCGAAGCCTCGGCCTGCTGGATGATCATCGTGGCGGTGCCGACGTCCGTCGCCATCATCGCCGCCGCACGCTTGAGGTTGGCGACGATGTCCTTCTCACGCATCACCTGCTCGACCACCGGGTCGATCCCGCCGAGGATGCTGTCCTTGTTGTCAGTGAACTCGACCACGAAGTCGCCCTTCAGCGTGCGCTTCTCGGTCTGCCCGAAGTAGCGGAAGGACAGTTCGCTCTGCACCATGCGGAAGCGCGCCTTCGGATGCGGCTTGGCCCCGAGCTGCATCAGCACCGGCAGGCTCTCGCCGTTGGCGAGGTCCGGCAGGTCGATCGTGACCGTGCTGCCGCCCTTCGCGAACTCGTGGCCGTAGACGTTCGTGATCTCCACATCCTTCGCCAGCTGCAGGCGCAGGCTGACATTAGTGGCCACCGTGCCGAACACGCTCTTCAGTTCCCGGTCGAACACATCCGGGATGTTGTCAATTGAGTCGATGTAGTAGTAGTTGCCGCGGGTGTTCTTGGCGATGCCGCGCATCAGCTCCTCGTTGTACTCGATCCCGAGCCCGACGGTGCTGATCGTCGCCCCCTTGGCACGGTAGTTGCGCGCCTCCGCGATGATGTCGGCATACTCCACGATGCCTTCATTGGCCTCGCCGTCAGTCAGCACGATCACGCGGCTCAGCGCCTGCGGCGTGCCGACTTTCAGGAGCTCCTCTGCCGCGGTCGCCATGCCGGCATACAGGTTCGTCGTGCCCTTCGGTTTGATGCGGCCGACGTGCTGCTTGATCAGCTCGCGGTTCAGCACGCGACTGGCCGGCATCAGGGTCTCGACGTTCTCGCCGAAGGTCACGATGCTGAGCATGTCCGCATCCGTCAGCTGGTCCACGATCAGGCTGACCGCGGTCTTGACGCTTTCGATTGGCTTGCCTTCCATTGAGCCGGAGCGGTCAATCGCCAGCGCCAGTGCCACGGGTGCACGGGCATCCAGCCCGCCGCTGAAGAATGACTTGATGTCAGCCAGCAGGTAGTTCTGCACGGTCTGGCCGGTCAGCGCATAAGTGTTGTGCGCACGCAGGTTGTACTCCACCACGGGCTTTATCTGGCTTAGGTCCACCGTGCGGGCCTGGCCGGCGATCACCGTGCCATCAGCCGCTGCGGAGCTGACCACCACAGTGGCATCGCCACTCGCGCCGGCCACCACAGTGGCCTCGCCCTGCGCTACGCCGGGGGCGATGATTGTGGCGTCGGAATCCTGCTTGTCAGTCATGGGCTGCACCTTCGTGTTGCTTGCTACCGGGAGTGAATTGATCTGCTGTCCCGGTTACTAGACCATTATAGGAGCGGTAGTGTTTCGTGGAAGTTCCAGCTAGTTACTGCACCAGCTGATGCCTTCCTGCGGCATCAGCTTGAAATCGTAGTGTTCATGGTCGCTGGCCACCACCAATGCGGTATTCCCGCTGCGCAGCAGCTCCATCACATCATCTGGCAGTGGGCCAAAGCTCATCTCCCCGGAGGAGAGCAGCGGCAGGGATGTATCCGCCTGGAAATCACTGAAACTGCTAGGCCGCAGGGCTGCCCACTGCACATCACAGACAGTGCCGAGCAGATGCAGCTTGCCGCCTTCCAGCTTCTCAGCATCGGTTACCTCATGCGGCATTTTGTAGAGGATCGGTTCCGCATCGACGATGAACACACCGTTCACCTGCATGTTCTCCGCGAAGATGCCCCGCTTGCGGCCCTGGAACACGTGGAGAGTCAGGCTGTTGCTTGCCTCGCTCCAGTACAGGCGATCGACTTGTGGCGTTGTGTGCATGGCCTTTCCAAGAAGCACGAATACCACATCACGCAGGAGCAGTGCGAAAACCAGTATGCCAACCACAATCAGTACATTGCGAAAACTGCTGGCTGGTTTTGCTGTCATTTGAGCCACTAATGGGAGTTTACTGCTGTCTCCAACCAATCAGCAGGAAGTTCCAGTGAGTTCAGGGCTTTTCAGTGATGAAGCGATGTCCAAACAGTTTCTCATTTACTGCAATCACGACCACTGCATCCTCATTGCGAATTGCTTCAAGCACTTCATCAGGAAGCGGGCCGCTCTTGAGCATTCCAAAGCCTGGCACGACCAACTCTGCGTCAGGGTTGATGCTCTTGAAATGACCGGGTTTGGTCTCCGACCAGATAACATGCCAGACGAAGGGGTCACTATGGATGTGGGTTGCTTCAACGCGGTCTCCATCGCCCTTACAATGAGATGCTTCCGGAGATATCTGACTTGCTGAACAGATGAAGATGGCGTTTGTGTTTATTGTATCGCCGCTACTGCGCTTATAAGCCATATCGATATAGACCCGATGTGAGCTCTCATCCAGCCAAGCCTTTTCTATCATTGGCGGTATCGAAACAACGCGACTCTGCCAGGCTGTGAGATGTGGATAGACGGTCAGAATCACAATCAGCAGGACTACGATGACCAGATTCCTGATCACAGACTCGGCCTTGCTCTCTGGCTGAAATTCCATTGGATCCATTCTAAGCGCAAGTGGAGGAGCTGAGGAATTCAAGGACAGGGCTGTTCATTGGTGGGTTGACGAGTGTTGGAAATCGAAGAAAATGAAAAAGGGACATCAGCGCTGCACTTGCGATGCCCCTGTGAGCTTCAGATTATAGACCTCGAATAGCTCAGCGGCCAGTCGATTGTGAAAATTTCGTGCAGGTTATTGGAAAACCAATTGAACCAATCGGGATACCTGCTCTCCCTGAAGGAACTGACTGTTGTCCCTAACATCAAAAGCGGGTAAAGCTTATATTGAATCCGCATATGGGCAGAGTACTGACAGTCCTGATCCTCAGCGGCCTGCTGGCCATGCTGCTGCTTGGCACTGCAAGCGCCGCCGGAAAGGCATCACGATACGTCGGAATACAGGCCCGTGGCATCACCCGCGCAGACTTCCTGCAACCGGGTTGCTCGATCCGCGCGATCGACACCCGCCAGTGGCTCGTTCGCTGCTGATCCCCTCCTGCAAAAGCCCTGCACCTATTAGAATAGGAAGATTCCATAAGACCACCATGGAGATCCCATGTTGCGCAGAATCATCCCGGCAGCTTTCCTGCTGCTGAGCTTTACCGCCACGAGCGCCTGGGCCCTGACTGACAGGGTCGAGGTATCCAGCCCATGTGTCAGTGCCGACGGCAAGGACGTCTACTTCTCGGCCTGGGGTGACATCTGGGTCAGCGACCGCAAGGCCGAGCAGCTCGCCCGCCAGCTGACAAACAGCGTGGCTGACGACGACATGCCGATGCTGTCGCCGGATGGCAAGTGGCTGGCCTTCGGCAGCGACCGGCATGGCAGCTGGGACGTGATGGTGATGCCGGCCAGCGGCGGGCAGCCGCGCCGCCTGACCTGGTCAAGCGACTCCGAGATGCCCTGCGCCTGGAGCCCGGACGGCACGCGCATCCTGTTCTCCAGCGGGGTGGACCAGGCTTGGCAGCCGACACTATGGGAAGTGGACCTGGACGGTGGCGCTCCGCGCCAGCTCGGCGGGCCGGACTACCTGGACCGCATCAACGGCAGCTATGCCGGCAGCGCTGACCGTGTCCTGATCCAGCGTGGCGTCGGTGACTGGTGGCGGCGCAACTACCGTGGATCATTCACATATGACATCTACAGCTACGACCGTGGCTCGCATGCCCTGACCCGCCTGACGAAGTTCGACGGGCTGGATGCCTGGCCGCAGGGCAGCCCGGATGGCAAGACGGTCTATTTCGTCAGCGACCGCAACGGCAGCCGCAACATCTACAGCATCCCGCTGGCTGGTGGCAAGGAGCCGAAGAAGGTCAGTGACTTCAATGGCAACGGCCCGACCAGCCTGCGCCTGAGCACGGATGGTGATGAGATCGCCTGCGAGGCATTTGGCGAGCTGTGGCTGGTCAGCAGCGACGGCACCGGCAAGCAGCGCGTGCCGGTGAAGATCGCGGCAGACCCGAAGCGTGAGTGGGTGCTGCAGCGCGATGAGAACCAGGTGACAGACTTCCACATCTCCCCGAATGGCAACTACTTCCTGATGGAGGTGGATGGCGACCTGCACATCCTGAAGAACCCGGACTCCTACAAGGAAGATGAGAAGCCGGACCAGGACCTGTCGCGCACGCACCACATCATCAGGGATGCCGGCTGGGAGCGACAGTTCTCCTGGCATCCGGACGGCACGAGCTTCGTGTACGTCTCGGACCGAAGCGGCCAGAATGAGCTGTACCTGCATGACCTGCAGACCGGTGAGGAGAAGAAGCTGACTGACAGCAAGGAGCCGGAGTGGGCTCCGCGTTTCGCCCCGAAGGGTGAGCGCATCGCCTATGTGCGTGGCAACACCGAGCTCAGGGTGATGGATCTTGAGGATGACACGGACGAGCTGATCTACCGTGGCAACGTCAAGCGCAACGACTGGGTGGCCGGCTTCGACTGGGCGCCGGACGGCTACTGGCTGGCATTCTGCTCACACCAGGGCAACCTGTTCTTCGATGTGTACCTTGCCAACGTGGAGACCCGCGAGCCGGTGGACATCAGCCAGACGCCTGACAATGCGATGAACCCGGTGTTCAGCCGCGACGGCAAGTGGCTGGCCTGGTCGCAGTCCAGCCAGGTGTTCGATGAAAGCAGCGCGATGCTGTTGCGCCTCGTGCCCGAAGGCAACACCTACAACGACGACCTGCTCTTCCCGGAGGACCGGCCGAGGGAAGATGAAAATGCGGAGGAGGAAGCAAGCGACGACGATGCGGCTGCTGGGGATGAGGCAGCTGAAAGCGATGAGGTGGCTGGGGATGGCGACGCAGCCGGCGAGGATGAGGAAGCCGTTGAAGATGGCGATGATGAAAAGGACGATGAGTCCGATAAGGAAGAGGACAAGGGTCCGAAGTATGACCCGATCGAGATCGACTTCGAACGGATCCATGAGCGCTACTTCCCGGTCGGCACTCAGTTCGTGCGCGGCGGAGCCGAGATATTCGACTTTGACAGCAAGTTCCTGTTCTTCAGCACCGGGGGACCCGGTGGCGGCGGGCTGTGGGCTTATGACCTGGACAGCGGCCAGGAAAGCCCGCTGGACGGTGGGTTCAACGGTGGCAACCTGCACTACGGCAAGGATGGCAAGCGCCTGTACTACAGTGGGCGCGGCTCAATCGGCTACCTTGAGCTCAGTGGCAACCAGAAGCGCGGCCAGGGCAGCGTGCCAGTCACGGCCGAGGTGAACTTCGACCAGCGCGAGCGCTGGGCGGAAGTGCTGAAGGATGCCTGGCGGCAGATCGGCTACAACTTCTATGACAGCCACATGCATGGCATCGACTGGGACCCGGTGCTGCCGAAGTACCAGAAGCGGCTGGAGGGTGTCGGCACCACGCGTGAGTTCAACCGCCTGCTGACGGAGATGGTCGGCGAGATCAACTCCTCCCACACCTGGGCATATGTACCGAACCTGGAAGGCAGTGCCGGCCCGTCTGACAACACCGGCTTCCTTGGCGTGGACTACGACACAAGCTGGCCCGGCCCGGGCTGGCTGGTGGAGCGCAGCCTGCAGGATGGCCCGGCGGATGAGCCGGGGCATGAGCTGTACGATGGCGACGTGATCCTCGCAATCGACGGCAAAGAGATCCAGCCGATTGACAACCGCTTTGCGCTGCTGCGCAACAAGGCCGGGCAGATCGTGCGACTGCGCGTGAAGAGCGGTGAGGCGGCACTGGCGGCCGAGGTCGACTGGCAGGCAAAGCAGGATGCCGATGAAGCAAAGGACGGCAAGGACAAGAAGAAGGATGAGAAGGCGGAAGCCACATATCCGCTTACGGCTGACAACGGTGAGCGCGAACTGCTGCTGCGCCTGTCCGGCAATGAGGGCCGGCTGCGCTACCAGCAGTGGGTCGTCGACCGCAAGGATGAAGTGAAGGAACTGAGCGATGGCCGGATCGCCTACGTGCACCTGCCCGCGATGTTCATGGGAGCCTACAACGACCTGTTCCGCGAGATCTTCGGCCCGCAGAAGGACTGCGATGCGCTGATCATCGACGTGCGCTTCAACAATGGTGGCAACATCCACAATGAGCTGGCGGAACTGTTCAGCCGCAGGATGTTCGCGACGGTCAACCCGCGCGGCGGGCCATTCAGCAAGGAACCGTCCTTCACCTGGGAACGGCCGGTGGTGATGCTGATCAACGAGCGTGCCTACAGTGATGGTGAGATCGTGCCGCATGTGTTCCAGCAGCTGGGACTGGCTACGCTGGTCGGTATGCCGACCGGTGGCAACGTGATCCGCTCCGGCGGCGTGAGCCTGATGGACGGCAGCGGGATCGCCACCCCGGCGGACGGTTTCTACATGAGCACCGGCCTGAACACGGAGCGCAACGGCGTGCAGCCTGACATCGAGGTGCAGGTTGATCCGCTATTGCTGGAGCAGGGCCGGGACAACCAGATCGAGGCAGCTGTCAAGTACCTGCTGGAACAGCTCAGCAAGTAAGGAATCCTGGAGAATGCAATGAGAACACTGCTGCTGGCGGTGGCAATCCTGCCTGCCTGCCTTGCCGTGGCGCAGGCCGCCGCACCTGAGGCATTCGTGGAGCATGCCACGATCAGCGCCGACGGGCATACCGTCTGGTTCGCGGCGCATGGCGACATCTGGTCCATGCCGGCGGACGGCGGCGCGCCTGCCAACCGCCTGACTGACAACGTGGCCTATGAGGACATGCCTGTGCTGTCGCCGGATGGGTCGCTGGTGGCCTTCCAGAGTGAGCGCTTCGGCAGCATTGACGTGTTCGTGATGCCGGCCGAGGGCGGCGAGGCCACGCGGCTGACATGGCACAGCTACCCGGACCATCTGCTGGGTTGGCAACCGGATGGCCAGGCGCTGCTCGTGTCATCGCTGCGTGACGACTGGCCGGCACCGTCCCTGTGGCGCATCCCGCTGGATGGCGGGCAGCCCGAGCGCATCACCGGCCCGGACCAGGATGACAACAACTATGCGGATTTCACCGGGGACGGCGCGATCATCTACGCCCGTGGCCCCGGATATGACTACCGCAAGCGGCACCGCGGCTCGGATTCATATGACCTGTGGCGCTTCGACATGGAGACGGGCAGGCATAGCGAATTCGTACGCAGCCCGGGCCGGGACAGCTGGCCGCAGGTGGACCGCGGCAGTGGCACGCTGTTTTTCGTCAGCGACCGCGATGGCACAGACAACATCTTCTCGATGCCGGTGGCTGGCGGACAGGCCAGGCAGCTGACACATTACACGGATGACGGCCCGCAGTTCCTGCGGCTCAGCCCGGATGCGGATGAACTGGTTTTCACGGTGTTCGGCAGCCTGCATGTGATGCAGCTGGCGGATGGCAGCGAGCGCAGCATCCCGGTGCGGCTGAAAAGCGAGGGCAAGCATGCTGATGTGGTGGAGCAGACCGTGCGAAACGATGTGGAGGAACTGGCGGTCAGCCCCGACGGCAAGTACTTCGCCCTGATCGTCAATTCCGACCTGCACCTGCTGAAGAATCCGGACAGCTATCCCGAGGATGCGAAGCCGGACCAGGACCTGAGCATGACGATCCCGCTCGTGACCAGCCCCGGCCGTGAGCGCAGCCCGAACTGGCACCATGACGGACGGCGGATCGCCTACCTGTCGGACCGGGACGGGCAGTTTGACATCTATGAATTCGACCTGGAAAGCGGCGAGGAGCGGCAACTGACTGACAGCCCGGTTGACGAGGGCATGCCGCGCTGGTCGCCGGTGGATGACCGCCTGCTGTACCTCAGTGGCAACCACGACATGCAGGTGCTGGACACCGCGACGGGTGAAAGCCTGCAGCTGCAGCATGCGGAATTCCGCATCGGGCCCTTCGGTGACAGCGGCTACTGGTCTCCTGACGGGGCCTGGATCGCCTACAGCGTGGCACCGGTCTGGTGGAGCGCGGACGTGTTCGTGATGCCCAGCAGCGGTGGCGATGCTGTCAACATCAGCATGACACCAGACAACGAAGGTGACCCGGTCTGGTCACCGGACGGACGTTTCCTCGGCTTCAGCTTCAGCAGCAGCGATGACTACTCCAACGAATTCGGTTCGCGAGCCCGCCTGCTGCCGCTTGAGCATGAGGAGCAGCATTACGACCCGGAACTCCTGTTCGAGGAGGACCGCCTAAAACCGGAGGATGAAACGGCAGCCGATGAGGAGGCATCCGCTGAGGATGCTGAGCAGAATCCTGAAGAGGATGGCGACGCTGCTGCCGGCGATGAGGAGGAAGCCGTGGAGCCGGTGCAGATCGACTTCACCGAGATTGAGAACCGCGCCGAGACCATCCCGCCCTGGGGGGGCGATGCCTCCTTCAGGCTGTTCAGCCCGGATGGCAGCGTGGCATACATCGTGCTGGATGACGGCGGCGACAACGTGCTGGCTGCGGTTGACACCGAGAGCCTGGAAATGGAGGTGCTCGGCCCCGCCAAGCTGCGCGGCATGCAGATCACAGCCGATGGCAAGCGGATCTACGGCCTGGTGGGGGGCAGCATCAGCTACCTCGACATCGACGGGATGGAGATGCGCGGCGGTGGCAGCATCGCAAGCAGCAGCAGCGTGGTGCAGGACCGCTTCGCCCTGCGCCGCCAGTCCTTCAATGAGATGTGGCGCATCCTGCGTGACAACTTCTATGACAAGGGCCTGCATGGCACCGACTGGCAGGCTGTCAAGCGCAAGTATGAGCCGCTGCTGGAGAGCGTGCCGACCGGCGAGGAATACACGATGCTGATGAACCGCATGGTCGGGGAGCTGGCGGCATCGCATTCCTGGTTCTTCAGCCCGGATGGCAGCGCCAGCAACCCGCAGGCTACTGGCTCACTGGGCATCGAACTCGACCCGGACTACAACGGTCCCGGCTGGCGGGTTGCCAGCGTGCTTTACGGCTCACCGGCCTGGCAGCGCGGCAGTGAGCTGTTCCCGGGTGACGTGATCCTGTCAGTCAATGGCGATGAGGTGGGGGCGGGCACGCAGCGCGAGCGGATGTTCAACAACACCGTTGGCGAACTGCTGGTGCTTGATGTGCAGAACGGCGAGCAGGCGATGGACTGGCTGGCAGCAAAGGAGGATGCTCCGGAGGAGATCGCCGAAACGCGCCAGGTGTCAATTATCCCGGAGCACATCGGCCGGCTGTATGGTGCCAAGTACGAAGCCTGGGTCAGGCATAACCGAGAGGCAGTGGATGAACTGGGCAGCGGGCGGATCGGTTACCAGCACATCGAAGGGATGGACTACCGCTCGCTGGCACGCTTCCGCCGTGAGCTGTACACCCTCAACCATGACAAGGACGCGCTGATCATTGACGTGCGTTTCAACGGCGGCGGCGACATCTACGCCCAGCTGTATGACATCCTGACGAACAAAGTGCTGTTCCACTCCAAGACACGCTTCGAGCAGTGGCGTGACACACCTGAATGGCAGTGGCACGGCCCGATCGTGGTGCTGATCAACGCCTGGTCCTACAGTGACGCAGAGGACTTCGCACATATGATGCAGGAGCAGGGAATGGCGACGATCGTCGGTGAGGACACCGGTGGCAACCTGATTGCGGTGGCCGGTGTGGGCCTGGCTGACGGCAGCTTCTTCGGGCTGCCGATGGAAGGCTGGTGGCGGCTGGACGGGCGCAACATGGAAGGCTTCGGCTGCCCGGCTGACGTGCCTGTGGAGATTGACCCGAACGCGCTGGCGGAGGGCCGTGACAACCAGCTGGAGGTCGCCGTCAGGACACTGATCGAGCAGCTTGGCGACGATTCGGCGCATTAGTGGATTAATCTGGCAATCGCTGGTATACTGCCAGCGGCAAGGAAAAAGAGGGCGGCGGCTTCGTCGCCCTTTTTTTGTGCCTGGAGGCCAGTGCCAGGCACTGGCAGGTCGTCAAACCATGGATTGGCAATTGCTGGTTCCGACCACCAGCCACTGGTTGAGGCTTCTGCAAGTCAGAATGAGCTATAACATTGCCAATCAATGACATTGCAGCAATCGCAGATTGGACGAAATGTGGCCATGGGCCGCATAGCCTGTCAGACCATGGACCTGAGCTCCAGCATCTCGCTGTTTTGCTTTTCCGGCACAGGCTCCGAATATCTCCTGCACGGTTCCTCCGGCGGATACACCGGCGGTACCGATACGGTCAGGGGCAATTGACCGTGCTCATATGGAAAGGCCGGATTGAGGCGGACTCCGCAGTTCCTGCGGTGTACGGCTATTGCGGCAGGGAAGGCATTCCCTGTGGCATGCCTGGGAGCGGATAGCTCCTGGCATGCCGCACCGAGGGGAGGGGGGCCAATTGTTACCGGGAATACATACACAAGTGTCCCTCTACACATATCCCGAATTGCTGTAGGATTTCAGCATGACGGGTACATGGGACAAGTATCGGGCCATTTATATTGGAGCAGCTGCGCTGCTGCTGTTCGCCTGTGTGTCCTGCGGGGGCGGAGGGGGTTCAAGCGATAAGGCTCTCCAGCCTGCGATCACAGGCAGTTCCGCCAGCTCACCGGAATCTGCGATCGCCATCCCGGAGAATGAGCGAGTTCCAGCGCCGGCTGAGGATGCTCCTTCGATGGACGATCTCAGCCGGATCCTCAGCACAGAGCTTGAGCGGCTGGGCAAGGACCCCGAACGCACCACTGCCAAGGCACCATCTGGAGTGGACAACGCCGCCTTCGACCTCGTGGTGGCATACCGCAGCCACTACAGCGGGGCCACCCTGCACTGGACCGAGCGCCTGGTTGGCGATTATGACATGAATGGCGAGGTGAACGCCTCCGACCTGACACCGATCGCCCAGCGCTGGAAGTTCCTGATTGACTACCTGCCGCCGGATGAGGCGCGCGGCTTCGTCTGCTGGCCGAAGGGCCATCCGCGCAATGGTGGCTTCTCCGGCGTACTCAACGGCTTTCCGGGTTTCAACACCCCGGCGCACCAGTGGCGCACGGCGCGGATCGATGGCGATGACAACGGCGAGATCAATGCCGCGGACATCACGCCGATCGCGCAGCAGTGGCAGGAGCGCGTGGACAGCTACCGCATCTACCGCATGTCCCCGGATGAGGATGAGTTCAGCATGCTGCGGCTTGGCGAGGAGGATACCTACACCATCCCGCGCAGCATCCACTTCAAGCCGGGCGAGACAGCCCCGGATCCGTCATGGGTCTACCGCCTGCACTATGCGGATGTGACGATCCATCCGGGCACCTACCAGTACTACCTGGCACCCTACGACAGCCTTACTGACGACGAGGGCACTCCTTCGCCGGTGATCAGCATCACCTTTGACGACCGCAACCCGCCGCCACCGCCGGAGGGCAACCAGCCGCCGGAAATCATCGTCACGGCGGATGTGACCAGTGGCGATGCGCCGCTGCGTGTGGAGTTCGACGCTTCAGGGTCCAGCGATCCGGACGGCGAGATCGTGCTTTACGTGTGGGACTGGGAGGGCGACGGTCAGGTCGATGCCAGCTCCCAAAGCTCTCCTTATGCCTACCATATCTACAACGAGATCGGCTGGTACCACCCGCAGCTCACGATCTGGGATGACATGGGCGGCAGCGCCACGGCCACGATCGACATCGAGGTCGGTGTGGGTGCCGGTGGCGTGCTGCCTCCGAAGCTGGACCTCAGTGTAAGCCCGACGGAAGGCCCTGCACCGCTCACGGTTGAGTTCATTGCAGAGGCGACTGCAGTTGACGGTATCTATTCCGGCATGCACTACGAGGTGGATTACGAGTCTGACGGCGAGCTTGATTTCACCTACGGTCTGCACCCGATGCCGCCGCAGAAAATCACCTATGAGGAAACCGGCACTCACCGCCTGACTGTCAGCGCTGTCAATTTTGCCGGCCTCAGGACTTCCGCCTTCGTGGATGTGACGGTGAATGACAATATCGGGCCGCAGGCGGTGATCAGATTGACACCGCCGATGGGAAACGCACCGCTGGTGGTACATGTAAGCGGTCTGGACAGCAGCGATCAGGACAGTACTGAGCTGAGCTATGAATGGACGATTGATGGTGAGCCGTATGACGACAGCGGTGAACCGCAGCCGGGCGAGTTTGACAAGTCCTACCCGAAGATCGGTGAGCATGTGTTCGGACTGACCGTGACGGATGGCGGAGGGCTCAGTGACTATGCCGAGGAAACCCTGACGGTGATCCCGCCGGAGGGTGACCTTCCTCCGGTAGCCGTGGCCAGCGCTGATCCCGTGATCGGGGCCGCTCCCCTCAAGGTGCTTGTCAGTCCTGAAGGGAGTTATGATCCGGAGAACCTGCCGGTCACATTCCTCTGGGATCCATATGGCACCGGAAACTTCAGGTACTACGGCATGGCCGGGGTGTCTTTCACCTATGACGTTCCGGGGATCTACGATCTGGCCCTGCAGGTGCAGGATGCATACGGGCAGGTTGCGTTCGATAGCGTGCAGATCACGGTAATTGACAACCATCCTCCGGTCGCTGCGCTATCCGCCAGTCCGACAAGTGGCGATGCTCCGCTGATGGTCGCACTTGACGCGACCGGCAGCTCGGATCCGGATGGGGATACGCTCAGCTTTGAATGGGATTACATCCATTACCCCGGTGACAAGACCTGGGAGGCCGGCGAAGCACTGGAAGGCTTTGAATACAAGTTCGGCGGCCAGCACCTAGCCCGGGTGCGGGTGACCGACCAATGGGGTGCATCATCCATCGCGGAAGCGACGATCCAGGTCACCGGGCCGGGCTGGTATGTCGTCAAGATTGATGACGGAAACGCTGACTGGTGGAGCCCGGATATCGGGCTGGAACTGGTGGATGGCAATCCGGCAGTGGCCTACAGCCATGGGGGCGCAGCGCGCTTTTCCCGCGGGGAGGATACTGATGGCTTGAGCTGGACTACGCCGATTGACGTCGGGTTCTCTGATGACATCTACGGCGGCGTGCTCGGTCCCTCGCTGTCCTACGTCAATGGTGCACCCTGTCTGGGCTGGATGCACCACTCCGGTGAGGTGAAGTACTGCCGAGCCCTGGACTCCACCGGTGCAAGCTGGCAGGACCCGAATCTTGTCTACTACATCGGCGGATCCGGAAGTGGTACGGACATCATGGAGGTGGACGGCCATCCAGCGATGCTGTGGGTGGATGCCCTTGGCCACATGCGTTACTCCCGGGCCTTCGACAACCAGGGAGCGACGTGGGGCTTGCCTTACGACTTCGGCCAGATCAGCCTCGGACAGGGCAACTACCAGGCTGAGATGGCAGTGGTGAATGGACATATTTCAGTCGCCAATGTGAATAGTGACTGGTTCCTGCCAGGTGTGATGTACCGCTGGTCGAATGACATTCATGGGGCGGTATGGAACGATCCGGTCGTCGTCAACGACACAAGTAACTCCTCGATCGGCGTATCTATGACAACCATCGCAGGGAATCCGGTTGTCGCATACTACTGCGAACTCGGTCTTGTGTTCCAGACTGCGCCTGACGGGATAGGCAACAGCTGGAGTGACCCCGTTGTAATCACGCCTGAACATGGTGGAAGCATTGGCGGCCTGTTTCTCGGCGACGAAGTATGCATCGCGGAACTCAATGGTGTGCCGGCGGTGCTGGATTCCCAGATGGGCCTATGGATCGCCGAAAACGCCAATGGAACGAGCTGGTACGGGCCGGAGCACATTCCCAACTACGCCAGTGGCACGACGTTTGCTCTGCTGGATGTGGATGGCCAGCCGGCGATCGCCTGGCATAACAGCGCCGTGTATTACGGCGTGAAGCTGGACTGAGTCCTGGCAGCTGCCGCGGCTTTGCCCATGCGGCTTCGGCAGGGTACAATGCAGCAATGGGACCAGGCAGGATCGGGCGGGCCGCAATCGCCGCTTGCTGTGCGCTGTGCTGCGCATCCCTGCTGCTGGCCGCATGTGGCGGACGGGGCAATGACGGACAGCTCAGTCCAGCAGTTTCACAGGATCCCGCAAGCATCCCCCCAAAAGAAAGCGTCGAGCTGCAGCTGCTGCAAGACAGACTGGCTGCTGAGCTGGACAGGCTCGGGGTTGACCCGGCCAGGGCAGGTTCGCAGGCACCGAGTGGTGCTGCCAACGCCGTCTTCGACCTGAGTGCCAGCTACCGCGACATTCGCGAAGGCGCGGTGCTGCAGTGGACGGAGCGCCTGCTGGGCGACTACGACATGAATGGCGTCGTCAATGCCGCTGACCTGACCCCGCTGGCCCAGAGATGGAAGTTCAGTGTTGACTACCGCGAGGAGACGGAAGCCGGGGTGGCCTGGTGGCCGGAGGGCAATCCGGGGAACGGCGGGATCGCCGGCATTGTCAGCGGCAGCCCGGGTTTTGGCACACCGGCTCACCAGTGGCGCTCGGCACGCGTGGACGGTGATGGCAACGGCGAACTGAACCTCGCGGACGTGACACCGATCGCCAGCCACTGGCAGGACAGCATTGACAGCTGGCGGGTCTACCGCCGCGGGCCGGATGACAGCGAATTCACATTGCTGGAGGAGACGGAGGGCTGCGGTTACAGCCTGCTGCGCAAAGCCATGTATCCCGCAGGGAAGTCCGCACCTGACAACGGCTGGGCATTTCGCCTGCTGTTTGCCGAGCTCGGTGCGGCGGAGGGTGAGTACAGCTATTACGTCGCGGCCTACGACACTGCTTCAGGGACTGAGGGGCCACCGTCAAACCTTGTCAGCCTCGATTTCGACCCGCTGGCCGAGCCGCCGCCACCACCGCCTGGCAATGCAGCCCCGGTAGCCACTTTCGGGATGGATGCATTCAGCGGGGACGCACCACTCGAGGTGAATTTCGACGCCGCTGCCAGTACCGACAGTGACGGCCGGATCGTCTTGTACCTGTGGGACTGGGATGGCGACGGCGTAAATGACCAGGGTAGCGGCCAGGCGGTACAGGCCCTGCACATCTACGGCGAGCCGGGCTACTACCTGCCGCGCCTGACGGTCTGGGATGACGCCGGTGCGAGCAGTACCGTGGTGGCTGACAAGGGGATCAGCGTATCGCAGATGGGCATCCCGCCGCCGCAGCTGGCGCTCAGTGCCGGACCGCTTGAGGGCAGGCGGCCACTGCCCGTCGGTTTCGGCCCGGTCTACCACGTATCCGCGGGCGTTGAAGGACTGCAGTTCAGCTGGGATTTCGATGGCGACGGTGAGCCGGACAGTGAAGTAGCTGTCGAGTCGGGTGAAATCCTGCCATATACATATGGGGAACCCGGCAGTTACCGTGCGCGGCTGACAATCACCGATGCCAACGGACTGAGTGCCGCGGGATTTGTCGATGTCAGGGTGACGGACAATGCCAACCCGCTGGCCAGCCTGCTTGTCACGCCGGTGGAAGTCGAACCGGGCCTGCAGTTCACACTGGACGCTTCCGGCAGCACTGACCCCGATGGCGACGAGCTGGCCTACTTCTGGGACCTCGATGGCGATGGCGAGTATGAGGAGTCCGGCGGCACTGCTCCTACATTCAAGTACTCCTTCAGCGAGCCGGGAGTGCACCAGCTGGGCGTGCTGGTCAGTGACAGTGCTGGCGCGACTGATACGGCAACCGCCACTGTCACGGTCATGGGTGACTCCAACCTGCCACCAGTCGCCGTGGCCTCCGCCAGCC
Organism: bacterium; assembly: GCA_020440645.1. Classification (GTDB taxonomy): domain Bacteria; phylum 4484-113; class 4484-113; order 4484-113; family JAFGCY01; genus JAHEFU01. Next base: position 56,578 of record JAGRNR010000003.1, on the reverse strand, counting down.
CATCTGTCTATGGTGCACCGGCGGACATCACCCTCAGCGCGGTCGGCAGTGACGACCCGGAAGGTGAACTCGTGGAGCTGTTCCGCTGGGACCTCGATGGCGACGGATTGTTCGAGGTCGAGACTGACAAGCGCACGCAACTCGTGCATGTCACGCAGGTCGGTGAGTACAGCGCGCGCCTGAAGGTGGAGGATGAACAGGGCCTGACGGGTTTTGCCGATACCAGCTACAGCGTGATCCCAAATGAGGCTCCCGAGGCTTTCTTGACCGGCAGCCCGGACGGCGGGCAGATGCCGCTGTTCGTGCAGTTTGACGCCTCCCAGAGTTCGGACCCCGATGGCAACAGCCTGCAGTTCGCCTGGGACTTCAACTACCTGCCGGGCCAGCAGCAGTTCGTGGCCGGCGAGGCAACGGCCAGCCATACATATGAGAGCGGAGGCAGCCATGTTTGTCGCGTGCGGGTGAGTGATGGGCTTGGTGGCGTGTCCCATGCCGACTTCGGCGTGGAGACACAGGGCAGCGGCTGGAACATCTACAAACTTGACGATGCGGCCACGTCCGGCTGGCGCACCAGGCTCGAACTTGAGCTGGTTGACGGCCGGCCCGCCGTGGCCTACCACGCTGACAACACGGGATTCGGCAACCAGGATGATGTGCGCTTCATCCGGGCACTGGATGGGCTGGGCACGCAGTGGGGCGAGCCGCTGCTTGTCGAGGACGGCACGCAGTCCGGCCTGGGCGGACGCGGGATCAGCATGGCCCTGGTCGGCGGCCGGCCGGCGCTCAGCTGGGTGCGCGGCTCCGGCAACATCGTCTACTGCCATGCCAGCATCGGGGATGGCAGCAGCTGGTTCACGCCGGTTACCGTCAGCAATGCCAGCGGCGTGCCGCGTGGCGCCGCGCTCTATATGGTTGATGGCCAGCCCGCGCTGAGCTGGGTGGACAGCGGCAACATGCTGCACTACTGCCGTGCACTGGACCCGGCCGGCTTCAGCTGGCCCGCGGCACAGGACCTGGAGCTGCTTGGCAACTTCGGCTACACGCACACCCCGGAGCTGGCGGTGGTGGCCGGCAAGCCGGTGATCGCATATGTTGACGACCAGTTCATCGATGGCTCAGTGCGCTGGAAGCCGGCGCTGGATTCACAAGGCAACAGCTGGGATGAACCCTTGGAGCTGGACCTGGTGCTGAACCATATCATCGGCGTGTCCGTGACTGTGATCAATGGCAACCCGATGCTCGTGCATTACACACAGGACGGTCTCGTTTTCCGCGCCGCGCTCGACGGCAAGGGTGAAACCTGGGAGGAGCCGGTGCTGATCAGCACCGACAAGTACACCAACTCCTCCTTCTCCTACGAACAGATGCGTATCGCGGAGCTGGACGGCAAGCCGGTGGTGCTCGCCAATGACATGAGCATCTGGTACGCCGATGATGCGGCAGGTACGAGCTGGAGCGGCCCGGAGACCCTGCCGGATGACTGGCGGGCGGACACCTTCGACCTGCTGGTGCTCAACGGTGGCCCGGTGATCGCTTTCCAGGACAATGCGCTCTATTACGCCGTCAAGCTGCCCTGAGCAAAGTGTTGCAGCCTGTTCCCCAGGCTTGCAAAGCAAGTGTTCCTTTACAGCCTCCAGTGAACGGTTAGAATGTCTGCATGGCGTGGGAATGCCTCACAGGGCGGGGATTGACGGTGCTGCTCCGGACGGGGCTCGTGCTGTGCCTGCTCGCATTGGCATCCTGTGGCGGGCAGGCGGATAAGTCCAGCGTCAGCATGGCATCCTCTGGGCCTGTGGACCAAGCCGCTGCACCGGTCAGCATCCCGGACAGCGAACGCTTCCCGCCTCTCGCTTCAGATACTCCATCGCTTGATGAGCTGCAGGCCATGCTGGACAGCGAACTGGTACGGCTTGGTAAGGACGAACGGACGACTTCACAGGCACCGCTCGGGAATGACAATGCAGTGTTCGACCTGAAGGTCAGCTACTTCGACCTGCGGCAGGGGGCAGTGCTGCACTGGACCGAGCGCCATCTCGGCGACTACGACATGAACGGCCTCGTGAATGCCTCGGATCTCACTCCACTGGCCCAGCGCTGGAAGTACACGGTGGACTACCGGGAGGCGTCTGAGGCTGGCGTGCCATGGTGGCCAGTTGGCAACCCACGTGACGGCGGCTTCAGCGGTGTGCTCGATGGCAAGCCGGGTTTCAATACCCCGGCGGACCAGTGGCGCACCGCCCGCATCGATGGCGATGGCAACGGTGAGGTGAACCTCGGCGACATAACGCCGATCGCCAGCCACTGGCAGCAGAACCTGGACAGCTGGCGTGTGTACCGCAGGGCGCCGGGTGAGGAGGCGTTCACCCTGCTGCTGCCGGACCCGTCGCAGGACTACACACTGCCGCGCTCGGCGAACTTCCCGCTGGAGCAGATTGGCCCTGACAGGAACTGGGCCTATCGCATGCACTTCGCGGACCTCAACATCAGCGCCGGCAACTTCGAGTATTACATAGCAGCTTTTGACAGCATTAGCGGCACCGAGGGTAGCCCCTCCCCGGTTGCCAGCATTGAGTTTGTGAATGACCCTGAGCTGCCCGAGCCTGAGATCCCCGGCAACAAGCCGCCGGTGGCCAGCTTCATGGCCAGTCCGCGCACGGGCGACCTGCCACTCATCGTGAACTTCGATGCGACCGCCAGCCACGACCCGGACGGGGAGATCGTGCTCTACCTGTGGGACTGGGAAGGCGACGGCGTGGTGGATGCCAGCGGCAGCAACATCCCGCTGGCCACGCATGTCTACACCGAACCGGGCTACTGGAAACCGCGCCTGACGATCTGGGATGACCTCGGCTCCAGCGCCACGCTGTATGCCAGCATCAACCTGGAGATCAGCCAGGACGGTTGGTTTCCTCCTGCAATACTCAGCCTTGGGGCTGACACCGAAGAAGGCCGTGCTCCGCTGAGTGTCAGTTTCCTGCCTGAACTATTGTTGCCTAATGGCAAGGCTGGTTTGCAGTTCGAGTGGGACTGGAATGGTGATGGTGTGGTTGACAGCACGGAACCTGCCATTGATGACGGAATCGAACACACGGATGATTCTGTTTCACATGTTTTTGAGGAGGGTGGCATTCATCACTGTACCCTGAAGATTACTGATAACAAGGGATTGCTTGCATCAGCTGAGCTGGATATTGAGGCATTCCCCAACGGAGCTCCGCTGGCAGTGCTGATGACGGTGCCAGAAAAGGACTTCTCCACGGACAAACCAATCGTGTTTGATGCATCAGCAAGTTCTGATCCTGATGGGGACGAGTTGAAGTTCCGGTTTGACTTTGATGGCGACGGTGTTTTCGAGTTGGACAAGTTATTCGCGCCAAAGGAGTACCGCATCATTCCCGTGGCCGGCGACCACAGTATAGGAGTTCAGGTCAGGGATGCCTGGGGAGGCGAGGACACAGCATATGTTGATATATATGTACATCCAGCAGATAATCAACCTCCCGATGCGCGAATCAATGTGCCCTACGAGATATTCGGAGCTGGATATGAATTCTTTTTAAGCAGCGCAGACAGCACTGACCCAGACGAGGGCAGACCCGTTTTTTTCTGGTGGGATCTTGACGACGATGGCACTTACGAGTTTGATTCACATGGGCTTGATTTCAGCCACATTTTTGCCGAACCCGGTACGTATCAGATTCATCTGCTTGTTGCTGACTCGGAGGGCTTGACGGATACGGATACGGTAATCATGACAATCGTTGAGAACGACCCTCCTATAGCTATGCTGGAGGGTGGGCCGCTAAGTGGCACAACTCCGCTGGCAGTCAGTTTCGATGCCTCTGGCAGCTCGGATCCCGATGGGAATCAATTGTTCTATTACTGGAAATTTGACTTGTTCGGCCCCGATCCGATGCTCGAAGCATCCGCATTCGAGAGTCACAATTATCTGTTTCCAGGAGCTTATGTTTGCAAGCTTGTTGTTGATGACCACAGGGGAGGAGTTGCCAGCGCGGAACTGGTTGTCAGGCCAACTGGATCCGGCTGGAACCTATTCCCTGTCGACAAATCCCAGATGGTGCCGCTTTACCAGAATACGAACCTCGAGTTGGAGTTGATTGACAACAGGCCTGCAATTGCATATGTCCGGCAATCCGTTGCAGGTTTCCACGGTGAGGTTTGCTACGTCTCTTCACAGGACGGCGCAGGTGAGTTCTGGAACGAACCGGTTTCTGTCGGGGGATCTGGCGAGGGTAATGCGGGAAGTGGTGTCAGCCTGACGGACTTATCCAATGGAAAACCTGCAATCAGCTGGCAGCGAGACGGTTCGGAACTCCGGTATGCCAGAAGCAATGATTTCGATGGTTCCAGCTGGAGCACCTCAATACTGATGGACAGTTTTGCTGGTTACAACTGCATCCCGGATCTGCAGCTGGTTGAGGGGTTCCCTGCGATTTGCTGGATCAATGTCTCGGGTGGCAATCCTGCACTGCGATTCATCCGCTCAAACGATTCGACTGGCAACGGATGGTCGGTTCCCCGTATGATACTCAGCTGGGATACTCCAGACCTGCAACGGTGCAGGCTGCTTAATGTGGATGGAAGGCCGGCTGTTCTGCTGCGGGACACGAAAGATGCTGGCAACCCGCTGATGTTCTCTCATGCACTTGACAGCCAGGGATCAAACTGGGGTTTGCCGCAGGAGTTGGCGAATTACAATGGAGTGACCTATCCACGCTGCGACGCAGCCATGATTGCCGGAAAACCTGCAATTGTCTTTCAGGACCAGTCGCAGTTGCTTTTCATGCGCGCATCCGCATCTGATGGAAGCTCATGGTCGAGTCCACAGGAAATCAGCAGCCAGTACTTTGCAGACTGGACGACTGGCTCGTTAAGGGAATGTAACATCTCGCTGGTTGAATATGAAGGTCGCCCGCTGATACTTGATAACTTCCTCGGGCTCTGGCGTGGTACCGATGCAGATGGTTCTTCCTGGGAAGGACCAATCAGTTTGCCAGAAGGATATCCCGTTTCACATATGGGACAGATCGGCACGGCCAGTGACCTCGCAATAATCAACAGCCACCCCGCCATTGCCTTCCAGCACGACCATCTTTTCTACGCCATCTACCTCCCCTGATTCCAACTCTCCCGCGTTACATTCCCCGCACGGCAACTGTCGCCCTTTACATCGCCGCAGCCTGCCTGCATCGGCCGCGCGCGAGCTAAACTAGGGAATCTGTTTCCAGGAGTTCTGACACATGCGTCTTCTGCGCCAGTGCTGTACCGCCTTCGTCCTCTTGACCGCCATGCTCGCTTCCGCCCGCCCGGCACTTGCCCTGCGCGAGGCCCAGAGCATCACCACCCCCGCCGTAAGCGCTGACGGCCAGACCGTCTACTTCGCCTGCTGGGGGGACATCTGGAGCGCGCCGACCGACGGCAGCCAGCCGGCCCGGCGCCTGACGGACAACATGTTCGAGGACCAGCGCCCGGTGATCTCGCCGGATGGCAAGACACTTGCCTTCATGTCCAACCGCTTCGGCAACTTGGACATCTTCACCATGCCGGTCAGCGGCGGGCAGGCCACGCGCCTGACCTGGAGCGACGGCTGGGACTACCCCTATGACTGGAACAGGGATGGCACGGCGGTGCTGGAGTACTCCAACCGCCAGGACCTGTGGGGCATCTGTCTGTATGAGGTGCCGCTGGACGGTAGCCAGCCGCGGCGCGTGACCGGCCCGGACCATGATGACAACGTGTTTGGCTGCTACCTCGGTGACGACCAGCACCTGGTCTACACCCGCGGCCCCGGCGACTGGGCGCGCAAGGACCATCACGGTTCCGACAACTACGACCTGTACATGTTTGAGCGTGCCACCGGCAAGCACACGCAGCTGACCGACTATGACGGCACCGACCTCTGGCCGCAGCCCGGCCCCGGCGGCAAGTCGATCTACTTCGTCAGCGACCGCGATGGCACGGAGAACATCTGGGAGATGAAGCTGCCCGGCCGCGAGCTGCGCCAGCTGACGCACTACATGGGTGACGGCCCGCGCTGGATCCGTGTCAGCTCCGATGGCGACCAGATCGCCGCCGAGGTGTTCGGCGAGCTGCACCTCATCAGCACGACCGACGGCAGTACGCGCAAGCTGGACATCCACTTCACCGACGACCCGAAGCATGAGATGCGCGCCACGCTGGACCGCCGCAATGAGGTCAGCGAGTTCGCGCTGTCCCCGAATGGCAACTACTACGCCTGCGTGGTGTTCGGCGACATCCATATCCTCAAGAACCCCGACAAGTACAAGGAGGATGAGAAGCCGGACCAGGACCTTTCGCGCACCTTCCCGGTGGTGGCAACAGCCGGCCGTGAATGGCAGGTGCGCTGGCATCCCGAGGGCAAGAAGATCGCTTACATCTCCGACCGCGATGGCCAGTACGACGTGTACACCTTCGACCTCGTCAAGCAGGAGGAGACACGGATCACGAATACTCCGCAGGAGGAGTGGTACCCGCAGTTCGCCCCGCATGGCAACGTGCTGGCCTACTACAGTGGCAACGACAGCATCATGCTCAATGACCTGGACGGTGGCGGCGAGCGCGAGCTGTTCCGCGGCCATGTGCGCCTCGGGCCCTGGAACCTCGGCTTCAACTGGTCACCGGATGCGAAATGGATGCTCATCATGGCCAGCACCCTGCGCTATGAGTCAGATGCGCTGCTGGTCAATGTGGAAAGCGGCGAGGTGACGAACATCACCCGCACGCCGGACTACGAGGACACGGCGATCTTCTCGCCGGACGGCAAGTACCTCAGCTGGGGCGCGGAGACGCAGAACGGCGAGGACCTGATGCTGCTGGAGCTGGCGGCTGAACCGAAGACCTACGACACCCAGCTGCTCTTCCCGGATGACATGCCGAAGCCTGAGAAGGATGAGGACGAGGCAAAGGACAAGGAAGAGAAGTCTGATGATGCCGCTGCCGATGAAGCCGGCAAGGATGGCGAGGACGAAGCCAAGGGCGACGACGGGAAGCAGGATGAGGAAAAGAAGGATGAGGTCGAACCGATCAAGATTGACCTCACGCGCATTGAGAACCGCGCCCGCAGCATCGCCAACCTGCCCGGCAATGCCTACCCGGTGCTCTGGAGCCCGGACAGCAGCTTCCTCGTGTTCTACAGCGACCATACCGGCGACCCGACCCTCTATACATATGGAGTCGACGGGGGCGACGTGCAGGAGCTGGGCAGCGCGGCCGGAGTGGGCTATGGCGCATTCCAGCAGGACGGCAAGCGCCTGCACTACCTGCGTGGCGGCACCCTGTCCTACATGGACATGCGCGGCCGCAGTGCCGCCGGTGGCGGCGCGGTGCCGGCTACGGCGCGCTCCGAGTACGATACGCATGAGCTCTGGCAGCAGCTGTTATATGAGGGCTGGCGCTCCCTGCGTGATTCCTTCTATGACGAGGATATGCTCGGCGTGGACTGGGACGAGGTCTACAAGCGCTACTCGGCCAAGGTGCCAGAGCTGGGCACCCGCAATGAATTCAATACCCTGATGCGCTCCATGCTCGGTGAGCTGAGTGCTTCACACCTAGGCTTCTTCGGTAATGGCGATGACGAGGCCCCGCCGTCTGACACGACTGCCAGCCTTGGCGTCTGGTTCGAGGACCATTACGACGGTCCGGGCTGGAAGGTCAGCGAGGTGATCATGGATGGCCCGGCTGAGATTCCCGGCCAGGAACTGCAGGTCGGCGATGTGATCCTGTCACTTGACGGCGAAAAGCTCGCGCCACGCACCAACTGGTATCGCGTGTTGCGCAACCGCACGGACCGTCCGGTGGTGCTCAGTGTGCAGCGCGAGGGCGAGGATGAGCCGCTTGAGGTCACGATGCAGCCGGTGCCGCAGGGCAGCCTCGGCCAGCGCGAGTACCTGCAGTGGGTCGATGAAAACCGCCAACATGTGGAGGACGCCACCGGCGGCCGGGTGGGCTACATGCACATCCAGTCAATGAACGGCTCCAGCCTGGCGAAGTTCCGCCGCGAGCTGTTCGCGATGAACCTAGACCGCGATGCGCTGATCATCGACGTGCGCTTCAACGGCGGCGGCAACATCCACGACGAACTTGTGGACCTGCTGGACCGGCGCATGTTCTGCTACAGCGGCCACCGCGGCCAGGATCGGATCCCGCAGCCCACGCTGATGTGGCACGGCCCGATCGTGGTGCTGATGAACTCCTCATCATTCAGTGATGCGGAGATCTTCCCACACATTATGAAGGAGCTGGACCTGGCGACGCTCGTCGGTGAAGCGACCGGCGGAAACGTGATCGGGACCTACAACTTCCCGCTGCTGGATGGCAGCACCTTCCGCCTGAATACATGGGGCTGGTGGCTGCCGGACGGCACTGACATGGAGGGCTATGGGGCCCAGCCGGACATCGAAGTGCACATTGATCCTGAAATCGCCGCGCACGGTGGTGACAACCAGCTGGACAAGGCGATAGAATACCTTGTCGGCCAGTTACTGGGCGACTAGAGGAAGAGGCATTCAATCCTGTTCAAATGGTTATTCCGGGTGGCCCGGGATATTTAACTTGCCTGCCGGGCATAACGAATAGGAATTGAGTGAAGTCCGGGGCGTCATTCCCCGGTCAAGGCAACTATGGATAGTCGCATACGTGAAATTGAGCAGTGGCTTGACGAGGCAAAGAACGACCTCCAGGACGGTGGTCGCGAAGCTTACCTCCGCAAGCTGTATCTGCTGGATGCTGAGATCCGGGCGGTGATCAAGGAAAACGATCCGCTGCCCGAGATGCAGGCATCCGCGGGGCGCCGCGCTCCCCGGGCAATCAGCTTGCCCGTGGCCGTGGCCGGGATCGCCGCGTTCGTTGTGATCGGTTCCGCCATCGTGCTGGGACAGGGTGCCATCACAGGCAACCTGCGCAGTGCGGGCTTCACGGGCGACGTCGCTTCCAGCAACCTGGACAGCGAACTGACCATGGCCAGCCTCAACCGATTCCCGCAGGGCGAGGAACTTATCACGCTCGATGAACTGGATCCTGCCAAGCAGGCCCCACTGTTCACCGGCTTTGACAAGGACCGCGTCCTGGCTGCTCTGTCATCTGAGGACTTCAGTCCTGACAGCGCAGTCAGCCCGCTGGAGAATGCCAGCCTGCTTGTTTCCAATGCAGGACAGCCCACCGCCGACCAGCCCCACAAGGGCCCCGTCGGTGACATCGGTGATGAGCCCCGTCCGGTCTACTCACCGTCCAAGGGCAACAACGGCTCCAACAGCGGTATCGAGGTCCATATGGCAATGGCCCGCCAGACCCAGGACGCCACGGCGATCCAGGTCCCGGCCAGCCCCGCCATCCCGATGGACCAGCCGACCCTGTCTTCACTCTCCCAGAATCCGGACAATCGCGCACAGTCCGAAACTGCCGCCCTGAATGGGAAATTTAATTATTTCCCCGGCTACGGCGATAGTTCTGGGGTGGATCCTTCCGGGTCCTCGTCCAACGCCAATGGGCGTTCCTCCGAAGTGAAGCTTCCGGGCAGCACTTCAGGGACAAAGGCGAAGGACGGCCAGGTGGAGAAGAAGGTGGATGAAGCGGAACTCAAGAAGATGCTTGAGAAGAAGCTTAAGAAGGAATCGAAGGATTCCTGATCCATCCCTCGTCTCCCTCTATTATCCCCAGTGGTAAAGAGAGAAGGCGGTATGGTACAGGCGGCAAACACTGTTGATAGGTTGTTGACAACACTCGTCGTGCTTGTCTGCATCCTGCCTGCGGCGGCATATGCCCAGGCCGACAGCACACAGATCAACTTCAGCATCAGCCCCAACGAGCTGCCGAGCGTGCAGGTCAACCAGGCTGACGATGGCATCGAGATCCGCAGCGTACGCGTGGAGGGTCTCGAGTACCTCGACGAGTCGACGGTGATCACCGGCCTGACGATCAAGGCCGGCGACATCCTCGTTGGCAACGTCACCGCCAAGCTCAACGCCGCCTCCGAAGCCCTGTACAACACGGGCTGGTACCAGGAGAAGCCGGTGCTGACGCTGGACAGCCAGGGCGAAGGCGCGGTGCTCAAGGTCACGGTGCATGAAAACCCGATCTACCGGGGCACCACGATCACCGGCAACACCCTGTTCTCCACCGGCCGCATCCTGCAGGAAGTGGAGGGTGGACCGGATGGTGGCAACGGCCAGATGCAGTCCGGTGACGTGATCAACGTCCGTAACCTGCAGCGTGCGATTGACGGCATCTCCCGCCTGTATGCGGACGCCGGCTACATCGCAGCCGGTGTCAACAACTTCAGCTTCTCCTACGCCGGACAGGATGAGGGCATGGTGACCCTCGACATCTCGGAAGGCTTCGTCGAGGACATCATCATCGCCGGCCTCGAGGGCACGCGTGAGGATGTTGTGCGCAGCCAGATCACGCACCTGCATGCCGGCAGTGTGCTGACGCAGGACGACATCTACCGCGACATCAACCAGATCTACAACACCGGCCTGTTCGAGACCGTCGAGCCCGACATCGAGCAGTCCCTCAAGCCCGGCTACGTTAAGGTGATCCTCAACGTGACCGAAGCCGCCACCGGCCAGGTCGGCTTCGGCCTCGGCTACAGCACCATCAACGGCCTGCAGGGCAGCGTCAACTACAACGAGAAGAACCTGTTTGGCAGTGGCAAGGTGTTGGGCGCCACGGTGGTGTTCTCACGCAACAAGCCGGGCCTGCAGCTGACCTACAGTGACCCGTACTACAAGGACGATTCCTTCTACAGCGTCAGCGTGTACAGCCTGCACGAGCGCCAGCAGGCCGCTCCGGGCAGTGCCTATGAGAGTGAGCTGGCGGTGGACACCCAGGGCGTGAGCCTCGGATACGGCCAGCACCTCAATGAGTACGACAGCTGGCAGTCCACTTTCACCATCGCTGATTACGACTATGAGGTCCGCAAGGGTGACCCGTTCCGCGGTACCGATCCGCGCACCCGTGCACGCCTCAGTGCCAAGGGCCAGACCCGCAAGGTCGGCCTGTCCTACACGCACGACACCCGTGACAACATCTTCAGCACCCGCCAGGGCATCTACGTAAAGCCCACCTGGGAAATCGCCGGCCTCGGAGGAGACTTCTCCTTCCAGAAGCAGAGCCTTGAGGCACGTGAGTTCTTCAAGTTCGGCAGCGGCACGCTCGGCTTCCGTGAGCGCGTCGGCATGGGCAGCGGCGACATCCCGATCTACGAGCAGTGGCGACTGGGCGGCGTGCAGAGCGTGCGCGGTATCCCGGAGGACATGCTGCAGGGTACACACCACCTGCTGCTCAACGGTGAGTACCGCGTGCCCTTCAACGAGACCGTCGGCGGCGTGGCCTTCATGGACGCCGGCTGGGCTGGCAACGGCTTTGACGAGATGGACAACGCGGTGAGCGCCGGACTCGGTGCCCGCATCAAGCTGTCCTTCCTCGGTGTCAACGCGGTGCGCCTCGACTACGCCTGGCAGATCGCGGGAGACAAGGAAGACCACGGCGGCAGCCGCTTCCACTTCTTCCTCGGCGAGATGTTCTAGGCAGCGGACACGACTTACATACGGACGGAAGGCAGAGGAAGCATGGAGAGGCAAGGCAGCGACAAGCGGACGGTGCGCACCAGCTGGTGGGCGGCGGGACTGCTGTGCCTGATTGCCATCCTCTCCAGCGTGGTCCCCGCCAGGGCAGCCGACACGGTTGAGTCCGTCGCCGTTCTGCTGAGGTTCGAGGGTGGCTTCGTCGGTAACGAGACGATGTCCCGGCTGGATGAGGCCCTGACCGCCACCGCCCAGGTTGCCATCATGGAGCAGCTCGGCGGAGACCTGGATTACATCCTGCGTAACAGCGGCGAGGTCAGCGGCATCCTCTCAGATGTGGTTGACAGTGCGCTCGAGAGCCGCGGCTTCGACCTGGTTGAACTGTCACTTGATCCCGGTGTACGCACCACCGTTAACCTGACACTGCGCATCGCTGAGCAGCGCGTCAGCGCCTTCACCGTTGACTTCCACGTGATGGGCAATGTGCCACGCATCAATGATTCACTTGGGGATGACGAACAGCGTGTGGTCAACCGCCTGTATGAGACCCTGGCCAGTACGCCATACGATGACAAGTCCTGGCTGACCTCACTCGTGCATGACACGGTGGCGGACGAGCTGTCCCGCATGCCGGCATATGCCGACTTCGAGCACAGCATCGTCACTGAGCCGGGTGAGACCACCCGCGTGGTGGTCAGCTTCGAGCCCCGGCCGGATGCGCTGCTCGTCAGTGACTTCAGCATCAGCATCCGCAGCCTGACGCTCACCAACCTGCAGCTGCGCCCGGCGCGTGACAGCCTGGCCTACTACCTGCAGTCCTTCGTGGACCTGCCGGTTAGCTTCGTCAGCAACAAGCTGAGCCACTACCAGCAGGGGGCGATGAGCTACCTGAACAACAACTGTTCGCTGGTGGCGCAGTGCCCAGACTCCACGCTCAGCCTGCGGGTCAACACCTGCACGATCGAGGCCTGGATCAACCTGGACTCCACGCGCTTCCTGTACGACGCACAGATCCGGCTCGATCTCTGGGAGCACAGCGAATATGACATCCACGGCCGGCTCAGTGCCGGCGGTGGGCGCTTCATCGGAGGCCGCTGGGCTGCCTACTTCCATGCCGATTACCATCCCGGACTGGAACGGGTGAACCCGATGATCGGCCTCGCGCGCCAACTCGGTCCGCAGACGCTGCTGAGCGCCGGCTATGACCTGCAGGCGGAAAGCATGCGCCTGCGCGGAGAGCACCACCTGCGCCGCGATGTGTACTTCAGCGCGGACATCTTCACGGAAGACGACTGGGACTACCTGAGTGAGCTCGCCGTGCACTACCGACTGCATGACATATATGAGCTACAATTGGTGTCAACCATGGACGGAGAAGTGTTCGCTGCAATTGCTGCTGACCTGTAGCCTGCAGCGTTCCGGCAGGTAAGGATGAAGACGCTCGCTCAACTGGCAACTCTGACCGGCGGAAAGGTGAAGGGGGATGGGGAACTTTCCATATCCGGATTCTGCAGCCTTGAACACCCGAGGCCGGGCCATATCAGCTACATGGAGAAGCTCAAGGACGCCTCGAGCCTGTCCGACACGAACATTGCCGCGCTGATCACCACCGAGAGCCTGGCCGGGCATTTCACCAACGTGCTGATCCATCCCAACCCGCGACTGGCCTTCATTTCCGTGATGGAGGAGTTTATCGGGCCACAGGCTGAAGCGCAGGGCTTCATCCATCCGCGCGCCGTGGTGGAGGAAGGTGCAGAGGTCCATCCGACAGCCCGTATCTCCGCCTGCGCCGTGATCAGCCCGGGCGTCCGCATCGGAGCCCGCACCTTCATCGGTGCCGGCGTGTATGTCGGCAAGGATGCGGTGCTCGGTGAGGACTGCTTCATCCATGCCAATGTCTCGATCTACAGCCGCAGCCAGCTTGGCAACCGTGTGGAGATCCATGCAGGCACGACGATCGGCAGCGCGGGCTTCGGCTACCTGCCGACCAGTGAGGGCCACCGCCGCTTCCCGCAGGTCGGTGACGTGATCATCGAGGATGACGTGGACATCGGCGCCAACTGCTGTATCGACCGCGCAGCGCTGGACAGCACCGTGATCCACAGCGGCACGAAGATTGACAACCTGGTGCAGATCGCGCACGGCGTGAGCATCGGAACGAACACCGTGATCGCCGCCCAGACCGGCATCAGCGGCGGCACAAGCATCGGCAAGTGGTGCGTGATCGGCGGACAGGCCGGCTTCCAGGGCCATATCACGGTCGGTGACCAGTCCATCGTCGCTGCCCAGAGCGGCGTGTTCAACAGCCTGGAGTACAAGAGCAAGGTCTCGGGCTACCCGGCCAAGCCGCACGGCCAGAGCCTAAAGGTGCTGGCGCTGACCTTCAAGCTGCCGCAACTGGTGGAGAAGGTCAAGAGCATGGAGATCGACCTCGACCTGCTGTCAGGCGAGCTCAAGAGCCTGCGCAAGCGCGGTGCCGGCCCGGTTGCCACCGGAGAAGCCACGCCGGAGGGCATGGCTGGCCTTGCCGAGAAGGTCCGCGGCATTGAAATGGACCTCGAGCTGATCCGCAGCGAGCTGCATTCCCTGCGCAGCGACAATGGCGACCCGCCGACCGAAGGCAGCGCATAGGGAGCCACGTTGCGGAGGCAAAGCCGGAGCTGCGTGGGCTTTGTTGGTTTTGGTTCAATTCATATACTTGTGAATGCTAGACCATTGCCAATCTTCTATCCGCTTGCATAGCCGGGCAGCTACCGGGTTGTAATGAATATATTCTGACGCGTTGCCAAGATGTTGCGGGTCACGTATAAACCGGTCAAAGAAATCCGCCTGCCAGAACTTACCTGTTCTACCCAGCACCGGGTTCGCCCTGCATGCGATTCTCGACTTCCAGCCTTTGACGATGTCGTGCAGTCTGTATCCACGATCCAACTGAACGATGCAGTGAATGTGGTTTGGCATGATTACCCATGCATGCAGCTCGTATTTTTCGTTTTCAAACCTTTGTAGCGCTTCCTCCGCAATACTGGCAATCTCCGGGTTCTTCAGCCAGCATTTTCCGTAGTTGCAGTCCAGTAGTGCATCCATCCTTTCAAAGAAGAATTTCCTGTGTCTTGGTTTCAGGCCCTCTCGCAAGGCCTGCAGACGATGGGGTGAAATTGAATCAACCAGTCGAAAAGTGATTGACTGGTACAAGCCGGGTTCGTCAAGATGCGGCAGTTTCCAGCGTTTGTAGAATCCCTTGTGGTCATTGAAATCAGGCGGCATTGATATGTTAAAGACAATATAACACAACTATTGTAAATATCGCTGATCGTAAGAGGTTCTGCGGGAAATTCGCGCAGAGCCCACGCAGCTCCGTCCCGCCGCTGGCGTGACTGCGCAACGTGGCTCCCCACAGCCCCTAAAGCTACGCACCTCCTACGCCGATAAGTCCCCCATAAAGGCCATGCGCCGCCGAAGAGGGGCCTATGTGGGTACGTGCATCCATCCTGATCCTGTTGATTTGCATCCTGAGTGCTTGCTCCACTACGCGTGCCTGCAATCCCGTCGAAATGCAGCCTGACCATGGGCAGGTGCTGGAGCGCTTCCCCGGCACGGAAGCCGGACTACCGCGCAGTGCCATGATAGCGGGAGCGCTGCCGGCCGATGCCGGCAACCTGCTTGCGCGCAGTGCCAGCGCCGGCCCGGTCAATGGCGGTATCATGCTGAACAGCGATGCTGACACTTCCAGCTGGGTGATCTGGGGCTGGTATGGACTTAGTTCGACCGTCTTCCCTGAACGAATCAAGCTCAGCCTGCAGGCCCAGGATGAGCCGGTCCACATCCTGCTGGCGGATTTCGCACTGAAGCGCTGGCGTACCTACGGACCGGTTGAAGGCGCAGAAATCGAACTGGCCCCGCAGGACTTCTGTGACCGGGTGATCGGGCGTGACGGCCTGTTCTACGTGGCGGTGCTGGCCAGCGGCGGCAGCCAGCCGATTGTCAACGGCGTGGAACTGTCCACCAGCAACATCATAGAGATGCCTGCCCCGGCCCTGTGGACCACGGCCAGCCAGGGCGGCTATCCCTCCGAGATACATGTCGACTGGGAACCCACGCCGCTGTCCAGTGGTTGGACGATGAGGCGTGAGGACTGCGGCCGCGGCACATACAGCGAGATCCCGGTGGAATGCTGCTCCTACATAGATCAGGATGTCGAACCCGGCCGGATCTACCGCTACAGTGTTGTCAACAACAACCTGCACGGGGAGGCCAGCTCCGGTCCGCCGGCGCTTGGCTATGCCGGAACGATCAGTGGTGCCAGGCTGACGGGCCTGCTCCAGTATGACGACGACCACCCAGCGGCGGGGATCAGCCTGCAGCTTGGCAACGGGATGCTGGTTGGCAGCACTGACTGGCAGGGCCGGTTCCGCTTCAGCGGGGTCAGCCCAGGCCTCTGGACGCTGTGGCTGCTGGCCGACGGCCAGCGCCGCAAGCTCGGTCAGTACGCCTTCAGCGGGGCGGATGTGGATGCTGGCGAGATCCTGCTGTCCCGCGATGGAACGCCCCAGCTGGGCTGGCACTGGATTTACCCCCCGCAGAACCTCTACGTTTCCTCTGCCACTGACGACAGCGTGACCCTGAAGTGGGACAGCGCTGAACGGGCGACTACCTATGAAGTCTACCGTGGCCGCTTCACCGACCCCTACTGGGCTGAGCTGCAGGCCAGCACTGAACTTACGAGCATTGCCCTGCTGGACCAGGGCAATGGGCAGTACTATTACTGGGTACGCAGCCGCGAGGAACTGCCCGGGTTCATGCGCGTCAGCGCGGTTGGCAGGGCCTGCGGGCACCTGTTCCCTGACAAGGGCCTTCTGCCGGACACGATATATGCAGTACCGGACAGGACCCAGGTGCTCGCCGGAGAGGAAGTGACCTTCACCGTCAAGGCGCACAAGACGGCGCATCCACTCAACTTCGTCAACAGTGTGCGCGTGACCTTCGAGGAAGGCAACGATTTCGTGGCGGGCAGCTTCAACCCAGGCAGTGTCGGCGGCAGCAGTGACACCGTGGACGGCTTGTGGAAGCTGGTTGCGCCGACCGATGGATTCCTGCCGCTTGACAGCGAGGTGCTGGGCCAGCAGGACCCGATCAACGGACGCTGCGTGATTGACTTCAACGTCACTCCGCTCGGTGGCAGCGAAGTGCTGAATGCCACCGGTGAACTCTTCAACTTCCGCCTGCGGGTCTATACCGATGTGACAATGTCATTCCAGACAAGCAATGACCTGCTGCGGACGTACTACTCCGACGGCACGCAGATGCACGAGAATGTCTGGACGCATGATGACAACATGGGCATGCCCGTTGTGCGTGTGATCGACTAGCGCGCTGGCTCAGTAGATGCGCTGGTTGCTGTCATCCAGGTTCTGCAGGAAGAAGGCGGTGTCCGTGAAGAACTCCAGCAGTGCTTCCTTCTGGATGCCAGCTATCCCGACCTCGTCCAGCGCGGCATTCATGTGCTCCAGCCAGCGCTCGGCCGCGCGCTTCGTGATCGGGAAACTCGCATGCCTTGCCCTGAGCGCCGGATGACCCTTGCGCGCGGAGTAGATCTGCGGCCCGCCCAGTCGCTGGGCGAAGAACTCGTACTGGTTCTGGATCGCCGAGTCCATGTCGTCAGGGAACATGTTGCGGAACCAGGGGTCTTCGTCCGCATAGACACGGGTGTAGAAGGCGGTGCTCAGCTCGACCAGCTTCGGCAGGCCGAGTTCCTCGAACAGGTTGTGGTTGTCAATCTTGAACATGAAACTGCTTCCGCGGCGGACCTAGCCATGCACCTGCACGCCGGCGGATACCTCGATGTGGATGATGCGGCCGTTGCAGATTGTAAGGCAGGACCGGCCGTTGTCCAGCACGGCGCCGAAAACCGAGTCGAAATCATCGGCCGTGTCCTCCGGGATCCTGAACGCGGCAAGGTCAGCGATGTAGGACGTGCACAGGCTGCCCAGCTCATGCTGGGCATTGATCACGGCCAGCCCGTTGCGCGTCACCATGGAGAACAGGGCCTGCAGCGGCAGTCCGGGGAAGTTGTCACGCACCAGCGACGCTTCGTGCAGCGGGGACAGCATGTCATTGCTCGCCAGGCTGTCAGTGCCCAGCGCCACGTTGATGCCGGCATCCAGCAGCTCCAGCAGCGGATGCTGCGGATGGCCGAAGTAGGCATGGCTGCGCGGGCAGTAGACGACTGTCGGATGCATGCGCTGCAGCACCGCAATGTCGCCGTCACTCAGGTAGTTCACGTGGATCGCCAGCGTGTGCTCGTCAAGGATGCCGTTGTCACCGTAGAACTGCACCGGTGACATCCCGGTGCCGCTGAAGTGCTCATTGCTGGTGCCCGCCAGTTCATGCAGGTGCTGGATCTCAGAGTCCTGCCCGTTGCGGATGAACTCGATCTCACCGTTGAACTCACTCATGTGCACGCTCAGCGGCACATGCGCCTCAGTTGCCAGCCTGCGGCAGGTGCGGGCCACGGCCAGGCTCGCAGTGTATGGGGCATGCGGGGCATAGCCGAAACGTGCACGCTTGCGGATCCGCTCGCCGTCTGGGTCGTCATTGTTGAACTCGAAGCATTCCAGCAGCGGGATATGCCTGAGCCCGGTCAGTTCGATACGGTCCCACTCCAGGTCCACCGTGTGGTGGTCAAACACCGTGGTACAGCCTGACATTGCCAGCTGGCGGATGCTGTCCAGCGGGAAGGTGCTCAGCTGGTTGCCACGCTGCTTCTTCAGGTCCCGCACATGCTGCAGCCAGTCCACGAAGCTGCCATTGAAGCTGGTCTGGCCCTGGCAGAACTCCAGCTCGAGGTGGGCATGGGAATTGGTGAAGCCCGGGGTCAGCACGGCGTCGCCCAGGTCGATGTCGCAGGGTGGTGCACCGTGAACGTAGCCCTCGGAAATGGAGAGGATGCGGTTGCCGTCAGTCTCAAGCTGGACGTCACGCCTCAGGTCACCGGGCGCTACCAGTGCATACCTGGCCTTGATGATCAATGCTGCTCCTCCTCGCTGGGTCAGCATCCATCATAGCAAACTCATCCCGTACGGCGCTGTCTCTCAAGTGAGGGTTCAGCGTCATGCCGCACAAGGTAACCTTCATCCAGGCTGAGCATCGGACGGCGCGGGACTTCAGCGGGTGGAGCAACCCGGCTTTCGGCCTTGCGTCGTAATGGGTTGGAAATGACTGGCAGCCTCAGACGGGGAAGCCTGAAGGACCGCAGCAGCTGGTTCTCGGACCCGAACCTGCCTGCCAGCCGGAGCACCACCGCACGCGGAGCCGTCAGCAGTGCGTTGCCACACAGCAGGATGGCGGCCAGCGAAAACACGCCTGATTGCCACTGTGGATTGTCAGGCAGCAGCACCGGGCCGAATCCCAGCAAAACCAGTAGTAGCGCAGTCGCGAGCATCACTGTTTGCCGTGGCTTCGCTTGCATATGCGCTGTTTGGCTGCGCAGCAGGTGCTCGCCCACGACCAGCCAGAGCAGGATCACAAGCTCCAGCGCACTGCCCAGCAGGCACTCGACAATCGGGACCGGCGGACGCAGGTGCACCATCAGCAGTGCCGTGAGCACCAGCCAGGGCCATGCCAGGAAGCGCCGCGAGAGGGCCGTCACCAGCACGCCGGCGGCTTGGGCAAGGATGATTGCATCACTGGTTAGCTGGAGCAGCAGGGGATTCCAGAGGGAAGCCTCCGCCAGCACCAGCCGGCTGTCGGGCCACCAGGGCCGGCTGAGCAGGATTGCCGTTGCCAGCACGAGGGCTGGCAGGTATCGCAGTACTGCTCCTGTCCGGGGGAGACGCATTACAAATAAGGTATAGGGGCTTGCAGTGAAAATATCAAGTTCAACCGGCGAACTTGCAGCAATTCCCATATGGCGGTCCATAATCAGTCAATTGAAAACGAACAGAGTCGTTTTACGTGGGTGATGTTGTGGGGCGCATATTCAACCGCATGATTGACTCGATCACCCAGATGCTCATTTCCTGCAGAGCATCAGGCACCAGCCCTGAAATGCGCGAAATTCCCGTGAATAAGGGATCTGTCCAGGAGTAACTCTACTGGGTTGTTTCAATTGCCAAGCATTGGATATACTTAAAAGGTTAATTCATGTCCAAAATATCTGAATTTGCCTAGGAGAGTATCATGCGTTGTTTCCACCTGCTACTGCTGGGCTGCATCCTGCTTGGTGCTTCCTGTGCCCGTGATGCCGGGCTGTCCCGGCAGAGTACTCCGGATCCTGCGCTGGAGAGCCGGTATCTCCCGGACCGTCTGGCAATACCCTTCCCCGATGACTCGCGTGAGCTGTCAGCTGTGCCACTCAGGCTGGAAGTAGTGGGTCGTGACACCTACGAGCGCGGTGGACTGGCCGGTGATGACAACGATGACCTGCTACTGCCAGCCATGCAGGCTCAGATGAGCTTTGGGATTTACCGACTGCATCCTGGCCGCTTCCCGTTTTCGGAAATCGGCTTGGAATTGCAGGATACCACCCGGCCTGAGGGCATCTGGATCGGGGTGGCGGACTACTTCACTCATCGGTGGCGATGGACGCAATACACCGTGGGAATGACGACGCTGGATTGCAGCGGCATAGCCCAGATCGGTCCGGCAGGCAATACCTACCTGGCAATCCTGGCCTACGACGACACCTTGACACGGGTCAAGCGCTGCTTCATCGACCTGCAAGTGCCATCCTGGAACGGCTACGAGATTGACAGCAGCAACACGCCCGGAGTGCGCAACGTCATGGCGCGCTTTGGCAACAAGGTCGGCATCCTGTATGAGGCAGGTGATGGCGCGGGCGGACAGGAACTCCGATTTGCCACGCACAACCCGCTGATCCCGACCCAGCCCTCCGACTGGACCGTCACAGAGGTCTACAGCGGCTACCTTGAGCCGGTCATCGACATAGACCTGGACAGCATTGGCAGTAATCCCGGGATGGCCATGCTGATCACGGATGCCGTCCCCGGCAAGACTGATTTGTGGTATGCCTATGCCTCCACGTCAAACCCGGCGGATGCGTCTGCCTGGAAGTGGACCTCGGTTGGGGTCGGTGTTGACAGCGACGGCATGGACCTCACGGTTGTCAATGGCAATCCGGTGCTGGCCTATGAGGCAAATGAGGGGGGGCCCGGTCATACCCTGCGCTGTGCCTTCAGCAGCCGGCCGGACCCGCAGGTCAGCCCTGACTGGGTTAACACGGTGGCCTGGCAGGATCCAGGCCTGAGCGGGGACTATTCGTCCATCCATGTCTATCCACTGGTCAATGGCCTGGCACTGCTGTTCTACAATGCTGCCAACCAGCATCTGGAGCATGGCTACTATGAAGGGGTGCTCCCACCTGCCGGTCCCAGTGAATTCACTATCGGTGATGTTGATACGGAACCCCTGCTGGGGCAGCTCAATGCTGGCATCAGCTTCAATAACTCCTCGAGCTGTCTCTACACCGATCCGGCAACGGGAGTACTGCTGTATGCGCATGGCACCAAGGTCAACCCGTTGTCACCGGCAGACTTCGAACATCAGCACCTCGTGGATGAATCCACCGTGGGAGAGAACCTGGCCGTGATCAACCTGCAAAGTGGCCTGGGAGTTGTATACCGGGAAATGGATGGCAGTACGGTGCGCTATGCCTGGACGGAAGGTTACCCGGTGAATTCCGGAAACGACTGGTACATCCTCCAGGTGGATGACCGGCCGACAATGGGTGACATCAGTGTTTCCACACTTCAGGACGGCCGGACCTGTATCAGTTATCACACGGTCTTTCCGCCGGCTCTGCAGTTCGCCGTGATGGTTCCCTGAGCCGGATTATCAGTTTCCGCGACGACTGCCGGGAGCGTCATCCGGCGGTGGGTTGCGATCCATGCCGGAGCCACCATTGCGTTGCGGTGCCATGCGGTCCAGTGCTCGCCGCCCATCCTGCATGCCGTCCGGTGGCCGGATCGGGCCGCGGCCATCCTCTGCTCCGCGACCACGCCGTTCCAGCAGTTCCTTGAGGAACTTGCGCTGGTCGAACTCAGGTCCCTTGGGCAGCACCTGCACACCCTGGCGGCTCATGCGGACAATGAATTTCTCGGCAATCAGCACATGCATGTGCCCGTTCATGAATGACAGCGGTTCATTCTCACCGCTCCTGAGCGATATCTCCGGTGGACGGCGTTCGTGGTCAGGCCCTTCCACCGTGTAGCTGACCTTCAGTCCATCAGGCAGGTCGGGCAGCTTGCGGCCATTCTCGCCGACGGCGTAGCCATCCTGTTCACGCAGGACACCCAGTTCGATGGAGAGATTGCCCTGCTGGTCCTCTGTGATGGACAGCGGCCGTCCGGCGAGGCGGATCGCACGCCGCTCAAGCCTTACGGCCAGCCCGTCCTTGCCCCCTTCGGAGTTATCCAGCGCACCGAACAGCACGAACAGCGACCAGAACACGAGCGGGATCACCGCCCACATGAGCTTCCGGTTGAACAGGAAGATGTCCATGCACTGCCTATCGTACTATGCCGGCGCCCGGCTGGGCTCCTGCAATATATGAGTGGCTTGCCCGGCGCATGGTTTCAGGGTTCGCGGAATTCGCTGCTGACAGGGTAGAATGCTTCAGATGCGCCTGATTGTGACCATCCTCTGGAGCATTGCCGCACTGTGTTGGGTTCCCTGGCTGCTCGTGCTGCTGCGCTTGCTGGTGGACCTCGCCAGTGGCACACCTCCGCTGGAGAGCGGCTACCTGCCGCTGGTTGTGCAGGGGCTGTGGCCGCGCTGGCAGGTCCTTGGTCCCTGGTACATCCACTCCTGGTTCCCGGTCAGCGCCTTCCTCGGCTGCGCATTGTCCGCTGTCGGCTGGCGGGTGTACTGGGTAAGCGAGGGCTACCGCCTGACCCGTCCCTTGGCGAAGGTTGTGCTGAGCATCCTTGTGCCGCCGTATGCGGTGTTCCTGATGTACGACGATGCGGTCCGCCGCCACAATGCGCGCGAGACCGAGCTGGCCCATGAGTCTGAGGATGCCCGCCTGCGGCTGGAATCACGCTCATAGCCTTCTTAGTAGATTGGATTCCTGGACTGGTTTGAATTCAGCTTTCGGAGTAGTCGATGCGGACTCTGTACTTCCTTGTATTGGTATTACTGCTGGCTGGCACCTGCCTGTCCGCATCCTGCTCAGGCCAGGGAGAGGCATCCCCGCAGCCCCAGTTTGTCGTGCCCGGCAGCCCGCAGCTTGCCAGTCCCGCTGAACTTAAGCAGCGGACGGTGTCCTCCACATTCCCGTTCTTCCGCCAGGCCAGTGATTTTCTACCTGGTGCAACAGCGCGCACGCTACCCGGTCTGGCCCTTGGACAGCTCATCTTCCAGCCGGACCTCGATGGCGGCGGCAGCGGGAATGGCCCAGCATGGGCGGTCTATGCAATCACGCTGGCCGACTACAGCGGACCGGACGAGATCACCCTGGACTGGGCGAATGCTCCGGCAGCTTCTGATGCCTATTTCGGGGTTGCCAACTTCAGCAGCAAGCGCTGGGACTGGCGCCCGGCTGCGAACGTCTCACTTGTCACGGACAGCATCAACGCTGACCACATCAGTGCGACCGAGGTGCTGTACATTGCCGTACTGCTGACGGGGACTGATGAGGCGACACTAAACTGGGTCCGCGCCGGTGGCAACATCGCCCCGCTCGTGACATTCGACGCCTCTGTGCGCGGCGGATTCGGCAGCCTGACAAGCACACTGGTGGCTAGCGGGGTTGACCCCGAAGGCACCCCGGTCAGCTTTGCGTTTGATGTGTACGGCAGCAGCAGCTTCGCGGACAACGGCCCAAGCGGAATCGTGGCGGACGTGCTGTACGACTCCATCGGGGCCTACCATCCCGTCGTGCGTGTGACGGACGGCGATGGAGGTGTGACCGAGGAATCCATCACAATCGGGGTTGGCTGGGTGCACAGCTATGGCCAGTCCGGCTATGAGGGCCTGAACGCCGCCACGCGCTATGTCGGCGGAGCCCTGCTGGCGGCCGGCATCACCAATTCCTGGACCCCGGCATTCGACCGCGCGCTGGCCGCAGCCTGGCAGCCGAATGGCAACTTCGCCAATGGCAACAACTTCGGCAATGCGACTGCCTCCAGCGAAATCACGCGCCTGGCAACCAATGAGAACAATTTCGTGATGCTCGGTGGATTCACCGCGGAGCCACCGGATTTCAAGACGGACCATTTCGTGGCACTGGTCAGCTCCACGAACCTGGTCATCTACCAGAAACTGATCGGCACTGCCGAGTATGAAACCGGGCTGGACGTCGCACTGGACTCATCTGCCAACGCCGTGGTGGTCTGTGGGTATGACAACGGTGGTGAGATGGACCTGCTGGTGCTGAAGATTGATTCCGGGGGCAGCGTGGTAATGCAGAAGCTGGTGACCGGCACTGGAGCTTTCCTGGATCCGCAGTTGCAGCTGGACAGCGCTGGCAATATATACATCAGCGCCCTGATGGACCGCTCTCCGGATCCGGGCAGGGACATCGTGGTGATGCAGCTTGACCCGACCGGTGTATTGCAGTGGGCCAGGCGCCTGGTTGTTCCGTTCAGCGCAGAACTGCGCGGGATGATTGCGGATGGACAATCGCTTTACGTCAGCGGCTCGATCCACGCCGAGATGCCGGGTGTGACGGATGGTACCTACCTTGCATGCATCGGCCTTGATGGCAGCTTCAAGTGGAACCACCGGCTTGGCCTTGGCAATCCGAACTCAAGCTGGTCACGGATGGCAATCGACGAACGGAATGGCGACCTGCTGCTGTGCGGGATCACATTCAACCAGGGAGTCGGCGACTCGTCCCTGTGCGGCCTCATTTCAAGGTACTCCTCCAGCGGTGCGCTGCTGTACATCTCGGCCTACAACCAGCCGAACATCAACAACCAGTTCCTGGACATCGATTACGACGGGGACGGAGGATTCTTCATCGTCGGGAACGGCGAGGGGGTGACCGGTGAATTCTATGAACCGGCCTACACGGAAACCACCGATACCCTGGCCTGGGAGACGATCAGCCCGCTAGTCGCGGACACTGCCGCAAGCATCAGCAACTGGGATGGAGCGCTCGCATCCAACGATGTCCCGCCGCCGGTGATCGACGCGCCAACCGGCACGACGGATGCGCTCGCGATGCGCTGGTTCCAGCCATGAAAAAGGGCAGGCCGTGGCCTGCCCTGTCGGTGCCGCGGCTTTGGGGGAATGCATTTACTGCGGCACCTTCTGCCATAGATAGACACCGCGTGATCGGGCTGTGATACGTTTTTGCGCAGGAAATCCGCAATATTCCAGATTGCAGCAATCAGGCCTTTCTGATCAGGCTATTGCTCAGCCGTCCAGCTTCAGCAGGCTGCGAATCATCGCGATGGTGTCCGCCGGGTTGGCGCCGCCGCGGCTGGCCTTCATCACCTGGCCGAGCAGCGCATTGATCGCCGTCTCCTTACCGCCGAGGATGTCATCCACGATCTTGCCATTGCGCGCGATCACCTCGCGGCAGGCCGCTTCAAGGTCGAAGCCGCCGTCCGCGCCGAAGCCCTTCTCCTCCACGACGACGCTCGCTGCCTTGCCGGACCGGTAGATCTCCTCGAACACCTCGCGGGCCTGCGGGCGGGTCAGCTTGCCATCCTTCATCATGCTGAGGATCGCGCTCAGCTCACCGGGCTCGGTATGCAGCGGCCCCTCGCGCAGCAGGCGCACGAAGTCGCCGGTCACCCAGTTGGCAACCTCCTTCGGGCTGTGCCCGTCCAGGCTGCAGTTGCGGTAGAAGCGGTGCAGGATCGGGTCGCTGGAGATGGTCTGCGCGGCCTCATGCGTGATGCCATCGGTTTCCACCATCAGCTTGCGCAGTTCGAACCAGCTTGAGCTGACCAGTGTGGATGCCTCATCCTTCAGCTCGCTGGTGATTGTCAGCGGCGGGATGTCCGGGTCCTCGAAGTAGCGGTAGTCGTCCGCGGTCTCCTTGCGGCGCATCTCCACGGTGATGCCCTTCGCATCGTCAAAGCGCATCGTGGCCTGGTGCACGCTGCCACCATCTTCGTAGACGGCGATCTGGCGCTGCACCTCCGCTTCCACGGCACGCCTGAGCGTCTGGAAACTGTTGAGATTCTTTATCTCCGTTTTTGTGCGCAGTTCATCGCTGCCAAGCGGCCTGACGCTTACATTCGGCTCGCAACGGAAGTTGCCGCTTTCCATCGCCGCATCGCTGATGCCGAGCTTCTGCAGCAGGTTGCGCAGCTCGTCGAGGTAGCTCACGCACTGCTCGGCGGAGCGGAAGTCCGGCTCGCTGACAATCTCGATCAGGCCGACGCCGCCGCGGTTGTAGTCCAGTACCGCCGTGCCGTCATCCATGTGGAACAGCTTGGCCGTGTCCTCCTCGAGGTGCGCCCGTACGATGCCGGCCTCCATCGCCTGCTCTTCGTGCCAGTAGGGCAGGCGGCCACCTTCGCAGACCGGCAGTTCATACTGGCTGATCTGGTAGCCCTTGGGGAGGTCGGGATAGAAGTAGTTCTTGCGCGCGAACACATTAACCGTGTTGATCCGGCAACCCAGCTTCTCGCCGAGCGTCAGGGCCTTGATCACGGCCTGGCGGTTCGGGCGGGGCAGGGTGCCCGGGTGTCCGAGGCAGACCGGGCAGACGCTGGTGTTGGCCTGCTCCAGCTCAATGGTGTTGACCACCGCGCATGAGCAGTACATCTTGCTGCGCGTGTTGAGCTGGGCATGCACCTCCAGCCCGATCACGGTCTCCCACTTGGTCGCCACTGTTTCTGCCATGTATCTATTTTAGGGCAGAGCGCTTGCCCGATTTGTCCCAGGATCAGGCTTGGATTCTCAATTGGCCAGAATTGTCGATTTTTTTTGCCGGATGATTGACACGGGGGGGGGGGGAAAGTGTTACATTCTGATCAGGAAATCCTGACAGGGGAGTTTGGAGAATGAAGAAAACCATTTTCCTTGCGATGGCAATGCTATTGGCAATGGCTGGAATGGCGCAGGCGAAGGAAGGATGCAGGTGCGGACGAATGATTGGCTATCTTGAAGTCAGCAGCCCCGAAGTCATTTCCTACATGCTTTCCAATGGCAAGTCAGTCACATATATCTATCAAGGCAGTCCACAGGAAACCTGGCGGGTTTGTTATTGCCATGACCCGGTACCAGTGTGCAAAACACAGACTTATACCTGGCATCCATCAGGTTCTTGGGACGTGCGGGAAGAGATATATGGTGACGATGACTATTATCTGGAGGCAACTGAACAAAAATGTAAGTGGTGGAATGGAAGTTCAGGGCCAGAATGCAAGACGAATGGTAGCGGTTGTATCTAGAACTCAAAATTCACACAAGAAGTTTCTTAAAGAGGGAATTTACATGAGAACAACAATCTTCGCCTTGGTGATGTCACTTGGAATGCTGATTTCCGGAGCATCGGCCCAATCATCCATTGAGGATGAGATGGTTCAGGGGTTCAAGACAGAAGCGGTCAATCGCAGTCTGGAAATGCAGTCCATCCGGGAGCGTCTGGAAGCAGACTCATACAGCAGTGATGAACACCGCATGATGGATGTACGCCAGTACCTTTTCAACGCCGTGTTGACAGTCTATCTTGGCAAGCTCGCAGCGATCAACACATATGGTTCAGATGTGATTGCCACAAACATTGATCCCACTATGTTGGTTGATCTGGGCTATTTGCCAGACTGGCCAGGCAATCCATTCAATAACTGGGAGCCGATGCAGGTGTTTTCAACCGCGGATCCCTTCTCACCGGGAGATCTGGTTGTGGAACTTTGCCCTTCCAGCGCGTACAGTTCATTCCCCGAGACCGGGGCTGCGCCGTACTCATTCAACATCTATGTATACGGTGCTGACATCATTCCGGAGTTTGATGCCAACGCATGGGTGCTCAAGGCAAACAAGGCATGGAGCACCATTCCTGAAGGTGCGCTGTTCAGCCAGAGTTTTCACATGAGCAGTGATGAGGAGGACAGACAGAGCGCAGCCCGTGTTGCGGAGGAGAATCAGGGAGATTCTGAGTAACTCAGAACTACACAGAATTTCAGAGAGTATCGATTGCCCGTTGGCCTGTCCGGCGGGTTTTTTCTTGCCCACTGGTCCAAGGTGAACCCTGAAAAAAACCTGCACTGCAGTCCACAAACGTGTTGGTGCAGCAGTTATATCCCTCGCAGCAAACATGCTTGCAGAGGAGTCAACATGTACAGATTCGTTGCTGTATTCATTCTTTCAATAATGATTACCGCCTTCGCTTCCCTGAGTGCCATCGCTTCCGGGCCGTCCAGCCCCGAAGAGGCCATCGTTGCCCTGAAGGATGGCAACGAGCGCTTCGTTGACGGACGCAGTGCACATCCGAACCTCGACCTGTCCCGCATCCGCGACACGAGCGAGAACGGGCAGCACCCCTTTGCCACCATCATCGGCTGCTCCGACAGCCGCGTGCCGCTCGAGCTGGCGCTCGACCAGGGCATCGGCGACCTGTTCATCATCCGCGTGGCCGGCAATGTCTGCAGCACGGATGAGATCGGCAGCATCGAGTATGGCGTTGACCACCTAGGCACCCCGCTGATGGTCGTGATGGGCCATACCCATTGCGGTGCCTGCACCGCAGTCGCCCAGGGCGCGGAAGTGCACGGCAGCATCCCGGCACTGGTGGCCCCGATTGGCGACGCAGTCAAGGCCGTCAAGTCCACCAACCACGAGCTCGAAGGTGATGAGCTTGTGGCGGCCGTTGTCGAGGAGAACGTCTGGCAGTCCATCGAGGACCTGCTGATGAAGAGTCCCGACACCCTCAAGCATGTCAACAGCGGCACCACCAAGGTGATCGGCGCGATCTATGACATTGAGACCGGCGAAGTGCGCTGGCTCGGTGAGCACCCGAAACAGGCAACCATCATCGCGGCTGCCGGCGGTGGCAATGGACACATTGCCAGCGTGGATGGCCACGGCGACGGCCATCGTTAACCTGCTAAGCAACCGGCGGCCGGCCATGGAGGGCCGGCCGTTTGCGTTTTCTGGGGAGGCTTGTTGCCTATTGCAGTCCTGCCGGATAAAATTGCTTCCCAATCGCACCTGCAGGAAAGAATATGAAGTCCAACATCCTCCTCATCAGCGTCATGCTTTGCAGCTGCCTGGCTTCAGCGGCCGTCGCTGCAGACATGCCCAGCCCGCAGGAAGCACTGGCCAGCCTGGTTGATGGCAATGCCCGCTTCGTGGCCGGCGAAAGTGCGCACCCGCACCTGACAATAGATCGGGTGCTGGAGACCGGCAAGGATGGCCAGCGTCCCTTTGCGACGATCATCGGCTGTTCCGACAGCCGTGTACCGATCGAGCTGGTGATGGACCAGGGGCTGGGTGACCTGTTCATCATCCGTGTGGCCGGCAATGTCTGCAGCACGGACGAGATCGGCAGCATAGAGTACGGCGTTGACCACCTCAATACCCCGCTGATGGTGGTGCTGGGGCATACGCACTGCGGTGCCTGCACGGCGGTGGCCACGCATGCGGAGGTGCATGGCAGCATCCCTGCGCTGGTGGCCCCGATTGGCAACGCAGTGGCGGAAGTGCTGGACACCCAGCCTGGCCTTGAAGGTGATGCACTGGTGGAGGCTGTGGTCGAGGAGAACGTCTGGCAGTCCGTCGAGAGCCTTCTGAAGCGCAGCCCTGATACGCTCAGGCATATTGAGGAAGGCAGCCTGATGGTGGTCGGCGCGGTCTACGATATCGAGACGGGCGTGGTTGAATGGCTTGGCGAGCACCCGCAGCAGTCTGAGATCCTGATGGCGATGGCAGACGGCAGCACACTCGCTGAGACGGCTACTTCTCGAGACTGATCCGAACACAAGCTACGTTGGTTCCGGCCTTGGACAGTCTGCAATGGTCTGACCACTGACGACTGACCACTGACTACTGTTCTATACTCTTCACCGATGTTTCCCTCAGCATTCTCCTCATCCATCCACTTCGCCCCGGACGGCTGGGCCGGCACGGCTTCTGATCGTCCTTCGCCCACGGAGGCCCTGCGCCTGATGCAGGAGGGCAACCGCCGCTTCCTGGCCGGTCAGAGCGAGCTGGCGGAGCATGACCTGGCGCATATCCTTGAGCACAGCCGCAAGGGCCAGCAGCCACTGGCCACGGTCCTTGGCTGCTCGGACAGCCGTGTTCCGCTGGAGCTCGTGCTTGACCAGCACATCGGTGACCTGTTCGTGATCCGTGTCGCCGGCAACGTGGTGCGCACCGCCACGCTTGGCACTATCGAGTACGGTGTGGATGCACTCAAGACTCCGCTATTGGTCGTGATGGGCCATACGCATTGCGGCGCCTGCACGGCGGTTGCCAACGGTGACGAGTTGGGAGGCCATATCCCGCAGTTGGTGGCCCCGATCGGCGATGCGCTGGCCGCGGTCAGGCAGCGGTACTCCAGCCTGGAGGGCGAGGCCCTGCTCAACGCCGTGATAGAGGAGAACGTCTGGCAGAGCATCGAGGACATGCTGCGTCACAGCTCAGTTGTGCGTGGCCTTGTACGGAATGGCTCGCTCAAGGTGAAGGGCGCGGTTTACGACATCGAAAGCGGAGCGGTCAAATGGCTCGGCCCGCATCCGCGCCAGAACGTGATCATCACCGAGCTGGGCTAGCAGTCCGAACAATCTCAGCCAATTTGAGGCATATCCTCAGCTTCAGCATTGGGCAGCCTGGATTCCACCTTACCCGGACCTCGCTGCACACTTCAATTGATCTAAATCTCAATATTGCGTGATATTGCAATGTCAGTCCCCTCCGGTAGAATCTGCAGAGGGCTGCTGTTCCAGAAGGCGGTGGCCTGTGAAGGGGTTTCTATGAAACTGAAAGGGCTGATCCTCACGAGCGCGGCGCTTGCCGCACTGGCTTCCTCCTGCGGTGGAGGGGGCTCGGCACCCCAGCAGGACCTGGACAATGAGCTGCGGCAGGCACTCAACACCTACGGCGTCGGTGAGCTTGCAGCGCTTCCGGCGCATTCCGCTGAGAAGGTGGCACTGGGCCGTGCACTTTTCTTCGACAAGCTGCTCAGTGGCAACCGGGACATGTCCTGCGCCACCTGCCATGACCCCCGTGAAGCGGGCGGTGACGGACTCTCCCTGTCCGTTGGTGTCGGCGGCAGCGGCATCGGGCATGCGCGCACGCTTGGCGACGGGAAGGAATTCATCCCGCGCAATGCCCCGGAGATCTTCGAGCGCGGCAGTGTCGAGTTCACCAGCATGTTCTGGGACAGCCGCGTCAACATGGATCCGCAGGGTAACTTCCGCAGCCCGGCGATGGGCATGCTGCCGCAGGGCCTGGACAGCGTACTGGCGGCACAGGCGATGTTCCCGGTCACCTCACGCGCCGAGATGCGCGGCTTCGTCGGTGACAATGATGTGCTGGGCGACCCCAATGAACTTGCGCCCCTGGCTGACAACGACTTCCCCGGCATGTGGAGCGGCCTGATGGACCGTGTGATGGCTGTGGAGGAGTACCGCCACATGTTCGCCGATGCCTATCCCGCTGTTGACGAGGCGGATTTCGGCTTCCAGCATGCGGCGAATGCGATCGCCGCCTTCGAGGGCACCGGCTTCAGCTTCCGTGACACCCCGTTTGACAACTACCTCTCCGGTGACGACTCGGCGATGACCGACACGCAGAAGGAGGGTGCGCTGCTGTTCTACGGTGCCGCAGGCTGCGCTCGCTGCCATACAGGCTCAGCGTTGACTGACCAGCAGCACTACAACTTCATGGTGCCGGCGCTCGGTCCCGGCAAGCAGGATGGCATCGACCCCGGCTTCGCCCTGACCAGCCACAATGATGCCGACCGCTTCTCCTTCCGCACCCCGCCGCTGCGCAACGTCGAGCTGACCGGTCCATGGATGCATGACGGCTCGTTCACTGACCTGCGCAGTGCGGTGAAGCATATGCTGGACTGCCAGGACAGTGTGCACAACTACGACCCGCTGACCCTGAAGCAAGACGTGCGTGCCACGCTGAACATGGACCAGGCGCTGATGGACGACATGCTGGCAACGATCAGCCCGGCTGCTGCCGAGCGCCGCGAACTGACGGAGGCACAGATTGACCAGCTGATGGCATTCCTGCATGCCCTGACTGACCCGTCAGCGGCAACGGAGATGCCGGCCCTGCTGCCTGCCAGCGTGCCGAGCGGCCTGCCGGTCGACTAGGAGGTCAGGCTGTAAGCCTGGTTACGGAGGTGCGGCGCAAGTCGCACAATCTGAGCAAATCGGAGCTGACAACCAACCGCAGGCACGAACCGCGACGGGAAGTTTCTACAGCTTCGCCAGCTCATCTCGCAGCAGCCTGATGTTCAGCAGGCGCTGGCCGACGTCATAGCTGCCAAGGATACCCAGCACGGCGAAAGCCATCACATATGGCGTGAGCTGGGCCCAGGCGGTCAGCACGCTGGCATTGCCTCCGAACAGTCCGGTCTGGTAGAGCACGAAGCCCAGCATTGCCAGCATCATCGCGAAGCTTGCCATACTTGCCAGCCAGCGCATGCGCAGCAGGTGCCGTGGTTCCGCCAGGTACCAGTCCAGCTCTGAAGCGTACAGCCGCACCCAGTCCTTCAGTGACACCGGTGCTGGCCCGAGGAACAGGATCCAGGGCCAGGCAACGTACCGCCTGATGTCTGGCAGCTGCCCGTGGCCGATGGCAACCCTGTGGATGAAGTCGCTTTGATCCATGCGCTGCCGGATGTGCTCGCCATATGTCCGGCTGCGCCATTCCATGCACGCCAGCAAGGCGATACACAGTACAGTCCAGCCGATGAACTGCAGCGGGGGGAACTGCATTGCATTGCCCCCGGAGGCTGCGAAGTTGCCAGTGACGATCATCACCAACCCGATCATGTACATCATCCCGCTGATCATGCGCGGGCTGTAGCCGGAACGCTGCTCCAGCATCCGGTTGAGTTCTGCCAGCAGCTGCTCACTGTATCCGCCTACTGAAAGTCCGGCATCCGCCTGACCGGCCATGCTGCACCTCCATGCACAACTGTTGTACACCCTGCAGGCCTTGGCGGTTTCGATGACATGGGTGGACTGCACAAATGAAAAAGGCAGGCCCGCCTGGGGCCTGCCTCTATCGGGTCAGTCTGTTGTCCGCTTACTGCATCAACCAGGCCATCGTGTTGAGCAGCAGCTCCGCACGGACCATGCCTGAGGGGCTGCCGGACGGATCGTCCTTGATGGCAACGTCATTCCAGGCGTAGCCGATCACCCAGAAGCGGGCGCTGCCGAAGTCGTCAAGGTTGTATGACGGGAAGAAACCCATATTGACGTAGGGAGCACTTGCGCATCCCCAGCTACTGAATGCGGAGGCGAGGCCTTCCGTCAGCGGCGGGTCCATGGTCTCCAGCGGGAAGAATCCCAGCCCGGTACGGAAGCCGGCACCGGCGGAGTTGCCGCCGAAGATCGGGTCATAGTAGCCGATTGACATGAACTGCGTATCGTCAGGCAGGCTGAGCTGCCAGGCTGCCTGGCCGGAGCTGTCGGTACCGGTGAAGAACTCACCGTCGCCGCTGCCGGTGCCGTTTACATCCATTGCCACCCGGCTTGAATCTATCCTGCCGACCACACTGAACGGGGCGGTCGGGAGGAATCCGACCGCGCCGCCGAAGCCGACTCCGTCATCCTCAGCCAGGCCGCTCATCCAGACGAACCAGCGGTCAGCAAGTGTCAGGGTATTGGCACTGACTGTAGTGTAGTCGGGGTGGGCATCCCAGGAGTTGATGAAGAAGCAATCGCCCATCTGGTGGTTCTGGCTCAGCAGCAGCAGGTCGCCGTCCCCTGTCAGGATATCGCGGATGTTTTCCATTTCCGCTTCCGCCCAGATGCTCTCCTGCAGGGCCGTCTCGCTGCCACCTGGGCCGCCGCGGTACCAGATAGCCAGGTCGTAGTCGCCGGCGAGGAAGTAGTCGTCAACGCCGTCGTAGTAGTCAACTTCCTCGTAGTCAGTGCTCAGGTCGTCAAGGTCGGAGACAATCGCATCATAGTTGGCATTGAAGCTGTCACCGTCATCGCGCACCAGCAGCACCTTGCCACCGAAGTCCGGCAGCGGGTTGGGATTCGGGTCCGGGTCGGGGTCTGGATCAGGTTCCGGATCCGGGTTCGGGTCGGGGTCAGGATCCGGGGCCGGCGGCGGGGCGAATTCCAGCGCCGGGTCATCACCGGGGCCACAGCCCGGGCCATCGCCGCCATGTGCATGGCTGCTGCTGCCTTCACTGCCGCTGCCAAAGCCGGCGAGGAAATAGTCGTAGCCACCATCCACACTGACCGGGTCGTCAAACTGGAAGTGCACTACGCTGCTTCCGCCGCCCAGTGCCTCGCCGCGGCCGATCGTGTATGGCAGCCCGCCGTCCTGCGGGTTGGCAAGCATGCTGAATGAATCTTCGCCCGGTGCCTTGCGGTAGATGCGGTAGCCCTCCAGCTTCTCGCCGAAATGCTGGGCGATCACGGACACGTCCGCCAGGTTGATCTCACCGTTGCCATCGCCGTCCACCCGGGCCAGCCTGTGGTTTTCGCTGTCGCTGTCCCCGGAGGGGATGTCTGCTATGCCGTCGTTGTCAGCCGCAGGCAGGTAATCCACGCTCTTCAGGTAGTTCTGCCCCAGCGCCGTCAGGTCACTGACCGCCACCTCGCCGTTCTGGTCGAAGTCGCCGGCCAACCGCTCCGTCCAGCTGAGCCGGATATAGCTCTGCGCACCTTCCGGATCCATCTGCTCCACCCGCAGGTCGTTCACGGAGTTGCGGTCGCCAGTCGGTGCACTGGCTGCCACCTTGTCCGGGTCGATCCCCAGCCTGGCGAACTCAGCATCAAGTGCTGCGGCCAGTTGTTCACTGTCCGGCACGGACAATTCATTATTGCCAGTGCCAATTGCGGAGATATCCTGTTGAGTTCCGCTGCCAGCGCAGCCAAACAGGAAAAGTGCGCCAAACCCGATCAATGCAATTCGGGTGTATTTCCCATGTCCCATAAGTATCCTCCTGTGCCGGGGATGGGCCCTGGCCAGATCGCAGCCGGTAGAACTGCTTCCCAGAATGTAACAGGATTCAGGATTCTCCAAAAGGCACAATCCTGCAGAAATCTGGGGAAACAGTCGCGCTGAGGATACACCTGCACTACGAAATGCTAGATTGCTGAGGATTCCAGGTAGTCAGTCTGAAAAGTGTTTCCTGGCCAGCTGCGCAATTCTTCGCCATGCATGCTGCACTGCCGTCATGAACATTCACTGGACTCAGTCCAGTTCGTCCTCATTGGCACCGGGCCGGTAAGTCTTGCCCTCCATGTAGGCCCGGGCAATCCGCCGGTACTTGCGCGCAAAGGGCGTACCTGCCAGTCCGCGCAGCTCCTCCGGGATGTCCGCGGCGTTGGCAATCGCCTCGCGCGCCCCGATCTTGACCAGCGTGCGTTCCGTCACCTCGCCCTTGACCTGTGCCGGGATGCCGACCGCTACGCTCAGCGGCGGAATCACTGCTCCCTCACCGACCACCGCACCGGCAGCGATGATGCTGCCGCGCCCGATGTGTGCGCCGTTGAGCACCCTGGCCCCCATCCCGATCAGGCAGCCGTCCTCCACCGTGCAGCCGTGCAGGATCGCGCTGTGCCCAACGGTCACGTAGCGGCCGATGATGCAGGGGTGCACATCCGCCACATGCAGCATCACGAGGTCCTGGATATTGCTGCCGAAGCCGATCTCCACGCGGTTCACGTCTCCGCGGACCACGCTGTTGAACAGCACGGTGCAGTTCTGCGCAATTGATACATCGCCGGTCACCACCGCACCGGGGGCGAGCCATGCACTCTCGTGGATCTGCGGGCTGTACTTGCCATAGGGGAGGACTGTTGCTGAATTCACGGCCATACTTTACTACAGCCCGGGGTCGCATCATCCTGGGGGGGTGCGAAGGGACTTGTATTCTGTTGTCTTCACGCGATAATAAGGGGTAGCCGGTGGACACCCGGCGAAGTGAGGACCAGGATGAACAGGACGCATTTACCCGCATGGCTCGGGCCAGCCCGCGTGGCCCTGAGCGCCCTCCTATTGATGATGCTCACAGCCTGCAATGGCAGCGGCCCGGCTGAGCCGGACCCCGGTGACGAGCCCTATCGCGTGTCAGCGGTGGTGGAATGGAATGAGGTTATGCTTGCCGCCGTCCGCAACGGCCCGCCCCGCCCGACGGTGATCTCCCGCGCCCTGTACATCCACAGTGCTTCCGTCTACGACGCATGGTCGATGTATGACGACAACGCGCTGCCGACAGCACTGGATGCATCAATGCGCCGTCCCGCCGGTGAGCACACTCATGCCAACCAGCGTGCCGCCATCAGCTATGCCGCCTATGCCAGCCTGAAGGAACTGTTTCCGGCCTACGAGGCGAATACCGGTGCCTTCAGTGCGCTGCTGGCCGGGCTTGGCTATGCCATGTCTGACAGCACAGACCCCGCCACTCCGGCGGGCATCGGCAACCTCGCGGCCCAGGCCGTGATCAGTGATCGAAGCACAGACGGCAGCAACTGGGAAAACAACTTCGTGGATGTGACATGCGCCACCTTCCCCGAGCTGTACCAGCCCGTGAACAGCGCGGACCCTGCGCAGTCCAATTCGTTTGCCGCGGACGACTTCGACCCGAGCCACTGGTGTCCCCTGCGTGTGCCCAACGGCAGCCTGCTGGATGACAATGGACAGCCAATGGTAGACAATGACGATCCCTCGACCTACTTTGACCAGAAGTTCCTCACCCCGCACTGGGGTGCGGTCACGCCGTTCGCGATGGACTCCGGCAGCCAGCTGCGCCCGCTGGGACCACCGAAGTATGGCAGCGACGAGCAATACACCGATGCACTTGGCAACACGATGACGAATATGGAGGCCTTTGAGTTCCAGTTCAACCAGGTGCTGGACTTCAGTGCCAACCTGACCGACGAGCGCAAGGCGATCGCCGAGTACTGGGCGGACGGCCCGCGCAGCGAGACCCCGCCGGGGCACTGGAACAGCCTGGCGCAGGGTATCTCGATTCGTGACAAGCACGACATTGGCGATGATGCGAAGATGTTCCTCGCACTCAACGGGGCCGTACTTGACGCCAGCATCGCATCATGGGACGCGAAACGTCACTACAACTCCTGCCGGCCGGCGGGCAGCATCCGCTTCCTGCACCTCGGTGAGCAGATCCAGGCCTGGGGCGGTCCGAACCAGGGCACCCAGACCATTGACGGCGAAGACTGGCGGCCTTACCAGGCCAGCACCTTCGTCACCCCGGCCTTCCCGGACTTCGTCAGCGGGCACTCCACCTTCAGTGCCGCTGCCGCGGAAGTGCTGCGCCTGTACAGTGGCAGTGACAGCTTCTATGACGGTGTGACCCGCCTGCACCGCGACTACAACAATGACGGTGTCAACGACATGCTCGGTGAGTTCGTGTTCACCAAGGGCTCGCTCAAGTTCGAGGACGGCACGCCGTCCGGCAACGTGGTGCTGCACTGGGACACATTCAAGGAAGCCGCCGATGAGGCAGGCATCAGCCGCCTGTACGGCGGGATCCACCACCAGGACGCGGACCGCCGTGGCCGCATGATGGGGCAGGAGATCGGCGGGCTGGCATTCAACCGCGCCAGCGCGCTGTGGAATGGCAACTAGGAGCTCAGTCCCGCCGGAGGCCAGGCTGTAAGCCTGGCAATTGCCAGGTAAGGAGCAAGAAACAGATTCAGAAACAGAAACAGAATGAGAAGCAGGCTGGGACCACAAACCAATCCGGATACCGATCGGAATGGGGAGAGTCTGACAACTCCTTCCTTCAGCTGATTCTCATTCTGCTTCTGCTTCTCATTCTGCCACTGACCACAGACCTCTGACTACTCATCCCCAACCGGCCACTGCGGGCCGAACATCGCCTCGAACTGCTCGACCGCGGCCCGGCCGCCGAGTGCGAGGATCTCAAAGAATCGCGCCCGGTCGCGCTCACGGTAGTCCAGCCGGCGTACGTTGAAGCCGGTCACGTTGGCACCGCTGCGCCGGCCCGTCGCCACCGCGAGGTAGTAGTCCAGCGCATTGGCAACACTGCCGCTGTCCGTCCAGTCGCTGGAGTACTGCGGCCGCCCGGCCCGGTTGAAGATCCAGGTCATGTTCGGCATCGAACCGAAGTACTGGTGGCAGTGCCCCTGCAATGTGTCAACGAGGATCGGCCGCCCGCTGCCGATCCGCTCCGTCATCAGTCCGGCCTGGGCCAGTTTCTGCTCAAAACTCGTGTGGTGCGGGATCAGTTCACCGGGGTGCGCTTCATTCGTGTATATGAAGTAGCTTCCCACGTCCCGCGGGTTGTATTGCTGCGCCACTTCGTTCATCGATGGACCCGCCATCGTGCAGTAGGGTCAAGTGACGCTGCCGAACTCGAACACCGTCAGCAGGTGCCTGCGGCAGACCTCCTGCATGGAGACCCGCTCTCCCGTTGCCAGCACTGTCAGCTGGAAATCCGCTACCTGGCTGCCCGGCGGCGGGGACTGCTCGAAGCGCATCAGCGGCTCAAAGCCCTCCGCAGCAAACACCGCGTAGTTGTACTCCGCCAGCAGCTCAGGTCCCTTGAAGTGTGCAGTCATTCCAGCCTCGGAACTACTATAGCGGAGAGCCGGTCGCGCTGCCTGCGGAGACCTGCCGGGCGGTCCGGTGTTATGATGCCCAGGGAAAGATGCTGCCCAGAACGGGCAGGAGGGGACCGCCGATGTCCGCACGAAACTGTCTGCTTGCCCTGCCGCTCCTGCTGGCCGGCCTCGTTTCCTGCGGTTCCAGCCCAGCAGCTCAGTCCGGCCCGCCCGTGGCACTGGAGGACATACTGCCCAGCCTGGCCAGCCTGGATGGCCTGCGCGAAGGCAGCCGGCTGCAGAGAGATGTAATCCTCGGCAAGGATACATACGCACGCAGTGCCAATTCCGTGGAGCTGCCGGGAGGCGAACTGCAGATGAGCGCTGCCGCAGGGGAGATCTGCTGGGCTATCTGGCAGCTGCCGGATCGCCCGGAGTATCTGGATTCCGTGTACTGCGACATCCTCAGTGCGGAGGGAGCCGGCTGCCACCTCGGGATTGCCAACTTCGCGACGGGCCGCTGGGAATTCAGCGGTCCCCATGCGGAGCAGACCACGCTGGAATTCGCGCCGGACTGGCAGGCATCACCGGCGGGCTACCACTACTTTGCCGCCCTGACGCAGGACACGGCCTCCATTGAGATGGCCCAGCTCTTCGGCTACTTCGAGGATGGCTGGCAGATTGTCACAGTCTCCGCCATGCATGCCGCCGGCGTCAATTCGGCAGTGGCAGACATCGCCGGCCATCCGGCGATCGCCTACCGCCGCGATGAGGATGAGGCTCTGCGCTATGCCTGGAGTTCCACGGAGACCGGTGCCGCCGCCGCGGACTGGACGGACCTCGCCATCCCCGCACTGTTCACGGCGGGGCGCTTCTGCAGCCTGGCGGATATCAACGGCCGCCCGGCGATCAGCTTCCGTGGGGAAAATGACAACTTCGGCTACGAACTGCATTACGCGATCAGCAGCAACTCCAGCGGCAGCTCACCCGGCAACTGGAACGTGATCGTGCTTGACCCGACAGAGGATGTCGGCTACCACACCAGCCTGGCACTGATCAACGACCGCCCGGCGATCGCCTATGGCACATTTGACGCGCGGGATCTCTACTACATCCGCAGCTCCAGCCTGGACGGGGCCGCGGCGGAGGACTGGTCCACACCGGTAGCCATCGACCACGATGGCTCGGGCACACTCGGCTATGACTGCAGCCTTGCGGAGGTCGATGGCCGTCCCGCCGTCAGTTACTACGCCAACGGCAACCTGCGCTACTGCTGGAGCAGCACCGCGGCGGGCGAGGCTGACGACGACTGGAACATCCGCATCATTGACAATGATACGGCCAGCAACGTCGGGTTGTACTCCAGCCTGGCCGTGATCAACGGCAAGCCGGCGATCAGCTACTACGACCAGCTGCATGCCGACCTCAAGTTCGCCTGGAGCGATACCGTGGGCGGACAGCTCGCGGCTGACTGGAACCTGATGGAGATAAACGGGCCGCCGATTGCGGGCCAGTACAGCAACCTCGTGGAACTGGACGGGCAGCCAGCTGTCTGCTACTACACCGTCGGGCTGTTCAGGGACCTGCTGTTTGATCAGGCGGTGCCGGCGGCAATCCCGGAGGTCTGGGCCTGGGGGCCCTTCGTGACCGTGGATGGCAATGACGACATGATGCCGGCCGATGTGGGCAGCAACTGCAGCATGGCGGTTGTCAACGGACGGCCCGTGATCTCATACTATGACGTTACCAATGAGAGCCTGAAGTATGCAGTGCGGGTGCTGCCCTAGCAGCCGGGCCTGAGGGATTCCGGCTGGCGAACCGGCATCACGAGGCGCTCGACGATCTCGTTGCGCTCATTGAGCACCACCTTGCTCGGCATGTGCGTCATCGCCTCGCTGTGCTCCAGCTCGCAGAAGCTCATCACGATGATCCGCTCGCCGGCCTTGCCCTTGTGTGCCGCCGCGCCGTTCAGGATGATCTGTCCCGGCTCCTCCACCGGGATCACGTAGGTCTCGAGGCGGTTGCCGTTGTTGAGGTTGGCAACGAGGATCTTCTCCCAGGGCATCAGCCCGACGGCCTCCATCAGTTCCACGCTGACACCCATGCTGCCTTCGTATTCCACGTTGGCGTCGGTGATGCACGCGCGGTGCAGCTTGCTCTTGAGCATCGTCACTTTCATTTTCCTGTTCCTGTTGCCTGTCCGGCGGGGATTGTCTCCTGCAAGGCGCGCTGTGTGCGCAGTTCCATGTTGTCAATCAGTCGCACGCCGCCGCAGCGTACAGCGGTGATGATCCTGTCCCGGTCCTGCAGCTCGCCCTCCCGGGGCTCAAGTGTCAGCGGGTCCACGATTGCCAGGTACTCGATCTCAAGGATGCCGTCCCGCTCCATGATGTCCCTGGACAGGCTGAGCAGGGAGGAGGGATCCGTGTTGCCTGTCATGCCTTCCACCAGCGCTGCCTGCAGCGCGCAGGAGATCTGTAGGGCGCTGGTCCGATCATCTGTTCCCAGGCGGCTGTTGCGGCTGCTCATCGCCAGGCCTTCGCTCTCCCGCACCGTCGGGCAGCCGATCACCGCCACCGGCAGGTTGAGGTCGGCCGTCATGCGCCTGACCACCGCCAGCTGCTGGAAGTCCTTCTCACCGAAGTAGGCCCGGTCCGGCATCACCATCCCGAACAGTTTGGCAACCACCGTCGCCACGCCGTCGAAGTGGCCCGGGCGGAACTCGCCCTCCCACTTGTCCGTCAGCCCGCTGACGTGCACTCCCGTGGCGAAGCCCTGCGGATAGACCTCGGCGGGGGAGGGGGCGAACACGATGTCCACCCCATTCGCCTCACACAATGCAGCGTCCGCCTCAAGTGTGCGCGGGTAATTGTCCAGGTCGCTTTGCTCATTGAACTGCGTCGGGTTGACGAAGATGCTGACAACCAGCACTCCGCATTCCTCACCGGCACGGTGCACCAGCGACATATGCCCCTCATGCAGCGCACCCATCGTCGGCACCAGCCCGACCGGTCCGCCGCGCTCACGCATCAGCACCCCGGTCTGCCGCCGCAGCTCGTCAACTGTGGTGACGATCAGCATCTCAGGAGCGCAAGTAGGCCGGGCGGTCCGGCGTATGCTCCGCAGGCTGCACTTCCTTGCGGGGCTGCTCCACATTGTCACTGCCAAGCTCCGGGAAGTCGCGGCTGCTGACTTCATCGCGGTACTGCTTCACGGCCTCAATCGCCGTGCCATACAGCTCGGCGTAGCGCTTGGCGAAACTCGGGGCCTTGCCCGGCAGCATCCCGAGGATGTCATGCACCACGATGATCTGGCCGCTGGTCACATTACCGCAGCCGATGCCGATCGTCGGGATCTTCAGTTCGCGGGTGATCATCTCGGCCGCTTCCGGCACCACGCATTCGAGTATCACGGCAAACGCTCCGGCCTCCTGCATCGCCTTCGCCTGGCGCAGCAGTTCCTTCGCCGCCTTGTCCGTCTTGCCCTGCATGCGGTAGCCGCCCTCGCTGTTCACCTGCTGGGGCAGCAGGCCGAGGTGCGC
The DNA here is from genome assembly GCA_020440645.1 of bacterium. Lineage (GTDB taxonomy): Bacteria > 4484-113 > 4484-113 > 4484-113 > JAFGCY01 > JAHEFU01. The sequence goes on along the minus strand of JAGRNR010000003.1, from coordinate 14,819 downwards.
CAGCACCGGCACGCCCATTTCAGTGAGGATGCGCGTTGCATCAATATTGCTTTCGTTGGCCCCCTCGAACTTCACCGCGCCGCAGCCGCTTTCCTTGAAGGCCCGCACGCAGTTGCGCACGGTCTCCTGGGTGTCGGCCTTGAAGCTGCCGAAGGGCATGTCGATCACCACGCGCTGGGCCGGGAAGTGCCGCGCCACGATGCGGGTGTGGTAGATCATCTCGTCCAGCGACACCGGCACGGTGGTGCCATGCCCCTGCATCACATTGGATAGGCTGTCGCCGACCAGCACGAAATCCATCTCCGCTTCAGCGGCAAGCAGTGCCGTGAAGTAGTCGTAGGCTGTGATGGAGTGGATGGGCTGGCCATCGCGGTACTTGCGGCGCAGGCGCGCCACGAGGAAATCAGACATTTCACACTCCTGACTACAGGCCTCCTTGGAGGTCCCGCTTCACTCATGTGAGTCTCGCAACTCGGTGAGCACTCAATTCAATGGTGTCCCGGTCCTGGAACAGGCTCCGGGCACCACGGGATTATACCAGTTCAGTGCATGATTTATCCTCCCAGCTCAGCCTGACAGCAGCTTGCGGCGCACTGTATAATTGGGCGAACTTTCCTCTTCGGAAACCCCATGTACAACGAACGCAACCAAAAGCTCTGCGCCGGATTCGAGGCAGCGGGAATCGATGCACTGCTCGTGACATCCCTCCCCAACATCATGTACCTCACCGGCTTCACCGGCTCCACGGCGATGATCCTCGTCACTCCGACGAAACGCTGGTTCATCACGGACTTCCGCTACCACACCCAGGTCGCGCAGCAGGTGGATCCCAGCTATGAGCTGGTGGACAACACCGCCAAGAACCTGGTCAAGGTCGTGCTGCCCTCCATCCCGGGGGCGGATGGCCTGAAGCGCATCGGCTTTGAGTCCACCAACGTGTCCTATGACATGTGGAGGATGCTCAGCGCCGATGAGAACCACGAATGGGTGCCGACCAAGGCGATGGTGGAGTACCTGCGCGAGGTCAAGAGCGAGGCTGAGATCGAGCTTTTGCGCAATGCGGTGCTGCTAAACGAAGTGGTCTGGCAGGAAGTGCTCGGCACCCTCAACGAGCACACCACCGAAGCTGACCTGGTGGCCGAGATCGAGTACCGTGCCCGTAAGCGCGGTGCTACGAAAACCAGCTTCGACCCGATTGTGGCTTCAGGCGCAAATTCCAGCAAGCCGCATGCCCGTTTCACGCAGGATCGCATCGTGCCCGGCACGCCGCTGACCTTCGATATGGGCATGCTGCTCAATGGCTACTGCTCGGACATGACCCGTACAGTGTTCTTCCGTGACTGCCCGCCACTGTGGGAAAAGATCTACGGCATCGTGAAGCTGGCCAAGGACAGCGCAAATGCGGCTGTGAAACCGGGCAAGCTCGGCAAGGAGATCGACGCGGTGGCCCGCCAGGTGATCATCGATGCCGGCTACGGCGACAAGTTCGGCCATGGCCTCGGGCATGGAGTCGGACTGGAGGTGCACGAGGGCCCGCGCCTGGCGCAGGTGGCCGAGATGCAGCTCAGGGTCGGTAACATCCTCACCAACGAACCGGGCATCTACCTGCCCGGCGAGGGTGGGATCCGCATTGAAGATATGTTTGTCGTAAGGGCCGACGGCCCCGAAAATCTCAATACGCTCAGTACGGACCTGCAGGTGGTCGGCTAGGTCGCCGCCTTTCAGCAGTACTACATAGGTATAGGAACAAGGAGACAGCAGTGTCTATAACACCGAATGATTTCCGCAACGGGATCATCTTCGAGCAGGATGGAAAGCTCATCCAGGTCGTGGAATTCCAGCACGTCAAGCCCGGCAAGGGACCGGCCTTCGTGCGCTGCAAACTGCGCAACCTGCTGACCGGCGCTCTCTACGAGGACAAGATCCGTCCGAACGTGAAGCTTGAAGAGGTCCGGGTGGAGAAGAAGGTCTACGATTACCTCTATGCCGAGGGCGAGGACATGGTTCTGATGGACAAGGATACCTTTGACCAGGTACATGTCCCGACCGAGATGCTCGGCAAGCAGGCTGAGCTGCTGCTGGAAAACGAGGAGCTGACCGTCGCAATGCACGGTGATAACCCGATTTCAGTGGAAATGCCGCTTACAGTCGTCCGCCAGATCACTTTCTGTGAGCCTGGAGTAAAGGGAGATACCGCCACGAACGCTACCAAGGCGGCTACGGTGGAGGGTGGGGCGACCGTCCAGGTACCCCTGTTTATCAACGAAGGCGAGCGGATCAGGGTGAATACCGCGGATTTCAAGTATGTGGAAAGGGCTAAAGATTAGTACTAACACTTGAATAGAATCCGTGAATGGTTCATAATTACCGGATTAAACCCGCCTAGTGTGGGTTTAGCTGTTGATGATGGGTAAGATAAAGCGTACTACGGTTTGCTTTGGGGCAAATTGCTGACATAGTCAGGAGGCTAAGGATGAATTCTAGTTCAACTAGAATATGGGCAGTTCTGCTGCTCAGCTTCGTCGCGTTCATCGCAAGTTGCGGTGGAGGCGGCACCACTACACCGAACGTCGGAAGTGCATTCAGCCTGTTTGTGCAGGCCAGCACTGACGTCGGCCCGGCACCGCTTGCGGTGACCTTCGATGTGGTGCCTTCAGGGGGTGTGGCTCCCTATACGTACGCCTGGGACTTCGATGATGACGGCGTGACGGACAGCAATGCCGCAACCGGTCGCTTCACCTTTACCCAGAGTTCAGTGGTCCGTCTGACCGTTACCGACAACACCAACCAGTCGGTCAGCACCTCCAAGACCATTACGGTCACCGACGGCGGCGGAGTCATCAACGATGACGCGCTGCGCGTGACCTTTGAAGTCGACAAGACTCTGGGCAATGTCCCCTTCAACGTGCAGTTCACGTCCCGCATCACGGGCGGCAAGGCGCCCTACCAGTATGCCTGGGACTTCAACGGCGACGGTGAGTATGAGGACTTCACTGCGAATCCGCTTTACACCTACACCGCGATCGGCGAGCTGGTCGGGACCGACCTCTACCTCGTCTATCCGGTGCTGCGCGTGATCGACAGCCGTGGCATCGAGTCCACCAACCTGGCGGACAACGACAACAACGGTTCACCCGACTTCCGCGTGGCCATCAACGCCCTGCCGCCCAACCAGGGCCTGCAGGTTGCCGCGATCCCCAACCCGAGCAACGGCCAGGCGCCGCTGCTTGTTGAGTTCACCGGCGTGGTTTCCGGCGGTTCCGGCAACTACGAGTACCGCTGGGAGTTCGGTGACAACACCACCTTCCCCGCGCAGGCCGGCAAGTACAGCCAGTCCTCGATCGTGAACCATACCTACGTCGAGGCAGGTGAGTACAAGGCCCGCATCCTCGTGCGCGATGTCAGCACCCAGGAGAGCCGCTACAGCGAGTACGTCTCCGTGGTCGCGAACGTCGAGCAGCCGATGACCATCGAGATCACCGCCGACGAGTCCGCCGGCCAGGTGCCCTTCGTGGTCAACTTCGAGGCCAAGGCCGCCAACGGTTCCGAGCCGATCATCTACAACTGGGACGTGTTCAACGACTCCAACGGCGGCGTCGGCACGGTCGGGATCACCAACCCGCCGAGCCTGGTCGCTGACGCGATCGTGACCCCGCACAGCACGACCCGCAAGAGCCCCGCATTCCACTTCGCGAACACGGGCGACACCCCCGGTGCCACCTTCCACTACGCAGTCCGCTGCGTGGCGGTTGATGCACTGGGCAATACTGCAGCAAGCAACATCATCCGTGTGACGGCCAATCCGCGCACGGCTGCCAACTACTACTCAGCCGTCCGCCCGCCGGTGGCCGGTACCACCTTCTTTGACGTGCTTGCCGGCAACAGCAAGCCCAAGGTCCAGGCTGCCTCCGGCGCCCCGTGGAGCCCGCGTGCCAACGCTGCGGTGACCTCCCACAAGAGCGGCCTGAGCTTCATCATGGGTGGTGAGCTGACTGACGAGTTCGGCAACTACATCCAGAACGTGCTTCCGGGCGACAGTGCCTACATGTTCATGCCGGAGTCCACGCCGATCAGTGCGGCGACCGGATCCTCCAGCTTCGGTAAGTTCAACCTCGGCGCCGGCTCCGTCGGCAACCCCGGCGAGTACGGTGGCAACACCAACGTCGGCACCAACGTGATGCTGCGCCTCAACGACGGCACCCCGCCGTCCTTCCCCGGGCAGGGTGACCGTGCGGGTGAGCCCGACGGTCCGGCCCAGTCCAGCGTGCTGCGTGGCCGCGCCTTCGAGATCGTCGGTTCCGCCGCCGCCGTGTTCGTCCACGAGAACCCCGAGAGCAACCCCGACGGCTCCTACTGGGATGAAGTGCAGGCTGACCCGATGGGCCATCCGAACGCTGACCACCCGATGGGCGGCTTCGGCCTCGGCGTGCCGGGTACCCAGGGTCTCGGCGTCCCGCTGATCTATGTGATGGGTGGCCGCGTGCCCCAGGCCGGCGACCTTGACGGTGCCCCGGTTGACCTGGTGCAGCGTTACGAGGTGTTCGGCTTCGGTGCCGAGGACCTGCCCTACGACAGCTTCCAGTTCCCGAATGACGGTGACTGGCAGATGACCTCCAACCAGACTGACATCTGGAGCACCTGGAAGCTCCGTCCGGACCTTGACCAGGTGCCCCGCCAGGGTGCCAACGAGCATCCCCCGGTGATCACGGCCCGCCAGCCTGACGGCGCCAGCACCACCGGCCCGCTGCCGACCCTGCCCAAGCCGCTGTACGGCCTGGCAGCCACCTCCTTCGAGACCGGTGCTGATGTCGGTGCCCCGTCCTTCCCGGACCAGCCCTTCAGCTACGTCTTCATCTTCGGTGGTGTGGACCAGAACGGTTCCGTCACCAACGAGATGCGCTGGTGGGATACTTCCCTCGGCCAGGAGGACAGTGGTGGACAGGAGCGTGAGGACGGCGTGTTCAGCCTGCTGGCCAGCATGCCCAGCCCGCGTGCCTACGCAACCGCGGTGCCGATCCGCAGCGGCCCGGTCTACCAGATCGCCCTTGTCGGCGGTGTGGACCAGAACGGCGTCCCGGTCAGCAGCATCGACATCTTTACCTTCGACAGTGGCCTGAACCCGAACTCCGGCAGCTGGGAGACCTTTGAGGGAGCATTCCCCGAGGCCCTGGAAGCCTGCGGTGCGGGTTACCGCCCGGCCGGTGGCCAGGACTTCATCCTTGCCTTCGGCGGATGGACCGGCGAGGACTACAGCTCCGCCGCCTACAGCCATCGCTACAATGCGAACTCCACGCAGGCCGGCTTCTCCGTGCGTGAGCCGCTGCCGCTGATGCCGCGTTCACACCTCGGCTCCAGCACCGGTGGTTCGTTCACCCTGTTCGGCGGCGGTTCCTTCAACTCCTACCAGCTCTTTGGTGGTGTTGATGAGAACGGCGTCGAGAACGTTGTTGAGACCTTCATGCTTCCGTAACGGAATTGGATGGGATTTGGTGAGAGATAAGATACGACAGGAGGACTTGAGCGTGAAACGCTTGATCGCACTGATAGCAATCCTGATACTGGCCCTGCTGGCAAACGCCTGCGGCGGTAGTGGAAATGGATCGGAAACGATTGCGGATGGCCCGCTCACGTTGAAGTTCCTCTCCGCACAGCCGAGCACTGGCGCTAGCCCGTTGACGGTGGTGTTCACCACGAACATCTCCGGTGGAGTCGCACCGTTCTTCTACACGTTCGACTTCAACAACGACTCGGCTCCGGACCGGTATGTCAACAACAGCTTCGACAGGACGGTCAGCGTTCAGAACCAGTACTTCCTGAACCAGGCTGATGCCGGGGGCTCCACCGCCTATGAGGCGTTCGTGAAGGTCGTGGACAGTGAGGGCACGGAAGTGAGTTCCTCGCTGGTCAACGTCACCGTGAACGCCACCGGCGATGTCGTGATCGGCGGCATTGATGTCATCTCTGAGATCCAGGATCCGGATGGCAGCTACCGCTACCGCAGCGGCGAGCCGGTCTTCTTCCGTGCCAATGCCACCGGCAGCACCGCTCTTGAATATGAGTGGGACTTCGATGGTGACGGCGTGGTCGACTCGACCGTGCAGAACCCGCAGTACACCTTCTTCTATGATGGAAATGGTGTGAAGGTCTTCGTGGTCAAGCTGCGTGTCATCAACGACAAGGGCGAGGCCGCACTTTCCGAGGCCCTCGTCCCGGTCGAGGAAGCCGATCCCGTGATCGGCCCTGATCCGGTGCCTGACTTCGACATCATCCTCACGACCAACCCGACTGCCAGCAATGGCCGCGTGGTGCTTGAGTGGGATCCCAGCGGCGCCAAGCTGCCGGCGATCGACACTGAGCCCAAGCTGGACCTCGCTGTCGTCGTTGACCCGAAGAAGCCCGGCGTGGCTCCCTTCGAGTACTACTGGGACTACCAGAGCGACAACAGCTTCGACAGCAGTGACATCTCTCCCACCGTTCCCTATTACGACCTTGAGAAGAAGATCTTCGTGAACCCGTATGTCCATGCGGAGACCGAGAAGACCTACACCCTCAAGGTGCAGGTGATTGACGGCACGGGCCGCATCCGCACCCGCACCGTCGACATCCTTTCCCGCAACGTGGCCCAGATCAACACTGAGCTCAACGTGACCGGCCAGTACGGCATCTCCAGCGCCGGCGGTGCATTCTCCGAGAACCCGCCGCTGCCTTACGATGTGGTCACCGGCCGTACCGATGTGAACAACGTCACCTGGGACTTCGACGTCAGCGGCAGCACCGGTGACTACGTCTACCAGATTGACATCGACAACGACGGCAACGTGGACTTCCCCGCACTGGCGGACCAGCCCACCGGCTTCGAGCCCGTCAGCGGCGGCAGCTTCAGCTACACCGCAGCCTTCGACGGCATCACCTGGCCGGCGGTCGGTTACTTCGGTACCACCATCCGTGTCCGGGCCCTGCAGAACGCTTCCGTGATCGATGAGGTCGTGATCAACGCCCCGGTCAGCCTGGTGCAGCGCACCAAGCTGAGTGTCGGCGGTGAGTATGCCCTCGTGCCGCGCAGCCACCACCAGATGGTCGGAACCTACACTGAGGCTCCGGGCGGCGGCAACATCAACTTCCTCGCGGAGCGCCGCCTGCGGATCTTTGGTGGTGAGGACAACAGCAACCCGATTGCAACCTCCGAGACCTTCATGCAGCCCTATGCCCAGCCTGACACCGCCGGCAATCTTGAGATCGCTCTCGAGAGCTCTGCCATGAAGGTGCAGCCGCTGGTGCAGCAGGCGACCGGTGGCTTCTCCTGGATTTCCAGCCCCGAGGAGGGTGACACCCCCTCGATCTGGCACCTGGGTGGCGAGAATGTCGTGGACGGCGTGCTGCGCTTCGCAGAGCTGACCACCTCCACCGCCTATGACGGCAACACCGGCTGGAGCATCGCCCCGACCAACATCGGTGGCGGCCCGCGCAAGGAAGCGATGGGTGTGATGGTCCCGCAGACCTGGGATCGCTATTCCAGCTTCAGTGGCGGCCTGCCGCTGAACTTCATCTACATCGGCGGCTTCAGCCCAGGCAGTGTCAACCAGGTGAACGGTACCCTTTGGAGCCACAACCCTGATCGTCCGCTGCTGATTCCCCCCAGGCCTGAGTATGCTGACATTAATGCGGACATGCTGACCCCGCGTTACGACGGTGCGGCTGTCTACCTCAACGGCTTCATCTATGTGATCGGCGGCCGTGGCGCCAGTGGCCAGTCCACCGCCACCATGGAGATCCTGAACCTCGCCACCGGCCTGTGGGTCGCTGGCCCGCCGCTCAAGGATGCCCGCAGCGGACATGTGGCGCACATCGTCGGTGGCAAGATCTACGTCATCGGTGGTGCCTACTATCCGTTCGACACCTCTGACAAGACCATGGTCAGCACCGCTGAGGTGTATGACCCGAACACCCAGGTCTGGAGCTACACGGTCGCCCTGCCAAACAGCGGCGGCGTGGATGCCCGTACCGAGAACGCCGCCAGCACCGTGCTGCCCGCCCCGGGTAGCGTGAACAGCGCCGGCGCCCTCAACGCGGCCATCCTCTACCACGGTGGTTCCGACCTGAACGATACCGACAAGTCGGATATCTACCAGTTCCAGTACCTGTACACGGTGGATCCGCCGGCAGCTCCGTAATCCCGGAGTTCACTGATCGGACAAAGCACCGCCTCCCCATGTGGGGGGGCGGTTTTTTTATCTCTGGCCGCAGGCCGCAGGTTTCAGGCCTTGCATATGCAACGACAAGGGTAGGGGATGCTAAGTTGTGAAGGCCTGCGCCCAGCGCCCAGTGGCCTGTACAAAGGCCGTAGGCCGGAGGTTTCGGGCTTGCATATGCTACTGCGAAATAGGGGACGCTTGATTCGTAAACCTGCGCCTAGCACCCAGCGGCCTTACACAGGCGGCAGCATGCTCTCCAGGTTGAGCCAGGCGGCCGGACGGGCATTCAGGCGGTCCAGCGCACGCAGGTCGGCGTACACACGCATGTAGTAGGCGCACTTGAGGTCCAGCTTGAGCTTCAGCTCCCACAGGGCCGGGTCAGCGCTGAAATGCCTGACACAGATTTCCATCTGGCGGGCCCCGCGCACGTACTCACCGCGGCGGGCGGAAGTCAGGGCCTGGTTGTACAGTTCCCGGGCCAGCATCTCGCGCTGTCCGAGCTCAGCCAGCTGCTCAGTCAGTACGGGCTGTTCGGCAGGGCTGACCCGCGACAGCAGTTCACGGGCCCGGCCGATGTCCTGGCAGGCCAGCGCGAGCTTGCATTGCAGGGAGGCAAGTTCATGTGGGTCGACATCACTGAGCTGCGAAAGGCGGCTGATGATAGCCTCAGCCTTCTCCAGTTCCCCTTCAGTGATCAGCTCGCGGGCATTTCCGATGTAGCTGGCCGTGATTGCCGCGATATTGGACCAGGGCGCGAGATCCGCCCCGCAACCGGGACAGGAACCCGCGCCCTCCTTGAGCGTCGTTCTGCATAATGGACAGGCGTCCAGGACCAGCACTACATGCCCCAGTCAGACAGGATCAGGCTGGCGGTGCGCATCTGCTTCTCGATCTCTTCCTCTTCCTCGGCGCGGATCGCCTTCTCAAGGTCCTCCGTCAGCGAGCGAAGCTTGGAGAGCTCCATCTCATTCATCTTCTTGCTGCCGTCGACCACCTGCTTGGTGAGGGTCTTCAGCTTCTCGTAGACACCCTGAGCCTCGAACAGGATCTTGCCCTTCTCGCGCTGGGCGATCAGGGATCCGCTCATCTGGGCCACCTCGCGCTCGGCATCGGAGATATCCTCACCGGTCAGGCGCTGCTTGGAGGCCTTGATGGTGATGCCCTTGCCGACGCCGGTCTGGCGGTCCTTGGCGGTGACCTTCACGATGCCGTTCACGTCGTAGTCGAAGCTGACCTCGACCAGGCTCTCGCCGGCCATGCCGGTGGAGATGCCGCCCAGCACGAATTCGCCGAGGCTGGAGTTCTCGTTGGCCTTCATGCTCTCGCCCTGCAGCACGTGGATCAGGGCTTCGGTCTGGCCGTCGATGGTGGTCTTGTACAGCTTCTTCTCGGAGCAGGGGATGGAGGTGTTGCGGCTGATGATCGGGCTGAAGCGGTTGTTCTCCGTCTCGATGCCGAGCGTGAACGGGGCCACGTCGACCACCACCAGCTCCTCCAGGTTACCGCGCTTGATGCCGGCCTGGATGGCAGCGCCGGCGGCGACGCACTCCTCCGGGTTGATGTCGGTGTAGGCTTCCTTGCCGGTGACATTCTTGACCAGGCGGCCCACGGCGGGCGTGCGGGTCATACCACCAACGAGGATCACGGCGCCGAGGTCCTCGGGCTTCAGGTTGGCATCGCTGAGCGCCAGCTCCATCGGCTGCAGGGTCTGGTCCACCAGGTCCTGCACCAGGTCCTCGTACTTGGCACGGGTCAGGGTCTCATTCAGGTGCAGCGGCTCATCACCACCGGTGTAAATGAACGGCAGGTTGATGTTCGTCTCAAGCAGGCTGGAGAGGTCGATCTTGGCGTTCTCCGCGGCTTCCTTGAGGCGCTGCATGATCGCGCGCTGCTGGGAGACATCTGAGATCGAACGCAGGTCGATTTTCTCCTTCTCCTTGAAGCGGTCAATCAGGAACTCGACGACACGGTAATCGAAGTCGTCACCACCGAGGTTGTTGTTACCGGTGGTGGCCAGCACCTTGAAGGCGCCGTCCACGAGGCGGATGACGGAGACATCGAACGTGCCTCCACCAAGGTCGTAGACCATGATGGTCTTCGCCTCGCCGCGCTCGAAACCGTAGGCCAGGGCGGCTGCCGTGGGCTCGTTCAGGATACGCTCGACCTTGAAGCCGGCGATCTCGCCCGCATCCTTGGTGGCCTGGCGCTGGGAGTCCGTGAAGTAGGCCGGTACCGTGATCACCGCTTCCTCGACGATGTCGTTGAGGTAGGTTTCCGCGTCAAGCTTCAGCTTCTTGAGGATCACCGCGCTGATTTCCTGCGGGGAGAACTCCTTGTCGCCGATGCTGATGCGGCGGTCGGTGCCCATCAGGCGCTTGATGCTGGTGATGGTGCGCTCGGGGTTGGCAACGGCTTGGTTCTTGGCCGGCTCACCGACGAGCAGCTCACCGGTCTCGGTGAAGCCGACGACTGACGGGGTGATGAACTTGCCGCGCTCATTCGGGATGAGCTGGGGCTGGCCGTCAATGATGGCCGCGATCAGCGAGTTCGTCGTGCCGAGGTCGATTCCAACAATTTGACCCATCTATGTCTCCTTACCGGATCAGGCCGGCTTCGTTTTGTACTCTGCCCGTGTCCGGCTGAAAGCCCCGCAGGGTAATGTTCTGACCATTCCGGTCATGCGTTTGTTTCGCTGTTCTTCACCACCACTACCTGGGCGGTGCGGAACACCTGGTCTCCAAACATGTAGCCCTTCAAAAGAATCCGGGACACCTTGCCGTCCTCCCTGCCGGGATGCGGTTCGGTACCCATCGCAAGATGCAGGTGCGGATCGAAGCTGTCCCCGATCTGCATCTGCTTCAGGCCATGCCTGCTCAGCGTGTCCTGAATCAGCTGATAGACGGACTGCAGGCCGGTCATCACGCCCTGGGGGACGCTGCCCGGCTGGTTCTCCATCAGCTCAAACACCCTGTCCAGGGAATCCACCCCGATCAGCAGGTCCTTGAAAAGGCGCCTGATCTGGGATTCATCCTCCTTGCTGCTCAGCACCTGCTCGAGCGGGCGCAGCTTCATCTCCAGCGAACGCAGCTGCTCGGCGGTCCTGTCCAATCCGACGGCTTCAATGGCCGGCATGCGCAACTGCTCCACACCGACTCGCAGCCGGGACAGTTCCGCACGCAGTTTCCCCACGTCAGCCATCACCGAGGAGACGTTTGTCCAGACCTCTGACGACAGGTCGGGAGAGGGCTGGACAGTGTCCTCGACAGGGAAGAGATTATAGTATTGCTCAGTACTGAAGTCAATTTCAGCGACCAGCCTGGCAAGCTCTGCGGAGCGCTCCTGCTGCATCACACCAGCGTCCCGTCAGGAATCTTCAGGTTGATCTGCAGCAGCTCCAGCAGCGGCGAGGTGATCTCACCCTCATCCGCCTTCCAGGGCTCAAGCTGCGAGTAGTCCGGGTCCGGCACGCTCTTGGGCATCGGCAGGGTCTCGAAGCTGATCTTGCCGTCTCGCGGCAGCTTGGTCAGCCTGCCGCGGGTAGCCTCGACATCCACCGGATTGAACACGAAGAGGTTGATCGCCTGGCGCTTCTTCTTGTTGGCGTAGAGGTTCGTGTAGGCCTCCTCCACCAGCATGAAGTCATCCGCATGGCGCTCAGGGTTGAAGATCTTGATCAGGCGGAAGTACTCCCGCTCGATCTGGGTCTCATGCGCGTTCTTGTCGAGGCTGAGCATCCAGTAGAACTGGTTGGCCTTCTTGAAGAAGGCGATGCTGTCCTCGGCGCGCACCTTGGTCAGGTCGAACTCCGGGCGGCCCTTCGTCAGCGCGAAGGTGTTCATCGCCTTCTCGATGGTGTTGATGTCCTGCGAGAGGTGGCTGTGCTTGCGCGGGTTCTGGTTGATCATCACCTGCCAGGTCTTGCCGAGGCGGTGGAAGGAGCGCGTGCACTCCTCGTAGTTGTCAGTCATCAGGTAGCCGATCGCCAGGTTCTGCTGGATCGCCGCGTTGTCCTCATCGAACTTGAGCGACTTCTTCCATTCCTCCAGCGCCAGCTTGTGCTGGTCCTTGCGGGCCAGCTGGTAGGCATTCAGGTCCAGCGTGGCGGCGTACAGCACCGGCAGGTCCGGGTTGCTCTCGTCCACCTTACGCAGGGTCTCCCAGGTTGCCATCGCCTCCTGGGCGTAGCCGGCGGCCATGAAGGCCATGCCGATCTCGGTGAACTGGCGGATCTTCTTGTCCGGCGCGCTCTGGGCCTCGTTGCAGATCCTTAGAAGCTCCTTCCAGTGGTGCACCGCCATGTCGCGCTTGTTCATCGCGGAGTAGGCGCGGCCGAGGTACCAGTGCACCTGGGTGTCCTTCGGGTCCTGGCGCAGCATGCCGTCCAGCAGGCTGACGGCCCGTTCGTACAAGCCGTCGTGGATCAGCACGGCGGCCTGCATCAGCGGCGGGGCCTGGTCCGGGAACTCGACATTCTGCCAGACCTTGCCGCCCTGCGCCTCTGGATCGCTCAGGAAGCAGTCCACCATGCGCGGGAAGTTGTCAATGATCAGGTTGCCACGCTTCGCAAGATCGAGGAACACGCGCCAGGCCTTGTCCGGCTGCTGGTTGAGCATGTAGGCGTAGGCGTTGGAGCGCTCCAGCGAGGGATCCTCATCCTTCCAGGAGATCTCGCGGTAGTAGATGATCGCCTTGGCGTATTCCTTCTTCAGGTGGTAGGCGTAGGCGAGGTAGGTCTTCGTCAGCATCTGGTTCGGCAGGATGCGGTGCGAGACGTCGAGGACCCGCGTGGCACGGTCCAGGTCGCGGGAGAAGAAGGCCTTCTCGCCGTACAGGCGCAGCACGTCCACGATCACCTGGCGCAGCGTGCGGTCATTGCGGTTGACCTCCACGGCGCGGGTGAACAGCGGCAGGCCCTCACCGAGCTTGTCCTCACGCAGGTGCTTGTGGCCCTGGAAGAACAGTGCCAGCGACAGGAACACCTGCTCGGCCCGGCCGCTCGGGTTGAGCCGGAGGATTTCCTCGAGGTGCATGATCGCTTCTGACAACTCACCGAGGCGGATCCGCACGATGCCGATCTGCAGCCCCAGCCAGCGCTGGAACTTGACCAGGCGGGGGTCCTTGACCAGCTTCAGGTAGCGCTGGTGCGCCTCCTGCAGCTTGCCGTCCAGTTCAAGGTTGATGGCGGTGCGCAGTTCCAGCAGGAAGTCCGGGATCTCGTCCGCGGACTCAAGCGAACTGAGCAGCGCACCGGCCTCGCTGACCTGGCCCAGCATCTGCCGGGCGGCTGCGATCCAGTAGTCACGCCTGGCGCCGAATTCCTTGCTGTCGAGGCTTTCCAGCAGGGTGATGGCTTCCTTGGCACGGCCTTCCATGATGTAGATCTTGGCAAGGCGGAAGCTGATCGTGCTGCTGGGGTTCAGCCTGGAAGCGTCCTCATAGGCCCGGCTGGCCAGCGGGTAGTTGAAGTGCTCGATGAAGAAGTCGCCGACATCCTGCAGTACGGCGGCACGGCCGGCGGCCGCAACGGTCTCAGTCAGGCGCGCGCTGTCGGCCTCGAAGCAGCGCACCGCCACGTTGAGGAGCATCGCGTCATCCTTGCCGTCGTTGAGGATGTCAATCAGCAGCGCGAAGGCGATCTCCTCCGGGGTGCTGAACTTCTTGAGCTCAAACAGCTTGCGGTAGACCCGCATCTCGACACTGCCGGGCTCAGGCCTGACGCCGCTTTCGAGGATGATCTCGGCCAGCAGGTCCACCAGGCGCGGGTTGATGTCGTCGGATTTCTCGGTCTTCTCGAACAGGGCATAGTAGGCTTGCTGGGCCTGCTCGCCGCGGCGGCCGGTGTTCAGGAAGCAGTTGGTCAGTGCCTCATCGTAGATCGCTGCCAGCGGGCCCTTCTCGGGCCGGCCGAGCACCACCAGGTAGTTGAGGGTCTCGGCGTTGAAGGCCTTGGCCTCCAGCCGGATCTCGGCCAGCACCTCGGCAAGCATCCGGCGCACGTCCTCGTCCACGAACTGGAAGGCCTGCTTGTAGATGCTGTCGGCAATCTCGTCACGGCGGTCCGCGGCATGGTAGGCGCGCGCGAGGATCGCGGTGATCACCGGGTCAGTCGGGTTGTCAACCAGCGCTTCCTCGTAGATCTTCTGCGCCTGGTCGTCAACGCGGGTCAGCTCGGCGTACTGGTGCGCGAGGATCTGGTAGATGCGGCGCTGCGGCCGGTCGGGCCACTGCGAGAGGTAGCTCTCGTAGACCCGCATCGCGAACTCGTCCTCGCGGTCGTTGGCAAGGCAGTGCTCGGCGAGGATCAGCACGGCGCGCTTCGTGACCGTGCGCTGCTCGAAGGCGCGCGTCATGATCTCGATAGCTTCGTCGTCAAACTTGTTGCTTTCGGCGAGCTTGTCGCTCAGGAAGGTCAGCAGGTTGCGGTCGCTGAAGCCCTGGCGGTAGATCGCGAGGCACATCCCGAGCTTGTCCAGGAAGTCCAGCCCGCTGTTGAGCGCCAGCTCGGTGAGCTTCTGCAGCACCTCGTTTTCGAGCTTGCCGCGCTCCAGCGCCCGCTCGATGTAGGGGATGGTGCCCGGGTGGAAGTCCTCGTGCTCAATGTAGTAGCTGGCCAGCAGCTGCAGGGCC
>JAGRNR010000039.1:0-36008 GCA_020440645.1 bacterium | reverse complement strand
CCGTCGGCGGCAGGAGTGCCGCCGCTACGCGCTCCGTTTGCCGAAACCGGAAACCCGAAACCGGAAACCCGTCGGCGGCAAGGGTGCCGCCGCTACGCGCTCCGGATGCCGAAACCGGAAACCCGAAACCGGAAACCCGTCGGCGGCAAGGGTGCCGCCGCTACGCGCTCCGGATGCCGAAACCGGAAACCCGAAACCGGAAACCCGTCGGCGACTGGAAGTCGCCGCTACGGAAGTTTGCTCGACGCGCCGCCGTCAACTTCGCTCTCCGTCCCGCCCGTGCGCTGGATGTTCACAGCGGGCTTCACCCGCACGCCGCCGCTGCCAATCTCCAGCGGCGAGTCCGAGTGTTGTGCGACTTGCGCCGCACCTCCTTGTGCGACTTGCGCCGCACCTCCGCGGTCCAGCTCCTCCGGGTACACCGGTGAGAAAGGACGCAGGCCGCGCTGTTCCGCGATGCCCTGGCGCGCCACCTCGGCGAAGTATTCCTTCAGCTCCTCCGGCACCACGCGGCTCTCCGGGTCGAACACCGGGGCCGCGCAGCCGATGCCGCAGCTCGTGCATTCCACATGGCAGGCCGGGTTGGCATCGCCACTGTGGTAGTACTCCCACTCGCGCCACAGGTAGCGCTTGCCAACGCCGCGGCTGATGTGGTCCCAGGGCAGGGTGTCCGCGTACTGCTTGTCCTCGTGCACCTCGCCCTCGAGGTCGAAGCCCCACTCGCTGCAGATGTCCTTCCAGACCGACAGCTCGAAGTTGTCAGAGAGCAGCGTCTGCCCGCGCCGGAACGCCTCCTCGATGATGCCGGCCACCTCGCGTCCGCCGCGTGACAACAGCGTCTCCACCACGCCCTCCTCGGCGTCGTGGTACTTGAAGATGCACTGCCGGCCGTAGCGCTTCAGCAGGTCCAAGAGGCGCGCCTGCTTCTCGCGGGTGATCGCCGTGCGCTCCATGCCCTGCCACTGCAGCGGCGTGTGCGGCTTCGGGATCAGCACCGAGCACGAGATTGTCAGCCGCGGGCGGCGGTGGCCCTTCTCCTTGGCCATGTCGAAGATCTTGCCAACGAGCTCGGCGATCTCATCCATCGCCTGCATCGGCTCGCCGGCGAAGCCCATCATGAAGTACAGCTTGAACTTGTGCCAGCCGGCCTTCATCAGCAGGTCGAATGTGTAGAGCACATCCTCCTCGCTGACACCCTTGCGGATCGCACGGCGGGCGGCATCACTGCCGGCCTCGATCGCGATCGTGAGCGAGGTCTCGCGCGGGCGGCGCATCATCACGGACAGCTCCGCCGACATGCGGTCGGCTCGGAGGCTGGGCAGGGCCACGCCAACGTCCTCGGGCAGCGCGGCCTTGACGCTCTCCACGAGCTGGTAGACCTGCGGGTGGTCCAGCGTTGACAGTGACATCAGCGCCACTTCATCCGCGCCGGTCTTGTTGATCAGCTCGACGGCGGCCTTCGTCAGGTCCTCCACGGTGCGCGCGCGCGCCGGCCGCGTGATGTAGCCGGCCTGGCAGAAGCGGCAACCCTGCGGGCAGCCGCGCATCACCTCGAGGTAGACCTTGTCGCTCGGGATCTCGATGAAGCTCTGCACCGGGTTGAGCGGCGGCATGCTCATCGCGAAGTCCTTCGCATAGCCGCGCTTGACGCGCAGCGGCATGCCCTCGCGGCTCGGACGGGTGCGCAGGTGCCTGCCCGCCTCGTCGTATTCACATTCGTAGAAGCAGGGCAGGTAGACGCCCTCGATGTCGCGCAGCGCGTACAGGCGCTCCTCGCGCGGCAGGCCCTTCGTGGCCTGCAGGCTGTCGATGATCTCATCGAGGATGCTCTCGCCCTCGCCGTTGACAACCACGTCGAAGAAGGGCGCGATCGGCTCGGCGTTGCACATGCACTGCCCGCCGGCGATCACGATCGGGTCGTCGTCACTGCGGTCCTTCGTGCGCAGCGGGATGCCGGCCAGGTCGAGCACCAAGAGGCCGGAGGGGTAGGCCATCTCGAAGGTGAAGGAGATGCCGATCGCATCGAACTCACGCAGGCTGCGCTTGTTCTCGAGGCTCCACAGCGCGACGCCCTTCTCGCGCATCAGCTCCTGCATGTCCGGGCCGGGCACGAAGCTGCGCTCGCAGAGGCAGTCCGCGCGGCCGTTGATGTGCTGGTAGATGATCTCCCGGCCGTGGTAGCTCATGCCGAGCTCGTACAGGTCGGGGAAGACGTAGCAGAAGCGGAAGTCCACCGAGTCCCAGTCCTTGCGGATCTGGCCGAGCTCCTCGCCGATGTAGCGCGCGGGCTTCTGCACGAGGCGCAGGTCCGGGCGGATCAGGCGCTCGAAGTCGGACGGGGAGTGGTGTGTAGCATTCTGCATGGACTGGACATTCTAACGGATGCGCTGCCCTTCGCAGAAAACGGAAACGGCGGGCAGCATCGCTGCGTACCCGCCGTTTGGTGTGTCCATTTTCGTGTTGCTAGTCGCTCTCGGTCTGCATGTACGAACGCACGGCGTCGTTGGTGATCTTGATGCTCTGGTTCGTGTTGAAGGTATCCTCGCCGGCGATGCTCTTCTTGCACATCTCAAGCACTTCCTTGGCGCGGATATAGGAACCCTTCTTGCCGAAGTCCGTCTCCCACTTGGTGAGCACGCCCTCCAGCTTGTCACAGTTGCGCTGCTCAATGGCGCCCTTGGTGTTGATGTCGTTCTCGATTGCGGCAAGCGATGACAGAAGCTCGGTCTTGTAACGGCCGTGCCCGGAGGTGCCGGGGATGGAGCAGCCGCTGATGTGGACGCCGAGCAGGAGCACCGCAAGCGCCAGAATGGACATTTTCATGATCTTCATGCTTCCTCTCCTGGGTGGTAAAGACCGCAAGATTGTAGCGGTTGAAATTGCCCTGCGCAAACCCCCCGCCGGACTTTGCACCTATAATCTGCGGCAGGCCAGGCTATGGAAAGAACAAGGGAAATACGCAGGGCAGAGCCCCTGGAAACATTTGAAGTGGTCTTCCCGCAGGACCTCAACCCGATGAACACCATGTTCGGCGGTGCTGTCGTGGCACTGATGGACAAGGCGGCGGGGATCGTGGTCAGCCGCTGGGCGCGCCGGATTGCGGTCACCGCCAGCATCGACGCGATCCAGTTCCTCACGCCGCTGCGCCAGGGGCAGATGATCGAGATCCACGCGCAGGTGGCCTATGTCGGCAAGTCGAGCTGCATGGCACGGGTGCAGGTCTGGGGCAATGACATCGGCTCCGGCGACCGGCACTTCTGCTGCGAGGGCTTCTTCACGATGGTCAGCATGGACTCGAACTTCCGTCCGGTGGCGCTGCCGATGATCCCGGTGGAGACCGAGGAGGAGAAGCAGCTGTGGGACTACGCGCGGCAGATCAAGCAGGCAATGCTGGAGCGCCGTGAGCAGGCCCGCAGCATGGCCGAGTAACCCCGCCGGGCAGGGGTCGTCCCTGTATAATCGGAGCAGGCATGAGCATTGAAGCCAGCAGTTCGGGCACAGGGCCGCAGTCGCCGGGTCAGGCGATCGGCGCGATGGTGCAGCCGCGCAGCCGGGGCTATGTGGTCGGCTCGATCGTGGTGGTCAGCATCTGCCTGTTGTGCATGCTGCTGTTCGCCTACCTGTTCAACCGCCCGCGGCCAGACAGCGGCACGCGCATCTGGCTTTTGAACCATACGCCGGACCAGGTGGTGATCTACAACCCGCATGACGGTGTGCCGGAGAAGAAGTTCCAGGTGGCGGATGGCCTGAGGGGCCTGACATTCTCGCGTGACGGCACCAGCGCCTACGTCTTCAACGTGGTGGACGTCGTCAACAAGTTCACGAAGATCGACACCGCGACCTACCTCAAGGAGGAGAGTGTCGAGGTGGACGGTGTGCCGCAGGGCATCGGCACCTTCCCGGACGATGCAGAAGTGGCGGTGATCACCGGCTCCAAGACCACCGGTGAGGCCGGCGGCTTCGACGTGCTGAGCATGACCGAGAAGAGTGCCGCCGACCCGGGCAAGCAGAAGCGCCTGTGGCGTGTGCGCGACCTGCAGATCACGCACAAGATCGCGGTCAGTGACGACGGCGGGCGGATCTACCTGCTGGATGCCAAGAGCGAGTACCTGACGATCTACGACTACCCGAACCAGAAGCAGCTCAGGCAGGTCAGCCTGCATGGTGCCGCCGAGCAGTTCCTCTACCCGAACACCGGTGACTACTACTACATCTCCGTGCTGCAGCACAATGCGATCTACCAGTTCAACAAGTCTGACGACGAGATCAACGCAGCTTACATCTACAGCTATGCCGACCCGGAGAAGAGCTACCACAACATCAAGCTGCGCTACATGGACGTTGACAGCGAAGGCAAGTACCTGTTCGCGACCTGCTACGAGGCGAAGACGGTGGCGGTATGGGAACTTGGCAACCCGGACTACATGCGTACATCGGAAGAGGTGCGCCTGCCGGTCGGCCCCGACCAGAAGGGCTACCTGTGGGAGGGCCTGCCCTACTACATGCCGGCCTACCGCTTCGGGCTGAAGGGCGGCTATGAGGAGCGGCTGAGCTACGTGCCGGGTGGCGAGCGCGTGGCAGTGGACCCGGCCGGCGCCTTCCTGACCATCAATGACGACGAAGGCGCGCTCTACATCTACTACCTGTATGACATCTACAAGGAAGTCAGCAAGCATGAGCCGATTCCGGACATCGCTCCGCGCCTGCAGGACCTGCCGGTGATCGAGCCGCACAAGATCATCACGGACCTCGTGCGCAAGGGCGGCGGTGACGTGGAGATCCGCGACCTGAAGATCGCCATCCCGCGCGTGCGCAACCGCAGGGATGCCGCAGCCGCGGAGCAGGACGGTGTGATCGAGTAATGGACTCGCTGCAGGTCACCGTGTACGAGGGTCGCATTCCGGCGATCATCCTGCTCGCGGTCTACCTGGCGGCGGTGGTTGTACTGTTCCCGCGCGAGATGAAGTTCCTGCGCGAGGTGCAGAATGCGACCACCCGGCGCATCTTCATCGTGCAGGACATCTTCATCCAGGTCAGCATCCTCGGCGTGCTGGTGCCCGCGATCCTGATGAAGGGCGTCAATGAGCAGAATGACAAGCTGCTCGGCCTGCTCCTGATCCTGTCGATGACCGGGCTGTGGCTGTGCGTGATCTGGGCCGGCTGGTCGCGCTACATCTATACCTGTCGTATACTCAGTGAAGGCAGCAAGCGCAGTGCTGAAGAGCTCAGGCGCATCCAGGAGCTGCTCAGACAGAAGGGAGTAGATACGGACGAGATAAAGGATGTGGATGCCTGAACTTACGAATCTATGTCTGGGCCTGATGCAGGTGGAGCCCAGTGGCGCAACCGCCGGTGCCGTCAAGATGTTCGTCGTCGTGGGGATCTTCCTCGCGCTCGTGATCACGGCACTGTACTTCACCATCAAGGCGATCCGCCCGAAGACCGACAACAGCACCACGATGCAGGTGCGTGAGGAATTCAACAAGCAGAAGGACGCGCTGCTGATGGCCGCGCAGGCCAAGAAGGCCAGCCGCGAGGCCCAGGAGAGCGCACGGCGCGAGGGCGACAAGGACGAGAAGGAAAAGGAACTGCTGCGTGAGCAGGTCGATCCGCAGGCGGCGGTCGGGCGCTCCTGCCCGCTGTGCGGCCTCGAGATCATGGGCGACAGCGAGATCATCATCGACCCCTACAGCGGCACGGCCTACCACTTCAGCGCCTTCCTGCATGACTGGCCGCCGGATACCGAGCGGCCGAAGTTCGTGCTGCGCTGGCCACAGGATAAAATGGTGCGCAGTGAGGACCTGCTGAAGGGTTTCTGAAACCACTGGACGGCAGGCTACGTCACAAGAGACGAGGAAGCAATGGGAAGAACGGCGGCAATCATCATCGCTCTGGTCAGCAGCATCCTGCTGGCGGCTCCCGCGCTGGCCTGCTCTGACTGCAGCAGCCCGCAGGACACGGCTAACTGCTGCTCGAAGCGCATCTTCGAGATCTCCAAGATCCTCAAGCACCACATGCACTGCGAGTTCCCGGATCACCGCTGTGCCTTCCCGCTGGACTGGGACCGCACGATCTGCCTTGACCCCGTCTGCCACGAGAACCCGCAGTACTGCGACATCGACCGTGAGATCTGCCTGGAGCCCCCCTGCCACATGCCGGCACTGGCCCTGCGTCCTGTGGAATGCTGCCTGTGCGGCATTGAACTGACCGGCACCAAGGACCTGATCGTGATCTGCGACGCCTGCCGCAGCCACGACTGAATCAGGTTTCCGCATAGTGGGTTCCCGGTTTCGGGTTTCCGCAACCGGAGGTGCTGCAAAGCTGTGCCAATGGAGGTCTGGCGCAAGCCAGGCGGTGATTCGATTAACCACAAAGGGCGCAAAATTCACAAAGTGGCAATCCAGCTCACAAAGCCTATCTTCGTGAGCATCTGAAATCTTCGTGCGCTTCGTGGCTTCGTGGTGAATCTCCCCATCGAAGTTGCGGCGCAAGTCGAACAACGGGTTTCCGGTTTCTGCAGAGCTGGCGAGAGCCAGATTGAGACCTCAGTGGATACCCGGTACCCGGGACTTCTCTGCGGATCCCCGAAACCCGCTATGCCGAACCCCGAAACCGGAAACCCGAAACCGGATTGTTAATTTACCTCTTTTATTTGACCATTCCTTGACTTTGCATTTGGATTCAGGTAAACATATGTAACGTTTATTCTTGGAGGCGGATCATGGGACAGAACATCAGCGCAGCAATGAAACTGGCGGGGCAGGGCAATGAGCCGTTACGGGACCCGCTGGAGTGGCTGCTTGTGTACAGCATTGAGCTCAACGGCGGGATCGACAAGGACTGGATTGAGAAGAGCGGTCTGGGCCGTGGACAGGCCGAGAGCCTGCTGGCTGCCAACCCGGAGGTCCGCCGGGAAGTGCGCCAGCTGCAGCGCATCGGCCGCATGTTCAGCCTGCGCATGCTGTTCGACCTGCTGCGGGAGCGCGCTGCGCAGATGCTGGCGGCGGCCAGCAAGCCGGCGGAGATCAGGAGCCTGCTGGGCACATTATCAATGCTGCGCGCGGATGAGGAGAAGCGGCAGCTTGTCTCACTGCGGGATGCACAGCTGCTGCAGCCTGCCCAGAATGGCAATGGAGCTCCGGCTTCAGCCGGGGTCGGAGGCCAGAGCTGACTCGGGCAATACGGCGGTGCGCAAATGCACGGGCTTGGTCGTGCCCGCCAGTCTGGTTTTATTGGCGCAGAGGCGCAGGGAAATCCTGAGACGCAGAGAGTTTTCTCATGTCTTCCCAGCGTCTCAGCGACCCAGCGTTGAGAAATTCTCCTTTATTTCTCCGCGCCTCCGTTGCTCCGTGTTGACAAAACCGTTCGGGCAATCACAATAATGTTGAGCAACAGCGCGCCGGGATAGGGTAGCGGCGCGGCCTTGCCGCGACTGGGAGGGGGTGTTGCGAAGTTGGCAATGCATTACAGCCTGCCTCGCGTGTCATCATGCACGATTGTGACAGCTCGCGTGCTGGTGGCGCGATGCGCCACCGCTGCAAGGTCTCAACGCTCATTATCAACAAGGTGCTAACCGATACGGTTTTTGCTTGACGCGAAGTTTGCGAAGCCGCGAAGGACAACGGAGGCACGCAACTTGTTTGCGCGCAATGTAATGTCACGATATGGCGATGCACATTATTGTGCGACAGAAAGTGTCGCACCTCCCAATAATCCGGTTGGCAAGCGCGGATATTCCATTCCGAATTTCTCCGCGCCTGCGCGTCTCCGCGTTGAAAAAACCGTTCGGGCAATCGCAATGTTGTTGCGCAACAGCGCGCCGAAATTGGGTAGCGGCGCGGCCTTGCCGCGACTGGGAGGGGGTGTTGCGAAGTTGGCAATGCATTACAGCCTGCCTCGCGTGGCATCATGCACGATTGTGACAGCTCGGGTGCTGGTGGCGCGAGGCGCCACCGCTACCCCTACTTCTGTTTCTCATTCTGCAACTGCCAACTTCAACTGCCCCACCATCCCATTGTGCGCAAGCAAGTTGCGCACCTCCTGCCCACTGACTACTGGATGTAACTTCAACCCGACCCGGACACGCGAATGCGTGGCCGCAGGGTCAGACCCGCGAGTGCTTGCACGAGCGGGCAGGAAACTTCAGTCGTCGTCATCCAGCAGGTCGGCGTGGTCCTCCATCTCCTGCGAGAGCCAGGGCTTCATCTCCTCGTCATCCAGCACCGGGCCCTGCTGCCAGTTGCCGATCACGTCAGTCACGATCTTCAGCACCTGCAGGCGGGCGTGCAGCTTGTCGTTGCCAGCCACCAGGAACCAGGGGGCATAGGGCCAGTTGGTGCGCTTGAACATCAGGTTGGCATGCTGCATGTACTCTTCCCACAGCTCGTTGTTGCGCCAGTCCTCCGGCGTCAGCTTCCAGGCCTTGTACGGGTTGTCCTTCCTGAGCTGGAAGCGCGCGAGCTGCTCCTCATGGCTGATCTGGATCCAGAACTTGAGGATCAGGTAGTCCTCTTCCACAAGTACGCGTTCGAGGTTCTCCACCTGGGAGAAGGCGCGTTCGTAGGCCGCGTCGTCACACAGGCCCTCGATATGCTCCAGCATCAGCCGGCCGTACCAGGAGTAGTCGTCCAGGATGCAGATCCGCCCGCGCTTGGGCAGGCGCATCCAGAAGCGCCGCAGGTAGTGGTGGATCATGTCGGAGCTGGAGGGCGGGCCAAGCGAGTGCACCCGGTAGCCGCGCGGGTCGAGGTACTGGATCAGGCGCTTGATCGCACCACCCTTGCCGGCGGCGTCCATCCCTTCGAAGATCAGGATCACGCGCATGCCGGTCTGGCCGATCTTGTGCTGCATGCGCACCATGCGCAGCTGCAGCTGGCGCACGGTTTCGTAGTAGTTCTCGCGGTCAACCAGCGGACTCATGTCCAGCTTGGACAGCTTGGTCGGGGTCTCGATGCTGCTCAAGCGGCGTACATCGAGGTTGGAACGGTCCGTGGTGAATGTGGTCGGAGCGCCGCTCAGGGCCTGCTGGTAGATGGAGCCGGCCGGGACATCGGGCGGGACGTCTATCCCGTCGCCATCTGTGCCCAGACCCTTGCTGTCATCGGCTGCCATGCAGACAGATTATAGTGCGGGGATCAGCCCGCCGCTTCCGCGGCCTTCTTCTCCCAGCCCTTCGCTTCCTTCACCCGCTGCAGCACGATGAAGCCGAACAGGAAGAACAGGATGATCAGGCCGAACACCCAGCGATGCGCTGCCGCTTCCGCAATCGGGCTGGCCAGTTCCTCCGCCATGCCGGATGCCGTCAGTCTGGCGAGACCGTTGTTGTAGAAGGCATCCCGCACCAGACCGCTGGCCGCGGGAGAGATCATTGCCGGCACCAGGCTCGTGAGCATCCACAGCCCCATGAAGCTGCCGGCCTGGTCCTTGGGCATCAGCGAGCAGCCGAAGGCCCAGTCGCTGGCAACGAATGCCCCCCAGCCGATGCCGAGCACCGCGCCGGAGCTGATTGCGGTCCAGACATCACCGGTGAGGATCAGCGGCAGCACCATCGAGCCCGAGAGCAGGATGCCGAAGCCGACCGTACGCTTCTTGCTCTGCCAGTTGGAGAGCGGTGCGCTGATCAGGTTGCCAATCAGGCCGCCGATCAGGAAGAACACCATCATGCCCGCCAGCACGATCTCAAGGTAGCTTTCGATGCTGTCCGGCCCGACCCCGAGTGAAAGCAGCCAGCCTTCCCGGTCGAGGTTGATCTGCGTGTAGTAATTCACCCAGTCAGTGAAGATCGTGTAGCCGAAGTAGATGAAGGCCCGGCTGCCTGACAGCCAGATGAAGTTCGGATGCGCCCGCAGGTCCAGCCCGAAATAGCTCCTGGCAACGGTGCTGAAGATGTTGCTGCCGTTCTTGATGTAACGCACGGTCGTTCCAGGGAAAAGCGTGAACTGGCGGATGCGCTCGCCGACATCCTCATGCCGCAGGTCCTTCTTTCCCTCAGGACGCCAGGCCCGGTCCAGCATGCGCTTGCGGAAGGCATCCTCGATGTCATCCCGTTTCTGCTGCATCCAGCGCACTTCGTCGATGCCGAGGTAGGTGAAGGCCAGTGTTGTCAGCAGCACGATGAAGTACAGAGCCAGCATCACCATGTTCGACTGCGGCCGGTCGAGGTCCGCCAGCGACATGCCGATGTAGGCCAGCAGGCCGACGAGCACGCCACCCATGTTGTTGAGTCCCATGATGCTGCCGGCCACGTTCTCCTGGCTCTTGGGCACGAGATCCGGCAGCAGGCTCTGGAAGGGCACAGCGGCGAGGTTCAGGCAGAAGCTCATGAAGGCGTAGGCGGCGAACAGCTGCCAGTAGCCCGGTGCCAGCATGAACAGGGTGATGCCGAACAGGCCGGACAGGATGCCTGTCAGGATGAACGGCCTTCTGCGGCCTCGCTTGCTCCAGGCGTGGTCAGACAGGAATCCGCTGACCAGCTGGGTAATGATCACCACGGCGCTGCCGGTGCTGTCCAGCATGCCTCGGTAGAAGCCGAGCTGGGCCAGTGTGCCCTGCTCCGAGAGGATGAACTCGCGGATGCGGTTGGGCATGATGAACAGCTGGTTGGAGGTCCAGAAGAACTGCAGGCCGAACCAGATGGCCGACATGTTCATGATGTGGATCAGCTGCAAGCGCTTTGGCGGTTCGTGATCCTCTACGGCTTGGATTGCAGCCTCGTCCATGGGCTCATTCTAGCAGGACAGGTCGTGATTTTGATTAATATAATGTGTGCCCCAAGCGATTATCTAACCGGCTGGCTGGATTGAGTGCAGGATTCCAGCCGTCTCTTTGATTGGGCGTGGATAACTCCAGACAACAGATCCGGGGCAGCAAGGTCACCAGGCATCCCAGGTTCAGGCGCGTGCTGCGCGGCTGCATCTGGACACTGGTGGCTGCGTTCGTGCTGATGGCGGCCGGCTCCCTCATCCTCTCCCGCAACGCTGACCGCCTGCTGAAGGACCAGGTGATTCGGATGGCGGATGAATCGCTGAACGGCGAGCTGGTGTTCAGCCATATCAAGGTTGACCTGTTCGGACGCGCGGTGTTCAAGGACATCGCGCTCACAATGAATGGCGAAAGCGACCCGACCATCACCGCCCACAGTGCGGTGGTAAGCCTCGACCTGCTGAACCTGATCGGCCCCAACCGTGGCCAGGTGGCAATCGTCGCCGAGCTGGTTGAACCGCATGTGAAGCTGATCCGCCTGCGGGACGGCACGACGAACCTCGAGAAACTGATCAAGGAGCCGCCCCAGGAGAAGAAGCAGGAGAACTTCGGCCTAAGCCTGCGCATCAGCAACGGCACGTTGGACTTCGAGGACCGCTGCCTGCTGTCCAGCGACTACCCGCGGATTGAGGCGACGGAAGGCCCGCTGGCGGATCTGCTGAAGGAACTCAACTACGACATCCTCGCCCCGGCGGAGACGAAGCCCCACAAGGAAGAGATCAAGCTGCATGGCAGCGTGAATGTCAACAGCGGCCGCGGCGAGCTGAGCTTCGCGATCAACGCAGTGCGGCCCGATGACGGCGGACGGCTGACCGTCAGCGGGGATGCCGGCACGGAAAGCGGCCGGCTGGACATGCGCATCCAGGGCCGCGACATCTCGGCCAGCAGCCTGCAGGAATATGGCAACGCAATCTTCCCCGCGCTGACGATCCTGCCCGAGTGGGAGGAACAGCCCGGCATTGCGAAGCCGGCGGTGGCTGCGGTGGTGCGCACGGTCGATTTCAGGCTGCAGCGCAAGGACCTCGAATCTCCCCTCAGCCAGGTTGTCAGTGCAGACATTGAGGACACGAGCTTTAACAGTGATACTTTCCCGTTTCTTGCGCTGGAAAATGCGGAGATCCGCTATGACCAGGCGAAGGATGAGCTTGAACTGAACAAGCTGTTGCTGAGTGGCGCGGGCACCGAAATCACCGGCTCCGCGCAGTTCGGCCCGGATTCCGGCAAGCTGGGCGGGCGGGTCACAATCAAGGCAACGGATATCGCGCAGCTGCTGAAGCACCTTCCCTACGATGGGCCGGAGGTCAGTGGCAGCATTGAACTGGATCTGCGGCCCGGTGGGAGCCTGGACGAACCGCAGGTGGCGGCAGGCTTCACCGGAGGCAAGCTCAGCTACGACGGCCACCTGCTGGGGCGGCCCGGTGGACGGCTGGAGCTCAATGGCAAGACGGTCACACTTGACAGCCTGCGCTTCAGCGGCGGCGAGCTGCCGGTCAGCGCCAGTGGCAGCCTCGACATCGAGAAGCTGACCGGCGAGCTGAGCTACGAAGTGACAAAGGCTGACATCGCCACCCTGCTCGGGATGGCGAAGGAGCAGATGCCTGATGAGGCGAGGAAGCTCAGCGCGGCTGGCAAGCTCAGTGCGAAGGGCAGCCTCAGCCTCAAGGACAAGCAGCTGACTGCGCTCGATGCGCAGCTCAATGCCAGCGGTGTCGAGTTCGAGGGTGTGAAACTTGGCAACATCCGCGGTGGGGCCTCGATGGAAGGTGAACGGATCGCCTTCAATGAGCTGCAACTCAGCGGCGGGCAGGTCCCGCTGACCCTCAATGGCAGCCTTGACCCGGAAAAGGGCGATGCGGAGCTCAGGTTCAAGCTGGGCAGGACCGGCCTCGCGGAACTGCTGGCACTGGCCGATGAGCAGCTGCCGGCGGACGTGAAGGACCTCAAGCCCTCGGGCACCGTCAGTGCGGACGGCAGCCTGAACATGAAGGCCAGGAAGCTGAGCAGCGCTTCCGGCACCCTGAATGGCAACACGCTGGTGGTGGCGGGCGTCAAGCTCGGCACGGTGGCGGCGAAGGTGTCGACCGCGGACGGAAAGCTGAAGGTGGAGAACGCCAGCTTCAGCGGCGGGGAGGTCCCGCTCAAGCTCAGCGGCAGCTCGGACCTGGCCTTCCAGAATGGCAGTTTCAGCATCGAGGCCGGGCCGCTCGGCGTTGACAAGGCCGCCACACTGGCCGGCCGGTTCAGTGACAAGCCGCTGGACACGATGGGCCTGACTGGCAACCTGAAAGCCAGCGGCAAGCTGGGCTTTGAGAAGGGCAAGCCCTCCAGTACGCTCAGCCTGACAAGCGACCTTCTTGAGAAGGATGGCAACCGGCTGGAGAAGCTGAGCGTGAAGGGCAGCCTGAAGGGTTCCAGCTTTGAGCTGGATGCCGCGACGGCGACCTTCGTGACGGCCGAGGCGCTGGACCTCGGCGGATTCAGCAGCCCGGCCCCGCTCCGGGTGCCGCTACGCGTGGGCGGCAGTGTCAGCTCAACCGGCAAGGACAGCGCCTTCTCGCTGGTGGGCAGCGCGAGCACGGAGAACCTGCAGCCCAGCCAGGCGGAGCTGAGCTTCAAGCTGGTCGGACCGGCTGACAGTCCGCAGCTGCGCGCGCAGCTGAAGACGAACCATGCCAGTGAGCCGCTGGTTGTCAATGTCGAGGCATATGTGTCCGGCGGGATGAAGCCAGCCACGGCCAAGCTGACCTGGTACGATTCACAGCTGTTCTATGACGGCAAGGCGGACCTGGCGAAGCAGGCCTTCGACGGCCACCTGACGGCTTCCCAGATCAGCCTTGACAAGTTCATTGACGACGAACACATCAGCGGCGAGTTCTCGCTGGACGGCCAGCTCAGCGGCACGGCCACGCAGCCCACCCTGACCGGCCGGATGGCCAGCCCGCGCATCAGCTATGTCAACGGCAAGAGCCGCCATGACATCACCGACCTGGCAATCGGCTTCAAGCTGAAGGATGGCAATGCCGTCAGCGTCAGCAACGGCAAGTTCCTGCTGGACCGCCAGCCCTTCAGCGTGGATGGCGTGCTTGGTACGGGCGGAGCTGACCTGACCATCGAATGCCGCGACTTCAACCTGCTCAGTGCACTGGCACTGGTACCGACCACGGCGGACAGTGGCCCGAACCGCACCGCCAGCCAGGTGATGAAGGTTGACAGCCATGGCCCGCTGACGGTCAAGCTCAGCGGCACGGTGGAAAAGCCGAATGCCGCCGTCAGCTACTCCAGCGGGGCGGGCCAGGTGAACGGCACGCGCTTCGACTCAGCCAAGCTCAAGGCCACGGTCACGAAGGACCAGGCCGTACTGGACAGCTTCGAGATCATCTCCGCCAGCGGCAGCGCAAGCGCACAGGGCGGGGCGACCTTCGACCCGGTGCGCTTCAATGCCGACGTTGACATCCGCAGCTTCGATGTGCAGATCCTGACGGCGCTGGCCGGTGGCACGGCGCTCGGTGAACTGCGCGGCCAGCTCAACGGCAGCATCCGCGCCAGCGGCGGCACGGAAAGCTACAGCGCCGATGGCGACATCACGCTCAACAAGGGCCGCTTCGGCGACGTTGACATCTCCGAGCTGAAGGCCAGCCTGCGCACCCATCCGGACGGGATCGAGATCACCGGCGCACGGCTCACGGCCAGCGGCACGACACTGACGGCCAGCGGCATCATCGCCAGTGACCTGAACCACAGCCGGGTCAGCGCCAAGGCCGAGCAGATCGACCTGTCGCTGTTCAACCCGCTGATGCCCAAGGGTGGGGCGCAGCTGGACGGCATCGTCAGCCTCGATGCCAAGCTCAGCCCGTCCAAGGGCAACTACCCGGACGTGGATGTCACGATCGCTGACAAGGGCAGCGGGATCACGGTGGACGGCAGCCGGATTGACAAGCTGACGGCCAAGCTGACACTGCGTGGCGACCAGGCCACGCTCAACCCACTGCGCATCGAGAAGGGCGGCAGCAGCCTGAATGTGGGCGGCAAGCTGGACTTAAGCCAGCTCAAGCCCGGCAGCCGGCGCATCCCGCTGGACCTGAGCGTCACCGCCGACAGCTTCCAGCTTGACGACATCGCCGGCTTCCTGCCGGATGAAGCGGCCAGCCAGATGCCTGGTGGCAACATCACCTGCAACATGTCGGTGAAGGGCAACTCGCTCAGCCCGGTGATGAATGGTGAGCTGGCGCTGAACATCCTGCGCATGCCGCCTGCCCTGCCGCTGGACCTCGCTGAGCTGCGCGCGCAGTTCAGCATGAAGAACAACGAGTTCAGCATCCGCAGCATGGACCTCGTGCCGAATGACAGCAGCTACTACGCCACACGCGTGACCGGCTCAGCCCGGCTGGCATTCAATCCGCCGCGGGTTGCGGACGGTTCCGTCTCGATCGTGTTCTCCGAAGGTGGCAACCATTCGCGCATCTCGCTGCGCACGCCGAACGCACGCGGTGACCAGGTGAAGGCCTTCGAGGGCACGCTCGGCGGCACGATCCAGCTGCGCACCAGCCAGGACCTCGTGCACCCGGATGACGCCGGCACGCAGATCTGGGTGATCAGCGGCAACCCGGTGATCAACGGTGGTAGCGGCGAGAGCAACTTCCGCTACGCGCCGGGCCCGAAGCGCGAGCCAAGCTCCGCCAAGGTGCCGCTCCGCTTTGACAACCTGACCGTGATGGTGATGCCGGGATCCAAGTTCACCACCGGCGACGGCCTGCTGGAGATGGACTCCGCGATCCACACCGAGCCGCCGGGACTCGTGATCAACGGCATCCCGAATGCGCTGCTGGCCTCTGACCAGCTCAGCATCCGCGGCAACGTGATCCTCGACCGCGGCACGCTGCGCGCATTCACCAACACCATGCGGCTGGATGAGTCCAGGCAGAACCGCCTGCACTTCACCGGCATGACCACGAACACCGGCCTGTTCCCCTACCTGACGGCGCGCGCCAGCACCACGCTGAAGGGTGCGCTGCGCAATGAGCAGCAGAATGCGCTCGGGCCGACCAACAACGACCTGAAGGTCAACTTCGACTTTGACAACGTCCAGCTGGACCCGGAAAGCGACATCATGAGCAAGGTGCGCCTGACCAGTGAACCGCCACGCTCGCCGAACCAGATCAAGGTCTACCTGCTGGGCGGTGTCGGCACGCTGCTGTCCGGTGAAGGTGAGCTGTCCGACGTCGCCCGTGAGGAGCTGCTCGGGCTCGGTGGCAACTTCCTCAGCGGCCAGCTGGAGAAGGGACTGGGGCTGGACAGCGTGACGATCGCCGGCAGTGGTGACATCAACAACCCCTTCCATGTCGGCGCGGAGAAGGATGTCAACGACCGGCTGCGGGTGGGCTACTTCCGCGACTTCTACGACTCACTGGGCACCAGCGAGGAGATCAGCTTCAAGTACAAGCTGTTCGAGGAGCAGCTCGGCAGCCGCTACAAGGGCGTCAACCTGCAGTTCAACG
Organism: bacterium; assembly: GCA_020440645.1. Classification (GTDB taxonomy): domain Bacteria; phylum 4484-113; class 4484-113; order 4484-113; family JAFGCY01; genus JAHEFU01. The sequence continues at coordinate 19,752 of JAGRNR010000039.1, read as the reverse complement.
TGAAGGACGACGCGCTGCAGGGCAGTGGCAGCGAGATCATGCTGCAGTATACTTTCTCATTCTGATGCCGCGCCACCGCATAGATCGCACGCCGCGCAGCCGGCAGGGTGAGCTGCCCGGGCCGCCACGCTTCAGCACCCAGCAGCTGACAATCGCCGTGGTCGTGGTGTTCGCACTGTTCATCGGGATTTCCTGGTTCCTGAGCAACTACACTCCCGGCAGGCTGTCGCCAGACCGCAGCTATGTGCTGCCGGCCGGCTGGCCCTTTCCGGGGCTGGTGCCGCCGCGCGGTTCACAGGCGGCAGTGAGTCCTGACTTCCTTGCCATCTCAACTGCAGCCAGCGGATTGAGCTTTGAGACCACGGAAGATGGCGAACTGAAGCGCGGCATCAGCTTTGAGCACTCCGCGGAGCCGCAGCGGGTGGTCGACTACTTCGGCGAGATGCTTGCGGAGGCGAAGTATGTCAACGGTGGGCGCAAGTCCACCGGGCGCAATTCGGAGAATGTGCTGGCCGTCTGGAATTCGGAATACGACAACATCTCGATCGTGCTCAGCGGATTCGAGGGCCGCTACGAACTGGTCGTGATCGGCAACTGAGCCGGAAGGTTGCAGTTTGGTGGTTGGAATGGGGAGGTTTGAAGGGATAAGCTCGATCATTTCCACCAGGTTTCCTGAATCAGCGCAATAATGTAATGCCCCTGTCATTGTTCGACTGGTTTCGCAGGGAAAGCTGATACTGGACGGAACACCTTGATCGCACCACGGATCCTCAGGGATCTCAAGACATATGACTTGCCGACCTTCCGCGCCGACCTGCTGGCCGGCCTGAGTGTCGGCGTCGTGGCCCTGCCGTTGGCGATGGCGTTTGCGATTGCCAGCGGCCTGCCGCCGGAGCGCGGCCTGTTCACGGCCATCGTGGCTGGCCTGCTGATATCCGCACTTGGGGGCAGCAGCGTGCAGATCGGCGGGCCGACCGGAGCCTTCGTGGTGATCGTGGCCGGCATCAGCGCGCAGTTCGGCTACAACGGCCTTGTAATGGCAACGCTGATGGCCGGCCTGCTGCTCTTGCTGTTCGGCATCTGCCGGATGGGGGACATGATCCGCTACATCCCCTTTCCGGTGGTGACCGGCTTCACCGCCGGTATCGCGCTGATCATCGGCTTCACCCAGCTGCGTGACCTGCTCGGCCTGCGGATGGAATCCCCCTCCGCCGAGTTCCTGCCGCGCCTGGCCGAATACCTCGCAGCCCTGCCGACGATGCAGCCTGCCTCGCTGGTGCTCGGTGTGGCAACGATTGTGCTGGTGTCGCTGGGGCGGCGCTACCTGCCTAAGTTCCCCACGATGCTCGCCGTGCTGGTGCTCATCAGCCTGGCGGCGCACTTCCTCGGCAGCGGGGTTGAGACAATCGCATCGCGCTTCGGAGAACTGCCGCGAGCTCTGCCGGCGCCGGCATTCCCGCTGTTTGACTACGAAATGCTGCGCCAACTGGTCGGCCCGGCCTTCACGATCGCAATGCTGGCTGCGATTGAGTCCCTGCTCAGTGCGACCGTGGCGGACGGCATGACCGGCGAAAGCCATGACCCGAACACCGAGCTCGCTGCGCAGGGGATTGCCAACATCGGTTCCGTGCTGCTGGGTGGCATCCCGGCCACGGGCGCGATTGCCCGCACGGCCACGAATGTGCACTGCGGCGCGCGCACCCCTGTCGCCGGCATCATCCACGCCATCAGCCTGGCGCTCCTGCTGGCCCTGCTGGCGCCGCTGGCCGGGCATATCCCGCTTTGTGCGCTGGCCGGAATCCTGTGCGTGATCGCCTGGAACATGTCTGAGCGGCAGCACTTCGCCCGCATCCTGCGCGCCCCGCGCTCCGACAGTGCAGTGCTTGTGATCACCTTCCTGCTGACCGTGCTGGTTGACCTGACAGTGGCCGTGGAAGTTGGCATCGTGCTGGCCAGCCTGCTGTTCATCCGGCGCATGTCGGAGGTTTCCACGATCACAAGCCCTGGACAGCGCCGCAGCACCGACCCGCTGCCGGATGAGCAGGCGGATGCCGCCGAGCAGGAACTGCCCGACGGAGTGGAGGAGTATGAGGTGCAGGGGGCGTTCTTCTTCGGGGCCGCCAGCCGCTTCCGCGAGACCCTGTTCATCGCCGGCCGCTCATCCCGTGTCGTCATCCTGCGCATGCGCAATGTCCCGGTGATGGATGCCACCGGCAGCCACCTGCTGCGGGAGTTCGCCGAGTCCTGCCACAGGGCCGGACGCCAGCTGGTGCTGTCAGGCGTAGCACCGCAGCCGCTGTCGGTGCTGCAGCGCAGCGGAATGCTGGAGCTGATCGGAGCTGACAATGTGCTGGCCAGCTACACCGATGCTGTGCAGCGGGCGCGAGAGATCATCGATGGCAGCGGGGCGGAACGCGAGTAGTCAGTGGTCAGTGGTCAGAAGGCAGCCGGCTTGTACCGTGCATCCGCTACAACCCACAACCTATGTCCCAGCTCCTAGTACGCCCCTTTCCTTGACAACACGGCGGGGATCGTGCGCAGGATGATCAAGAGGTCGAGCCCGAGGCTCCAGTTGTTGATGTAGTGCAGGTCGAAGTCGATGCGCTGCTGGTAGCTTGTGTCGCTTCTTCCACTGACCTGCCACAGCCCGGTCAGGCCCGGCGGCACGGTCAGCAAGAGCGTGGCCCACTGGCCGTACTTCTCCTGTTCCTTCTCGACGATCGCGCGCGGGCCGACCAGTGAGCAGTCGCCGCGAATGATGTTGATCAGCTGCGGCAGCTCATCGAGGCTGGTCTTGCGCATGATGCTGCCCCACTTCGTGATGCGCGGGTCGTGCTTCAGCTTGTACTTGTCGTCAAAGCCGTCAAGGTCCACCTTAACCTGCGCCGCGTTGGCAATCATCGAACGGAACTTCACGGCGCGGAAGCGGCGGCCGAACAGGCCCATCCGCTCGTGCGAGAAGAACACCGGCCCGGGCATCGTGACGAGGATGCCGAGGATGCACACCAGCCACAGCGGCAAGGTGAGGACCAGCAGCAGCGTGCCGAACAGCACGTCCACCACGCGCTTGATGCGGCGCATCTGCTCAAGGTCCGCGCTGTTCTTGACGTTCAGCACAGCCACGCCCTCGAGGTTGGCAACCGACAGCGCGCCCTGGGTGGAGGCCCGTGGCAGCAGGCTGATGCCGGCCCGCGGCGGGCTGTTGCCGAGCCGTTGCCACAGCGCTTCGGACTGGGCGGAGTCGCAGAAGATCCAGTCGTAGCCATCCTCCGGCAATTGGCTGGCATCCTCGAAGTGGCCCGCCAGGCGGAAGCGCCCGCGGCCGGCCTCAAGCTGGCGCACGAGGTAGTCCGCCAGTTCGCTGCGTCCGAGCACGACGGCGGTGGCCCGGCCACCGAGCAGGCGGCGGCGGATGCGTCGTGTTGCCATCAGCAGCAGCCAGCTGAGGAACACTGCCAGCAGCAGTGCCAGGCGGCTGTCCGGCAGCTCACGCATCGTGAAGGTCAGGATGATCGTGGCAACCAGTCCCTCGGCGACGGAATGCGTCAGTGAGGCCAGCTCGGCGGAGAAGTCCTGCTTGAGCCGTGCGTAGTACAGGCCGTGCAGGGAGAAGATGAACAGCCACAGCGGCAGCGAGTAGACGGCGAGCCGCATCCAGTCGGCCTGCGGGATGTCTCCGAGCGGCGCCGCGATCCAGCCGCTGCCGAAGCGGGCGAAGTGCGCCAGCCAGTAGCCGGCGAGGATCGCCAGTGCATCCACCAGGAGCAGGATCAGCTGTGGCCCGCGGGGCATGGGAGTATTTTAGGGGAAGTGGGAATAGTTGGCGTAGTTTGAATAGTATTAATAGTTCAGGGTGCCAGACATCAGCTTTCAGGGAAGAAGCAAGGCAGTACGTTGCCAAAGACTGATCTCGTGGTAACGGGTAACTTCGGAAGACAAGGATTCTCTGCTTCCCAATCCCAGATGGATTCCACTATTCGCACTATTCAGACTGTTAAGACGTGTCATTGTGCGCAAGCAAGTTGCGCACCTCCTAGCCGCCCTGTTCCGCCTGCTGCAGCTGCATTGCCAGGCGCTGCAGCATGCCGTTGAGCTGCGGCTGGTTCAGCGCTGCAATCTCCTGCATGATGCGGCCGGCCTCGCGCCGGTCGCCGCTCTGCAGCATCGCCTGCAGCAGGTTGAAGCCGACATTCGGGCCATGCACCTTCAGGTCGTACACCGGCAGTACCAGCTCCAGCATCTCGGCGGCCAGTCCGGCGCGTCCGAGGATGCCGCTCACCGCCAGCAGCGATTCCGCCGGACGTGCCTTGCCGGCCTCGATCGCCTCGGCAAGGGTCAGCAGAGCAGAGCCCTTGGCATCATCCTTCAGGTCAACCTCGGCCAGGCGTACGCGCGCCATGTAGGCTCCGGGAAGCTCAGCCACCTTCTCAAGCGCGTCAACGTAGGCATCCTCACCGCCGGTGCGGCCGGCGATACCGGCGTACCAGTACAGCGCGTTCTCCATGTTCGGCTCATGCTCCAGCGCTTCCCAGAGCAGCGCGCTGACCTCCGGTTCCGTCTCCGTGCCGGCCTTCTGCGCCGCCACCTGGGCCTGGTTGACGAGGATCACCGCACTCTTGCCGTGCGCCTTGATGTGGTCCTCCAGCAGCTTGCCGGCATTGGCGGCCGCCCCGTTGTGGATCAGGGCCTGGCTGTACAGCGCGGTGCCGCGGATCGGGTCGTCGTCAATCTCGAACAGGTGCTTGGCAGCCTCCAGCACCTCGCGGAACATGCGGTGCGTGAAGCCGTCCATGATCAGGTTGGCAAGCTCGCGCGGCTCATCCCAGGCTGCCTTCAGGTTGTCAGGCAGGATCTCCGTGCGCCAGGCCTCGCGGTCCACCTGCAGGGGCAGGCCGTTGCCAAGCCGGATCGTGATCTGGTTTTCCTGTTGTGGCGTGCTGTCCATCTACTGCTCACCGCCTTCGCCGGCCTCAGCATCACCGGCGTCCTCGTCCTCGATCCCGGCAGCCGCGTTGAACATCTGCCACCAGGGCTTCATGCGCCGCTCCTCCTGCTTGTCCATCGTGTCGAGGTACTCATTGAACTGCGGGTTGTTCAACGCGCGGATCGGCTTGACGATCTGGCGGGCGTCACTGTGGCGCCCGGCATCGGTCATTGCCTGGGCTAGGTTCATGCCGACGTATGGCCCATGCTTCTGGAAGTTGTACACCGGCGCCAGCATGTCGATCATCTCCTCGGTGAGGTGGTACTGCGCCATCGCGGAGCTGATCCCCAGCAGGATGTTGCCATCCCGGCGGGCCAGGTCGAGGATCGACTCGTACAGCTCGATCGCGCCCTCGTTGTCACCTTCCTCCAGCAGGATCCCGCCGAGGCGGATCTGCGGCAGGAAGCTGCCCGGGAAGTCACAGGCTTCACGCAGGCGGGCCTTCAGCCCGTCCATGCCGTCCTTCTTCTTCCCGTCCAGCGCGTACCAGTGCAGGGTGTTCTCGTTGTTGGGGCTGAGCTTCAGCGCCTCACGCAGCTGCTCGCTGACGTCGGCGTCCTTGTTGCGCTCCACCATCAGCTTGGCCTTGCCAGCCAGCATGTTGCCCGTCGGGCCGGCCACATCGATGAATTCATCGATCAGCTGCTCGCACTCATCGAGCTTGCCGAGCCTCAGCAGCACGTGCGCCAGCAGGCTGGTGCCGCGCTCGAGGTTGCGGTCGATCTCCTGCAGGTGCCAGGCGGCCTGCTCGATCTCAGCGTAGAAGCCCCCCTGGACAGCCTGCTGCAGCAGTGCGAACAGGGCATCCGGGTTCTTCCAGTGCAGCTTCACGTTCTGTGGGATAACGTGCTTGGCCCACTGTTCGCGGGAGAAGCGCACGCGCTGGCCCTTGTCGTTGAATGCGTAAAGGAACTGCTCCTGCGGTTCCTGCTTCGCCGTATCTGTTGGTGTCTGATCGCTCATTTGTTTCTCGCTGGATTGCAGGAATAGAACCTTACCAGCTACCGCGGGCTTTTGCCATTGCCGGGCAGTAAAGCACAAAGGGGGTCCAATGCCGCTTTGTACCGGGCGGTGCAGACTGCTTGCTAGAATATTCCGACCAACAGGACCGGTGTGAACATGAGCGAAATCGACAGTCAGTTCCTCATTCCGTTTACGGATGAGCATGAAATGGTGCGTGAGACCGTGCGGGGGCTGGTCAACGACCGCATCGCCCCGCGCGCCATAAGCCTCGACGAGAGCCATGCGTTCCCGCATGAGGCGATGCAGGAACTGGCTGAGCTTGACCTGCTGGGCATCTACGTGCCTGAGGAATTCGGCGGGGCCGGGATGGACTTCGTGGCCTACGTGATCACGATGGAGGAGCTGGGCCGCGGCTGTGGTTCCACTGCGCTGACCTATACTGCACACACCGGACTGTGCATCACCCCGATCACCATCCTCGCCAGTGATGAGCAGAAGAAGCGCTGGCTGCCGGAGCTGTGCAGCGGCAAGAAATACGGCTGCTTCGGCCTCAGTGAGCCGGGCAGCGGTACCGATGCCGGTTCGCTGACCACCACCGCCGTGCGCGACGGCGACGACTACATCATCAACGGCACGAAGATGTGGATCACCAACGGCAAGTATGCCGGATATATGGTGACCACCTGCAAGACGGACCCCTCCCAGGGCCGCGGCAAGGGCATCAGCTCGCTTGTGGTGCCGATGGATTCCCCCGGCGTGAGCGTGATCAAGGAGGAGGACAAGCTTGGCCTGCGGGCCAGCTCCACCGCCCAGGTGTTCCTCGATAACGTACGCGTGCCGGCGGAGAACCTGATCGGTGAGGAGAATGACGGCTTCCCGGCCTTCATGAAGACGCTTGAGGGCGGGCGCATCGCGATTGCCGCGATGGCACTCGGCCTGGCGCAGAGCGCCTATGAGCGCAGCATCGAGTACGCCAAGCAGCGTGAGACCTTCGGCCGTCCTCTGGCCGGGCACCAGACGATCCAGAACTACCTCGCCGACATGGCGATGAAGATCGAGGCAGCCCGCCTGCTGGTCTACCGCGCGGCCTTCATGAAGGACGCCGGCCTGCCCTTCGGCAAGGAAGCCAGCATGGCCAAGCTGTTCACCACCGAGATGGCGATGGAAGTCACGAGCAATGCGATCCAGGTCCACGGCGGCTACGGTTATGTGCGTGAGTTCGAGGTGGAGCGCATCTGGCGTGACGCCAAGCTGTGTACTATCGGAGAGGGCACAAGTGAGATCCAGCAGGTGATCATCGCCCGCAACATCCTCGGAGACGCGGCCAAGGCCGTCTGATGGAGGCCAGACGAGAGTCTGGCAACATTGGGCAGTAGTCGGTGGAAAGCGGTCAGATGACAGACATCCATCTTGCCTTCAATTTAACCGGAATTTGCAACTTACCCGGTGTTAGTGGTATCAATTCTGTATGCAGGATGTAGCAGGCAACGAGGGGCAACTGCTCGCACAATCCCACACCACCTTCCAGGCCTGGCGGGCGCAGTGGATCGTGCCGGTTACGCTGGCCGTTTACGACCATCGCTTTGATGAGGCGAGGGCGATGCTGGCTGCTGCTCAAGCGGAACTGGCTTCCGCAGAGCTGCCGGAGGATGTGCGTGAAGCGCTGGCCTACCTCATCATCCTGACGGACTGCCGCGTGGAATGGCATCCGGACAGCCGCGGTTACACGAAGCAGGATTACGAAGCCGTGCTGGCGAGCCTCGATACTCCGGCGAAATCCTTCCTGGCGGACTGCATGCGGCGTAGCTACCTCGTCTTCATCCGCAGCAACGGCACATCCGATTCCCATGATGAACTGACCCGCGCCGAGCTCGAGGAGCTGCTGGCTCCGCTGCCGGAACACCTGAGCACCCCGGCCTGGCAGCAGCTGGCTCGCTGGGCCTATGAGCACAATGACATGGAGATCCTCGAGCGGGCATACGAGGTCTTCCTGGAGCTGCCGGGAAACACCATGGCCCAGGCGAAATGGCAACGGGTCAGCCTGATGCATGGCCTGCTGTCAGGCAGTGCCACAGCAGCGGATGTGCGGAGTTACCTGGCGCTGCTGCACCTCAGGCCGCAGTTGCGTGAGTTCCGCAATGAGTTCTGGCCAAAATGCCTGGAGCTCGGACTGGTGGACGCTGGGCTGGAGACGATGCTGGTGCAGCGCGAAACTGCAGTCAATGGCAACTAGGCTCAACTGATAGCAGACCAGGCTGGTTTGATTGCCTTAACGGCATACTTCATTTCTGACATTCACTTGTCCTTTGCCTGACATTGGCAGCCTGCAACTGGGGAAAGTGCCCGTTGGCAGCCGCTAGACCCAGATTTAATCCATCATCGTTGCCAGCAGCACGATATTGGTGCCTGAATTCAGTTATATCTATTGGACGTGGCAGGGAACCAGGCACAACAGGATCGCGACCTTGAGCAGTTGCTCGGGCCTTACCGCAAATGGCGCAAGCAGTGGATTGACGTGATTGCTCCCGCGATCAACAACCACAAGTTTGACGATGCCAGGGCAATGCTGGCTGCTGCACGGGAATCGGCCCGCTCGCCGGAACATGCTGAGGAATTGCGTGAGGCGATGGAGTACCTTGTCGATTTCACGGAATGCCGGGTCAACTGGCATCCGGACAGCCAGGGATATGGCCAGCGCGTGTATGACGAGAAGATCCGCCGTTTCAGCAGGCCCGCGCGCGGTCGGCTGGGCGACTGCGTCAGGCGCATGTACCTCGTCTACATCCGCTGCAACGGCACTTCAGACACCTTTGACAACCTGACCAAGGGTGAGATCGAGGAAATCCTCGAACCGCTGCCGGAGCGCATGTCCGGCCCCGCCTGGCAGCAGATTGCGCGCTGGGCCTTTGAGCACAATGACCTCGGGACGCTGGAGCGCGCGTTCGAGATGTTCCTGCTATACCCCGGTGATGAGATGGGCCAGGCGAAATGGCAACGGGTCAACCTGATGTACCAGCTGCTGTCCGGCAAGGCCACACGCCGCGATGTTTATGAGTCAATCATCCTGCTGCAACTGAAGCCGCAGCTGCGTGAATTCAAGACTGAGTTCTGGCCGCGCTGCATCGCAATGGGGCTGGTTGACAGCGAGCTGGAGCAGCTGCTGGCCGAGCGTGAGGCTGAGATCAGGTCCAGGGATTCCATTGTCAAACCGGAACCGAAGACCAAGTCACTGCTGGGGAAGTAGCGGGCGGGAGGCCAGAATTCATTCTGGCAACAGTGGCCAGTGGTCAGTGGGCAATAGGCAGAAGGCAGTAGGCAGAAGGCAGCGGTCGGAAGTGCGCAACTTGTTTGCGCACAATGTAGCGGTGGAGCAGTCTGAATGGTGCTAACAGTTCCGGTGGCCGAACTAATAAACGATAACCTTTCTGCTATTCTGCTGCTCATGCTGGATTGGTTGTTCAACAGAAAGAAGCGTGAACCGGTTGACCCGTATGATCTTGAGCCCCATTGGCAAAGGGACTGGCCCCTGGCAATACACCTGCCGAAGGGTGGCCATTTCGAGCGCGGCAAACCCTCGCACTACTTCAACTGGAGCTTGCACCGTGATCATGTCGGGCCTGGTGGTTTCTACAACGTCGAGGGTGTGATGAATGTCTTCCCCGGTCGGCCGAAGGATGGTCCACTGCATCCCCTGCTGCTGCCATTCATGATGATGGAGCTGTTCCCGTCAGAGACGCGCTACCTGAATGTAGGCGTGATGCTGCCGTCAGGCGGAAGGGAATGGACAGTGGTGCAGGCAATCCTGCCGAGTGATGGTGTGCGTGGCAACGAACCCGTGCGCCTTTTCTCCTGCATGACCGGTATGGAAGGGGAACCGGATCTGTTCGTATCTCTGCTGTGCATGCACTACCATCCCGAGGCACCGGATCTGCTTGAACGGCTGAAGGCCATGCTAGGCGGTGCTGATGGAGAATGGGACATGCGGCCGTGGCCTGAATCCAAGGTATGAGCGGCAACTGGTATCTCATCCCCAGCCACCACGAGTTCGGCAAGCGCTGAATGCTACTCCCCTATATGCCGTATCATCACCTGTTCAAAGCGGTCCATCTCACGCAGCAGTTCGTCGCAGGCTGCTGGCCATTCCGATTCGTCAGATTGCCAACCGCCGCCGGGGTAGTCGCAGCGAATGCTGGCTGACATACTGTCCTCACGCGGATCCCAGGTCAGTGACCTGCCGAATTGCTGTTCGATTTCAGCCTTATTTGCAAGCAGTCCCTGGAATGCCTGCGTTGCCAGTTCCGGCTGGTTGCGATAGAACAGGTTCAGTTCGATTCTGCGGAACTCACCCATCAGGTGGAACACGAACCAGTGGCCGCTGATACCGCTGCTGTATTTCAGGTACTGCGAACCCGGCAGGTTGCCACTGCCGCCTACAAGGCGCTGGTACCACAGCCGGCCTGCTGCATCTGCCGGTCCATGGCCTTCCCGCGCCCGCTGCGACAGCAGCTCCCAGAATGAGCGGTAGTCCGCCTTGCGCTCCTCCAGTTCACGGCTGGCGCGCGCGGCCTGCTTCGTCTCCGGACTGGGGCCGTAGATCAGCGTTGGCAACAGCGCTGGCAGGCTGTCCCCGATGCGGATCGCCTCCACCTGCACCAGGTAGAAGTCCGCCGGGAAGTGCTCGTTCATCACGCTGACGGCCTTGACGTGCTCGGCGCGCGCCTTCTCCACGATCCAGATCGCCACGTCGGCGTTCCAGGATGCGTAATAGCTCAGCAGCTGGCCGAGGTGCTTGTGGTCGCTGTCACCGAACTGGTTCTCGATCACCACGCTGCGCCCGCGTGCGTCGCTGGCGATGATGTCCACGCGAAAGTTCTCGAGCGTCTGCTCAATGCTTTCGAGGCTCAGCTCCAGCCCGACGAGCTCGCCGATCACATCAAGGTTCTGGGACAGCCAGGGGGTGAAGGCCAGCGCTTCATGCGGCCAGACATCACGGACGGGCAGGCGCTCCACGCGCCCGGTCAGCGGAATGGACATGGGACTAAGGTAGCAGAGGGCAGTGCGCTAACTGCCTCGTTTTTGCATCTGCAGGATCTACCGCTGAAGAAGGTAGCTCCTTGCCTGGCTTGCGCCAGACTCCCCCCCTACTTCACCACCGCCGGCACCGGCAGGCCTGAGCCACCCTTCTCAGCCGTGGTCGACTTGATCACTTCACGGCTCTTCACGATCAGCACATTGCTCACCGGGCGTTCGTTGCTTTCCGCGATGTTCATCAGCTGGCCGGCCACCACCATCGCCGAGCTGCCGCCGCCGTCGAGGTTCATCGCCACCACCGCGCCTTCGTCAATCATGATCTGCGCCAGCGCTTCCAGCGTCACGCCGCCGAAGCCCTGGCTCTCCACTTCCTTGACCACTGCGATCAAGAGCTGCCCGGAGGGCGTCAGCCCGACCGCCGTGCGGCTGCGTTCGCTCTTGGCGATGTCTGCCTGCACACTGTCCTCGGCCGAGGAGATATAGACCTTGCCACCCTCCACGAGCATCGGCGCCCCGCCGATTGCCGAGCGCGCCGGGATCACATTGCCGGACTTGTCCGTGATCACCGTCTGCAGCTTCACGTCGTCACCCTTGCGGATGTTGCGCAGCGGGTTGACCTCCGGCATGATGTCACTCGCCACCAGCAGCTGCCCGCTGCCTAGAGTGATGCCGCTGGTCTTGGTGTCCACGTAGCGCATCGCACCGCCTTCCAGCATGAAGTAGTAGATCCCGCTCTGCGGCAGGCTGTCCAGCGGGTAGCGCGAGTCATAGACCATCACCTTGCCGCTGACGTAGGGGTAGTTCTTCGCGGAGATCGGGATCTTGGCCTTCGGGCCGACGAGCGCGGTCTCGATGTTGTAGCGGCCTATCGCCACCTGTCCGCCCTCGCTCACGATCAGCATCGGGCGCGTCGGGTAGACCCCGGTGGCGCGGATCAGCCCATCCTCCACCAGTGTGGAAAGGTGCTCACCGGCGCGGCCGAAGAAGCCGCCGTTGATCACCACCTCCGCTCCCTCGCGGCGGGCGAAGCTGGAGGGGGCGCGTTTGCGGGTCTTGCCGTCATAGCGGTCGGCGGAGGCGGAGAAGATGTCCACGCCGAGCGCCGGGTCGATGCGCACGAGGTACAGCGTGAAGTTCTGGTTGCGGTAGGTGCTGTTCTTCTGCGAAAGGCTGATGCCGTCGGCGAGCTGCGTGACCTGCTCGGAGCGGCTGGCCGTCGGGAAGCGCAGGAACCAGGAATTGCCGTCGTAGCGGATGAAGGGCCGGTTGTACTGGTTCAGGTAGAAGCCGAGCGAGAGGTTGCCGTTGGCCGCAAACACGCTGACGCGGGTCAGCAGGTGGTGGTTAATGTTGCCCAGTTCCTCGATGCGCTGCGGTGTGAGTGAGGAGCCGCAGCCCTCAATGGTCAGCAGGTAGCGGTCCGGGTCGTAGCGATATGACTCGGTGAGCGCCTTGGGGCGCGTGTCGAAGGCCAGCTCGATTTCGATGTAGTAGCCGCTGCGGTTGACGTTCACTGCGCTGAGCTTGCTGGCCGCTTCGGCCGCGGCGGGCCTGAGCAGCACGCAGGCGCTGAGCAGCAGGCAGGCGAGAGCGCGCAGTGGCGCGAAGGTAGCGATTCGGGATACAGCCGTGATCATGTGCGTCCTGACAGATGGGTACATATCAATATTACCGGTCCCACTCCAGCATGGATATGATCGTAGCGTGTGGGGAGGGGAATAAAAGGGATCAGGGACCGGGGATCAGGGATCGGTAGCAGCGGCGCTCCCGCCGCTGTGATTGGAGGTGCGCAACTTGTTTGCGCACAATGGAACGCCTGAATAGTCTCAATAGTTTGGATAGTGATGATAGTCGGGAAAGTCAGGAACAGGGCTCAATAGCAGCGGTGCCCCCGCCGCTGGGAGGCCAGCCTGTAAACCTTGCAGATTACTCTGGAGGCACTGGGTAGCTGTGCCCAGGCGGCATGCTCTGGCCGGGTCCTTGTCGTTGACTTTCAGCATTGCTTGATTTCCAGCGCTCGTGCCTCGCGCTGCTGCGCGGCATCCGGCCTTGCTCCAGTGATCTGGCCGCTGGCCGGGGGCCGTATGAACAGGATCCTGGGAGCAGGCCGCAGGCCTGCAGATGGTGCCGATACACGGTATTCGCCGGCACAGCAGGCCTGAGCCCAGCGCCCGGCGGCCTCGATAGCAGGCCTGTGCCCAGCGCCCAGCGGCCACTGATCCCCCTGCTATAATTGCCATTTTGATGCCGCAGACCTCGCACAACACCCCGATTCCCGCCTTCATCATGCTCGCCGACGGATACATCGCGCGGGGCCGCCTGATCGGCAAGCCCGGCACCACACTCGGCAAGCTGGTGTTCAACACCTCGATGATGGGCTACCAGGAAATCCTCACCGACCCTTCCTACGCCGGTGAGATCATCACCTTCACCTTCCCGCTGATCGGGATCTACGGCGTGGCCGAGGGCGACCACCAGAGCCGCCAGGTCTTCGCGCGCGGGGTGGTGGTAAGCGAGCTGAACGCGACCTCCGACAACTGGCGCGCCGACCGCACGCTCAACGACATGCTGATGCACCAGGGCGTGACCGGCATCAGCGGGGTGGACACCCGCCGCCTGACGCGGCACCTGCGTGAGCAGGGCGAGATGCCCGGCATCATCACGAGCGAGCTGTCCGTCGAGGAAGCACGCAAGCGCCTCGCGGAAGCGCCGGACTTCGGCAGCGTGGACTTCGTCAGCGAGGTCACCACGCCGCAGGCCTATGAGGTGCCGGCGATCGCCCCGGATGCGACGCGCTTCGGCGCGGTTGACAACCCACGCAGCGACATCACGATGTACAGCGGGCGGGAATTCACCGTGGCGGCCTACGACTTCGGCATCAAGCGCGGCATCCTCGACTGCCTGGCGCAGCGCGGCTGCACGGTGCACGTCTTCCCGAGCAGTGCCACGGCGGACGATCTGCTGGCGGTCAGGCCAGACGGGATATTCCTCTCTAACGGTCCGGGCGATCCTGAGCGGATGGACTACGTGCTGCCGCATATCCAGCGCCTGTGCGAGAGCCTGCCGGTGTTCGGCATCTGCCTCGGGCACCAGCTGATCGCGCGCAGCATGGGACTGCCGACCTACAAGCTGAAGTTCGGCAACCGCGGTGGCAACCACCCGGTGCTGGACCTGACGGATGGCCGCGTGCACATCTCGGCGCAGAACCACAGCTATGCCGTGGCGCTCGCTGACGGGGCACAGGGCCGGCCGGCGGCAGCCGCCGGTGGGCGAGAGCGCAGGCCGCTCGGGGATGACCGCCCGACGGGGCCGTATGCGCACCCGATGAACCCGCGCGTGCTGGTGACGCACCTCAATGTCAACGATGGCAGCTGCGAAGGCCTGATGCTGGCGGACCGCCCGGTGTTCTCGGTGCAGTACCACCCGGAAGGCAGCCCCGGCCCGCGTGACAACACCTACCTGTTTGACAACTTCTGCCGCAACATGGAGGCCGCGCAGGGCGCAGCCGTCGGGGGTTAGGGGGAGGTCAGAATTCATTCTGACAACGGACGTGCGGTCAGTGCGGCTCCAGTTCCACGCTGAAGATCTGTTCTCCTTCGACATCATCGGGCTGAAGCCTGATGCCATGCATGCCAATCATGCTCAGCAGCATCATGCTCCCGGCATTCACCTGCCAACCCGGACTGGTCATTGCCATCTGCACCGAGTTTCCATTGGTGCCATTGTTCATTTCCCAGTCTGACTGCCAGGGGGTGTTGTCAAGCGGCAGGAAAGCCTCATAGACGACCTGACCATCCATGTCATAGATGCGATGGCGGCAGCAGTCCGACGAAGGCAGGTAGTTTGCGAAGATATCCAAGCCCGGTGACAGCATAGGGGCAGTGACCTCGAATCCATGCACAAAAGTCCTGTCGCCCACAACCTGGCAGGCCTTGGAGCGCTCCGCAGGGCTGTAGAACCTGCCCCTGATTTCATTGCCAACACTTGAAACAATGAAGTTCTGGCTGTCAGTCCAGATCTGGGCAGCTTCACCAACCACCACCGTCGCATCGGCCATGGTATTGTCAACGAAGTTCAGCCGGCCATCCCAGTCAATGGAAATCACCTGCCGGCCGGGTTCAGCTGACAGGATCAGGGTATTGCCATCATTGGCAGAACCATATAATGCCAGAGTGTAGAGCATGCGATCCTCGCCGTACTCCCAGCAGATTGTTCCATCGAAATCCATGCAGCAGATTCGTCCGTTGCGCAGGATAAGCAGCCGCTGGCGCTCATTGTCAACTATAAGTGACTGTTTGAGTGGAACCGGCCTTGCGTACTCCGCCGCATACATTTGCTCAGGCAGCAATGATTGTTTTTCCAGCTTCATGCCGGCTGCCGGGCGCATGTCACTGATTCTTTGCAGCTCCCTGCCGAATTCATCCAGCAGCAGCAGTGTGGATGTGCCCAGCTCCGTAGCCTGTTTGAGGGAAACGAGGATTCGACCGGGCAGCACTGCCATTTCAGCCTCCTCTATCTCAAGGCCGGGATCCATTTTGATTTCAGCAATCAGGTCAAGTTGGTCATTCAGCAGCCAGAATGAACCCTGATTATCAGTTGCGAGGAACATGCCGGCGCTGAAACAGAAATTCCTGACTGCATTAGATGCTGGGCGACAAATTTTCTCGACCTGCAGATGCCTGCTCAGCAACTGCAGGCTGTCACTCCTGACAGTGGCTACCAGCCCCTGTCCGATCAGTTCCGTTGCCAGCGGGTCAACGTTTATCGAACCCTGGCTGTCCAGCCGGCCATCCCCGGATAGCCAGTGCAGTTCGTGCTCGCCATCGAGGAAGACCACATCACCATCCGCGTGAAGGAACAGGTTTTCCTTCCAGGGTCTTGCCACGGAGGGCACATCCTTTCCCCAGACAAGCGTGCCTGCTTCATCGAAGCGAAACAGCCGGTCCTGGCCCTCATCACCAGGCCTGATCAGCAGTATGCAGCAGGCGGGTTCGACGGGCTGGACCAGCTCCGTACCAGTTGGGGGGTTAACTGACCAGGCAAGTTGACCGTCACGAAATGCAGCCAGACCAGGTCCAAGCATGACTTTCAACTGGCTTTCGGTAATGATGGGAAAGTAATTCAAATTCCCGCGATTCTGAATGTAGTGACCCCAGTCGCGGTCCTGGTTCATGCTGTAGCTGACACTGAATCCCAATGCAGCATTCGATCGTACGGCCGCTTTCCTGCCGATTGTCAATGCAAGTGCGCCAGCCAGCCAGCCCAGACACAGCAGCAAGGCGGTCCGCCGAAGCGAATGTCTGAATCTGCTGGATGCATCTCCTGCCACTGCGCTCCAAGCATACATCCCTGCAGGGAAGTGGGATCAGCCGGGGCTTGACTGTCGGATCTTCAGGGGAGGCAGGTCAGTCGGCCGCCAGCTTGGCGATCATTGTCAAGGGGCCATAGGGCAGGGCCGGGCCGCTGGCGTGGTTGCGGAAGCCCAGCAGGCTGAGCATCGTGTACTGCCGGAACCAGGCCGGCTGCTGCTGGCGGGATTCCACCTTGAGGAAGTTGTCACCCCAGCCCGAGGAGATGTTCGGCAGTTCGCTGACGGCGATGCGCTGGCGGCTGAGCAGTTTGCCCTGTTCATCAAGCAGGCTGTGGCGGCAGCAGTACTGGATGTAGTGGCTGGCTGAATTCCCCGGGACGCTGAACAGCAGCGGGGTGACGTTGTCTATCGGCTCCAGCACGTGCACATAGAGCCGGCCGCCGCTGGACTGGGCGTAAACCTGGGCACCGCGCGGCACAGGGACCGGTTCCAGCAGTCCCTGCGAGTTGCAGGCCTGCAGGGTTTCGGCGTCACTGCGCCAGTAGCCGTAGCTGCCGTGGTACTGCGGGGACTGCCCGGTTTCCAGCCGGGACTGCCACAGCACATTTCCATCCCAGTCCATCGCCAGCAGGTCGCGCTCGTGGCTGAGCAGTAACTGGCCTTCGTAGGGGAAGTAGTAGTCATTGTCCAGCAGGGAACTACCCAACGGGTTGGCAGTTTCCCAGAGAATATTCAACTCACTGTCAAGGCCCACCAGCTTGCTGTCCGTCGCCAGCAGGTGGCGCTCGCCGGAGCTGTCAGAGACCAGGAAATCAGTCAGCTTAAGGCTGAATATGGAATTGATGGGAACATTAAAGTAATCCCAGTCAAAAGGCTCATTCTGGCATCCGCCATATTTGTCATAATCCATTTCGTCCTTGCGCCAGAGCACACCGGCCGCACTGTCAACCAGAAGCAGGCTTGAGCGGGTTGGATCGCCGGCATTCTCCAGGTGCACGACGAAGCGCTCGCCGGCGGAGCTGAGGCCCATCCGGCCGAATGCGGGAGTGTCAGTGCTGAACCTCGCCAGCTCCTGCAAAGCGCTGTCGAGGATCCAGAAGCTGCCGTGGCGATCCGTAACCAGCAGGCAGCCATTGCTCGAAGACAGCACCGGTTCATGTCCGGTCGGGCATTGCCAACTCTCCTGCCTGCGCATATCGGTTGAGTATCGAATCAGCTGCTTGCCCCTGCGTGTCGTTATCCCGTTACATAAATGCAGGAAGGTGTAAACGGGGTCAAGCACCACATCATCTCCGTGGATCCTGCCAGTGTGGTCGACAAACAGCACCTTTGGTTCTGTGGTGCAGATGTATACGCCGCCATCCGGGCCGGCCTCCGTGGACTGGATCGTGCTGCCCTCGCTGAAGCTGATGCTGCGTTGCCAGATGGCCTCGCCGGACAGGTCAAAGGCACTCAACTGACAGGATGCTTCGCCACTGGACTGGTCCAGCACCAGCACCGGGCCGGCCGCGCAGTCAAAGCGCGGGAAGTGACTGTCGGCCTCAACCGGCTGCCGCCAGAGTTCGTCCTGCCCACGGAAAGCGGCCAGCAGGCCGTTGCTGATGGTGAAGTACTGGTCATCCGGCCCCTGGCAGAATCCATACTTTCCACGGGGAACGGTCAGCGAGCAGACGAACCCACCGGTGTTCGGCGGCGGAGCACTGGCCCCCTCGATCAGCATGTAGCGTACCTGCTGCCCCGGGTGGCGGGGTGCGGAAAGCTTCAGCGGGACCAGTGCAAGGCTGCCCAGCAGCCAGATTGCCACAAACAGAATTGCCACCCGCTTCTGCAGCAGCTGCAATCTGATGAGCGCAATGTCATGTCCCACAAGCAATGATACCCGCTTTGCCAATTCCTTGTGTGAAGACGGCCCCGGGAGCGGCGTCAGCGCTCTTCCAGCAGGATTTCGCAACGTGCAAATCCCTTGTGTGGGCCGCCTGTTCCGAGTGCCTTGCCAAAGCCTGCCAGGCTGAGCATGCTGCGGCTGCGTGCCCACGCTGGGATCGTGGCGGCGGATACTGAAGCGGGCACGCCGCCCCCGGCATGCACAGCGCTGTCCACACTGAGGAATGGCAACCGGCCACGATGGAGTTCCTCGCCGGACAGGTTGACAACCTGGTGCAGGATGCACAGTTGGTTCGAGCTGGTATACGGCCTGTGCTGCATCAGGTTCATGAAGTAGTTCAACGGGCTGTTACAGGGCGTGTACTGGTGGACCAGCAGTTCCCCTTCCCACTCCTGGCAACTGAAGCCGGTGCTGCCGATCGGCAGTCGGGGCTCCAGCAGCCTGCCGTCCTGCAGCACCTGCAGCAGGCCGGAGCTGTGGATCCAGGCACAGTAGCTGGTGCCAACAAATGCTTCCGAGTCCTTTGCAATGTCGTCATACCAGAGCAGTTCGCCAGCGGGGGAGACTGCCAGCAGCGGGTCACTGACCTGTGGACTGAAACCGAAGATTTCAAACGGGACTCCACGCAGGATCAGGTTGTCATCCGGCAGGGGAATCCCGCTGGGCTGGAGCAGGCTGTCAATGCCGACCAGGGGCAGCTGCCAGCGCAGGCTGGCATCAGCATCGATGCAGGCCAGGCCATCACGGCTCTGGATCAGCATGCTGCCATCATCCCAGCCCGGCACCAGCAGGTCCGCCAGCGGTGGATTCTCCAGCAGGTCATCACCTTCGCGCCATGTGTAGCTGTCCCATGGCCCGAAGGAGTAGTCAAAGTTGTGTGGCAGCTTCAGGCGTGGGGCGGTGATGGTCCAGCTGTGACGGCCGTTGCGCTCAAACATCCAGAGCTCGCCATAGCCCTGTTGCAGGCCGTGCTCCTTGCCAAGCAGGATCGCGGTGCAATCTCCCATTGAATAGACATGCAGCAGCTTGCTGAAGGCTGGATCAGCGCTGAAGCTGAACAGTTCCTCCAGCTGCATGTTGAGCCCCCAGTAGTGGCCATCACCATCGTTGGCAATGATCACAGGTCCCTGGTAGTGCACCGAGTCAATCCGGCCTGTCGGGCTATGCCAGCTGTGCAGCTCCCGCATGTGCAGGTCATAGTATGCGAGCCTGTCCCCCACCGGTGTGATGATGCAGCGGTTGCGCACCAGCAGCGAATCGTGGATTGACATCGTGGCAGCCGGAACAGGCAACAGCCTGCCATCAGGTGAAACCGGCTGGATATGTCCATCGTTCAGCAGTACCAGCGCAAAACCGTCAGCCCCGACACATATGCTGGCTTCGTGCGGATAGTCATATGCTCCACCCAGCGGTGTGGTCCAGAGCAGTTGTCCATCGCGGCTGACGGCACTCAGGCTGGTCTGCTCATTTTCACTGTCACGTTGCATTACGCGGAACTGCCTGTCCCCGAAATCTGATGAGACCAGCACGCTGTTTGCGGGGACCTCCAATCGCCATTGTTCCGTTCCGTCGTCAAGG
>JAGRNR010000038.1:0-36359 GCA_020440645.1 bacterium | reverse complement strand
GACGGGGTTGATCTTTCCCATCCGGGTGCTGTTGGCAACTGAGAGCAGCTTGGAGGACAGCAGCGGGTCGCGGCTGATTCGCTGCTGCAGGTCCTCCGGGCTGAGCGCTTCAAGGTTGTCCAGGCCGCGGCTGTGGCCGGTGAACAGCGAGGGGATGTTCGTGCAGCGGATCTGGGCCTCCCAGTAGGCCTGCCGTTCCTCGCTGAGGTCTGCAAAGCCGCATTCCCCCTCTACGGAAGCCATCAGTTCCTCAGTGCTAACCATGCTAGTAACTGGCGGCCTCCAGCTCCCGCTGCATCAGCTTGCTTTCCCATGCCTCGTTGATGATCCCCAGCAGGCCCATCTTCTCGAGGTTGGCAGCGAGCTGCGCATAGGCGCCACGCCCGAGGAATTCCTCCGGGGTCACCATGCTGTAGTTCATGTATGTGTCCGCAAGGTTGACGCTCAGTGCCAAAAGCGTCAGGCAGCGGTTGTCCGGGGTGTCGTCAAGTTCGCTGAGCACCGGCCGCCAGAGGTTGTCAACGTGCTGCGGGATCGGGTCGGGCAGGCCCCAGTGCCGGACCAGCCGTCCGCTGAGCTGGGGGCTCGTGATGCCATACTCCTTCAGTTCATGCGTCAGCCGTCCAGGCTCGTCCGGGATGGTGATGTAGTTGCTGTGCGGCGGATGCTCGCTCATAGCGAGGATCACCGTACCGAGCCGTGCCAGCAGGGCGACTGTCGGGGCATCCTCGTTCGCATCATGCATCGAAGCACGCTTGAAGAAGTGCAGGGCGGTGGTGCGCGCCGTGGCGGACCAACGGCGGATCAGGTCCAGGAATTCCCGTGAGACACGGCTGTTGCTGCCGAGCGCCTGCTGCAGCTGGTAGCTGCTGATGATTGACACGATCAGGTTGAAGCCGAGGTGCACGATTGCGCGGTCGACGGTCATGATCGGGCTGGATAGACCGATCTTCGCCGAGTTGGCGACGGCGATGATCGTGCCGCTGATCACCGGGTCAGCCTCGATGTCGGCCGCCATTTCCTTCGGGCGGAAGTTGTCCACGGTGCTGCCTGCCGCATGCTTGTACATCGGCGGCAGGTTGATGCGTGTGACCAGTGACTCCCACTGCGTGCGGGTGCCGTCGTCAAGCACGTCCCAGTCCTGCATCCGCTCGGCCAGCCTGTTACCTGTAAGTATCTCGTTCATTGCGGCTCTGTTACCGTCCTCACTTTCATACGCATACATATCTAACAGCAGGGGGGAAACCGAGCTTCACAGCAAAGTGAAATCGGGAGTCATTTAGCCCCGACTTCACCTGTCCGGATGTGATCCGGCTTTGTGAAATCGGGATTCGTGTGGCATCCGGGTCAACACCCGGGCCCGTGATTCTGTTATCTTGTTGCCAGTAAAGCCAGTTTCCGGCCGGGACTGCACGGCCGGGGTCAGATATGCTCAAACAAAGGAAGAGCGAGGAAGGGCTGGCGGAAAGCGGTGTGTTCATCATCGAGGATTCAGAGGTGATGCAACGCCGCTACCGCTACATCCTCGAACATAACCGGATTGATATCTGCGGACTTGCCGGCAGCGGACGCGAAGCCGTGCTGAAGTTCCCGCTTGTCCGTCCGGAAGTGCTGATCCTCGACCATGAGCTGCCTGACGGAACCGGGCTGCACATCATCGCCGCACTGAAGTCCTATCACCCCGATGTCGCGATCATCGTGATCAGCGGCTCGATAACCGCCGGCATGGCCCAGCAGTACCTGGCGCACGGGGTGCGGCGCCTGATCAGCAAGCCGATCAACGAAAGCCAGCTGGTGGTGATGGTCCGGGACCTGATGATGGCTGTCCGGGCGCAGGCCAGCGTCGCCGGCTAGGCTGCCACACTGCTATACTGGCCATCTCCCGGTGATGGCAATGCAGCACTCCGACAACAGACCCGCAGCCGACCTTCCCAGCGGTGATTGCGCGGACCTGATGGAGCAGCCGCTGGGCATCCACTCGATGGAGCTGCGGGTTGTGCGCCTGGAGCAGCATGAGGATTTCCGTTCCGCAATCGGGATGCGCAGCCAGCGCCAGGCCCTGCTCGTTCGCCTGCATGCGCGGGATGGCAGTTTCGGGATCGCCGAATGCAGCGGGCGGCCTGACCCCTACTACAACGAGGAGTTCCTCAGCGGCAGCCTGCAGCTGCTGCGCGAATTCATCGCACCACTGCTTGATGGCTCAACCAGCCTGGCAGGCTTGCAGCGTGCGCTGTCCCGCATCCGCGGCTGGAATTTCACCCGGGCGGCAGTGCTGGATGCGGCATTCGACCTGCAGCGCCGTCGCGGAATCCCAGACCTGTTGGACAGGTTGCCCGGTGAGAGGCTGGAGAAGGTGCCGGCCGGCATCAGCCTTGGCATCTTTGCGGACCCGGAGAGCGCACGGAAACGGATCAACACCGCAGTATCGCAAGGCTACAGGCGCATCAAGCTGAAACTGAGCCCGGGGATGGACCGGACCGTGCTGGAGGCCGCGTTGCAGGAAAGCGCCGGCCGTGAGGTATCCCTTGATGCCAATGGCAGCTTCGGTGAGGATGCAATGGAACAGCTGGTGGAATTTGCCAACTGCGTGGCGATGGTCGAGCAGCCCTTCGCGCCGGACCGGCTTGACCTGCACGCCGCGCTGCGCTGCAGGCTGGAGGGCACGCGGGTTTGCCTTGATGAAAGCATCCACTCCCCCGGTAGCCTGGAAAGCGCGCTGGCAATCGGAGCACTGGACGAACTGAACCTCAAGCCCGGACGGGTCGGAGGGCAGGCGGCCGCTGTCAGCCTGCTAGAGCGCTGTCGCACACTGTCGCTGCACTGCTGGGTCGGCGGGATGTTCGAAACCGGCATCGGCAGGCTTGCCAACCTGCGCTATGCGGCACTGCTGCCAGACGCCACTGCACATGACATGGGGCCGAGCAGCCGCTATTTCAGGCAGGACATCCTGCAGCATCCGGTGTTGATGGACGCTGATGGCTTGATCGATACAGGCGAGGGCCACCCGGCTGTACTGGATGAACAGGCAATCGAACGATTTACTGAACACACGGAAATGCTGGAGGCCGGCCAATGATGCTCGACCTGCTGATCCACGGGGCCGAGGTCTGCGATGGAGACAGCCTGCACCCGCGCCGTGTGGCCGTCGGTGTTGTCAACGACCGCATCGTGCATGTCGGCGAGAAGCCCAGCGGGTTCTCCGCCCATGAATCCATGGATGCTGCGGGGCTGGTGCTCTGTCCGGGCTTCATTGACACCCACAGTTCCACCGGGCTGACCTTCCTCTATCCGCGCAGCGGTGACAACAAGCTCAGCCAGGGAATCACGACGGAAATATTCGGCAACTGCGGCACCAGCCAGGGCCCGGTCGGTGAACTGCTCGTGCCGGTGATGGAGAAACTGGACCGCGAACTGGAGTTCGGCTTCGACTGGCGCAGCCTGGAGGACTTCCACCGCAGGCTGGAGCGCGAGGGCCTGCCCTTCAATGTTGCCGGGCATGTCGGCCATGGCACGCTGCGTGCCGGGGCGATGCTGCCGGGCGAGGACTACGGCGGGGAACGGCGCGAACGGATGCTCGCCATGCTGGACCAGGGCCTGCGTGACGGTGCGATCGGGCTCAGCACCGGGCTCGTGTATGCTCCGGGCAGCTTCGCCGATACCGCTGAGATCATCGACCTGGCGAAGGTTGTTGCCAGGCATGGCGGGATCTATGTCAGCCATGTGCGTGATGAACGCCACAAGGTTGACGAAGCCGTGGCCGAGGCGATTGAGGTCGGGCGCAGCGCGGGCATTTCCGTGCTCGTCAGCCACCTCAAGAGCGCTGAACGGGCCAACTGGGGCCGTATCCCATCCATCATCGGCATGGTGGAGGACGCGCGTGGCCGGATGGATACGCCACTGAGCTTCGAGGTCTATCCCTACACCGCAGTCAGCACCAAGCTGCGCACCTTCATCCCGCGCGAGATCATGGACGGCGGGATCGAGGAGTACAAGCGGCGGCTCACTGAGCCGGACTGGCGGGAGCGCTGCCGGCGCTACATGCATGAACGTGGCACGGACTTCGCCGCGATGATGCTGCTTGGCGAACACGGCGAGGGCAGCGGTAAATCAAGCGTGGCCAGCCTGGCAACCCGGCATGGCAATGACCCCGGCCTCGAAGTGGTTGACATCCTGCTGCGTGACCCGGACACCTGGATCGTGTATCACTGCATCGACCAGTCGGACGTCGATGCAGCTGTGCTCTGGCCGGACAGCATCATCTGCTCGGATTCCTGGAGCCATCCATTCAATGCCCCGAAACAGATCGGCGACCCGCACCCCCGCACATTTGGGGCATTCACGCGCTTCCTCGAGCAGTATGTGATCCGCGCTGGCCAGCTCAGCATGGCGGCGGCTGTGCGCAAGGCCACAGCACTGGCAGCAGACTTCACCGGCATCCGCGAGCGCGGCCGGATCCGTGAGGACTGCTTTGCGGACATCGTGCTGCTGGACCCCATGAACATCCGCGAGCTGGCAACATATGAGCAGCCCCGGCAGTTGTCAACCGGTACCGAGTTCGTATGGGTCAACGGCCGCCCGGCGGTGGAGCGCGGTGTGATCCTGGACAGCCGCCACGGGAGGGTACTCAGGCATGGACGCTGACAACATCACCATCAGGCCCTTTACCTCAGCCGATGCAGCGGTCGTGGCGGAGATCTACAATGAGACCATCGCAGCCGGTGATGCCAGCATGGACCGCAATCCGAAGCAGGCAGCGGACATCCTGCGCTGGCAGGCGGGCTTCAATGAGCGTGAATGCCTGCTGGTGCTCGAGATTGACGGCGAGGCCAGTGGCTGGGGGATCATCAAGCGCTACAGCGAGCGCCAGGCCTACAGTGTGGCCTGCGAGACCGCGGTCTACCTGCGGCGCGCCCTGCGCCGGCGCGGGCTGGGCACATACCTGAAGCGCCACATCATTGAAAAGTGCCGCGAACTGGGCTATCATCACCTAGTCGCCAAGATATTTGCCAACAACGAGGCGAGCATCCGCTACAACATGCGGCTCGGCTATGAACTGGTGGGCATCCAGCGCGAGATCGGCTGGCTTGACGGGCACTGGCAGGATGTTGCCATCCTGCAGCTGGTGCTTGGCGACGTACCGCCCGACGCGGCCCACCACCCCTGAGGAGCACAGATGTCAGACACAACACAAAGCCAGGCGCAGGCGCCCGCGCTGCCGCAGTCAGTACGCGACCTGCTTGATGCGGTGCGTGCCGAGCAGCAGATGTCACCGGAGAAGGCCGCATTGCTGCTGGAGCAGTGCAGCATCACGGCGGAGGACCTCGAGCCCTGGACTCGCTTTGCGCATCCCGCTGCGGATTCATACGGCCGGGCGATGGTGCACGATGAGGGCTATTTCGAACTGATGGTGATGTCCTGGGAGCCGGGGGACATGGCGGCAATCCATGACCACGGTTACACGATGTGGGGTGCGGTGCGCCTGTACGGCCAGGCGGAGCATGCGAAGTTCGAGCAGCGTGGGGGCCTGCTGTGCACCCGCGAGCGCTGCACATTTGAGGAGGGCAGCGTGCTTGCAGTGGACCACGAGCTGATCCACCAGATGGGCAATATCGACCAGCAGCCATTTGTCAGCCTGCACCTGTATGGTTGCCATGAACGCAGTGAGAACGTAACCGCCGATGCCCGGATCTTCGAGCTGGACGAGGGCCGCATCCAGGTCACCACCGGCGGTGCCTTCTTCCTGCTGCCGCAGGAGCAGGTGAGCAGCAATGCCGTGGCCGTGCAGGGGGACTTCCCGACCTGGCTGAGGCACAATGCCGAACTGCTGCGCCGCATGCGGGTGATCAGCCTCGGCGGAGGAAGAAGCGGCCTGGCGGTGCGTGAGGAGCGCCTGCTGCGTGAGTTCAACAGCGTGGATACCTGGCAGGCCCTGCGCCAGGAACTGCTGATCCGCCTGCCGAAGCAGGACCCGGACTACCAGCTCAGCTACATCACAAGCCTCGGGCAGGAACTGGCCAGCACGACATCCCTGTTTGCTGAGCTGGTGGAAGCCGGCCGCTTCGAACCCCGGCATGAGGTGCTGATGCTGATCGGGGAGATCGTTTCCATGCTGGAGGATGAGGATTACATCGGCCGCATCGCAGGCGCTTAGGACAGTTTTACCGGGCAAGAAAATGAAGCAGGCTGCCCGTGGACAGCCTTGCTGACGGCGCCCCAGGGCCGGCGGGAGCAGGCACTGGAACCCCGCAAGTGAGGGATCGGATGCATTTCAAGGGATGCACCCTGTGCTCTTTGACACCGCCCGATCGCCGATTTGTTACGCTTGCAGCCGAGAATCAACGCTGGGGGATAAGTTCCCAGTGCCAGTTGCGCTCCAGCCGGATCAGGCGCTCGTCCAGGTCGTCCCCGACGAGTGAGCCCGTGGCACTTTCACTGACTGTGCCGCTGATCTCAGTTGAGCGCACCGACTGGCGCGTGAAGTAGACCACGATCTTGAATTCGTAGGGCTGGCTTGAGGCCTGGCTTTCCCTGAACTTGTCCGGCATCTTCGCATTGATGCCGAAGTTCCAGCTGCCGTTTGGCGACGTGAAGGTGGCGCTGTCACGATAGACATCGCTGAACGGGGCTTCCTCCCAGGGTTCGACCTGCAGGTCCTCGTTGCTCATCCGGCCCCAGACCATCAGTGTCGGCACGATGTCCGTGGTGTTGCCGGACACGCTGACATTGCCAGTGAGGCGCACCATCTGGCCGGCGGTCACCTTCTCCAGCGGCTTGAGTGTGATGGGGTCAACCAGCTTGAGCGTGGAGATCGAAACGTTCGGCATCACCGGTCCGTTGACGATGATCTCTATCTGGCTGGAGATCTTGTTGCCACCCGTCAGCTTGATCTCAAGGTCGATCTTGAAGCGCTCCTCGAGGTACATCCGGCGCATGTCGAAGTCCAGCGGGAAGACGTACTCATGCTCACCGGAATGGATCGTGAATTCCTTGTTGTCACGGAACAGGTCGTTGCCACTGCGGTCCTTGAGGGTAAGGAAGACCTGTGCGGTCTTGCGCTTGTCATAGTTCTTCGTCTGGTAGCGCACCAGCGCACCGATGCGGCGCTGGCTCGGCCAGCTGAATGTCTCGCGCTGCAGCTGCTTGCCGGCGGTCGGATCGAAGGCGTAGAACTCCAGCAGCTCCACGCTCGGGTCCGCATTCTGCGCATAGGCCCCGGCAGACATCGCCAGCAGCAGGCAGGCCATGCAGATGATCGTCCTCAGGCTGTTCATCTCATCAATCTCCTTTGCCGGCCGGAGTGGCCGGTTTCCTCATACAGGTTAGTCCAGGCTGCGCAGGCAGTACACGCGGCTGCTTTCCGGGTCACGCCAGAACATGTACCAGCGTCCATTGGCATCCACCAGCAGCTCCGTCTGTGCCGTGCGGCCAGCGGCTGCCGGCATGGGCAGTTCCTCCCATTCTCCGAAGCAGCTCCACTCCATCCGGCTGTGCTTGCCATCGAGGCTGCTCATGACGGACACGGCGGTCAGCCCGTTCGCCTGGGCAGCACTGACGGTGCGACGCATGTCCTCGCTGCGCCAGTCCACGTTGCGGAAAGGCAGCGTGTTCATGGCGATGTCCTTCGCGACCCCGCTGTCATTCCTGAAGGTATAGCGGAAGGCGGAACCGTTGTACCCGCCGACGCTCCAGCATGCGATCTGGGTTGCGTTGTAACGGGTCGTGCCGCTGCGGAATGGCAGCATCTCCATTGTGCGCGCCGCTGTCTCTCTGTCGTCAAATGAGGCAAGGTCGCTGATCAGCGTCGATCCGTCACTGAACCAGGTGATGTCCTGCACATCACCGCTGTAGGCATTGAGCAGTCCGAATGACTGGAACACCGCCGGCTTTGAATAGAGCACGAAGGCCGGGCTGATCCCGCCAATGCTGTCATACACCAGGCGGCCCTTGTGGATGTGCGTGGTTTCCGGGAATGCCGTCGTCGATGTGGTGAAGCCGCCGGCGTTGCCCTGTGAGCGCAGCAGGTTGGCAGCGACAGTGTCCTCCAGCACCCAGGCCGTGGTATTGGACGCGCGGTTGCCTGCCGAGACGGCCTCGCGGGTCTGGGCACCCGGTACGATCCAGCGATTGCTCCAGGCAGCGCCATCCCAGTATGAGACGTCATAGCCGCTTGCGTCACGCAGGGTCATGAACACCTCACCTGCCCTGTTGTCAAACAGGTCCACATAACCGTCGGTGGTTGCGCTTCCCATGGTGGTCCAGCCAGCGCCGTCAGCGCTGACCATGTGGCTGACGCCGTTCAGGAATGCATTGCCCATGATGAGGTGGTATCCGTCCGCCCCGACCGCGCTGTCCAGCCAGCGGCCCCAGCCGCGGTCACTCAGCAGGGTCTCGAGGATGGTTTCGCTGTCGTCATCATTGAGCTCGGCGATGTACAGGCTGGCGCTGCTGTCCCGGTCGCAGACCAGCAGCTTGCCGCTGGCGGGGTCATCCAGCAGGCAGCCCGTGTAGAAGCCGTCCACGGTGTAGTCAGCCGTGTTGTAGGTCGTGGCCCCGGCGGCATCCAGCCGGTAGGTGCGGGTTTCCCCGCCGCCGCCGGCGAAGGTCGCATAGGGTACGCCGCCATGCCATGCCAGGTCAGCGGGCCAGTAATTGATGATCGGGCTGTCTATCTCCTGTGGCGCAGCGAAGGCACCACCGGCAGGCTTACGCAGGAAGACATTCTTCGCCACGCTGCGGCTGACAACACAGAGCTCGCCGGTGGTGGGGTCAGCTTCCACGTCAATGCCGCCCTCCACGGGGGACAGCAGGGCGGAATCGTCGTCAGTGATGATCATCGCTGCGGGATCCCAGGATAAGTAGCTCAGCGAGCCTCCGTCGTCAAGCATGATGTCAACCGTCGCGGTGACCGGGTTCCAGCAGGCATCCATGTAGTTGTTGCCGGTCAGCCCGGTAGCGATCGGCACAAGGCTGCTTCCGCCTGTCAGGTCGGCAAAGCCGACTGCGGTCGCGGTCGTGATGATCAGGAACAGGGACTCGCCGTTGCTGACAGGCACGAGCCTCGTGAAGCTGAAGCTGCCTTCAATGATGTGGCTGCCCCCTGGAGAACAGGCAATGATGTAGTTTTGACCGCTGCCGGCCTTGACACCGAGATAGGCAGTATCACCGAGTAGTGCAGGGTCACTGTACTGGTGTGGTGCATCACCGATGAAAGGCAGGCTGTCAAAGCTGAAACTGCCGGGGCGGCCACGCCTGATCACCGTGCCGGGCAGGGTCAGGTCATCGGAAACCACCAGCAGGTCGTCTGTCCCCTGCATCGCAATGCCATTCACGGTAGTGAAGCGTCCGACTGGGGAGAACAGGTCTGCTTCCTGCACAAGCAGCGGGCTTGGCTCCCATTGTGGGTAGACTACCAGGGTTCGCGAGGTCTCGCCGAAGTCCGCACCGAAACCGCTGCCGTCGTTGACGGCGAAGCGGATGTAGTAACAGCCGGGCTGCAGGACGCGCGAGATGGTCGGGCTGGCGCCAACGTAGTCGAGGGAGTTGTCCTCGAAGTCGACCTGGTATTCCATGATCGGATCGGTCGGCGAGCTCGAACCGCTGAGGTCAAAGTCCACCTCAACCGGTCCATACAAAGGTCCTCGCGGCATCACCACATCAACTTGCATCACCTCTGAAGCTGTGAGGATGCCGCCCCCGTCATTTGTGAAGGTCCAGCTGCTCTGGTTGCCGGCGACATCCAGCGCTGCTACGCGGTAGCCGGTCACCTGGCGAGGGCCGGGGAGCAGGACGGAAGTGTCCAGCGGCGTGGTATTCGCCACGGTCCCCCATTCATTCGTCAGCAGGTCCTTGCGCTCAACGACGTAACCGGCGAAATCCGGTTTGTTGTAGTCAGGGCTGTGCTCCCAGTTGGCGACGCTGCCGTTCGTGTACAGCGATGCAAACACCGAGCTCGGAGGGCGCGGTGCAAGCAGGCCACCGTGGATGCCTAGCTCAATGTTGTCAATCTTCAGGTCGCTGCCGGAGCCATCCGTCAGTACTGCCACGTAGACCCGTCCGGCGGGTGAAACGAAGTCCAGCGGATGCCGCGTGCCGTCATCTGTGCCCGGCACTTCTATCTCAACGTTGCCGGTTTGCGGACCGGTGCTGGTCCAGCGGCCACTGACGAAATCGGCAAACAACAGCATGTAGGAAGGACCTCCGGCATCCGGCATGACCCTCAGGGAGGTCGGACTGAAGTCCGAATTGAATCCGCGCAGGCAGTAGAGCGCATAGGCATTGCCTGCTCCGGGAGACAGGATGATCCCGTTGCCGAGGTCTTCGGTCATGGACGCGGAGTCAATGATGTCCTCATGCCACAGCTCATACCAGCCCGGCCCGAGGATGCTGGCCTCACGGCTGCCCGCTGAAAGCTGGTCCAGTCCGGCAAGGCCCGGCAGCCCAGGTGCGCTACCTGCCGGAGTGCTGTCCAGGCGTGCACTGCTGGCTGGATCCTGCAGGCCGGAACTACCGCCGGAACAGGCGGTGAGACCCAGGAGCAGCAGTAAAGCGCAGCAAATCTTCAGGTACATCTTCATGTCTGGTCCTCCCGGCACCTGGTCCAGGGGTGGTGCCTCAGGTCGGGTAACAACCCGGTTCATGTAAATAATCAGGTGTTGCGGCAATCTGTTAAGCAGGTGGTGAAGAATCAGATGCAGTCCGCGCCGCACCAGTCCTCGAGCAGGCTGCACAGAGAAACGAGGTCAGCCAGCCGGATCCGTTCCACCATGCTGTGGCTGTATTGCAGGGCCACGCCAAAGGCGAAGCAAAGCGCATTGCCATCCTGGAACACGGAGGCGTCGTTGCCGCCTGGCATGAAGCCGACCTGCAAGGCATGGCCCAGCTCACTGGCCCGGGCGATGATGGCCTGCCGGTCCGGCTCACCGACTATCACGGTGGAATCGAAGCTGCGCAGCGCAGGACCACTGCCGGGCTGCACCGCATTGAACTGGCGGTTGTCCCGTGGGCCGCTGCCGACGGTCATGCTGTCGATTGCGATCACTTCCGAGCAGTTGCCAAAGCGCTGCGCCAGGGCGCGGGCACCGCGCAGGCCAAGCTCCTCCTGCACCGCCCAGGCCAGGATGGTCGGGACAGCCGGGGGATTCTGCTCAAGTCCAGCAGCCAAATCAACAAGCGCGGCACAGCCGAAGCGGTCATCCAGGCTGCGGGCCTGCACCCAGTCCTCGCCGACCAGCTCAAAGCTCTTGGGCCAGGTCACGCTGTCCAGCAGGCTGATGCCCAGCCTGGTTACTGCTTCAGCGCTGTCTGCGCCGACATCCAGCAGCAGTTCATTCGGACCCAGCCGGTGCTTCGGGCCGAGGCCCTGGCGGTCGGTGATGTGCAGGCTGACCGGGGCGATCGCGGCCGGATGGCTGCCGTTCTCGGTGTGCACATGCACGCGCGTGCCTTCGTAGAGCTGGGCATCATTGCCGCCCAGCGGGGTGAGGTGGCAATGCCCGTCCGGCCTGATTGAGCTGATGCGCCAGCCGATCTCGTCCATGTGGGCCACCAGCAGGCGCTGCGGTTCACCGTCAGGCCCGCAGTGAAGCCAGAGGTTGCCCATCCGGTCATGCCCGATCCGGGACCGGTCGATGCCCAGTCCGGCGAGCTGCCGTTCGATCACCGCCCGCAGGCGATGCTCGCTGCCGCTGACGGCGGCGGTGAGTACAAGCTGCTCCAGCGTCTCTGCAATCCGCGTTCGGTCTGCCATGGACCGATTATAGGTCCGCGCGTCATGCTGTACGGAATTTGTACTCCGCGTTACAATTGGTGCCACTTCTATTGGGCCATATCCTGCGGGAGATCCACTTCATGAGAACTCTCATCTGTACATGCCTGCTGGGCATCCTGTACCTGCTGCCTCCACCTGCCGCTGCCGCTCCGCTGGAGGGCTACCGTAACCATGCCGCGCTTAAGGCGGAAATGGAACGGATGGCGCAGGCCCCCGAATGCGAGCTGATGAGCATCGGCAAGACAGCAGAGGGCCGCGACATCCTCGTGCTGCGCATCGGCGGCTCGATTGAGCTCTTGAACGCCGTCGGTGACACGATGGCGCGGCCGGCGATCGCGGTGATCGGCAATACCCAGGCCAGTGACCTCGCGGGGCGCGAGATCTGCCTCGAGCTGGCGCAGCGCGTGCTGGACAGCCTCGATGACGACACGGAGCTGCTGGCCTTCCTGGAGCAGCATGACTTCTACTTCCTGCCCAGCCCGACGCCGGATGCGACGGAGTACTTCTTCACGAATGGAGACTACGAGCGTGAGACCAACGGCACTCCATCAGATGACGACCGCGACGGGCGGGTGGACGAGGACCCCGGTGAGGACCTGAATGGCGACGGCATGCTGACCATGATGCGCGTGAGCGATCCGGCCGGCGAGTGGATGGAGCATCCGGATGACCCGCGGGTGCTGATCCGTGCCAAGCGCGATGACAACGAGCAGGGCAGCTGGCGCCTCTACAGCGAGGGCCGCGACAACGATGATGACGAGCAGTGGAACGAGGACCGCAGCGGCGGTGTGGATTTCAACCGCAACACCACGTTCAACTATGACGACCGTGCGGAGGGCAGCGGGCCCTGGCCGGTGAGCGAACCCGAGACCCGCAGCGTGATCGACTGGCTGTTCAACAACCAGCAGATCAGCATCGTGCTGAGCTTCGGGCCGGAGGACAATATCCGCCAGCCCTGGAAGGATGACCACGGCAAGCTGCGCCATGAGTCCGCCGAAGGCAGCGACATCGGCAACCTGGACTACATTGCCAAGCAGGGTGTTGATCTGATTGGCAAGGAGAACTTCCCCGGCAGTGCCAACCCGCGTGGCAGCTTCGCCGACTGGGCCTATTTCCATTACGGAGCATGGAGCATCAGCACCCGCGCCTGGTGGGTGCCGGAGTTCAAGCCGGAAGCACCAGCCGAAGGTGAAGCGGCCGAGGAGGGAAAGGAAGCCGAGAAACCGAAGAAAAGTGACGAGAAGCGCGGCGCGGACGAGATCAATGCGCTGAAGTGGTTCGAGTCCCAGGGCATTGACGGCTTCGTGGACTGGACCGATGTTGCCAACGCGGACTTCCCGGGCCGCACCGTGCAGGTCGGCGGCTTCCGCCCCTACCTGCGCAGCAACCCGCCGGCCTCCGAGATCGCCGGACTGGCAACGAAGCACTTCGACTTCCTGCGCATGCTGACCGGGCTCGTGCCGGCCGTGGCGATCAGCGAAGTGGAGGTTGACGACCTCGGCGAGGGCCTGTACCGCGTGACGGCCCATGTGACGAACAGCGGCTACCTGCCGACCAGCACCCGCAAGGCGGCGAGCATTCGTCAGGACTACCCGCTCAACATCGCGCTCGAGCTGCCGGCCGGAGCCAGCCTGCTCAACGGCGCGCTGCGCGGCAGGCTCGATAGGATCGAGGGCCTCGGGGCGCAGACGGAGTTCAGCTGGCTGGTGGTGGCACCGCAGGGTGGCGCGATCAGGCTGGTGGTTGCCAGCCCGAGTGTCGGCATGGCGCGCGGCAGCGCAGAGCTGGGTAGCTAGGAGGAAGTGATGAAGAATCTGATTGCAATGATCCTTGCCGGAGCCTGCCTGCTGGGCAGCGCATTCGCTGACGACGGCTACCCGTTGATCGGCCGCCCGGTGGACCCGAAGGTCCCCGCGGCCTGGGACTTCTACCGTGACTACGACGCACAGACCAAGCTGCTGCAGGACCTGGCGGCGGCGCACCCGGACATCTGCCGGCTGGACAGCATCGGTACGAGCTGGCAGGGCCGTGAGATGTGGGTGATGACGATCACCAACTTCAGCATGGGGGACGAGGCCCGCAAGCCGGCCTTCTGGCTGGATGGCGGCATCCACGCCAATGAAATCCAGGGCAGTGACGGCGCGCTGTACACCGCCTGGTTCCTGATCGAGGGCTATTCCCAGATGAAGCAGATCAGGGAGATCGTCGACAGCCAGGTGTTCTACATCCTGCCGATGATGAGCCCGGACAGCCGCGACGTGCACCTGCATGAGGCTGCCAACACGCATGGCCCGCGCACCGGCCAGCGCCCGATTGACAACGACCGTGACGGCCTGTTTGACGAGGATGACGACGACGACCTCGATGGCGACGGGCACATCGTCTCGATGCGCGTAAAGGACCCGAATGGCCGCTGGAAGGAGGACGAGGAATACCCCTGGATGATGGTGCGTGCCGAACAGGATGAGATCGGCGGCTGGACCATGCTCGGCGAGGAGGGTTATGACAACGACGGCGACGGGATGGTAAACGAGGACGGCGCCGGCGGCTATGACCCGAACCGTGACTGGGGCTACGACTGGCAGCCCGGGCACATCCAGTGGGGTGCCTACCGTTATCCCTTCTCCCTGCAGGAGAACCGGGCAGTGGCGGACTTCGCACTGGCGCACCCGAACATCGGAGGGGCGCAGTCCTTCCACAACGCCGGGGGCATGATCCTCAGTGGTCCGGGAGCGGAGGAGAACACTTACAGCCGCTCGGACCGGCAGGTCTATGACGCGATCGGCAAGCGCGGCGAGGAGATGCTGCCGGGCTACAAGTACATGATCACCTGGGAGGACCTCTACACGGTGCATGGCGGCGAGCTGGACTGGTGGTACGCCAGCATCGGCGCGCTGGCCTACACCAACGAGATGTGGACCTCCTTCAACTACTTCCGCACCGCCAACGATGGGAACTGGCAGGGCGACCGCAATGACCAGGCGCGCTTCAACGACCAGCTGTTGTTCGGCGAGGCCTTCGTGCCCTGGCATGAGGTGGAGCACCCGGATTACGGCACGGTTGAGGTCGGCGGCTACAAGAAGAGCTACGGCCGCCAGCCACCGAGCTTCCTCCTGCAGGAGGAGCTGCACCGCAACATGGCCTTCACTGTCTACCACGCCTCGCAGCTGCCGCGCATCCGCGTTGACAGCGTGAGTGTGAAGCAGCTGGACCACGGCATGACCGAGGTCACCGCGGTGATCGTCAACGACCACCTGATCCCGACCAGGTTGAGCGTGGCCGAGCGCAGTTCGCTGGTACGGCCTGACATCGTCAGCCTCAAGGGTGGCAACGGGATGAAGGTGCTGACGGCGATGCGTGACAACGACATGTTCTTCCGCCGTCCGCGCGAACAGCAGCGTGACCCGGGCAATGTCGAGCTGAGCAGCGTGTCCTTCGGCGACGCGGTCTACGTGCGCTGGATCGTGCGTGGCAGCGGCCCGTTCACGGTGACCGCTGACTCCGTCAAGGGTGGCGTGTCAACGCTCAAGAGCGAGTAGCGCTAGCCAACGGTGATGTAGGAGCCGACCGGGTGCTTCTTGAAGCGGCGCACGGTCAGCAGGAACTCCTCGACGATGTCGCTGAGCATCTCAGCCTGTGAGCGTTCGCTCAGTTCACCGTCCTTGCGGATGGCACGCGTGGCTTCCGCCAGGCAGTACATCTGCGGCAGCACGAAGGCGTTGAGCGACTCAAGCGGGATACGCAGTGACCACAGGCCCTGGCGGCCACCATGGCTGTCATCGCCGGCGCTCATCAGCTGGATCACCTTGCCGCGCAGCGGCATCGGGTTGGACTTGCTGATCCAGTCGATCGCGTTCTTCAGGCTGCCGGGCATGCTGCAGTTGTATTCAGGGGAGACGATCACAATCCCGTCGGCGGTGCTGATGCGGGACACCAGCTCGCGTGCCCCGCGGGGCAGTCCGTAGTTCTCCTCCATCTGCCGGTCATAGAAGGGCATCTCAAACTCGGCAAAGGGGGCGTAGTCCACCTCGACTCCCTTGCTCTCCGCCACACGGGTGCACAGGCGGGCCAGCCGGCTGTTGATCGAGCCTTCCTCGGGACAGGGTGTGAACACAAGGATCTTCATGTAAATCTCCCCAGCGCACAGATATGTTGTGCACCGGGTAAATCATAGTTATATATTGCATAAATTGCAACTTATTGACAAAAGGTATAAATATCCGGCCATATATGGACATTTTGTACTATTGGTATGAAAAAGTACTCTGGCCGCTGGTGTGGGGCCTTGTAGGTGATTCGATTAGGCAGAGACGCAACACTGGCAGGCCCGAGCCCTGAGCCCAGAGGCCTATCCTAGTCCATCAGCTGCATGCTCTTGACCACGCGCAGGAAGTACTGGATTGCGCCGTCAAGCCGTTCCAGGCGCTTCGGGTCAAGCAGTTCGCCCTGCTCATCAAAGGCCTCATTGGCGGTGTTGAGCGAGAAGCGGTCGGGCATCACATGCATCCCGAGCACTTCCAGCGGGGTGCTCAGTGCTTCAGCTGCCCGGTTGCCGCCCACTAGCGAGGGGGCGGCACTGAGGATCTGCACGCACTTGCCGCGCAGCGGCATCGGACGCAGGCGGGACAGCCAGTCCAGTGAGTTCTTCAGCGTGCCGGGGAAGGAGTGGTTGTACTCCGGGGTGGAGACCATGATGCCCTGCACGCCTTCCACACGCTTACCCAGCGCGATGCACTCCTGGGGAAAGCCCTGCTTCTCCACATCGAAGTTGTAGTTGGGCATCACGAGTTCGGAGAAGTCAGCCAGGTCAACCTCAGCGCCATGTTCACGGGCAAGGCGGGCAGCGATTTCAATCAGCTTGCCGTTGAGGGAATCCTTTCGCAGGGAAGCGGAGAAGGCGAGAATGCGCATGGTCGGTACTCCTGATCCGGTCATGGTCTTAGGAGTACCGACCATTTACATTGCTTATTTCAAGTGAAGTTGGGACGGCTTAGTTGCTGCCGATCTGCAGCTCGCCGTTGCCGATGTCCACACTCAGCAGGTTGCCGGCTTCCTCGCCGATCTGCGCGGTGGCGGTAGCACCGATGTAGCCCTGGCGGGCCACGCTGCCCTTGAGCTTGCCGTGGAAGTCGATGCTGCCGATCGCCACGCTGCCGTTCAGGTTGCAGTTCACGCCGTCAGCCACGTCGATGTCGACATTGCCGTTCCCGACATAGATGCTGTGGCGGCCGGACACGCCCATCAGGTCACCGGTCAGCATGCCGTTGCCGAGGTGGATGTCCGCGCCCTTGCGCAGCGAGCCGTGGAAGCTGATGTTGCCGTTGCCGAGGTCCAGGCCGTCGATGAAGTCAGCGCTGGCCTTGATCTCGCCGTTGCCGAGGCTGGTCTCGACACTGATGCCGGGGGCCATCGAAACCTTCAGGTGCAGGTCCGGCACGCGGGTGCCGTTGCCGATGCGTTCATCCTCGACGCCGAGGGTGTCATCCTCATGGTTGAAGTAGATCTCGAGGCCGCTGCGCTTGCCACGCACCTTGCGGCCGTTGCGCCGGATTTCCCAGCCGATCTTCACGGTTCCGGGAGCCAGGCTGTCATCCTGGTTGATGGTGACTTCTCCGTTGTTGATCCGCAGCTCCACTTCGGAGATACCGTTGAACTCGCGCGAGCCGACGGTCTCGTCGGACACTTCGAGCTCAGTTCTTTCCAGCATCATGCCGAAATCCTCCTTCTCGATTGCCCCCGTCTGTCCACTCGGGACAGCCTCTAGTTCCTTACCATTGCCGACTGCCTGGTTATTGCATCCCGTGACGGAAAGTGCGGCCAGGGTGGCGACAATGAACCTGCTGGAAGCTCGCAGTGCCTCCTGCATGAGCCTGTTGGCCATGGTTGCAGCTCCTTATAAGGACAGGGTAAATCCCGGCCCTGTTCGATGGCTCCGCTGAATTCAGCGGGTATTTCCGGCGATCCTGTTGAACAGGGCCGCGACCAGCCGTCCAAGCATGCTGCGGCGCAGCCTGGTGAAGGACTGCTTCAGCCTGAGGGACAACTCGTTGAGGTAATCCATGAACGTCATGATAGGGAGCTTTATGCGAAAAAACGGGCGCAGGTTTCACCCCGCGTCCGGTGATTCAGGTGATCTGAGCCGCTCAGGCTAAGGAGTTTCCGCCGTGCTGTCCCGCAGGTTGCCGAGGATGTCATGGCCGTAATCGGCCTGCCGCGGTGTGGATGCGCTGTGCTGCGCCTCCTCGATGCGCAGCTGGCTGAAGCCGGCCGCGCTGGCTTCCACGCGCATCCCGAGCAGCAGCATGCAGACGGCGACGAGGAAGTTGAATCCGGCGATGGCACGCATGGTGGCGGTGAATTCGCTGCGGATGCGCTTGAGCGCAAGCATCATCAGGCAGAACAGGCCGAGCAGCACACAGGTCCCGGCGGCAATGAAGCAGAGCAGGTCAGCATTCGGCAGTGTCATGTGAAATGCTAACCGCACTGCTGACCCGTGGTGCTAAAACGAGGTGCAATCCCGGTGAAGATCAGCGCAGCTTGCCGATGTCCGAGCGGAACTGCATGCCCTCGAAATGCAGGTTGCCGACGGCTTCATAAGCCAGGCGGCGGGCAGCGCTGAGGTCAGCACCCATGGCACTGAGCGCCAGCACCCGCCCGCCGCTGGCAAGGAAAGCGGAATTATCAGACTTGCTGAAGTGGTTCTCGTACACTCCAGGATCACCCTCCCGGCTCACGCCGGCGAAATGCAGGCTGACCTGCGGCGGCAGTACCGCGTCCCCGTCGCGGCGCAGTTCCAGCAGGCCCTGGCCCTGCAGGCGCTCGATGCCGCTGATCGCAGCCGGTTCACTCTTGCCATAGGGGTAGTTGCCACTGGCCAGCACGACCGCCACACAGGCCCCCTCGCGCAGTTCCAGCGCATCCTGCGGCAGCTCACCGGCCGCCATGTGTGCCAGCAGCAGCGGCCAGTCCGCGCTGCACAGCGGGATCACCACCTCGGCCTCAGGATCGCCGAAGCGGGTGTTGAATTCAATCACCTTCAGGCCACTCTCCGTGATCATCGTGCCCACGAACAGGAAGCCGCGGTAGTCCAGCCCGTCCGCGCGCAGGCCGCGCATGAAGGGCGCAAGGATGTCGCGGCTGAACTCGACGATCACTTCATCCGTGGCCCAGGGGGTCGGGCAGATGTTGCCCATCCCGCCGGTGTTGGGGCCGCGGTCGTCATCCTGCAGGCGCTTGTAGTCACTCGATGGCGGCAGCACCTCGGCGCGGCCGCCGCTGATCAGCACGGTAAAGCTGATTTCGCGGCCCAGCAGGCATTCCTCGGCCAGCACCGTTCTGCCGGCATCACCGAAGCGCTTCTCCTCCAGCAGAACACGAGCGGCGTCGGCGGCCTCCTCGCGGTTGGCAGCGACGATAACGCCCTTGCCTGCCGCCAGGCCATCCGCCTTCAGCACCAATGGTCCTTTACCTGCAGATATGTAGGCCAGCAATTCATCGAGCTCAGTGAACTCGGCGAAGCCGGCGGTCGGGATGCCGTGGCGTTGCATGAACTGCTTGGCGAAGCGCTTGCTGCCCTCCAGCTGGGCGGCGTCCGCCCCGGGGCCGACGGTGGGAATGCCGGCTTCGCGCAGCATGTCCGCCAGCCCGGCGCAGAGCGGGTCCTCCGGGCCGACCACAACGAGGTCGGCAGGGATCTCCCGCGCGGCATTGACAATCCCGGCAAGGTCAGTCGCCTTCACATCAAGCGTGTGTACGCGCCCGGTGGAGTGGTGGTCAACCAGACCCCAGTTGGCGGGCGTGATCCACAGGCCCTCCAGCTGCTCGCTGAGCAAGAGCGCATTGCCGATCGCATTCTCACGGCCGCCGTTGCCGACGATGAGGATTCTCTTTGGGTAGTCCATTGCCATATCCATCACATCGGCTCAAGGAACCTGGTGATCTCCTTGAAGAAGCGCATCTTGACGAGCCCGGTCGGGCCGTTGCGGTTCTTGGCGACGATCAGGTCCGCATCCGGCAGCGTGTGGCGGTCGTAGTCCGCATCAACGCTGAAGTCCTGCGTCTTCTCCTGGTAGTAGTCCTCGCGGTGGATGAACATCACGATGTCCGCGTCCTGCTCGATCGCGCCGGACTCACGCAGGTCGGAGAGCTGCGGCTTCTTGCTCGTGCGGCTTTCCACCTGGCGGCTGAGCTGGGAGAGCGCAATCACCGGGATGCGCAGCTCACGCGCGATCTGCTTCAGTCCGCGGCTGATCTCGCTGACCTCCTGCACGCGGTTGTCACCGCCGCTATTCGGGCCGCTCATCAGCTGCAGGTAGTCCACGATGATGCAGCGGATGCCGTACTGCGTGTACAGGCGGCGCGCCTTGCTCTTGAGCATGCCGATCGTCAGCACGCTGCTGTCGTCAATGTATATCGGGGCTGACACCAGCTTGTTGTAGCTCTGGGTCAGCACGTTCCATTCGAGGTCGGACAGATCCGGGTTCTGCAGCCGGCCGCTGGAGACACCCTGGATGCGGTTGTGCCGTGTATACATCGTGCCCTGGGTCATCAGGCGCTCCGCCATCTGGTCGGCACCCATCTCAAGGCTGAAGATCGCCGTCGGGATCGAGTTCAGCACGGACACGTTGTGCATGAAGTTCAGTGCCAGTGCGGACTTACCCATCGAGGGACGAGCGGCGAGGATCAGGAGCTCACTTTCGCGCAGGCCGCCGATCATCTGGTCGAGATCGCGGAAGCCGGTTGGCAGTCCGGCCGAGATTTTCGGGTTCGGTTCACCGGCGTTGCGCCGCTGGCGCAGCTCCTCATCGCGCGTGCTGAGCTTCTCCCAGTATTCGCGCAGCACCTCGCTGATGCTGTCCATCCGGTTGCGGCCGGTGTTGGTGCTCATCTTGAGGATGCCGGATTCCGCGCGGTCCACCACCTGCTCGAGCGAAAGCTCCTGGCGGTAGCATTCGTCGACGATTTCCGTGCAGGTGCGGATCAGCTTGCGCAGGTGGCCCTTCTCGGCGACCTTACGGGCGTGGTACTCCACGTTGGCAGCGGTCGGCACGGAGTTCAGCATGCCCATCACCACGGCGCTGCCGCCGACGCGCTCCATCTGGCCACGGCTGCGCAGCTCATCGAGCACGGCCACGCTGTCAGGCGGGATGCCGCGGTTGAACAGCTCCCCCATCAGTTCGAAGATGATCCCGTGTCCGTCGAGGTAAAAGGAGTCCCGGTTGAGGTAGTCCTGCGCGAGCGGGAATGCCTCCTTGGGTTCGAGCATGATCGCGCCGAGCACGCACATCTCGAGGTCAACATTCTGCGGCGGCGTGCGGTCGTGCACGTGCTCCTGAATGTTGTCATCCCTGTAAACAGCCAAAGCCTTGCTCCTGTTTCCGATGTTGATGCACCCAGAAATGAGGCCCCACCACGTGCCTCAGCTGCTTCTGGAGAGCGATCATATCGCAAATTAAATCCATGGTAAACCCGCATGCAGCTTGACTGCAGCGTGCACGGCAATCAACAGCGGGCACGTTGCCAAACAGGCTGTTGCCAGCTTTCAACCGTCTCCGCACTTTCACGCAACGTGAAATGCGGATATCCGCAAAACTGTCAACTTATCAACCCAATTCAAGTTGATAGAACTGCCGAGCTGTGCCCACTTGCCGGAAAATATGAAAATCAATCCGCATGGGAAACAGTTTGTCTCAAATAACTTCCCAAAATAAGAACGGAAATTTTGCGGATGGACTGTCCCACAAGAATGGATTATACATATGTTAAGCGAAGTTTCAAGCTGGATTACCAGCGGAATTTTTTTGGCAACGCTGCGCCGGGCACGGCCTGCTGTAGGATAAGCGGCATGCATGATGGTGGAGGCACGCGGTGCGCAGGCTGATCAGCGAGAGAGTGATCCTGTTCGTGATCCTGCTCAATGCACTCGTGCTGTTCCTTGAGGCCTTCCCCACGCTCAGGCAGTCCGCCGGCCCGGCACTGCTGGCAATTGACTCGCTGTGCGTGGTCTACTTCATCCTGGAGGCGGTGCTCAAGATGCGCTTCCAGGGGATCAAGGGCTATTTCGGCGACCCCTGGAACCTGTTCGACCTCGGCATCGTCGTCGTCAGCCTGCCTTCGCTGTTCACCGGGGCCCCGGCGCTGTTCACCCTGCTCAGGCTGCTGCGCCTGCTGCGCTTCCTGCGCCTGATGCGCTTCATCCCGAACATCGAGCGCCTGATGATCGGCGGCAAGCGTGCGCTGAAGGCCAGCGTCGGGATCTTCATGCTGGTGTTCTGCTACCTGTTCATCTTCGGGCTGAGCGCACATTACATGTTCGGCTACCAGACCACGGTCGATGCCAGCGGCGCTGTTGTCAGGCTCTACCCGGAGTTCTCCGACCCGCTTTTGAGCATGTACACCATGTTCAAGATCTTCACGATCGAGGGCTGGTACGAGATGAGTGACAACATCGCTGCCCACAGCACCGGCATCAAGGCGCACCTGATCCGGCTGTACTTCATTTTCGCGGTCAGTTTCGGCGGGATCGTGATCCTCTCGCTCTTAAACGCCGTGTTCGTGGACGAGATGTCGCATGACATCGCGGCGCGCACAGAGGACGAGGTGGAGGAGATCAGCGAGGAGGTCGAGGAAATCGACGTGAAGCTGGAGCGCCTGAGCCACAAGTTGATCTGCAAGCTCGATGAGATCAATGAGCGGCTGGACAGGCTGG
Source organism: bacterium (assembly GCA_020440645.1). Taxonomy (GTDB): domain Bacteria; phylum 4484-113; class 4484-113; order 4484-113; family JAFGCY01; genus JAHEFU01. The sequence goes on along the minus strand of JAGRNR010000038.1, from coordinate 13,884 downwards.
AGGGAAAGCAGGAGTAGGGGAGTCAGGCCGGACCAAACAGGTTACGGTGTTGCGCCACTTGCTGTCGCACAATAATGCGGCTCGTTCGTAGCATGAAGTAGGGATGGGGTAACACCCCATCCCGGTGGCGGTTTTACCGCCACCCTACGTCATCGTTTGCACCGGAACTGCGTTTCGGTGGATTGGCTAATTGCTCAGTCTTAATTGCTCATTGCTTCCGCGCCGAGCTTGCGCTCTACCTCCATGTCCGGCTTGCGCCGCACCTCAAATGGAGGCCAGGCAGTTTGCCTGGCAAACGCCAAGCTTACAGCTTGACCTCCGATGGTGCCGCTTGCGCCGTAGCTCCCCTTTAACACTGCATATCCGGCGCGTGGCTGGCTGCCCTGTTAGAATAGGCACGCTGCCGTGTCCCTGCTTGAATTCTCAAACCTGAGCTTCGGTTACACCGATGAATACATCATCCGCGATGCCAGCGGCCAACTGCAGCCGGGCAATGTGATCGGACTCGTGGGCCAGAACGGCGGCGGCAAGACCACGCTCCTGAAGCTGATTGAGGGCCGGCTCACCCCCGAGGCGGGCAACATCCAGGTCAGCCGCGGCACGCAGATCACGATCGTCACCCAGTCCTCCGGCGGCACCGACACGGACACCCTGCGCGAATTCGTGCGCAGCGGCCGTGAGGACCTCGTGGAACTGCAGGAGCGGATGGGCAAGCTCGTGCGCGAGCTGGAGTACAGGCCCGAGGACGAAGCGCTGCAGGCCGAGCTCGGCAGTGTGCAGGAACGCTTCGCCGTGCTGGACGGGCACCGCTGGGAGACTAACATCGACCGTATCATCAGCGGCCTGTCTTTCACGGACGAGCAGCACAACCAGACGCTGGGCAGCATGAGCGGCGGACAGCGCCAGAAGGCCTGCCTGGCCCGCGCGCTGATCAGCGATGCCAACTGCCTGATCTTCGATGAGCCGACCAACCATCTCGACATCGAGGCCCAGGAATTCTTCGCGGACTACCTAAAGAGCCTGCGCGGGCGCGCCGGCGTGATCCTCGTCAGCCACGACCGCTGGCTACTGGACAGCGTCTGCACGCATATCTGGGAAGTTGACAACCAGCTGCTGCACCGCTACCCCGGCAACTACACGAAGTACCGCCCGCAGCGCGACCTGAGGCGCCGTGCCGAGCTGGAACAGTTCCAGAAGCAGCAGGAGCACATCGCGAAGACGGAGGAGTACATCCGCCGCAACATCGCCGGGCAGAACACGAAGCAGGCCCAGGGCCGGCGCAAGCTGCTGGGGCGGATGGAGCGTGTGGACCGGCCGGCGGATGACCCGCAGATGAGTTTCGTGCTGAAGCCCGCGCTTTTGTCAGGCGAACAGCTGCTGATCGTGGAGCAGCTCTGCTTCAGCTACAGCGGGCTGGAACGCTCCGAGGAAAAGGTATATGAGAAGGTCGGGCATTCCGGCCTGGCGCTCAACCCGCCGATGGAAATGGCGCGCGGCCCGGTTGGCGACGGACTGCTGCTTGACGACGTGGATTTCCAGCTTTACCGCGGGGAGCGGCTCGGGATCGTTGGCAGCAACGGCTGCGGCAAGAGCACGCTTCTGAAACTGCTGGCCCGCCGGCTGGCGCCCCTGCGCGGGATGGTGGCCTGGGGCAGCAATGCCGATGTCGGCGTGTTCTCACAGGACAGTGCTGACCTGCAGGACGGGCGCGACCTGATGGCGGAACTGCGCAGCGTGGATGGCAACCTGACGGATGGCGAGGTGCGCAGTTACCTCGCGGTTTTCGGCTTCAGTGGCGACGAGGTGTTCAAGGACGTCAAGCAGCTCAGCGGTGGCGAACGCAGCCGCCTGACGCTGGCCAAGATCTTCCGCCGTCGCCCGAACGTGCTGCTGCTGGATGAGCCGACGAACCACCTCGACATCTGGGCGCGTGAGGCGCTGGAGCAGTTCCTGCTGGCCTATGAAGGTTCGCTGATCATGGTGACCCATGACCGAGCGCTGTTGGAGCGGATCTGCAACCGGCTGGTGGTGTTCGAGCGCGAGGGGGAGGCTGACAACTTCAGCTCGTCATTCTTCCGCGGTCATTACAGCGAGTACCGCCGCTTCCGTGAGGCGCTGCTGGCCGAGCAGAATGCGCAGGCCGCGCGGGACAGCGGGTCTGGCAACGCTGAAGATGACGAATGGGCGATGCTGGAACTTGCTGCGAAGGAAGCCCGCACGAATGTGGAGGGCTACTGCCGCCGCCAGCAAGAAAAGGTGGAGCAGAGGATCGCCCAGGTGGAACTGACGATCGAGGAGCTGGAGCAGCGCATCCGGCAGCTCGCGGACGAGCAGCACAGTGTTGACGCGGCATCAGATTACGAACGGATCGCCACGCTGCAGCTGCAGATCGATGAACTTGGCAATGAACGGGACGAGGTGTTCGGGTCGCTGGAACCGCTGATTGAGGAAGCGGACCTCTGGCAGGGGCGCATCACGCAGCTGAAGGAGAGGCAGCAGGTATGAGCGTGCGCTTCATGAGCATTGCCAGCGGCAGCAAGGGAAACTGCTACTACGTCGAGAGTGAACACTCGCGCATGCTGGTGGACTGCGGGATCGGCATCCGCCGCGTGCAGGCCGCGCTGGCCGAGGCCGGCGTGCAGCTGGCGGAGATTGACGCTGTCGTCGTCAGCCATACCCACAGCGACCACATCAGCGGGCTCGGGGTGCTGCTCAAGCACGCAAGCCCGGTGGTCTACTGCCATGAGCAGGTCAGGCATGAGCTGGCGCGGAGCATCCGCCTCAAGCGCGGCTGCGATTATGACAACATCCAGACCTACGACTCTGAGCATGGCTTCCCGCATCGCGACATTGACATCCTGCCCTGTGCGGTGAGCCACGATGCCGACCCGACCTGCATGTTCAAGCTGTTCTGCAACGGGCACCGGATGGGGATCCTGACCGACCTCGGCACCTACGGCAGCCAGCAGGTGGCGGTGTTCGGCGACTGCGAGCTGCTGGTGCTGGAAAGCAACCACTGCCCGGAGATCCTGCGTGGCAACATGTACCCGGAGTACCTCAAGAGCCGCATCCGTGGCAACCACGGGCACCTGAGCAACCAGCAGGCGGTGGAGCTGTCCACCGGGCTGGCCAGCATGCCGCAGCACCTGCTGCTCGGGCACCTCTCCGAGAACAGCAACACGCCGCGGGCCGCCAGCGAGGCCTTTTCGCGCGTGGAGGTTGGCAACATCCCGCATACGATCCTCGCCCAGCATGAGCACAGCCGAGTGCTGGAGCTGTCATGAACCGCGCCGGCAAACTGTGGACTCTACTCGGGGCGCTGGCCTGGCTGGGCTTCTTCGCTATTACGGTGAACCTGCCAAGCGTGCAGGAGTTCCCCGACATGGCATCACTATTGCTGCAGGTGGCGGCAATCGTGATCGGCATCGGGCTCCTGTTCATGGTGATCCTCGCCGGTGAATCAACGGACTGGCCGGCCTGGAGCCGTTACACGATGTTCGCCGGGGGTGTTGCCAGCATCGTCCTGCCGGTGGCGCTGGCTGACAATTCACTGCCGCTGCGTGCGCTGTCAACGCTCGGGCTGATCCTGATCGCGGTGCCTGTCGGCTACTGGGTCGGCGACCGGATGGAGAAGGTCACGAACCTTGTGCCACTGGCGGTGGCGATGGCCTTCGCCGACATCTACAGCGTGTTCCAGGGACCGTCGAAGAAGATCGTGGAAGGGATGGAGGAGCACCAGCAGAAGGTGGCGGAGGCGATGGCGGAGGCGATAAAGAATGCACCGCCGGAGGAGGCCGCAACCGCCGCAGCCGCTGCGGCGCACTCCGTGAAGGTGCCTTGGGTGAACTACCTGTTCGTGCACATGCCGCTGCCGATCCACGAGGCCGCTCCCGTGATGGGGGTTGGCGACTTCGTGATCCTCGCGTTTTTGTTCCGCGCGGCATGGGTGCACGGGCTGGACAAGCGCCTGATCTACGGCACGACGCTCGTGATGGCAATCGTCGCGCTGGCCGCTTCGCAAATCTTTGAGCTGGCCCTGCCGGCGCTCGTCAGCATCGCCTTCGGCACGATCTTTGTGCTGTGGTTCCGTGAGCCGCGCATGCGCAACATCGACCGCCAGGAAGTAATGCTCACCTTCGCGGTGGCCGCCCTGTTCATCGCTTTGATGGCGGGCAAGTGGCTCATGGCTGTGGCGAGGGTGTAGGGGAGGCCAGAATTCATTCTGGCAACACTTGGCAGAAGCGGAATGAGAAGCAGGTTACTTTAGCGGCTGCTTCCAGCAGCCGACAGGAGCGGCACGTGCTGCCTCACAATCTTCTGCAGGGAAGTTCTTATGTGGAAGTAGGGATGGGGTAACACCCCATCCCGGTGGCGGTATTACCGCCACCCTACGTCATTGGCAACCTACATTAAGGAAGTTGTTAGTTGTTAGTTATTAGTGTTTAGTGGTTGTGGGGATCAGTCGCCAAACTAATTGCTTGTCAATCAGTCAGTGTGTCGCTGCCAACAAGAACTAAGAACTAAGTACTAACAACTGACAACTACTTCCGATTGCTGCATTCCATTGTTCGTCACGCAGCCAGCGTGATTGCGTACCTCCGAAACCGGAAACCTTTAGACCCTCTTGCGACCTGTGCAAAACCACCAAAGGCACAGCTTTGCAGTGCCTCCGATGGTGCGGCTTCGCAGCACCTCCTAGTCGTCGCCGTCGGTCGGGTAGGGCATCTCGCCGTGCTGGAATTCCATCACCTGGTCGATGGTGTCCAGTCCGCGGCTCTTGAGGTACTTCAGGAAGATGATCAGGAGCTCGCTCGTGGCGTAGGCATCTCCCGCCGCACGGTGGCGGTCCGGGATGCTGATCCCGAAGAAGGCCGCCAGGTTTCCAAGGCTCTTCGAGGGCAGCCAGGGCACGATGCGGCGTGCCAGTCGCGAAGTGCAGAGGTCGCCGTTGTGCAGCGTGCGCTCGCCCATCAGCTCCAGCTCGTTCTCGAGGAAGCGGCGGTCGAACTGGCTATGGTGCGCCACGAGGATGCTGTCGCCGAGGAAGACCTGCAGCTCCGGCAGCACGTCGCGGCTGGGTGGCTTGTCCTTCACCATCTTCTCGTTGATGCCGGTCAGGCCGGTGATGAAGGCGGGGATGTTACGCTCGGGGTTGACGAGGGTCACGAACTCATCAGTGATCTTCAGGCCGTCCACGTGGTAGGCGGCGATTTCCGTGATCTTGTGCTCGGGTGGTGCCCCGCCGGTGGTCTCAAGATCCAGCACGCTGAAGCGTACCTCCTCGATCGGAGTGCGTGCGGAAATGCTCAGGCTGGAGGTCTCGCTCATCGGAAACTCTGGATATTAGCACGTTCCCGGACGCTCGCAGCCCGGCTGCTGCCCCTGCGGGCAACACAATATACCCCCGCTATCCCCACGCTGCAGCATGAAATCAAGGTTCAGCCGGCAGGCTTGACCGGGATTTAGTTCAGTTTCGACCGCAGACCCAATATCATCTTTGTGGAGAGAGAAGTGGAACTGACTGATTACCTGGGGCAGCTGGGCCTGCTCTGGTTATTGATACTGCTGCGTACGATGGGATTCGTGTTCCTGGCGCCGATATTCAGTGCCCAGGGCGTGCCCGTGATGCTGCGTGTGGTGCTGGCCTTCCTGCTCTCCAACATCGTCTACACCTTCTACGTACCGACCGCGCAGCTCAGGCTGCTTGACGACTCGATGTTCCTCGCCTCCGCCGTGCAGGAGCTGGCGCTTGGCATGCTGCTGGGATTCATCATGGCACTGGTGTTCGTCGCCTTCCAGTTCGCCGGCCAGTTCATCGGCTACCAGATGGGTTTCGCCGTCGTGAATGTGTTCGACCCGAGCACCCATACCCAGGCCAGCATCATCGGGCAGTTCCTGTTCACCGCCGCGATGCTGGTGTTTGTCGGCACCGGGATGCACCTCGAGCTGCTCCGGCTGTGGATTGCAAGCTATGAGCTGCTGCCACCCGGCACGTGGATGATCGAGCATTTCGACACCCAGACGATGGTGGCGATCTGCACCAGCCTGTTCACCATCGCACTCAGGATCTCCCTGCCGCTGATTGCCTTCCTGATCCTGATCGACCTCGCGCTAGGCATCCTCGCCCGTGTGATGCCGCAGCTCAACGTGTTCTTCGTCGGCATCCCGGTCAAGATCGTGCTCGGCCTGCTGTTCCTGTCGTTGGTGACCACTGAGCTCGGCAGCAACGTACGGCGCACACGCGACGTGTTCATCAACCACTGCGGTGAGATGATGCATGAGCTGGGGGCTGACATCCCGCAGGACGGCGAGCTGGAGGTGAACCGAGGCCTCGCTGGACATGCTCCGGACAGCCCGGGCAGCTAGCCGGGACGACCCTGTCCATGGTGTTTCACATGCTCTGCGCGTCGCGAGGTTAAACTCTGGTATGGACAAATACTCGATCCCAATAGATACCAGTGCCATCAGGGACCTCGTTTCACACGCTGGCGATCCCTGCGTATCCATATACCTGAGCCTTGAAGAGGACGGAACCGGCTCCACTCCCGCACAGCGCCTGGAAAACATGCTTGGCATGGCGATGCGCCTGCTTTCCAGCCGCGGCTTTAGTGAAAAGCAAGCGGAAAAACTCCTGAAGGGCATCTCCCGGCTGACCAGCCTGGCCACATTCGGAAAGAATGCACCGGGGATGGGGCTGTTTGCCAGCCCCGGCTACAGCGCGCGTTTCATCCTGGGCAGTGCGCCGATGGAGCAGGTCTCTGTCAAGACAGTGTTCCATATCCGGCCCCTACTGGAACGGGTGGACGAGGAAGAAGTACTGGCGGAAGAGACGAACAACCGGCTGGCGGCACTGCAGGAGCGAATTGATCCGGAGGCGGAAGCCGCTCCGGAGGATATCGCCCTCGAATTGCAGGACGTTTTGGATGCAGCACAGAACGGTGAGGTGGAACTGCTGTTCATCAGCCGGGACTGCCGCATCAGCGGAACCGGCAAGGGGCTCAACGATGAGATGCGCCTGAATTTCGCTGGTGTGGACATGGCCAACCAGGCCGCCATCTGGACCATTGAGAATGGTGGTGAAGTGCTGATGGCAGCACCTGATGCCCTGGGCACCGGAACGAAGATGCTGGCCGAGCTGCGCTGTGCGCAGAAGGTCTGATCAGTTCTCCTCGGGCAACGGCTCAAAGGTCAGGGTCAGCACATTGAGGCTGTGGTCGATCTCGCATTCGATCTCCAGTTCCCTGCAGATGCTTTCGATCGGCACCCAGGTGCGCCCCTCGATCGTGATCACCGGGTGGCTCAGCGCGCGGCGTTCCTCGTTGACGTCGATGCTGCGGCGGCCCTCCTTGTAGAGCAGCACGCGCTCCCCGCGCTTCAGCTCCACGCGGTCCGCCTCTGCGTCATATTTCAGGTCGCCACCGATGATGCCGACGAGGTCGCGGCTCTGCATGTAGGCCGCGCCATCCTCGATGCGCACCAGGCCCTCGCTGTCCAGCTGCTTGCCGTTCACGACGATACGCAGGTCGAAGTTGGCCCGGCGCAGCTCAAGCTGGATGTACTCGAAGGCCTTGTCATCCTGGAATTCCAGCACCACGCTCTTGCCGGGCTTTAGCGGTGGCTCCAGCAGGAACTCATGCAGCTTCCATTCAGCGAACTCATCCGGGAAGGTGTCGTAGGGGGAGTAGAAGGCCGCGATGCGCACGCCGTTGAGATTGCGGTCGCCGATGTTCGTGATCCGCGCGCTGACCGTGGCCGTGCCCTGGCCGCGCTGGTCACCTGTCACATCACCGCTGATGAACTCCAGCTGCACCTCATCGAGGATGCCCGCCTGCGCTGGCAGGCGCGTGGCCACAAGCAGGGCCAGTGCCAGCAGAACTGTGATTGCCTTCCTCACGGGAAACATTATAGACACGCCATGCATATATACTGAGTATCGGGCCTGAACAGAGGGCCTGTGGAACAGTCATAAATGGCAGTGAGGTAAGCAATGGCGAATCCGATGTTCAACGAAGATCGTGTACAGGAACTGAGCGGTTCCGGGCGCATGTCCGTACAGGGCACGGTGCTCAAGACCGGCCTGCTGCTGCTCCTGCTGTTGTTCACCGCCGTCTGGTCCTGGAGCGCCGTGGCGGCCAACCCGGCCATCGGCTTCCCGCTCTTGATCGGCTCGATGATCGCCGGCGTGATCATGGTGTTCTGGTCCTACTTCCAGCCGCAGGCCTCCCCGATCCTGGCCCCGATCTACGCGCTGGTGGAAGGCGTGTTCGTCGGCGCATTCAGCCTGGTGATGGCCACGATGGTGCCCGGCGCCTACCAGCAGATGGTGCCGCAGGCCGTGGTGATCACGATCGCGATCCTGATGGTGATGCTTGGCCTGTACACCGGCCGCATCATCCAGGTGACCGACAAGCTGCGCAGCATGGTGATCATCGCCACCTTCGGAATCATGGCGGTCTACCTGCTGACCTTCGTGCTGAGCTTCTTTGGCATCATGGTGCCCTATATCCACGACGGCGGCCCAATCGGCATCCTGTTCAGTATCGTGGTGATCGGCATCGCGGCCTTCAATCTGCTGCTGGACTTCGACTTCATCGAGCGCGGTGAAAGCTATGGCCTGCCTGGCTACTTCGAGTGGTACGGCGCGATGGGCCTCGTTGTCACGCTGGTCTGGCTGTACATCGAAGTGCTGCGCCTGCTGAGCAAGCTGAACAGGAACTAGGAGCTCGGGCGTAGGGAGTAGGGGTGGCGTCTCGCTTTGCGTGACCAGTTTCGCTGGCGATGCCTGTGGCATCGCAATCTGCTACCCCCTACAACCCAGATCCTATGTCCTCTTACGAGGCCACAGGCCTCGCGGCGCGATACAATTCCTGCGCTATGGCTGAACTCACGCGCACACATAACATCGAAGAAATCATCGCGGCGCCGATCGGCACCGAAGCAACCCTGATGGGCTGGGTGGCCCGCCGCCGCGACCTCGGACAGCTGATCTTCATCACCCTGCGAGACCGCTGGGGCGAACTGCAGTGCACACTGGACCCGGAGGAGAGCCCCGAGTCTCATGCCGTGGCCTCAGAATGCCGCGGCGAGTTCGTGGTGGCCTTCACCGGGGTGACGCGTGCCCGCCCTGAGAAGGAGCAGCGCGAGGGCCCGGGCGGCGACCGCGAGTTCATCGTGCAGTCCGCCGAGATCCTCAGCCGTGCCGAGACCACCCCCTTCGTGATCGAGGAGGAGGTCAAGGCCTCGGAGGAACTGCGCCTCAAGCACCGCTACGTCGACCTGCGCCGGCGCACGATGGTGCGCAACATCACCATCCGCCACCAGGTCGTGCGCATCATCCGTGACTACTTAAGCGAGCTGGGCTTCCTCGAGATCGAGACCCCGCTCTTGGCCAACACCACGCCGGAGGGTGCACGTGACTACGTCGTGCCCAGCCGCGTGCATCCCGGCCAGTTCTACGCGCTGCCCCAGAGCCCGCAGCTGTTCAAGCAGGTGCTGATGTGCTCAGGGATGGACCGCTACTTCCAGATTGCCAAGTGCCTGCGTGACGAGGACCTGCGCGGTAACCGCCAGCCTGAGCATACGCAGCTCGACCTTGAGATGAGCTTCACCACGCGGGAGGAGCTGTTCACGATGGGCGAGGGCTACATGAAGCGCATCTGGGCGGAGTGCATCGGTGAGGAGCTGCCGGTGCCCTTCCCGCGCGTGCCCTACAACGAGGCGATCGAGCGCTGGGGTTCCGACAAGCCGGATGCGCGCTTCGGCAGCGAGATCCGCGATGTGACCGCGCTGTGGCAGGGCACGGAGGCGGCATTCGTGACGGCCGGCCTCGAGGAAGGCGGCGTGGTGCACGGGGTTTTCATCCCTGGCCTGAGCCTGAGCCGCAAGGAACTTGACAACTGGACGGACGTGGCGAAGAAGCTCGGTGCCAACGGCCTGATGACGGTCGAGACCGGAGGCGATGAGCCGAAGGGCAGCGTGGCGAAGTTCGCGCCGGACATCGCGGCCTTTGCCAGTCTCGCGAGTGAAGCAGAGGGCACGAACGCCGGCACATGGTGCATGGTGCTCGGACCGAAGGCGAAGAACCTCAAGGTGCTCGGCGAGCTGCGCCTGCGCCTTGGCGATGCCCAGGGCCTGATTGACAGGTCGAAATGGGCGCCGATGTGGGTGGTGGACTTCCCGCTGTATGAGATCAATGACGAGACCGGAGGAGTGACGGCCGCGCACCACGCCTTCACCAACCCGCTGGCGGCCGACATGCACAAGCTGGACAGCACGGACATTGACGAGCTGCTGTCGATCCGTGCTGACAACTACGACATGGTATTGAACGGCGTGGAGATGGCATCCGGCAGCCTGCGGGTGTTCGACCCGGCGCTGCAGATGCGCATCCTGCGCAACATGGGCCTGAGCGATGAGCAGATCGAGCACCGCTTCGGCTGGTTCCTCGAGGCCTACCGCTACGGCGCACCGCCGCACCGTGGCTACGGCCAGGGCATTGACCGCCTGGTGATGAGCCTGCTGCAGGTTGACAACATCCGCGAGGTGATCGCCTTCCCGAAGACCGCCAGCGCACAGTGCCCGCTGACGGGCGCACCGGCCACCATCGAACAGGAGCAGTGGTGGGAGCTGCGCCTGCAGCCGCTGAAGTAGGAGGCCAGACCCATGGTCTGGCAGGTGGTCATTCCCATGGAATGACAGGAGCGCAGGCCTGCGGCCTTTTGGCATTCAGGACTCATGGTCCAGCTGACTGGCCGGGCTTGGCAATACTGATAGGGATACTAAAAATGGCAATGCTGATTCCATGCATCAACGAAGGATTTGAAGTAATACAAGATACTCAAGCCATGGGCTTGAGTGCCTGCCAGTCCATGGGACTGGCCTCCCACAAATCATGAGCTGGCCCGGATTCAAGCCGGAACTGGTGCTGCTGGACGCGGACGGAGTGCTGTGGACCGGTGAGCACAGCATTGACGGGGCGCGCGAGTTCCTGCATTCGCTGTCACGCAGCGGGATCCAGCGTGCGCTGATCAGCAACAACTCCGTCTACCTGCATGAGCACTACCTCTCGCGCTGCGAGCGGATGGGCTACGACCTCAAGCCGCATGAGCTGTTCAGTGCGGGCCTCGTGAGCGCGGCCTACCTCGAGCATCAGCATGGCTCCGAGCGCATCCTGCTGCACATGTCAGCGGAGATCGCCGGTTACATAGAGGAGCGCATTCCGGGCGCGGTCAGCATTGACAACTGGCTGGATTCGCTCGGGCTGGCTGACAACCACATCCATGTACAGATCGTGGATGCGCTGAAGGCCGACCCGTTTGACGCGCTGCTGGTCGGCATCGACCGGCTGGGCAGCTACCGCAAGATTGGAGTTGCCAGCGCGGCGTTGTCGGCCGGCGCGAGGTTCTACTGCTGCAACGCGGACTACGGCTTCCCGACGGAGGCCGGCACCTGGCTGCCGGACAGCGGCGGGATCGCCGACATGCTGGCACGCCTGACCGGCAAGCAGCCGGAAATCCTCGGCAAGCCGAGCGTGCACCTGCTGGATGAGATCGAGGCCGCCACCGGCGTGCAGCGCGAGAGGATGCTGATCATCGGCGACCGGCTGGAAACGGACATGGCCATGGCCAGCCAGCATGGCCTGCCCGGCATCCTCGTGCTGACCGGGGTGGCCACGGTTGACGATGCGGTGCGGCTCAGTGAAATGGATGGCAACCTGATAGCGGTACAGGACCTGCGCGCGGCGGGTGAACTGCTGGGGCTTTAGGACATGGGATCTGGTTTGTAGTATCGGAGGCGCGCAACTTGTTTGCGCGCAATCTTTGGATTGACATGAAATGACTTAACAGGTATTATTTTGCCATGATCCAGAGAGGGAATCTGGGATTCTACAAGCATGGCAATCTACCGCACCTTGATACAGCGGATGCGATCCAATTCGTTACGTTCGTTCTTGCTGATGCCGCACCTAGATTTCAAATGAAAAGGAATTCTCTGGGTATTGGAATGCGAAGCAGCGAGGAATCCATCCTGAACGACCGGATCCTGGATCAGGGAAAAGGGACCTGCATGCTTGGAAGTCCTTCTATTGCCAATATAGTTCTTCGATCAATTCTGCTAAACGACGGATACTCCCACGAAACACTCGCATGGGTAATCATGCCCAACCATGTCCATTTACTCCTGACGCAGAAGAAGGACAATCGACTAGGAAGCATTGTCAAGCAGATAAAGGCCGGATCAACCCGCAATATCCGCAGACTCCGACAGACAAGCGAAGCAATCTGGCAGCGTGGTTACTTTGACAGAATGATACGGAGTCCGGAGCATCTGCTTAAAACGGTTACCTACATACACAGGAATCCGGTGAAGGCCGGACTGGTGGGCTGTCCGCGGGATTGGCAGTTCAGCAGTTGTCACACTTTTAACCCAATAGCGACAGCTGCCAGATTGGGGTTGCCAGAAGATTGGTTCGATGCGGAATGAAGATTGCGCGCAAACAAGTTGCGCGCCTCCGGGCCTGACCTCCGCTACCCCCTACACACCAGCTCCTACACCCTACTCAGGTTTCCACGTCTCCAGTGACTCGATCAGGAAGGCATGGTTGAACTTGGCGCTCGCATTCTCCCAGGCGATGGTCATTGTCAGTTCCACGATCTCCGGCACGCTGAACTCCCCGCAGATGCGCGAAAACAGTTCGTCAGAGACATCCTGGTCGGAGTAGGTGATTGCTTCGGCGTATTCGAGCGCGAGTTGCTGGCGGAAGGTGTAAGTCGCGTTGCCACGCCAGTTGTCAAGTTGCGTGAGCTGTGCGTAACTGAGGCCGTTTTTGCTGCCACCTGCAGCATTCAGGTCGGCTCAATAAGGGCAGTGATTGATCAGCGCGACATGCCTGTTCAGCAGGTTGCGCAGCGCGGGCTCCAAGAGGCCGCTCTTGTGCAGCGCGCCGAACATGCCACGCATCCCGTTGAAGATCTCCGGGCTGTGTGCGGCGATGAACTGGCCCGTGAGCGGCTGGCCGTACTGCCCGGCCTGCGCCTCGAATATCTTCTTCAGGCGAGTGTCCAGCTTGTCGATGTCCGGTCCCTTGATGCGCGCCATGGCTTACTCCTGCTCGTGCTGCGGAAATTGTAGCGGGCGCTCGCTGGTGGACGGATGCGCTGGCATACAATGGAAGCGGGAGTCAGACAGCAGTACTTATGGAGAAGCAGGGACAAGCCGGGGGATCGGACAGCCAGGCCAGGCTGGGCAGGGATGCGCTGACTGACGGCATTGCCTTGAACAGCTCCGGCAGTGTAAGCGGCAGCAAACCCTCCATGACGGAAAGGATCAGGGAGGTCCGGACCGCACTCGCCGAACTGCGTGAAGACAACAAACGCAATGGCTCACGTGTTGCCTGGCAGCTCGTCCTGCTGATTGTGCTGCTGGCATTGCTGACAATCCCCGCGTTTTCACCGGGCAGCCTGGAGTTGCTTGGCATCCCGAGCGGGAACTTTGAACCGACCATTATGTCCCTTGCCGTTGCCATCTGGAGCGCGACCTTGTTGCCATGGACCTTCATCTCGGTGTTCCTGGACCGCAGCTTCCATACCGGCAGGCAGCTGGAGGAACAACGGCAGAAGAAGCAGGAGGAATTCCACCTGTACCGCATCCGCAACCTGGATGGCAGCGGGCTGGCCGAGGAATTCCTGGCAGATGCGTTAGGAAACGGCAGGCTGAGCGATGCCCTCAGCAGGAAGACCGGCCTGCAGGTCAACAGCAAGACCGGCAATGTGCGGGACCAGCTGAAGAGCCTGTTTGGCTCATGCCGGTCTGTACCTGAGCGTGGTTTACGCGGACCCGTGATTGCGGAAACTGGATGGACATCCATTTTGATTCTGCTGGTGC
>JAGRNR010000037.1:0-38167 GCA_020440645.1 bacterium | reverse complement strand
CCTGCCGATGCACATTGCCAGCTCAGTCTCGAAGCGCTCATCCATCAGCAGGCAGTCGTTGGCGCCGCCACGCATCGCGCTGAGCACGGTTATGGCATCGGATTCCGGCACCAGTGCCACGATATGCAGTCCGGGGCAGCTGCCGTGCAGCGCGTCCAGCAGCCGGCTGCAGTCCACACCGGCCTCCCAGTCAAGCAGCATCATGTCAAAATGCGCATTGCCAAGCAGCTCAACTGCCTCGCTGGCCAGTTCCCGGTGCGTGAACTTGTGGCCCAGCGCAGAGATGGCCGCAGCCAGCCGGGAGGCCACTGCGGGGTCCGGCCCCGCATGCAGGATTTGCAGATCAGATGACATTTACCACCAGCGGGCCGCAGCCCGCAGCAATTACCTGCAAAAGGTATAACAACTGCCGGCGGCACTCAGCGCGGCGCAAGGATTAATCGGGGTCAAATCGCGGTGAAGCGGAAAATTCCGGTCAAATCCGCCGGGTTTCAGCCGGCCTGCGGGCTGGGCTGGCCGAGGCGCAGCACAAGTTCCACGTTGGCAAGCAGGATGCGGTCGCCGTTGCCAAGCGGACGGGCCGGCGGCGGGGCCTGGCCGCTGCGCCGCGTGATGTCCTCACCGTTGAGCAGCGTGCCGTTCGTGCTGCCGAGGTCCTGCAGGAACAGGCCGTCCTCGATCCAGACCAGTTCGGCATGCCTGCGGGAAACCACCGGGGTCTGCCCAAGTTCGGCATCCGTCAGGTCGATGTCAACCACCACGGCTGGCGGGTCATTACGCCCGATCAGCATCCGCTCGCGCTCGATACGGAAACTGCGCCCGAGCGCCGGGCCGTTGGCAATCTCCAGCACGGCATCCGGCCGCTGCGGCGCAGAGCCGTTGCCTGCCTCATCCTGCTGCTGTCTGGCGGGGCGGCCGGGGATCGGCCCGCGCCCGAAGCCTGAATCAGTCATGTCGCTCGTCCCGGGCGGTCCTGCTCAAGAGCGAGGTTGCCCTGTGGCGCGTAAGCTTACCAGTTTTCTTCAGTTCACTGAGCTGTTCACGCGCGTCGGCCGCGATTTCCGGCCGGTCCACCTGCTCGGCGTTGTCAATGATCTGCTCCAGCAGGCGCGAGGTCTGGCGCGACTCGTCACTGTCCTGCAGGGTACGCATCAGCTCATTGAGCCGGCGCCGTGATGACTCGCGCTTCACTTCCTCATTCGTCTGCTGCGTGGTGCTGAAGGAATTGCTGAAGCTGACCGGCACGTCAATGCCCAGCTGCACCTTGCCATCCTGCACCAGTTCCAGCGACAGGCTGCGCCGCTCGCCCTCCTTCGATCCGAAGGGGCTGGCGGCGAACTTCACTTCCAGCAGCAGCTCCGTCGGCTGGTCCTCATTCAGCACCCCGAGGCTGGCCAGTACGGCGTCGCCATCCGGCTTACTTTCGCAGTGCACGAAGTCCTGGCTGACCCGGCTGAGCTGCCCGCCCTGCATTCCCTGGATATGTGTGCGGATGCGCAGGTTGCTCTGGCTCGTGCTGATCCCGCGGCAGTCCCGCAGCAGGCGCTTGAGCTCCACCGCCAGCCCGCCGGGATGCGGCTGGTAGATGAAGCGTCCGCCTCCGAGCTGGGCCAGCCGGTCCAGCAGCTTCGGGTCAAAGTAGTCAGACTCGCCGATGCCAACCGTGTACAGCCGGCAGCCCTCCTCGCGCATGCGCCGCACACGGTCCTCCAGCAGCGCCGTGTCCGTCACCGGGTAACCGCGTTCATCCGTCGGCACGCCGTCCGTCAGCAGGATCGCGATGCAGCTGCGCAGCTGGTCCTGCGCCAGTTCCTTGCCGAGCCAGTCCAGTGCCAGCTGCGTGCGTGTCAGGCCACGCGGCTGCAGTCCGGCCAGCCGGGCGCGCAGTTCGCTGACGAGCTGCTCACCGCCGCGCAGGCCGTGCACCAGCTCCATCAGCTGGCTGGAATACACGGAGAAGTGCAGGAAATCCTCGTTGCCAAGCAGGCGTGCGAGGGACAGTGCCGCCAGCTTGGCTTCCTCGAGGCGCATCTGCTGCACCATGCTGCGGCTGCAGTCCAGTGCCACCGCCAGGCGCAGGGCATGCTCACCACGCGCCGGGGGAGGGGTCAGCCGGATGCGCAGGGTGTTGTCAGTCGGCTGGCTGAGCGGGATCGCCGGCCGCTCCCACTGCGCTGTGATGCCCCAGCCCTCAGCCACGCTCCACCGCCAGCCTGCCCTCCGCATCCATGCTGAGCCGCAGGGTCACTCCGTTGAGCGAGGCCGGGTTGTCAGTATGGCTGAAGATCCAGGCGTTGAAGGGGTGCTCCAGTTGGGTCTCGAGGATGGTCTTGATGCGCCGCCCGCCGAGCAGCAGGTTGTCATTGCGCTGCATCTCACTGAGCAGGGCGGTCTCCACGCTGTCATCCGTCTGCAGTTGTATGCCGTACTTCTCCAGGCTGTTGCGCTTCAAAGCCGAGATGAACTTGCGCCCGATGGCAACCACGAAGTCCGGTCGCAGGATGTCGAAGGGCACGATGCTGTCGCCCAGCCGGTTGTAGATCTCGGCCCGGTTGATCTTGTTGGCGAAGAAGTCGCGCACCTTCTCCTGGAAGTAACGCTGCACCTCCTCGAAGCTGATCTCACCGCCGCGCTCGCGCACCTCGCTGTACAGCTCACTGGCGCCGATGTTGCTCGTGAAGATGATCGCGCTCTGGTTGAAGTAGGCGGTCTGGCCCTTGCCGTCCGTCAGCCGCCCGTCCTCGAGGATCTGCAGAAACTTGTCCAGCACGCGCGGGTGCGCCTTCTCGATCTCGTCAAACAACAGGATGCTGTGCGGATGCTCCAGCACGCGGTTGGTGAGCTGTCCGCCCTCGTCATAGCCAACGAAGCCCGGCGGCGCGCCGGCCAGCTTCTCGGCGGCATGCTCCTCCTTGTACTCGCTCATGTCGAAGCGCGCGAAGGCCCGTTCGTCACTGAACACCAGCTCAGTGACGGCCTTGGCCAGCTCGGTCTTGCCGACGCCGGTCGGGCCGACGAAGAAGAACACGCCCTTGGGCTTGGCGCGGCGGCCCGTAGTGCCGCTCATCGAGATCCCGACGCGCGCACTGGTCAGCATCCGGCAGACCGCCTCCACCGCGAAGGGCTGGCCGATCACCCGGCTGCCGAGGATCTGCTGCGCATTGGCAACCTTGTCGCGGCTGAGCTCCTCCCAGGGGTCGTCACGGATGCCGAACTTGAAGTAGTCGATCAGGCTGCGCAGGTCGAGGATCGGGATCTGCTCGACCCAGCTCGTGCGCCTCAGCGCCTCGAGGTCCCAGGCCTGGAAACCGTCGGTCAGGTCGGCGAACTCCTCGAACAGCTCGTCCTGCTCATCCGCCGGGATCTCCTCCCAGGCGAAGAAGCCGCTGTGGAAGTTGGCAATGAACTGCAGGCGCTCGTCCTTGTCCGGCCGGCCGCACTGGATCAGCGTGACCACCGGCAGGTCCATGTACAGCCACTCCGGCACGCGCCTCAGCTCACCGGCGGTCAGCACCAGGGTGTTGCGGTAGCCGGCCAGCGGGCCCTCGAGGATGATCGCTGCCTCCAGCATCGCCTTCTGCAGGATGATCACGCTGCCGCGCTCGGCCTCGGCATAGCGGTTGGCATCACTCGTCAGCATGTCACCGAGGTTGACGATCGCCGCCACGCTGACCTCGCCCTGGCTCATCACATGCCTCAGGCGCGAGAACGCCGTCTGCGGGTCCACGCGGCGGTTGCCACGCGGGCGGCTGGCCGCCGGGCTGCTGCGCCGCGGCGGGGCCGTGGTCAGGTCGCCGCTGTCCGCCCCGGCCTGTACCTCACTCGTGTTGTCAATGTTCGGCTGGCCCTGCGGGTCCGGCGTGTCGTCACCGGTCAGCCCCGGGTTGGCGGCCTCCAGCCGGCGGCGTGCCATGTCGTTGAACTGCCGCTCCATCTCCTTCGAGGCGAAGCTGAAGCCGTCCACCGGGTCGTAGCTGACCACGATGTCGTAGTTCAGGCTGGCGAAGTGCCCGCGCACGTAGTCCTGCAGGGTGTGGTACTGCCCCCTGGCGATGAACTGGTCGTGGATGTTGCCATACAGCAGCATGTGCCGGCCGCGCATCAGCTGCTTCTCGAAGTCCGTGATCCAGCGTGAATTGACAAGCTGCGGGTTGCCAGTCACCGGCTGTCCTCCCTGTCATTACGCTCCCCGCCGCCGGGCAGCTCATCCGCCATCCTGAGGATGCGGTCCGGGTCCTTGCCCTCCCACATCAGTTCGCCCATCTGCACCTGGAAGCCCTGCTCCAGCAGTTCGTGCATCTCCGTGATCACCTGTTCGGCGCTGTCACAGACAGCCGCGCTGCCACCGCCGACCTTCGTCACGGTGCTCTTCGTGTAACCGTCAATGTCATAGAACACCTCGCCCTCCACCGGCACGCTGACGCTGATCCCCTGTCCCATGTCGTTGACAGCGGTGAAGGCCAGCGCCGTGGCCGGGTGGCCGGGATGCTCCTCCGCGGCCTCGCTGACGAGGAAGCCCATCTCGGCCAGGGTCTCGCGGATGCCGCTTGCGATGTAGTCGCGCTGGTCGGCCTTGACCTGTGCCGCATTGGCCTTCTCCACCAGCTCATGTTCCTTCGCCTGGGCCTGCTGCGCCAGGTCATCCGGCACCGCAGCCGCGTTGCCAGCGCGCAGCTCACGCGTGCGCTCTTCCATCGCCGCCACCTCGCCGGGCAGCCAGCGCATCACCGTCGTGTCAGCCTGCAGGCCGGCCACGCAGCTTTCCCAGGCCGCCAGCCGGTCCTCCAGCTCCTGCCGTTCACGGCGCTCGCGCTCAGCATCATGCTGCACGCGCACCTCGAGGCGGTCGATCGCCTTGTCAGCGAGG
This sequence comes from bacterium, assembly GCA_020440645.1. Classification (GTDB taxonomy): domain Bacteria; phylum 4484-113; class 4484-113; order 4484-113; family JAFGCY01; genus JAHEFU01. The sequence continues at coordinate 33,300 of JAGRNR010000037.1, read as the reverse complement.
CGGATGTGGTAGTCGGTCATCACCGGGTCGTCACCACGCACGCTGGCGCGCGCCTCATACAGGGCCTGCCTGGCCTCCTCGACGGCGCGCTCCTCCAGCTTCGTGTTGGCCTGCGCCTCGAGTGCAGCCATGCGCTCCTGCAGGGCCGTGATCCGGCCGCGGAAGGCCTCACGCTCATCCGCACTGCGCTGGGCGGCCTGCTTCCGCGCGCTGTCAACCGCCGCAGTGAGCTGCCGGCGCGCCAGCACCAGCATCGCCTCGATGTTCGCCATGTCCGGGTTGGCAGCGTTGCTGGCCGTGGCCCGCGCACGGTTGATTTCATCACTGATGCGCATTTCATCCGCAGGTGACAGGCGTTCACTGACCGCCGCCAGCTCATGCTCGAGTGCCGTGGCCTGGTCCATCACCGCATTGCGGCGCTGCATCTCACGATGGCGCATCCACTCATCGGCGCGGCTGCGGCGCAGGCGCATCTCCTGCTGGGCCTCCACGCGGCGCGCCTCCGAGATGGTGGCGCGGATCGCCGCCGTCAGGCTGGGGGAGACGTACTTCGGTGAACCGCTCATCCCTCGCTGCCTCCGTTGCCAAGCAGGATGCCGCGCTTCGCCAGGCCATCGCGGAACTGCTCCACGAAGCCACTGCGTGGCGGCACCCCGGTGAAGCTCAGGCCTTCGTCGTCAAGTTGCAGCTCAAGCCCCTGCGGGCTGTCATCCAGCTCCGCCAGCGCATCCGCGTATTTTCCCGTCAGGTCGATCAGACGCTGGTTGCTGGATCCGCGCCACTTAAGTTCGGCATGCCGGTGGCGGATGTAGGGCCCGTCAACCAGCAGGTCCACCTGTGCCAGCAGTGCACGCTGGGCATCGCTGCCCCGGTGCAGCAGGTCCTCATGGCGGTAGCCGGTGTAGCACATTACGCCGATGTCGCGCTGTGCACGCACGCGCCTTATCAGTTCAGATAGGGCTTCCGGCTGCTGCATCGGTTCCCCGCCGGACAGGGTCAGCCCCTCGATCCCCGGCAGGCCGAGCAGCCAGTCCGTCATGTTGTCGATTGTCACTGTCTCTCCCCCGTCAGAGGGCCAGCTTTCGGGCACGATGCAGCCCGGGCAGCCGAAGGGGCATCCCTGGACCCAGATCACCGCCCTGATCCCCGGTCCCAGCACCGCAGTCCTGTCCTGCCTGCGGAAGATGCGCAGCTGATTGCGCTGGTCCATACATTAATTGTAGTGCAGATCAGTCCAGCCGGCTGTTTTCCAGCAGCACGGGCGCATCGGAATGCTCGCGGCTGCCGGCCCCGTTCACATGCACTTCGCAGTCGATGAACTGCGCCTGGCTGCGCCGCCCGCCGGCGATGCCCCAGCCGTGGTTCTGGCGGATCTCGCAGCCACTGAACACCGGCGATCCGCTGCCGCCCAGCAGCACGCCATGCTCGAGGCAGTCCGCCACCAGCGAGCCGCTCAGCTCCCCCGCACCATCCTCATGGAACAACAGCCCGCTGCCGCGGATGCCGCGCACGGTGCAGTGCTGCATCAGCACCTTCGAGCCGGCCCCGGTATAGACCCCGGCGAAGCCGCTGCCGCTCACCGTGCAGTCCCGCAGGCTGACCGTCGCATGGTGGCTGATGCTCAGGCAGGCATTGCGCCCGCCGCTCAGGCTGCAGTCCGCCAGCTGCGGGTTGCTGCTGCGCCCGAAGGCCGTCACGCAGACATCCCCCTCGCTAGTGATGATGCAGTCGCGCACCACGCAGCGCCCGAAGGGCAGGCACAGCGCCGCCGCCCGCACCTCGCTGTTGCTCACCCGGCAGATCAGCTCCAGGTTGCGCAGCACGGCACGTGCCGTCTTGCACAGCACGGTATGCCGGTCACGGCTGACGATGCGCACCTGGCCCGGCCCACCTTCGCCGACCAGCGTGATTTCGCGGTCCAGCTGCAGCTGCTCGTTGTAGCTGCCCGGCGCGATGTGGATCGTGCTGCCCGGCGTGGCATTGCGGATCGCCGCCGAGATCGTCGGGTAGTTGCTACCGCCGCCGACATTGAGCAGCTGCGGTTCACGCGTGCTGGGCGGGGCCACATTGCTGGCCGGGGGCGGGGCATCCACAGGCTGGTCCTCCAGCTGCGCGCGGATGCGGTTGAACAGGCTGCGCGCCGTTGCCAGTGGGATGCGCAGGCGGCGGGCAGCCTCATTGAGCTCCACGCGCTCCGGGCTGGAAATCAGCCGGTCGGCCAGGGCGGCGCGGATCAGCTGCTCCAGCTCGGCCATTGCCGCCCCGTCCTCCTCGATTTCAAACGGGTTGTCAGCGAAGTCGCGCTCCGTCACCTGCAGGCCATCTGCATTGAACTGCGTAAGCTCCCTGAGGATCTCAGCCGCCGTGATGCGCCGTTCGCTGTCCCGCCTGAGGCATTGCCGCGCGATGGTGGCGAAGGGTTCGCGCACCGAGAGCGGCATATGGGGCATGTCGTAATGCACGCTGCGCATCAGCCCGCGCTCACCTTCACCGGAGAATGGCAACTCCAGGCTGAGCGATTCCACCAGCACCACGCCGAGGCTCCAGATGTCCCAGCCGCGGGTGATCACGCCGTCGTAGCTCTCCGGCGGGGCGTACTCCGCCGTGCCGAAGGCCGCGCCCTGGGTGGAATGCGTGCCGCCGAGCGCCACGGCCGTGCCGAGGTCGCTCAGCTTCCACTGCCCGTGGCACTGCAGGATGTTGGCCGGCTTGATGTCGCGGTGCACCAGCCCGCGCGCGTTGTCATGCAGGTACTCGAGCGCCGTTGCCATCTGGCGCAGCATGTCCGCGGCCTGCGCCGGCTCCAGCGGCCCGTTGGCAAGCACGGTCTCGAGGCTCAGCTCCGCCAGCTCCATCACGATGTATAAAAGTGGCCCGAGCGGTGAGTCCCACTGGCCGACGGAATGGCAGCGGATCACATGTGGATGGTCCAGTCCGGCGGCGTACTGCAGCTCGGTGAGCTGCTTCTCACGCGCCACCTGCACGCGGTAGGGGTTGTCACCGGTGGCGGGCTGCAGCAGCTTGATGGCAACACTGCGCATCAGCCGGTCGCCCACCACCTCGTCCGCACGGAACACCCCGCCGTAGGAACCGGCGTCAATGAATTCCGTCAGGTGGTACTTGCCCTCGATGCTGTTTCCGAACAACGAGCGCCAGTCAAGTTCAGCCATCGCGCCAATAGGATAGCGCTTACTCGGCTTGCCCGGGGCTGCCCCAGCCGCCTCCGCCCGGAGTAACAATCTCAAGCTGCTCGCCGGGCTCGACTTCGATTGTGCATTTGCCGGGCAGAATACTGCGAGTTCCGTCAGCCCGTTGCAGGATATTGGCACCCTTGCTGCCGGGCTGTCCGCCATTGGCTCCGGGTGGGGAATGCCGGCGGCGTTCCGTGATCAGCGTGACCGTCGCTGGTGCATCGAACTCGTAAGTACGAACCAGGCCATCGCCACCGCGATGCAGTCCCTCGCCACCCGTGCCGCGGGCCAGGTGGTACTCAACCACGCGGAATGGGTAGCGCCGCGCAATCGTTTCAATCGGCGTGTTCAGCGTGTTCGTCATATGGCTGTGTATCGCGCTTTCGCCGGGGCCATCAGGCCCTGCGCCACAGCCTCCACCGATGGTTTCGTAGTAACTGAAGGGCTGGCCGGTGCGCGGGTCCACGCCGCCGATCAGCACATTGTTCATCGTGCCCTGTGAACAGGCCGGCATCCGCTCAGGCATTGCTTTCGCCAGCGCCTGCATCAATACGTCAGTGATGCGCTGGCTGGTTTCCACGTTGCCTGCCGCAACTGCCGCCGGATACTGCGCATCCACCAGGCTGCCGGGTCGGGTGACGAGCTTCAGCGGCTGCATCGCGCCTTCGTTCTGCGGCAGTTCAGCCGGGGCCAGCAGGCGCAGCACGTAACCCAGCGCCGACAATGTGATGGCGCGCACCGCATTGATGCTGCCCGGAACCTGCTCGTCAGTCCCTGTGAAATCAGCAGTCAGTTCGTCGCCAGCCACCGTCAGCTTCACGCGGATGGCAACATCCGTAGCCTCCAGCCCGTCGCCATCCATGAAGTCCTCAGCTTCGAAAGTCCCATCTGGGATCGCCGCCACGACTTCGCGCATCATCCGCGCCGAATACTGCAGGAGCGTCGTCGCCATTGCGGACACATGCTCCCAGCCGTAGCTCCCGCACATCTCAATCAGGCGCCGCCGTCCGGTGAGCTGGCTGGCAATCTGCGCATTCAGGTCCCCGAGCCGCTCCTGCGGCGTGCGCGAGGCTGTGCAGATCCGTCCCTGCATTTCCTTGTCATACAGCGCAGGCTCGATGCGGATCCCTTCCTCGTCAATATGCCTTGACAGCGGCAGCGAGCCGGGGGAGATCCCGCCGACGTCTGAGTGATGCGCGCGACTGGCAACGAGGAAGCGCGGCAGGTCCTCCTCCAGTGGCACCACCGGGCTGACGATGGTGATGTCCGGCAGGTGCGTGCCCCCACTGAACGGGTCATTGACGATGTAGTGCGCGTCCGGGTCCATCTCCGCCAGCGGGAAGCGCTCCAGCACGGCCTGCACGGCTGTGCCCATCGAGCCGAGATGCACCGGGATATGCGCCGCCTGGGCGATCATGCGCGCCTGCTCATCAAAGATCGCGCAGGAGAAGTCGCGGCGCTGGTTGATGTTGGGGCTGTGCGCCGTGCGCATCAGGCTGTTGCCCATCTCCTCGGCGACTGCGGCGAACAGCTGGCGGAATATCTCCAGTTCTATCGGGTCTGATCCCTGTTCCCTGTTCGCTGCAACCTGTTTGCCGGTCCCCGGTCCCAGGTCCCCGGTCCCTGTTGTCTTTTCAATCAATATATGTCCGTTGTCAACCACCCGCAGGTCCCAGCCCGCCGGGATGGTGGTGGTCGCGGACTGCTCCATGAGCGTCAGCGGTCCGGTATGCCACTGCAGCGGCAGCAGGTCGTCCCGCTGCACCACCCTGGACAGCCGCGTCTCGGTCGATGCATGCAGGTTGACTGGGTTGTTCACGCCCTGGCCCTGCGACACCTCCACCGACACATGCACTGACACGATCTCCAATGCGCGATCGAGATGGCAATGCCCGTAAAGCTGCTCGTGCAGGCGGTGGAAATCCTCATCCCATTGATGCCTGGCATTCCAGTCCACCGTCAACTCGTGGTCCTGCCCCGCATAGCGTACATCCACCAGCGTGCGGAAGCTGCTCCACATTCGGGTGTCGCGGTCAGCGGCCTGCACATCACTTTCCAGTTCCTTTGTCATTTGCTCGATGTGGCGGTCCAGCGTGGCAAGCGCATCGTACAGTTCATCCCTGCGGAATTCAGCTTCTGACCTGCTATACATTGCCAGCTCCACCCGTCTGCTCCTGCTGAAACGCAGCGGTGCTGACAACATGCCGACGGCACTCAAGAGTCCCGGGCTGGCCGGCAGCAGGATGCGCCTCATCCCCAGCAGTTCTGCAAGGCGCACTGCATGCAACCCGCCGGCCCCGCCAAACGGTACCAGTGTGTACTGCCTGGGGTCATGCCCGCGCTGCGATGAAACCGCGCGGATCGCATTCGCCATATTCTGGTCGGCGATGCGCAGGATGCCCTCGGCGCAGTCCTCAACCGCCAGGCCAAGCTGCTTCGCCAGTACATTCACCACGCGATCCGAGGCCACGCGGTCCAGCTCCAGCTTGCCAGCGAGGCGCACCTCCTCCGGCAGGTGCCCGAGCACCACATGCGCATCGGTCACCGTTGCCAGCGGCTCATCATGCTTCTGGCGGCCGTAGCAGGCCGGGCCAGGGTCGGCCCCGGCACTCTGAGGCCCGACCTTCAGTGCCCCGCCGCTGTCAATCCAGGCGATGCTGCCGCCGCCCGCCCCGACGGTGTGGATGTCTATATGCGGCAGGCGCAGCGGGATATTGTCAATCTCCATCGTGCGCGCCAGCGGCAGGCCGTTGTCCAGGAGCGCCACATCCGTGCTGGTGCCGCCCATGTCGAAGGTGACAAGCTTCGTGATTCCGCAGTCCTGCCCGGCCTGCAGCGCGCCGAGTGCGCCGCCGGCCGGCCCGCTGAGCATCGTCAGCACCGGCTTGTAGCTGACCACCGAGACCGGCACCAGCCCGCCGTCGGAAGCCATGATGGACAGCTGCTGCTGTTCGCCTTCATCCAGCTTCGCAAGGTACTGCTTCATCATCCGCGCCACCATCGCATTGGCAACAGTAGTACAGCAGCGCTCGAACTCCAGTGCATCCGGGGCAATGTCCATCGAAGTGTGGATCTCGATGCCTTCGACCATTGCCTGGCTGATCTCCGCGAGAGTTGATTCCTCGTCCTCGCTGAGTTTGCGGGATTTCAGTTGTTCATAAAGCTGCCGGATGCTGTCAACATGTTTCGCAACACCGGCCGTTGTCGGCAGGAGTTCCATCAGTTGTGACCTGAATCGTGACTCAAGTTCCTGGTTTGGTCCGATGGCAGATATCGCCCAGGCACTCTTGCTGAGCAGGCCTTCCAGCTCAAGCTGCCTGCGGTAATCTGGCTGCATCTGCGCTACCCATTGCTGCTCCGGTCCGCCAATCCCGCGCACATCCTCCGGCCTGACAAGCGCTGCGCCCCGCCGCGGATGCAGCGCGTACAGCTCCGGCCGGTTCTGGCGGCCGATGCCCAGCAGGCCTTCCATACCCTTGTTGACAACAAGCCCGACGCGAGCGCCGCTGCGGGTCAGCATTGCATTCGTTGCCACCGTCGTGCCGTGGATCAGTTCATAGGGCTCCATGTCGCGGCCGGACATCGCAAGCAGCATCTGCACGCCTTCCAGCACCGCGCGCGAGGGGTCGTCCGGTGTGCTGAGCAGCTTATGCGTCAGCAGCAGCCGGCCATGCTCATCTGTGAGCACCAGATCCGTGAATGTGCCACCGGTGTCCGCCGCGATGCGCAGCAGCCCGCGCGGCGCACTATCCGCCCCGGTTGCCACATGCAGCGGGTCCAGCCCGTCATGCTCGGGACCGGTCTCCGTCTCATCCCGGTTCTTGTTAAGGTCTGCCATGCAGTGTCGCCACAATCATAAACCGCGCCGCCTAGTAAAATAGGCACAGCACCCAGCAGGGTAGAGGATTACCATGGCAAAGGCAGCAGCAAAGGCAGTTCAGATCGCCCCCTTCACGGGCTTTTCGAAGAAGACCATCGCGTTCTACCGGGACCTCGCGAAGAACAATGAGCGTGACTGGTTCGAGGCGCACCGCGACAACTACATGAATGATGTGATCGCCCCGGCGCAGTCCTTCATCGTCAGCATGGGCGAGAAGGTGGCGAAGCTCTCCGGCGGGCTGAATGCCAACCCGGACTACAACGGCAAGGGCAGCTTCAAGAAGATCTTCACCGATGTGCGCTACAACCAGGATCGCAACCCCTACAAGACCTGGATGGACATCATGTTCTGGGAGGGCACGCGCAAGTCCAAGAAGGACAACTCCGCCTTCTACCTGCGCATGAACCCGGAGAAGCTGTTCCTGGTGGCTGGCATCAAGGGCTTTGACAACAACCTGCTGAAGGGCTGGCGCGCGGAGATGGCCAACGCTGCCAACCAGAAGGCGGCCAAGGCCGTGATCGACAAGCTGAAGAAGGGCGGCTATGAAATCCTCGGCGAGACCTACAAGACCCTGCCGCGTGGTGCCAGCGAGGACGGCCCGATGCCGGAGCTGCAGAAGTACAGCGGCTTCTACGCCGTGCATGAGGAAAAACTGCCGGATGTGGTCTATTCCGAGAAGCTGATGGACCACTGCCTGAAGCACTACAAGGCGATGCTGCCCCTGCACCAGCTGATGCTCGGAATTGCGGAAAAGCATAAGTAGCGACGGCGCTCCCGCCGCCGGAACCTTCGTAGCGGTGCGCCCCTGGCGCAACTGGGAGTGGTTTTAGCTAAGTGGGCATGGCAATTGAAGTAGGGCGGCGGTAATACCGCCGCCGGGGATGGGGTATTACCCCATCCCTACGTCAATGCAATGGCTCAGCTTGCTCGATGTAAGCACCTGCGCCTGTATAACGCTGCTCCTCACCTTCTCAATAAAACCCCAAAACTGGACACCCGCTTTTCCGAACATTTCGCGATAGAGCACTATCAATAAGGGTACGCATCTGCATGGGAATGCAGGGATAGCCCTGTTGGGCCATCCACCAGGCGGGACTTAGGACCGAGAACCGCCACAAGCAACATTCTGGAGGAATACACATGATCCGCAAGCTGATCGCTGGCCTGGCCGTCATCGCCATCGCCGCCGCCGCAATCCAGACCACCGGGGCTCGCCGGGCAGAAGCGCAGGGCATGGACCTGCAGCCCGGCACTTCCGGTTACGACTTCACCCTGATGGACACCCAGGGCAACAGCCATGACCTTTCCGACTACACCGCCGACGGCAAGGTCGTCGTGTTGGAGTGGTTCAACCCCGGCTGCCCCTTCGTGAAGAAGTACTACGAGGGCAGCAACCCGAGCATGAAGGCCGCCAAGGCATTCGCCGAGGAGAACGGCGTGGTCTGGCTGGCCGTCAACTCCGGTGCTCCCGGCAAGCAGGGCTACGGTGCTGATACAAACAACCAGTACGCCGCCGAGCATGGCATCAACAACCCGATCCTGCTCGACGAGAGCGGCGAGGTCGGCCGCATGTTCGGCGCGCAGAACACCCCGCAGCTGTTCATCATCTCCGAGAAGGGCATCCTGCTCTTCAACGGTGGTGTGGACGAAGCCAAGATGGACGGCGAGGTGCCGCAGCACAACTACGTGATCAACGCCCTCGAACAGCACATGGCCGGCAAGGATGTCGACCCCTCCATCACCGCACATATCGGCTGCAGCGTGAAGTACGGCGAGCACAAGCCCGTCGAGGGCGAGATGAAGCCGGAGACCGCACAGGGCGCGCGTTAGTCGCGGGCGTCCAGCTGCTGAATCCGCGCTGACAACAGGTGCAGCCCGGCGATGTAGCTGTCAACACCGAAACCGGTGACAACGCCGACCGCACCCATCGCGGTATAGCTGTGGCGGCGGAACTCCTCGCGGGCGTGTATGTTCGAGAGGTGCACCTCCACCACCGGCAGGCCGCAGGCGCGGATCGCATCAAGCAGCGCAATACTCGTATGTGAATAGGCCGCGGGGTTCATCAGGATCCCGCGGTTTCCGTTTTCTCTTGCCGACAGGATCGCATCCGCCAGCACACCTTCATGGTTGCTCTGCAGGATCGTCAGCTCGGCCCCGCGCTGCCTGGCCGTTTCCTCGAGCTGCGCATTGATCTCGCCAAGGCTGAGGCTGCCGTAGATTTCCGGTTCGCGGGTGCCGAGCTTATCCAGTGAGGGTCCGTGCAGTACCAGCAGTTTCATCGCCTGATCGCCTCCAGTGATTCAATCAATTCGTCACGCTCCACCGGGATGCCATGCATCAGCTCACCGGGGCGCACCGGCAGCACCATCTCAATTTGCCCGCTGCGGTTCTTCTTGTCCAGCTTCACAAGCGACAGGATCGCAGCCGGCTCAGGCAGTTCATGCTCCACCGGCAGGCGGCACTGCTCCAGCGCGCGGCGCACGATCGCCTCGTTGTCAGCCTGGGCCATGCCGTTGCCTTCCGCGATGCGGCAGGCGCACAGCATCCCGAGCCCGACAGCCTCACCATGCGTCAGCAGGCCCTCCGACAGTGCCTCCAGCGCATGCCCGATGGTATGGCCGAAGTTGAGCAGCTTGCGCTCGCCCTGCTCGCGGAAGTCGGAGCTGACCACGCTGCACTTCTGCAGGCTGCAGCGCTCCACGAGCTGCGTCAGCGCGGCGATGTCTCCCCGGCTTGCAGCGCTGTAGGCCGCCGACTGGTCCTCGTCTATCGCTGCACTGAGCATGTCGTACTTGACAACCTCGGCCAGCCCGCAGCGCAGTTCCCGCTGTGCCAGCGTTGCCAGCACAGTCGGGTCGCAGGCCACGCACAATGGCAGGTGGAAGCTGCCGACGAGGTTCTTGGCATTGCCGAAGTTGATCGCGGTCTTGCCGCCGATGGCCGCGTCCACCATCCCCATCAGGCTTGTCGGCAGCATCACACAGCTGATCCCGCGCATGTACAGCGAGGCCGCCAGCCCGGCGATGTCCGTCACCACGCCCCCGCCCAGCCCGAGCAGCAGCGAGTCCCGGTTGGCACGGTTCTCCGCAAGGAAGCTGAGCACGATCTGCAGGTGCTCCAGCGACTTGCTGCTTTCACCGCGCGGCAGGCTCAGCCAGCGCACCTCGCGGTCGGCGATTGCCAGCGCCTCCGCCAGGGCGTCGCCATGCAGCTCCATCACCAGCTCGTCCGTCAGCAGGAACACCGTCTCCTGCGGCGGCAGCAATGCATCCAGCCGCACGGGATCACGCAGCAGGCCAGGCAGCACGTGCACCGCCGACAGACTGCCATCCCCCGGCTCCACCAGGCGCGGCTCGCCGAAGTGCCAGGCGATCTGCCGGGCCGCGAACAAGGGATCAAGGTAGCTGGTGTCAACGCGCTGGTCGGCGATGCGGTAGACCGGCTCGCGCTCGGCCAGCAGGCCCTCAATGCGCTCCTCAATGTCGTCAGTGAACATCAGCGGCCGCCCGCCCTCGCTTTCGATGCGGTTGAGCAGGCATTCCAGGTCAGCCGTCAGGTTGACGACGTGGCTGCCGCGCGCCAGCAGTTCCCGGCGCTGTGGATCAAGCACCGTGCCGCCGCCGCTGGCGATCACCACGTACTGTGCGTCAGCCAGCTCCCGGCAGCATTCCAGCTCAAGTTCGCGGAAGCGGCCCTCGCCATGCAGCTCCCAGATACGTGGGATTTCCATCCCCGTGCGCTCCACGATCATCGCATCAGTGTCAGCGAAGCGGTAGCCCAGCAGGCCTGCCAGTTCGCGTCCGACACTGGACTTGCCGCTGCCCATGAAGCCACTCAGCAGGATCCGCCGAGGCAGCTCAGGCATGGCCGCTGTGCTCCCGGATGCTGCGTGCGCGATGCGCTGCCAGCCGCTGAAGCAGCTGGTCCAGCCGGTCCTGGCCGAAGCTGTCCAGCAGTGCGTCCGCCATTGTGATTGCCAGTTCGGCCTCCAGCACGCTGCAGCCGCGCGGCACGATGCACACATCGCTGCGCTGGTAGCGCGCGCGCCGGCTCTCGCCGGTGTGCAGGTCGACACTGTTCAGGGTTTTCTGCAGGGTTGCGATAGGCTTGAAGTGTACACGCAGCCAGACCGGCATCCCGTTCGTCATGCCGCCCTCGATCCCGCCGGCCCGGTTCGTCAGCCGCGCGCCGAAAGCCGGGTTGTCCGCATCCACCTGGTCATGCACTTCACTGCCCGGCCGCACACCGACATCGCTGCCGATGCCGATCTCCACCGACTTCACTGCCGGTACGCTCATCAGCGCCGCTGCCAGCTTCGTGTCCAGCCGCCGGTCCCAGGCCACATGAGTACCGAGCCCGATCGGCGGGTTGCAGGCGAACAGCTCCACGCTGCCGCCCAGTGAGTCACCACTCTCGCGGGCACTGTCAATCGCGCCCAGCATCGCCGCCTCACTGGCACTGTCCGCGACCCGCACCTCGCTCTCTTCACAGGCTTCGTGGATCCGGCTGATCTCCGCCTCATCCAGCAGCTCCTCCGCCGGCCTGCCATCAGCGCGTACCCCGCCGATCTGCACCACGCGGCTGTACACGCGCATCCCGGCCTGCTCCAAAAGCAGCCTGGCAATCGCACCGATGGCAACACGCATTGCGGTCTCCCGCGCACTGGCCCGTTCGCTGATCGGCCGCGTCTGGTCCAGGCCATACTTCACCGCACCGGCGAGGTCCGCATGTCCCGGCCGCGGCACTGTGTACAGCGGCGGCTGGTGGTTCTGCCAGTTGGCAAAGTCCAGGTTCTCGATCAGGAGCCCGATCGGTGCGCCGGTGCTGCGGCCCTCATAGACCCCGGCCATGATGCGAGCGCGGTCCTTCTCGATCTTCATCCGCCCGCCGCTGCCATAACCGGCCTGGCGGCGCTGCAGCTGTGGCAGCAGCAGTTCCTCACTGATTTCCAGCCCGGCGGGCATCCCCTCGAGGATGCCGAGCAGGCCCGGGCCGTGGCTGTCCCCGGCCGTCATGTGGCGCAGTGCCATTTCAGCGCCTCCCCTTGATGCCGGCCAGCATCCGCTGCGCATCAACCTTATGCCCGCTGAGCAGTTCGAAGGCCTCCGCCGCCTGGCAGGCCAGCATCGCCAGCCCGTTTTCGGTGCGCGCGCCACAGTTGCGCAGCTGCGCGATGAAGCGCGTCACCGCCGGGTGGTACACGAGGTCGATTGCCAGCATCCCACGCGGCACATCATAGAAGCCGCCCAGCGGCGACTCATCCTCGCGTCCGGCCATTCCGGCACTGGTGCAATTGACAAGCAGCTCTGCCTGCGCCAGCGCCTCAGTCATCTGTTCACTGTCTATCAGGGCCTGGCCGAGCCGCATGTTCCCGGTATAGCCTTTCGTATCCGCTGCAAGTTCCGCCAGCGATTCCGCGTTGCGTCCCGCCACAAGCACGCTGGGGCACTTCAGCCGTGAAAGGGCCAGCAGTACACTCCTGGCAACACTGCCGCTGCCGAGGATCACGGCCTGCTTCCCGGACGGGTCAAAGCCGTGGATCTCCGTCAGCGCCCGGCTGAAACCACCCACATCCGTGTTGGCAGCCAGGATGCCCTCATCACTGAACTGCAGCAGGTTGGCATTGCCGGTCAGACGCGCTTCCTCGCTGTACATATCAGCGCATTCATAGGCCCGCTCTTTATGTGGCGTTGTCACATTGATCCCCTGGAAGCCCTGCTCGCTGCAGCTTGCCAGGCAGCCGCTGAAGCTGTCCTCGTCGCAGGGCAGCAGCTCATACGTGCAGTCGATCCCGCACTGGCTTGCCGCCGCCGCGAACAGGCGCGGGGAGAGGGAGTGGCTGACCGGAAAACCGGCCAGCCCTGCCCTGATGGCGCGCAGTCCACGCCGTGCATCGGTACCTGTCATGTCAGTCCACCAGCCTCATGATTTCCTCGCGGAAGCCCGGGTAGGACACGGCGATGCATTCCTGATCACTGGTCTCCACCGGGTCCGCCGACAGCAGGGATGCCACCACCGCGCTCATCGCAATGCGGTGGTCGCCACGGCTGTCAACGCGTCCCCCTTTCACGCGCTGCGGCCCGCTGATGCGGAAGCCGTCCGCATGCGTCTCGCAGCTGATCCCGAGCGCAGCCAGCATCGCCGCCGTGCTTTCGATCCGGTCGCTCTCCTTCAGGCGCAGCTCGGCCGCGTCACGGATCAGCGTGGATCCGGCGGCCTGGCTGGCAACGAGCGCCAGCAGTGGCAGTTCGTCAATGATGCGCGGGATGCGGCTGCCGCGCACGGTCGTGCCCTTCAGTGCGCTGTAACGCACATGGATGTCCGCCACCGGTTCACCGCCGACGAAGCGCTGGTTCTCGAGCGTGATGTCCGCCCCCATTTCCTGCAGGGTGTCAATGAATCCGAGCCGGCCCTGGTTGACCCCGATGTTCAGGCATTTCAGGTCAGAACCGGGCAGCAGCACGGCGGCGGCGATCAGGAAGCTGGCGGAGGAGATGTCCCCTGGCAGCTCGAACTCACGTCCGTTGATGCGCGCCCCCGGCGGCAGTTCGACAATGCCGTCGACCAGGGTCAGCCCGCTGCCCATATGGGCCAGCATCAGCTCGGTGTGGTTGCGGGTCTGCACCGGTTCCAGCAGGCGGCAGCCGCTGCCCGCCGCCAATGATGCCAGCAAAAGCGCACTCTTGACCTGCGCGCTGGCAACCTCCGGCTTGTGCAGCGTGAATGGCAGCAGCCCGCCCTCCACCCTGAGCGGCAGGCGGTTAGTGTCTGCAAGGTAGTCAATCCGCGCGCCCATGTCCCGCAGCGGGTCCACCACGCGCGCCATCGGCCGTCGCCTGAGCGACTTGTCGCCGTCCAGCGTCGCGCTGAAGCGCTGGGCGCTGAGCAGCCCGCACAGCAGCCGCGCCGTGGTGCCGCTGTTGCGGCAGTCCAGTGGTGCCAGTGGAGTCTTCAGCCCCTCCGTACCACGGCCCTCAACCACGACACGTCCATCCGTGTCGGGGTCGCTGATCTGCACGCCGAGTGTACGCATGCAGTCGCGTGTCGTCAGCACGTCGCCACTCAGCGGCATGCCGTGGATCACGCTGTCACCTTCGGCGATCCCGCCGAGCATCAGTGCCCGGTGCGCGATGCTCTTGTCTCCCGGGACACTGATTTCCCCACGCAGGCTGCGACCTGCCTTCTGCGGATGCATCAGAATGTCCTCCCCAGTGCCGCGCAGACCGGAGGCAGGGCATTACCAACATCCGCCAGCATTTCCGGCGTGAGGCTCTGCTTGCCGTCGCACAGCGCGTCGTCAGGGCAGGGATGGGCCTCGATGATCAGCCCGTCGGCCCCGGCCGCCACCGCCACCAGCGACATCGGCCTGATCAGCTCCCGCCGCCCGGTGGCATGGCTCGGGTCCACGATCACCGGCAGGTGCGTCAGCTGCTTCAGCGCCGACACCGCGGCGATGTCCAGTGTGTTGCGTGTATAGCTTTCAAAGGTCCGGATGCCGCGCTCGCAGAGCACCACCTGGCTGTTGCCGGCGGCCAGCACGTACTCGGCGGACATCAGCAGCTCCTCGATGCTCGCCATCATCCCGCGCTTCAGCAGCACCGGACGGTCACTGCGCCCGGCGGCTTCCAGCAATGCGAAGTTCTGCATGTTGCGCGCGCCGATCTGCAGCATGTCGCTGTATTCGGCAATCGGCCCGACCATCTCCGGGTGCAGCACCTCGGTCACGATCGGCAGGCCGACGCTCTCACCCGCGGCCTTCAGCAGGCGCAGGCCGGGCAGGCCCATCCCCTGGAATGCATAGGGCGACGAACGCGGCTTGAAGGCCCCGCCACGCAGGATCCGCGCTCCGCTGGCAGCGGCGGCGCGCGCCGCGTCAAACACCTGCTGCTCGCTTTCCACCGCGCAGGGGCCCGCGATCAGCACGAAGCGCTCACCACCGATCTCCACCCCGCCGACGTTGACAATCGAGTCGTCCGGGCGGAATTCACGGCTGGCCAGCTTGAAGGGCTGGCGCACGCCACTGACCTCCGCCACGCCATGCATCGCCCTGAGCACTTCCTGCTCCGGCGCCGGCAGTACTGCCGTCACGCCGATGCTGACCCGGCCGGACTCGCGCGACATGTGCGGCACCACGCCACTGTCCTCCAGGCGGCGCAGCACATCACTGACCTGTTCCATCGGAGCCTGCGGCTCCATCACGATCACCATCATGTTCGGCTCTCCTCGAGTGCCACGCCGCTGTCCTGCGCGCTGTGGTCCAGTGCCCGGCGGATGCCGGCGATGAATTCCGCTGCGGCCTGCAGCGGATTGTCAGATTCCAGTCGTTCGATCAGCGCACTGCCGATGATCACGCCATCGCAATGCGCCGCTGCGGCACTCGCGCTCCTGGCATCGGAGATCCCGAAGCCGGTCAGCAGCGGCAGAGTGGAATTGGCGCGAATGTCCTCGATGATGCCGGGCAGGCTGCCGTTGGCAGTGATCTGTCCGCCGGTCACACCGAGCCGTGACACCAGGTAGATGAAGCCCTCGCTGGTACGCGCCAGCCGGCTGATGCGCGCAGCTGAGCTGGACGGGGCCACCAGCTGGATGCGGGCCAGCGGACTCCTGGCAATTGCCAGTTCGGTGACCCGGTCACCATCCAGCGGCAGGTCCGGCAGGATCAGCCCGCTGATCCCGGCGGCCGCCGCATCAGCCAGGAAACGCTGCACGCCGTAACTCAGCAGCGGGTTGACATATCCCATCGCAATCAGCGGGATCGCCAGCTTCCCCTGCAGGCGGCTGGCCAGCTCCAGTGCCCTGGCCGAAGTCATCCCGCTGTCGATTGCGGCTGCACTGGCGCGCTGGATCACCGGGCCGTCCGCCAGCGGGTCGCTGAAGGGCAGGCCGAGCTCGATCGCGTCCGCACCACTGGCTTCCAGCAGCGGCAGCAGCTCAAGGAAACGCTGCTCATCCGGGAAGCCGGCGGTGACGTAGGCCACCAGCAGCTTGCGCTGGCGGCTGCGCTGCACCATGAATTCCTCAAGCTGCTTCATGGCCGTCCTCCTGCAAGCTGCGCTGCGTTGCCAGCACATGCTCGATGTCCTTGTCACCCCGGCCGCTCAGGCAGACCAGCAGCGGTCCGCTGCCCTCCGTGCGCAGGGCCAGTGCCAGCGCGTGGCTGCTTTCCAGCGCGGGAATGATCCCCTCCGTGCGGCACAGCAGGTGGAAGGCCTCCAGCGCTTCCCTGTCAGTCACACTCATGTATTCCACGCGGCCGATGCTGTGCAGGAAGCTGTGCTCCGGCCCGACGCCGGGGTAGTCCAGCCCGGCACTGATGCTGTGCACCGGCTCCACCTGCCCGTTGCCATCTTGCAGCAGGTAACTGAGCGAACCATGCAGCACCCCGGGCCGCCCGAGGCCGAGCGCTGCGGCATGCTGCCCGCTGGCATTGCCATGCCCGCCGGCCTCCGCTCCCAGCAGGCGCACGCTGCGCTGCGCAATGAAAGGTGCGAACATCCCGATTGCATTGCTGCCGCCGCCGACGCTCGCCACCACCGTGCCCGGCAGGTCGCCGGTCAGCTCACGGCACTGCTGAAGGCTCTCATTGCCGATCACTGCCTGGAAGTCGCGCACCATCGTCGGGTAGGGATGCGGGCCGACCGCACTGCCGATCAGGTAGTGCGCCGTGTTGCAGTTGGCGACCCAGTCGCGGATCGCCTCACTCGTGGCATCCTTCAGTGTGCGGCTGCCGCTGTCAACCGGGCGCACCTCGGCCCCGAGCAGTTCCATCCGCCTGAGGTTCGGCCCCTGGCGGCGGATATCCTCGCTGCCCATGTAGACCCGGCAGCCCATCCCCATCATCGCGGCGGTGGTTGCCACCGCCACGCCATGCTGCCCGGCACCGGTCTCGGCGATCAGCTGCGTGCAGCCCATCCGCCGTGCCAGCAGCGCCTGGCCGATGCAGTTGTTCAGCTTGTGCGCCCCGGTATGCACCAGGTCCTCGCGCTTCAGCAACACCGGCCGGCCCTGCATCTCGCTCAGGCGGGCCGCATGGTACAGCGGGGTCCTGCGCCCGGCGAACTCACGCAGCAACGTTGCCAGTTCAGCACGGAAGTCCCCATCATTGCTGAAGTGGCTGAATGCCTGGGACAGTTCCTCAAGCGCGGGCACGAGCGTCTCCGGCACATAGGCCCCGCCGAACGGGCCGATCCGCCCGTCAGCGCCAGGGCTGGGCAGCCGGCCCGCACCCGCATTGCGCACCGCAGTGATGAACTCCGAGAGCATCGCCGGATGCTTGATGCCCGGTGAAAGCTCAACGCCGCTGGCAACGTCCACTCCGATTGCCCTGCTGAGCTGCAGCAGTGCCACGGCGGAGTAGGCATTCAGCCCGCCGGCAATCCGCAGCGGGACACCACTCGCCGTTGCGCTGTCAATATCCTTCAGTGTCAGTGTCGTACCCGGCGGGCAGCCCTTCGGCAGGTCCAGCAGCAGGCTGTCAATCCCGCTCGCGGCCAGCATCCGCAGGTATGCCTTGTCCCCAAGCTGCTGCGGCTCGACCGCCACGATGATCCGTGCTGCAGAGCAGGCGCGCAACTCACTGAGGTACTGCTCCGTCACCGGCTCATGCAGCTGCACGTAGTCCAGCCCGCAGGCCAGCGCCGTTTCGGCGATCTCCATCGCGGCAGTCCCGCGAAACACGCCGGCCATTGCCACGTTTTCCACACTGTCGCTGATCTCCTGCGCCATGCCGCGGTTCACCCGGCGCGGGCTCTCACAGAACACCATCCCGAGGATGTCCGCGCCGAGCGCCTCAGCCAGCCGCGCATCCACCGGGCGTGTCACTCCACATATCTTTATCTCAGAGCGGCTCATTGGCAGGCTCCCGCGCCAGCAGCTCAGCCAGGCGCTTTTCCGGTCGGTCATGCTGCAAGAGCTCGGTCCCGATCAGGAAACTGTGCACACCGCCTGCGATAAAGCGGCGCATGTCCTCAACCCCGCGGATGCCGCTCTCGGCAACCACGCGGATCCCGTCCGGCACCTGCTGTGCCAGCTCAAGTGAGGCGTCGAGGTCCATTGCCAGGCTGTCCAGGTTGCGTGCATTGACACCGATGATCTCCGGTTCCAACAGCAGTGCGCGCTCCAGCTCATCCGCGTTGTGCACCTCCAGAAGCACCTCAAGTCCGATCTCACGGGCCAGGCCGTTGAGCATTGCCAGTTCAGCATCATTCAGCAGGCGCACGATCAAAAGCACCGCATCGGCACCCAGCAGCCGCGTTTCCAGCACGTCGAACTCGGAGATGATGAATTCCTTGCGCAGCACCGGGATGCCGACTGCCGCACTGGCATTGCCAAGGTCGGACTTCTGCATCCCGAAGAACTGCTCGTTCGTCAGTACACTCAGCGCCGCCGCCCCGTTGCGCTCATAGGCCGGGCCGAGGATGCGCGGGTCTCGGTAGCCGCCCATTTCACCCCGGCTTGGCGAGCAGCGCTTGATCTCTGCGATCACGCTCGGCTTCTGCTCGAGCGCGAGGCGCAGGCTGCGCACCGGCGGCATTGACCGGCAGTCCTCCTGCATGCGTTCCATCTTGTAGCGATCGATCGAAAGCGGCTGGCGGCGCCGGCGGTCCTCGATGATGCGGGAAAGCAGGCTCGTCATGCGCGCACCTCCAGTTCCCGGCTCAGCTCGACCAGCTGCTCCAGTCTTGCGGAGGCAGCCCCGCTGTCAATCGACTGCGCCGCCAGTTCCACGCCCTGCCGGAGGTCCTTCGTCAGCCCGCCGAGCACGGCGCAGGCTGCGGCGTTGGCCAGCACGATGTCGCGCGCGGCCCCGGCTTCCCCGGAAAGCAGGCGGCGGATGATGCGTGCGTTGTCAGCGCGGTCGCCACCACGCAGCTCGATCGGCAGGTGGCGCTTGAGCCCGAGCATCTCCGGGCTGATCGTCATTTCATTGAATCCGCCGTCGGCCACCACCATCACATCCGTTTCGCCGCAGACGCTGATCTCGTCCAGCCCGTCGCGGCTGGCAACGAGGATCGCATGGCTGTCACCGAGCGCGGCCAGCACGGATGCCATCCGCCAGGCGGCCTTGCGCGACCAGCAGCCGATCAGCTGCTGGCGGGCCCCGGCCGGGTTCGTGAGCGGGCCGAGCATGTTGAAGAAGCTGCGCACGCCGAGCGCACGGCGCACCGGGGCGACCTGCTTCATCGCCGGGTGCAGCGCCGGGGCGAACAGGAAGCCGATGCCGCACTGCTCGATGCACGCTGCCATCCCGGCGCTGTCCAGCCCGATGTTGACACCAAGCTCCTCCAGCACGTCGGCGCTGCCACAGCGGCTGCTGACGGAGCGGTTGCCATGCTTGGCGACGCGCAGGCCCATCCCGGCGGCCACGAAGGCCGTCGCAGTGGATACGTTGAAGGTGCCGCTGCCATCGCCACCCGTACCGCAGGTGTCAATCAGGTCCGGGCCCTGGGCCACATCCACCGGGGTGCAGCGCTCGCGCATCAGTTCCGCGAAGCCGCACAGCTCATCCGTGCTTTCACCGCGCAGCCTGAGCGCTGCGAGGATCGCGGCTGACTGCTCCGGGGTGGCTTCGCCATCCATCATCGCTGCCAGCAACTCACGGGCCTCGCCGCGGTTCAGCACCTCGCCGTCCAGCAGCCGCTCCAGCGTGGCCTGGATCATCGCAGCACCTCCGCCGGGGCCAACTGGGCCAGCAGGTTGTCAACCAGGCGCGGTCCGACCGCCGTCATCAGCGACTCCGGGTGGAACTGCAGGCCGATCAGTGGCAGCTCGCGGTGGCGGATCGCCATCACCTCGCCATGGCTGGTATGCGCCGTCAGTTCGAGGCAGTCCGGCAGGCCGGCCGGGTCCACCACCAGCGAGTGGTAGCGCATCGCCTCATAGGGGTTCGGCAGGCCGCGGTGCACGCCATGCCCGTCGTGGTACACAAGCGATGTACGGCCGTGCATCAGCCTCCCGGCACGCACGATGCTCGCCCCGAAGTGCATGGCCAGCGCCTGGTGCCCGAGGCAGATCCCGAGCATCGGCAGCTCAGTGTGCAGCGCGGAGATGATCGCCGGCATGTTGCCAGCATCCTCCGGGCGGCCCGGGCCGGGGCTGAGCACCACGAGCTGCGGCGCCAGTTCCCGGATCCCGTCTGCATCTATCGCATCATTGCGGAACACCCGGAGCTCCTGCCCACGCGCCCCCAGCATCTGTACCAGGTTGAACGTGAAGGAGTCGAAGTTGTCAATCACCACTATCATCCGATGCCCTCCTCCGCGATGCGGATCGCCTCGAGCAGCGCTGCCATCTTGGCGCTGCATTCCTCGTATTCCTTCTGCGGCACGCTGTCCGCCACGATGCCGGCTCCGGCCTGCACCGTATAGCGGCCCTGCTGCAGATGCACCATGCGGATCGCGATGCACATGTCCATCCGGCAGTCGCGCCCGATGTAGCCCACCGCGCCACCGTAGGCCCCGCGGCGGAAGGGCTCAAGTTCGTCAATCAGTTCCATTGCGCGGATCTTCGGCGCGCCGCTCAGCGTGCCCGCCGGGAAAGCGCTGGCCAGCAGCTTGAAGCAGTCCTGCTCCTTCGCCAGCCTGCCGCTGACCCTGGAGACAAGGTGCATCACGTGGCTGTAGCGCCGCACTTCCATCAGCTCATCCACGTTGACAGAGCCGTACTCGCAGACCCGGCCGAGGTCATTGCGCCCGAGGTCCACGAGCATCAGGTGTTCGCTGCGTTCCTTCGGATCCGCCAGCAGTTCCTGCTCGAGCGCGAGGTTGCCCTCCTCATCCGCTGCCAGCGGACGTGTACCGGCGATCGGCATCACGCGCGCCACTCCCTCGTCCAGCGAGACCAGCTCCTCCGGGGAGCTGCCGACGAGTTGGAAGCCGCCGAAGTCCAGCAGGAACATGTAGGGCGAGGGGTTGACTGAGCGCAGGGCGCGGTAGATGGACAGCGCGCTGGCCGGGGTATGCCCGCTTTGGCGCCGTGACAGCACCACCTGGAAGATGTCGCCGGCTGCGATATGCTCCTTCGCCTGCTCCACCGCCTGGATGTACTGCCCCGCGGCATAGCCGCATTCCTGCGCCGGCGAGCTCAGCGCATAGGGCTGCTCCTCCTCGACGGGCAGCGGACCGCGCAGCACTGCGCGGTAGTGCCTTGCCCGCGCATCCACCTCGGCCTGCGTCGCATCCGCAGCACAGGGCATCACCGCGATCCGCATCCGCCGGGTCAGGTGGTCGAACTCGACCACGCTGCGCGGCACGAGGAAGTTCGCATCGGCCAGCCCGTTTTCGTTTGCATTGCTGTCCGGGATGCGCTCGAACAGGCGCACGCAGTCATAGCCGAAGCTGCCCACCGCACCACCGAGCATCGGCGGCAGGCCGGCCGGCAGTGATCGGCTGCTCTGCTCAATGAAGCGGCGCAGCGGGGCCAGCGGGTCGGCGGGATCAAGCTGGTGTACTTCCTCGCCGGTGGATGTGCTGATGCGCATCTCGCGGCCGCGGATCTCGACGCGGTCGAAGGGCGGCAGGCCAATGAAGGAGTAGCGTCCCAGCCCGCGGCCGTGCTCACTGCTTTCCAGCAGGAAGCCGCCATCCGCGCCGCACAGCTTCATGTACGCGCTGACGGGGGTGTCGAGGTCGGCCGGGAGTTCGATCAGGCTGCAGGCGGGCACCTGGCCCGCGCCTACTGCGCGATTATCGTGAGAGTGGAGCGTGGACATTGCGCTGACCTCCCTCGACCGATCTTTGTGAATCGGTTGAGCGCCACCACAGCCAGGCCTCGCTAGCGTTGAAGCTGCGGACGTAGGCGTAGTTGGTGGTGAGGACAGCGTTTGTCATTGTCGTGTACGTGCTCCTTGTCGTGCTTGAGGGAATTGCCCTCGCAAAGGCATTATAACCAGAATTAACGGATTGCAAAGTGAGGGAACTGTGTTTTTTGCTGACTCGCGGTCGGCCGTTCATCTATATATGCAAAATTCCCGCCGGACACCAGCTGCTGGTGCTGCATTAGAATAGAGCCCATGCCGGACAGACCCCTCAGTTCCGCCGAGATGAAGCGCATGGCCGCGGTCGAGGCACTGATGCACATCCACGACGGCTGCCAGCTCGGGCTGGGCAGCGGATCCACCGCGGAGATCTTCGTCGAGGAACTGGCGAAGAAGGTCGCCCAGGGACTCAGCGTGCGCTGCTGTTCCACCTCCGAGCGCACCGCTGCGCTGGCCCGTTCACATGGCATCGAGGTGCTCCCATTGGAGAGCTTCAACTTGCTGGATGTGACGGTGGACGGCGCGGACGAGATTGACCCGCAGCTCAACCTGATCAAGGGCGGCGGGGCTTGCCACCTGCGGGAGAAGGTGGTGGCCTCCTACAGCGAACGGCTGGTGATCATCGCCGACGAAAGCAAGCTCGTGAAGCAGCTCGGTGCCTTCCGCATCCCGCTGGAGGTGATCCCCTTCAGCCTGCCGGCCGTACTGCGCAGCGTGGCCGCGATCCGTGGCAACCTGGCCTGCGAGCAGCGCCTGGCCGATGGCGAGGCCGTGATGACCGATGAGGGCAACCTGGTGCTGGATGCCGACTTCGGGCTGATCAGCGACCCTGCACTGCTGGCAGCACAGCTCGGTGCGGTGCCCGGCATAGTCGAGCACGGCCTGTTCGTCGGCATGGCGGAAGTGGCCTATGTCGGCTGCCAGTCCGGCCTGCGCATCCTCAAACCGCAGCCCTAGTACTCCGGCCTGCGCATCCTCAAACCGCAGCCCTAGTACTGCAGCACGGTCACCTTGCCGCTGCCATCAAACTCCGACACACTGGCTTCCGTGCCGTCCGCCCAGCGCACTGTCAGCTTGACCGGCTTGCTGCCCGCCGGGATGCCGAAGTGCAGCGGGGCCAGCGAGCTGGAGAGGTAACCGCTGCCGGCCTGCTGCTCGCGCAGCAGCACACTGCCATTGTCAAGTTCCAGCGTGGCGCGGCTGCCAACCGCCCAGCGGTTACCATCCTTGCCGACGAGGTTCACCGCGAGTCCCGTGCCGGACTGCTCCTGCGGATTGCGCCTGAGCACCACCGGGCTGGCGTAGGCCACGCTGAGGACCAGCTCAAGCAGGCCGTCGCCGTTGCTGTCGAAGGCCTGCACCCCGCGTCCGTCAGTGAAGATGTAGATCCCGCTGCGGCCCGGCTCGACTGAGCTGAAGCCACCGCTGCCATTGCCATCCAGCAGCTGGCCGTAGCCGGCGTTCCAGCGCCCGGTCTCCGGCTGGGTGGCGTAGTAGTTGTCAGCCTGCAGCAGGTCGATGTCGCCGTCATTGTCGAAGTCACCGGCGCTGCAGCCGAAGGCGATGCTGTACTGCGCTGCCAGCGGCAGCTGCTGGGCCGTGAAGCCGCCCTTGCCATCGTTGACCAGCAGCATGCTGGACAGTTCATTGGCGTAGTAGTGCTCCTGGATCTCCTGCGGGTCGCCGTAGATTTCATTGAAGCTGGCATTGGCGAAATCATGCCACTTCGGGAAGCGCTCCGCCACTGTCTGCGGCATCGCATAGCCGCTGCAGGAGCGGCCGCGGCCGGGCAGGAACTCCTGCTCGCCCTTCTGCTTGGCCTCCACCAGCTGGCGCCTGCCGTCGCCGTTGAACTCGCCGGCGAACAGCGTCATCGCATGCTCGTTGTCAGCCTTGTACTTCGTGTTCAGGCCCTGGTTGCCGGCCACGATGTCCAGGTCGCCGTCATTGTCGGTGTCCGCCACCGTCAGGCTGGTCCAGATGCCGTGCGGGGCGATGTCGATGCCGGCCTGCAGCCTGCCATCCACGTTGCGGTAGAGGCGCACCGGGCCGTACTCGTCACAGGTCAGCAGGTCCTGCCAGCCGTCGTTGTCAACATCGGCGAAGCAGGCATCGCTGATGCAGCCGCTGATCCCGCCCTCCGGCAGGCTGGCGGCGCCGTCCACGAAGTTCAGGTTGCCTTCATTCACCAGTAGCTCACTGGGCACAGGGCTCAGGTAACGGTGCGGCTTCAGCCGGCCGGCGATGAACACGTCAAGGTCGCCGTCATGGTCGATGTCAGCGCTGCAGGCACTGCCGGAGGAGACCTCGCTCGTGCTGATCCAGCCGCTCTGCATCCCTTCCTCGGTGTTGAGCACCAGCCAGTTGCGGTACAGCGTGGTATCACCCCCGGCCTCGTTGCCACCGGCCGTCACCAGCATGTCCGGCCGGTCGTCACCATTGGCATCGAAGCACAGCACGCCCATCTCCTCCACTTCGGCCGGGATGCTGCCCTCCATCAGTGAACTCGCGGCAAAGCCACCCTCAGCTCCCATGTAGAGCCGGCCGGTCTGGCCGGCGGCCCCGGCGAAGTAGATGTCCATCCGGCCGTCGAGGTCGAAGTCGGCAACGCCCAGCCCGCCGCCGAGCGTGCTGCGCTGCCAGGGCAGCAACGGCTCCTCATCGAATTCCTGCGCCAGGGTGTCGGCTTCCTTGCGCTGCCAGGCGAAGTCCTCGCGGGTGTAGATCCCCTGCTGTGCGGGCGGAGTCCAGTCCTCCAGGTCGTCACGGCGGCTGATCACGTAGTGGCTGCCGCAGGGCAGGTCGCGCTCGACCTGCAGCTTGCCGTCGGGCCAGATGATCTCAAGCCGTGTCAGGCTGGTGTGCTCGCCGGTCCCGATGTGCACCCGCGCGCTCTCCGCACTGGAGTAGCCGCGTGCCAGGGTCACTTCGCTGGCGATCACCTTCGTGCCGGCATAGGCCTTCAGCTTCGCGCCGACGGCCTGCCAGTTGCTGCCCGGCTGGCGCAGGTCGATCGTCAGGCGGTTGCCGCACTGCTTGTCATTGCGCCACACACCGAGCTTGTCATTCGTGCGGTTGGTGATGATGTCCAGGTCGCCGTCACCGTCGTAGTCCTGGATCGAGGTGCCGCAGGAGATGCTCTCGCCCACGATCCCCCAGTTGTCAGCCGGCTTCTTGTAATGCAGCGGCGTGTCGGCGGTGAACAGCACGTCCTGGCGGGGCAGGGTGCCGAAGCTCAGCGCATGCTGCTCCAGTTCCTCATCCGTCGCTCCGGCGGCCGACAGCGCGGCGGCCTCGTTCATCGCGTCCACGTCCACGCTGAAGCGCATCGTGTAGCCATTGGTGGCGAACAGCTCCGGCGTGCTCGAGCAGTTCAGGTCGGCGATCCGGCAGCTCCAGGTCCATTCGCTGGCTTTCACGCCGGCCAGCTCCGCCACCTCACTCATCCAGCCGAAACCACGGTTGAGGAACAGGCAGTTGCGCATGTTCTGCTGCGGCATGAAGTTGATCAGCTCCTGGCGGTACTGGTACATGTCACCGCTCTGGATCTTGCCGTCCTTGTAGTCCGCCGCCGCCATGTCGCCGACGAAGATGTCCAGCAGGCCGTCGCCGTCGAGGTCGCCGTGGTCGGCCCCCATCGAGAAGTAGGGCGTGCGCCTGAGCATCGTGCGGGACTGGTCGGTGAAGAAGCCGTGCCCGTTGTTGATGTAGTAGTAGTCAGGGGTCTCCATGTCGCCGGCGAGGTACAGGTCGGTATGGCCGTCCTCGTTGTAGTCCCCGGCCAGCGCCATCAGGGTCCAGCCGATGTGGTCCATCCCGGCGTCGGCGATGCCGTTGTCAAAGTGCCCGCTGCCGTCGTTGATCAGCAGCTGGTCGTCATCCGGCTTGACGCGCGCCTTGTTCAGCTCGTCGAAGTAGTAGAACTCGGCGGCTGCACCGGTCATGATGTAGCGCCCGGTGTTCTGGTCGATGCGGAAGCTGCCCTGGATGTCGGAGTCCATCTGGCTGGCCATGCTCTCGCGCCCCATCCGGTTGTTGGCGACGTACAGGTCGAGGTCGCCGTCACCTTCGATGTCGAGCGCGGCCACGGTCACGCAGGTGTTGCCGACACCCGCGCCGCGCGCCTCGGTCTCGTCCGTGAAGCCGCCGCTGCCATCACCGATGTACAGGCGGTTGAAGCTGCCGCGGGTGAACACATAGAGGTCCAGGTTTCCGTCACCGTCCACGTCGACGAACATCGCCCCGGCGCAGAACTCGCCTTCCAGTGCAATGTCGGCCCCGGCGGCCGCCGTCACATCCTCGAAGCGGAAGCCGCCCTCGTTGCGGTACAGCCGGTTGGGCTGCTCAATGCCCGCCACGTAGATGTCGAGGTCTCCGTCGTTGTCGAAGTCACCGCTGGCCAGCCCGGCCTGCGCCGCGATCTGGTCAAGCAGCACCTGCGGGTTGCTGACATTGTTGTCGAACTCCAGCCCGGTTTCGCTGGAGGCCAGCGCCACGAAGGAATCCGCTGAGGAGTCCCCGGCGGCGAAGGCCGTGGCCACGACATGGCTGTCGGCATTCTGTGCGCCACCCTTGCCAGCGCCGCCATCAGCGGTCTTCGTGGTGTCCGTGCAGGAGGCGAGGGCCAGCAGCGTAAGCGCTGCAAGAGCGAGGATGCTCGGTTTGTTCATCTGCAGTAACCTTCCTCGGACGCATGGCGCAAGCGTGTCCGCGCTGGTCTAGCGTCCACTGCAGATTATAGGGGAGGCCGGCCGCCCTCCGTGGCAGCTGGCATCGTGTCAGTCACTGATGTGAAAGTCACTCAGCAGCAGTCGGAACCGCTGCAGCAGGACTCGCCGCAGTGGAGCGTGATGCTCACAGTGGCGCAGCCGCAGCTGGATCCCTCGACGGGACGGATGTTCAGCGTGCAGCTGCCGTCACCGTTGTCCACGCATTCACCGCTCAGGTTCACGTTCTTCATGTCAGTCACCTCGATTAATTAGATTGTTAGAGAATAATAGAAATTACCATCCAAAAAAATATGCGGCTAGATGCCGCATACCTTCGGGTCAAAGAATTCGGCCAGCTCCTGGATGGTCTCCGGGTCAACCCAGCAGACGATCTTCTGGCCCTGGCGCTCGGTCTTGATCAGGCCGGCGCGCTTCAGTTCACGCAGGTGGTGCGATACCGTGGAGGCGGCCACGTCGAGCTTCTGGCAGATGTCGCCCACGCAGACGCAGGCCTCCTTGTTGGTCACGAACACCGTGCCCGGCGTGCAGCAGTTGGTCAGCATGCGGAAGATCTTCAGGCGGTTGCTGTTGGACAGCGCCTGGAACATCTCGGCAAGCACTTCGGTACGATCAGTTTCTGTTAGAACTTTCGACATCGCTCGAATTATAACCCGATCTAAGCCTGGATGCAAGGAAAAAGAGTGAAAAGAGGGGGAGTTTGGAGTGGGGAGTGGGGAGATCAGTGATCAGTAGTCAGTGGTCAGTGGTCAGTAGTTGGTTGGAGGTCAGGCCCACGGCCTGACAGGAGGCCAGTGCCATGCACTGGCAGGAATGCGGTCCCATTGACCGATTGAGAGAGAAGAAGGCAGCAGGCCAAAGGCAAAGGCCAGAAGCAGAATGAGAAGCAGAACCAGTAGTTCGGAGATTCGGCTTCCAGCCGACGGGATCAAACATCATTATGCAAGGATGAGTGTGTAAAAATGGAGCCGCGAAGCGCAGCTTCGCTGGCTTTATACGCCATACCTGAACTAGGCTTGATCCGGCGCAGCTACGTCATGCATCCTGCATGACTTCGCAACGCCGCTCCGCTCTCATCTCTATTCTGCTTCTGCTTCTCATTCTGCTTCTGCTTCTCATTCTACTTCTGCTTCTCATTCTGCTTCTGCTTCTCATTCTGCTTCTGCCTTCTGCCTTCTGGCTACTGACCACTCCCCACTCCAACCTCCAAACTTCCACCTCCCCTTGTTAATTCTTTCATATTCATTGCCTTTACCTTGACTAAATTCACGTCGCTGGTAAACTAACGTTTAGCAAAGATTGTACGGGGGACTAATATGACCAACTCCAACAATGCCGCCCTGGAACTGATCGGGCCGGCTCCGCGCCGTCCGCTGGACTGGCTGATGGTTTACAGCCTCGAGATGCACAACGGGCTCGACGATGACTGGCTGAAGGCAAGCGGGCTGGACCGAGCTTCCGCCGAACGCCTGCTGGCGCAGCATCCCGAGTACCGCCAGGAGGCCCGCCAGCTGCGCGGGCTGGGCAGGCTGCTCACACTTGAGATGCTGTTCGAGCTCCTGCGCCAGCGCGCGATGGAAATGCTGGCCGCTGCCACGAAGCCGGCGGAACTGAAGAGCCTGCTGGGCACACTCTCCGGCCTCCGTGCCCTCGAGCAGCGCGGGCTGGAACCGAAACTGAAGCGCCAAGCCAGGCAGCCAAAGCCGCAGCAGGTGCCGGAAACAGCTCCGAGCGACAGCCGCGGCCTGGCAGTGATGCAGGAAGCCGATGCTGCTGCAGTACCTGATGCAACGCAGGCTGCCTCAGTCGAGGCGGTGGATGAGCGTCCAGAACAGGAGCTGCCCAGCCTGCCCGATATCGCAGAGCTGCAGGGGATGTCACCGATCACCCGCCACAAGCTGGTCAAGGGCTTCCGCACGAGCGTGCAGGAGCTGTTCGATGCTGACAACCTGCCGCGCCAGCAGCGCCGCCAGCTGGAGCGCATCATCGAAAAGCTGGACAAAGCCAGGCTACAGTAGCGGCGCGCGCTTCGCGCGACTGGGAGTGGATGCAGCAAGGTTAAGATAGCAGTCATGCTTGGCAATCCGCCAAATGTGCTTCGTGTCTTCGCGCCTTCGTGACAACAAAATAGTTTGCATAAACCACGAAGTCACGAAGGCACGAAGAATGGACGGGGTTGGAATTGACGGAACCGGAAATAGGGAGGCGGTAATACCGACTCACGGGATGGGATTTACCCCATCCCTACTTCAAAGAGCTTGGCAACATGCCCTCACTCGCGAATCGCATGGCGCACGAATTACCCGCTCGCTGGCTGGCGTCGCATGGCGACGCCGCTACATTGCATATGTGGTTCATTGATTGCCCGATGTACCGGCGCGCGCATCGCGCGACTGGTAGTGGATGTAGCGAAGTGCATCAGGTAGACGGGATTGGCAATCTGATTGATTCGCTCAGCGCCTCTGTTCAATCTCTGCGTCTCAGCGCCAATAGAACCATGCTGGCGAGCACGGTGCTTCCCGCGCGACTGCGCGTCTTGTTAGTTTGTACCTGAGCGCTTCACATTCGTTCGAGTGGCAGCGTATCCTGCGAGGCGGTTCTTTTGGCGCAGAGGCGCAGAAGGAATCATGAGGCGCAGAGGAGTTCTGCAATTTGGCAACATACCCTCACTCGCGGACTGTGGTTCGCACGAGTTACCAGCTCGCGTGCTGGCGTCGCATGGCGACGCCGCTACTGCTTATCATTTCTTCCTGCTTCTCATTCTCATTCTGTTTCTGATTCTCTTACTGCCCACTGACCACTGCCTACTGACAACGGTCTCCATCACCAGCCCTTGCCACCACCACCGCCGCCGCCGCCGCCGCTGTAGCCGCCGCCGCTGCTTGAGCTTGAGCTGCTGCTGAAGCCGCTGCCGGAGCTGCTGCCCCAGCTGCCACTTGACGTGCTGCCACCACCCCAGCCACCGCCGGATGAGGAACCGCTGGACGGGGGAGGCGGGGGTGGGTGCGAGGCCGAGCGGTAGCGCCGGGCCAGTGAGCGCGGCATCACGTTGCCAAAGGAGGTGTAGTCAAACTGGTTGCGGTAGACGTAGTCATCCTTGCGGCCGGCATACCAGTCCGGCCGTGACAGGCTGCGGCCGGTTGCCGCTGAGACCTTGCGCAGCTTCAGCACCCAGTCCAGGTTGACACCGAGCGCCACCGCATAGGGCAGGTACTTCTCCTGCAGCACCTCGTCGGCAAACTGGTACTCGCCGAGGCTGTCCTCGCCGCCGCGCATAGCCAGCCGGAAGCCGTGGATGCGGTCCAGCACGGCTCGTCCGAGCGCATTGTAGGCCGGCATCAGGATGTAGAAGGTGCCGGAGATTGCCACAAGCGCCAGCAGGAACAGGAAGAAGTCCGCGCTGTCGAAGAAGAACAGGCCGGTGGACAGGCACATCAGCCAGACGATGAAGGCCGAGCAGGCCAGCACCAGTCCGGTGCCACGCTGGCGCGGGTTCATCTCGTAGTAGACATGGTGCAGCTGCCGCGACAGCGACTGCTCGACGGCATCACGCGCCGCACGGACCGTGGAGCTGTGGTCGCTGTCCAGGCTGAAGCTCTCCATGCCGTACTTGAACACCGTATCAAGGAAGGCCTTCTCCTCCGGTTCCAGCATCCGCCGGTCCCGCTTGCCGTCCTTCAGCTTCCAGCTGCCGCCCTTGCCGCGCGAGATCACGAGTGCGCCCTTCTCCGCCAGCTCGAGGATCAGCGCTGACATCAGCGTGTCGTCAATGTCCAGCTTCCAGATCCAGCGCAGCTTGGCGGCATTCAGCCCGATCAGCGGCCGCTCCTCGCGCATCACCAGGCCCTCGCTCGGGTCACGCCCGACCCTCAGCCAGCTGATCCAGAAGTAGAGGAACACGACCAGTGTGAGCAGCAGGGCCACGGCCCAGCCTCCATTGCTTTCCATCCACCAGGCGAACTTCTGCGAGGCCGGCACATCGGCCACGATGCCCTTCGGGAATCCGACGACCACTGTCAGGCCTTCGTAGCTGCCGAGTGAGCGGGTCGTGCTGAAGCGCACGCTGCGGGCATCCAGCTGCTCCACTGCGTAGTCCTGGCCCCGGCTGCCGAATGCACCGGTGTAGGCCTCCGTGCGCAGCTCTCCGGCCGGCACATCCGCAGGCAGCACGATGGTGCAGCTGATGCTGTCGAAGTCGAACTCCCAGGCGTTGCCATTCACGTTCCAGTACAGCTCGTCCCAGCTGTCAAAGCGGCCGATCTGGCGCAGCACGCGGTAGCTGATCGAGTACTGATGCACGCCGTTCTCGAGGTAGACATACGGGCTGCCGATCCGCAGGCCGATGCCGTTGTCAAGCGCGTACTTCATGAAGTCGGCCTGCTCGCCGTTGTGCTCGACATTGATGCGGTCGATCGGCACCAGTACCTTGCGGCCGCCGGTCTGGTAGATCGTCGGGATCTCGCGGATGATGCCGCGCTGGATGTCGATTCCCTTCACCAGTACGCGGATGTCCTCCGTGACTTCTATCGAGCCGTCCTTTTGGATCTGGATCGTTGAATCAAACGACAACACGCGCTCCGGGCCGTCCTGCATGGCGGCTGGGGCATCCTGTTGCCAGTCCGCTGCCTCCTCGATTTCGGTGGCAGGCAGCCCCGCGTCCTGTGCGGACCCGACAGGCTCCTCCGTCTGCTCAAGCACACGCTGCGCGGCCCTGCCCTGCATGCTGCGGACCTGCAGCGCCAGTGCGCTGCCCGCAGGCATGAGCAACAGTAGCATTGCCAGCACCAGGCTGAAACGGGTGCGCATCACCAGCCGCTGCCTCCGCCGCCGCCGCCGCCACCGCCGCTGAAGCCGCCGCCTCCGCCGCCACTGCTGCTGCTGGGCGGGGTCGCGCTGTGGCTCACGCGGCTGTTGAAGCTGTCGGGCATGCTGTTGCTGAAGCCGCCGTAGTCAAAGTAGTTGTTGTACATGTAGCGGCTGCCGCCGTAGGAGCGGTACCAGCCCGGCGACGAGACGGACTCGCCGCGCTGTTTCAGCGCCTCACTGAAATGGTTGCCCCACTGCTCGTTGACATCGAGCGCCACGGCATGCGCCAGGTAGCGCTCGCTGAGCACCGCGTCGGCATAGACATATTCGCCCAGTGTGTCCTCGCCGCCGATCATCGCCAGCCTGAAGCCCTCGATGCGGTCCAGCACGGCGCGGCCCAGTTCGTTGTAGGCCGGCATCAGGAAGCCGAACAGGATCAGGATGCCCACCAGCAGGAAGGCGGTCAGCACCACCACAAGGTAGTTCGGCAGGATGATGTAACTGGCGCTCAGCAGCCAGTAGACCATGAAGCCGATGATGCAGAACCAGGCCCCGCGCCCGTAGTAGCTCGTATTCCGCTCGTAGTACACGTGGTGGTGCTCGCGTTCCAGCTGGGTCGCGATCGCTGACAATGCGGCGGAGATCTTCGTGTAGTTGTCACGGTCAATGTCGAACTCACGCTTGCGCCCGCTGAAGATCTGGTCCATGAAGATCCGCTCCTCGGGCAGCAATTCCCCCTCAGTCACGTCCGTGCGCTCGATGCGGTACTTGCCTTCCTTGTACTCGTCGATCACGAGCCAGCCCTTCTGCGCCAGCTGCAGCATCACCACACTGAGGATTCGGTTGTCGGAACCCATCTTCCAGATGTAGCGCAGCGAGGCCGGCGACAGGCCGATCAGCGGAGTCTCCTCGCGCAGGATCAGGCCGACATGCGGGTCCCGGCCGACACGGAACCAGAGCAGCAGGTAGAACAGGAAGGCTGCGCCCAGCAGCAGGAGCGAACAGGCCCAGAATCCGTTGTCAGCGATCCACCAGCGCAGCCGGCTCTGCGGTGTATCCAGCACCACGTCGCCACGCGGGAAGCCGGCGACGATCGTCATCCCCTCGTAGATCGACAGCGGGCGGGTGCTTTCGTAGATCACCTGCCCGAGTGCGCCGTTGCTGACGGTGTAGTCCTGTCCCTTGTTGCCGTAGACACCGGTGTAGGCCTCCGTCTGGATGCGCGAGGGGGCGATGTCCCCCGGCAGGGTGACGATGGCGCGCACCTTGTCAATCGAGAATGTCCAGCGGTTGCCGGTCACGTTCCAGTACAGCTCGTCGTGGTCGGCATAGCGGCGCACCTGGCGCGGTGCGCTGTAGCGGATGGTGTAGACATGCTCGCCGAGGCTGACGTAGCGGTCCGCGCTGCCGATGCGGATGCTTGGCACGCCATTCGTGTTCTCGACCTCGAACTCCTCCGGCACGCCGTCGAGCCGGATCTCCTTCACCCTGAGCGGCACG
The DNA here is from genome assembly GCA_020440645.1 of bacterium. Lineage (GTDB taxonomy): Bacteria > 4484-113 > 4484-113 > 4484-113 > JAFGCY01 > JAHEFU01. The sequence continues at coordinate 441 of JAGRNR010000037.1, read as the reverse complement.
CGCACCGGGCGCAGCATGCCGTGGCGGATCGGGATGTCCCTCAGGATGCCGTGGCGGATGGACTGGTTGCGCACGTTGAAGCGGATGTTCTCGGTGACATCCACGCTGCTGTCGGCATTGACATGGATCTCGGCCTCATACAGCAGGATCCGCTCCCAGAGGTCGGACTGGGCCGAGCTACCCTGCGGCAGCAGGCACAGCAGCACGAGGCAGGCCATGAGCAGCGGGCGGGTGAAGGTGCGCACGCCATAACCTTATGCCCGGCGGGGGGCGCTGTCAATTGCGTGCCGCGGCGGATTTCACCTGTTTCACACCCCCCGCGCATGCCCCGTGTATAGAATATGGCAGTCCCGCCCCCGCGGGACGGGAGGACTGATGGCGGGAACCAAGATCGTCTGCACAATCGGCCCGGCCAGCTCTTCGGAGGAGCAGGTCCGGGCG
>JAGRNR010000036.1:0-42100 GCA_020440645.1 bacterium | reverse complement strand
CATGCCGTAGCTGAAGGCCTTGTCGTTGAGGAATTCGGTCTCAGCCCAGGCCCTAAGCGGCAGCAGGCAAAGCAGCAACAGGGGCAGCAGCAGTCGCAAAACAGGCTTTGTGGTGCCATTGGTCATATGTATCGCTCCGGGCTAAGTTTAACCGAGCCGGTCGGAGGCAGCTGTCCTGCGGCAGGCCAGCTTCTGAATAATATGGACCGCATATAGGCAAAACCGCTGAAAAATGCTAAATTATGTGTTCGATTAGGCCCGTTTCGGGCCGGATATTGTTTCGGGGCGTTAACCTCAAGCGTTATCGCACTGTGGTTGAGAGCCGCCAGGCTGCAAAGTCGGTGGCGGTGTAACAACATTTGGAGGGTTTATACGATGCGGATTCTTCTTGCAGCATTAAGCCTGATCGTGCTGATCTGCAGTGCGGCCGCTGCTCCCGCGGAGCTCGAGGGCACGATTGATGCCCACTTCGCCGCCGTCAACGCCCTGGGTGTGAACCCGGTGGACGGCATCCTTTACAGCGCCGGCAAGGATGGCCGCGTGCGTATCTGGGACCCCGACAGCCTCGAGATGATCCTCGAGGTGCAGGCCTGCCTGACCGGTGTGAACGACATCGCCGTGAGCAATGACGGTTCGCTTGTCGCCACCGCCGGCAATGACGGCTTCATCCAGGTATGGGATGCCCTGACTGCTGAGCTTGAGCTGGCCTTCCCGGCCCACGACGGCCCGGTCAACACCCTGGCCTTTGATGTGAACGATGAGTTCCTCTACAGTGGCGGCGACGACGGTTTCGTCCGCAGCTGGGAAGTCGAGGGCGAGGATGACATCTTCGTGCTCAACTGGGAGGCCTTCACCCACGTCAACGGCGTGAACGACCTGCTGGTCAACAGCGAGGCGGAGTACATGTTCAGCGGTGGTGCGGACGGCAAGATCGCCTTCTTCGACACCCTGGCCGGTCGCCTCGAGAACACCGTGCAGGCCTTTGAGAATGCCGAGGTGCTCTGCCTGAGCTTCGCCAAGGGTGAGGCCTGCCTTGCAGCCGGCGCCACCAACGGTGAGTTCCGCGCCTGGGACGCCGCCACCGGCACCCAGATCTGCGAAGTGCGTGCCCATGCCGGCAACGTGAACACCATCTACAGCGCCAACGGCCTCGTGGTCACCGGCGGTGAGGATGGCCACATCCGCATGTGGAACGACCACGGCCAGATGGTCGGCGACCTCCAGGCACACGTGCTTGGCGTGAACGCCTTCACCGTCAGCGATGACACCATCTTCACCGGTGGTTCCGACTACAAGGTCCGTGTCTGGGGCGCCAACTTCTAGAAGTCGCCCTGACTGAATCTGATTCACTAAGGCCAGCCTGCGGGCTGGCCTTTTTAATTTTCTGCTTCAGCTAAAGCTTCAGCAGACTTGCGCTGCGCTGTCCCGCCATGGCGGGATGCAAGCGGGTCGCGCTTAAGTAGCCTTCTTACCCGGTTTCATTTGCATTGCGGCGCAATAGCCCTGCGACATCGCAGGTACAATATGTATCGATGAATCCGCGCAAGGAGACAGTCGTGGGACGTGACATGATCACACGTTTCGCCCGCACCTACCGTTGCTGCAGCGCCAAGGTGCTGCAGAACAAGCTGCTCGCCTCCACCCCTACTTAATCCCCCGCGGCCCTGCCCGCATCTGCACACGTTTCCACATGCAAGCACGGCAAGTCCGTGACATGTCGTTTGATGTTCCCAGGAGACAACAATGGGTGATTCAGTAGCAAGCAAGATCCTCAAGCAGCATCTCGTCGACGGCGAGATCGCCCCCGGCAATGAGATCGGGATCCGCATCGACCAGACCCTGCACCAGGATGCCACCGGCACGATGGTGATGCTGGAGCTGGAGGCCATGGGCCTCGATCGCGTGAAGACGGAACTGTCCGTCACCTACGTCGACCACAACATGCTGCAGAGCGACTTCCGCAATGCGGATGACCACCGCTACCTGCAGAGCGTGGCCCAGAAGCTCGGCATCCACTACAGCCGTCCCGGCAACGGGATCTGCCACCAGGTGCACCTCGAGCGCTTCGGCGCTCCGGGCCGTACACTGCTCGGCAGCGACTCTCACACACCGACCGGCGGCGGCCTCGGCATGATCTCGATCGGCGCAGGCGGACTGGACGTGGCGGTGGCGGCCGGCGGCGGGGCCTACTACCTGCCCTGCCCGAAGATCATCGGAGTCAGGCTGACGGGCAAGCTGCAGCCCTGGGTGGCCAGCAAGGACATCATCCTCGAGATGCTCAGGCGCCTGACCGTGAAGGGCGGCTTCGGCAAGATCTTCGAATACCACGGCCCGGGCATTGAATGCCTGGACGTGCCGGCCCGCAGCACGGTCTGCAACATGGGTGCGGAGCTCGGTGCCACCACCAGCCTGTTCCCGAGTGACTGGCAGACGAAGAAGTACCTCGAGGCGATGGGCCGCGGTGAGGTCTGGCAGGAACTGATGCCGGACGCCGACGCCGAGTATGACGAGCTGATCGAGATCAACCTCGACGAACTGGAGCCGCTGATCGCCAAGCCGAGCAACCCGGACCTCGTGGTCCCGGTGCGCGAGGTGGCCGGCACCAAGCTGCACCAGGTCTGCGTCGGCAGCTGCACCAACTCCAGCTACCACGACCTCGCGATCTGCGCCAATGTGCTGAAGGACAACATCGTTGCTGACAACGTGAGCATGACGCTCACCCCCGGCAGCCGCAACGTGTTCAACGAGATCGCTGCCAACGGCATGCTGGCGGACATCATCGCGGCCGGTGCACGCATCCTCGAAAGCGCCTGCGGACCCTGCATCGGCATGGGCCAGGCCCCGCCGAGCCAGGGTGTCAGCCTGCGCACCTTCAACCGCAACTTCCTCGGCCGCAGCGGCACCAAGGACGCCTACGTCTACCTCTGCAGCCCGGAGGTGGCGGCCGTCAGCGCGCTGCGCGGCGAGATCACCGACCCGCGCGACTGGGGCGAGTACCCGGCGGTCGAGATGCCGAAGAAGTATCTCGTTGACGACCGCATGATCATCGACCCGCCGGCGGATGCCAGCGCGGTCGTGGTCGAGCGCGGCCCGAACATCGTGCCGCTGGAGGACTTCACGGCCACCCCTGACGGGATCGAGGCTGAGGTGATCCTCAAGACCGCTGACAACATCTCCACCGACCACATCATGCCAGCCGGTGCGAAGGTGCTGCCCTACCGCTCGAACATCCCCGAGATCAGCAAGTTCACCTTCGGCGTGGTTGACAGCGAGTTCCACGACCGCGCGATGGCGATGAAGGAGAACGGCGGCAGCATCATCATCGGCGGCAGCAACTACGGCCAGGGCTCGTCGCGCGAGCATGCGGCGATCGCCCCGCGCTACCTCGGCGTGAAGGCCGTGATCGTCAAGGACTTCGCCCGCATCCACTGGAACAACCTGATCAACTTCGGCATCGTGCCGCTGCAGTTCGCCGATCCGGCGGACTACGACAGCGTGGCCCAGGGCGACCGTCTCGCGATCCGCGACCTGCACAGCCAGATCCGCAATGGCAGCGAGGTCAGGGTTGACAACCTGACGAAGGGCACGAGCTTCACCGCCACGCATTCGCTCAGCGGCCGCCAGGTGCATGTGCTGCTGGCCGGCGGGCTGATCAACACCGTGAAGGAAGCGAGCTAGGAGGCCAGGCAGATTGCCTGGCATTTGCCAAGCTTTCAGCTTGGCCTCCACAAGCAATGAAGAATGAGTGATGAGCAATGAGCCTAAGTCAGGCAGAGGTCACCTCGCTGCTGGCGATACTCATTGCTCACTCTTCATTGCTCATTGCTGTCCGGCGGCTGGGAGCCGCCGCTACGGCTTCTATAATGACCACTCACAACGACCAGGGAGAAGAGTGATATGGGACTGACAGTTGCCCAGAAGATACTGAAGGAGCATCTCGTCGAGGGCGAGATGGTGATCGGCCAGGAAATCGGCATCCGGATTGACCAGTGCCTGCAGCAGGACGCCACCGGCACGATGGTGATGCTGGAGCTGGAGGCGATGGGCCTGCCGCAGGTGAAGACCGACGTCAGCGTGCAGTATGTCGACCACAACCTCGTGCAGAACGACTACAAGAACGCCGACGACCACCTGTTCCTGCTGAGCGCCGCGCAGCGCTTCGGCCACTGGTACAGCCGCCCCGGCAACGGCATCAGCCACCCGGTGCACTACGAGCGCTTCGGCAAGCCCGGTGCCACGATGCTCGGCTCGGACAGCCATACCCCGGCTGCCGGCGGCATGGGCATGATCGCGATCGGTGCCGGCGGCATTGACGTGGCGATGGCCAACGCGGGCGAGCCCTTCTTCTTCAAGATGCCGAAGATCTGGGGCGTGAAGCTGACCGGCGAGCTGCCTGACTGGGTCTCCAGCAAGGACATCATCCTCGAGATGCTGCGCCGCCATGACGTGAAGGGCGGGCTGGGCTGCATCATCGAATACTACGGCCCCGGCGTTGACAGCTTGAGCGCGATGGACCGCCACGTGATCTGCAACATGGGCGCCGAGCTCGGTGCCACCACCAGCGTGTTTGCCAGCGACGGCGTGACGAAGGAGTTCCTGCGCCAGATGGGCCGTGAGGCTGACTGGAAGGAGCTGCTGCCTGATGCCGATGCGGTCTACGACCGCGAGGAGCATATCGAACTTTCCGAGCTGGAGCCGCTGATCGCGATGCCGACCTCCCCCGGCAATGTGAAGAAGGTCAGCGAGGTCGCCGGCGAGAAGATCTACCAGAGCTACATCGGCAGCTCCGCCAACCCGGAGTACCGCGCGCTCGCGATGGCCAGCGAGGTTGTCAAGGAAAGGAGCGTGGCTCCCCACGTTTCCTTCGATGTCAACCCGGCCAGCCGCCAGATCCTCGAAAACATCGTCTACGACGGCTACATGACGGCGCTGATCCACAGCGGCGCGCGCATCCACCAGGCCGGCTGCAACGGCTGCATCGGCATGGGCCAGGCTCCGGCCACGCATGAAATCAGCGTGCGCACCGTGCCGCGCAACTTCCCGGGCCGCAGTGGCACGAAGGAGGACAAGGTCTGTCTCGTCAGCCCGGAGACCGCCGTTGCCAGCGCCGTGACCGGTGTGATCACCGATCCGCGCACGCTCGGCATGCCCTACCCGAAGATCAAGGACCCCGAGAATCCGCGCCTGAACACCGAGCAGCTGCTGGCGCCGCTGCCGCTGGAGGAAGCGCTGAAGGTCGAGCTGCGCAAGGGCCCGAACGTCAAGAGCCTGCCGCTGTTTGATGAGGTGCCTGACACCATTGAGGTCAAGGTGCTGCTGAAGGTTGGTGACAACATCACCACTGACCACATCTCACCGGCCGGCAGCCGCGTGCTGCCCTTCCGCTCGAATATCCCGGCGATCGCCGAGTTCAGCTATGAGCTGATCGACCCGGACTACCCGAAGAACGCACTGGCAATCAAGGAGCAGGGCGGGCATGCGATTGTAGGCGGCTTCAACTACGGCCAGGGTTCATCGCGCGAGCATGCCGCACTGGCCCCGCGCTACCTCGGCCTGCGCCTGGTGCTGGTGAAGGACTTCGCCCGCATCCACTGGCAGAACCTGATCAACTTCGGCATCCTGCCGCTGCAGTTTGACAACGAGGCGGATTACGATGCACTGGACAACGGCGACGTGCTGCGCATCGAGAACCTGCACCAGCAGGTGACCGACGGCCCGGCGGTGTCGGTCAGGAACGTCACGAAGGGCACGGAGATCCCCGCGCACCACACGCTCTCGCAGCGCCAGATGGAAGTGCTGCTGAAGGGCGGCCTGATCAACTGGGTCAAGGCGAAGCATAGCTGATTCTGTTGCCAGCTCGCCCGAGGGCTCGCTGGTCTGACCCTGCGGCTGCGCATTCGCGCATCCGGGTCGGGTTCGCGAACCGAAGTTTGGCGGTTGGAATGTGGAGGTTGGCGGTGCGGCGCAAGTCGCACAACCGTAGCGGCGACACTCATGTCGCCGGATTACGGAGGTCAGCTGTAAAGCTGACAACAACATTGAATCACAAGGGACGGTGGCAACACCGTCCCTTTTTAGTAATTAGGATCTGGGTTGTCGGGTGTAGCAGAGGGATCATGGTAACGGCGGCGCCTGGCGACGCTTGGGCGTGGTTGCCGAATGGAGATATGGTCAGCGCTTCAATTCTCATCCGGAATTTCTCTCGACTTATTGTGCCGTTGCCAGTTCGTTCCAGTGTGCCAGCATTTCAGCTGTTTCCTCATCCCAGTTAACCTGTAGCTGATCCTTTCCTGAGGGCCAGAGTATTGCCCGATAAGCAACTTCCATCAGACAACCCCCATCTCTGGTGAAGTACAGGTAATACGAGCCGTCTGCAAACTTCCGCACTTCTCGGACACAGATCAGGTCGGGCAGCTTGCCCTTGGATTGGTCCTGTGAAATATCCCTTGTCCTGCGGTATTCCTCCAGCTGGCTCACGGGTCGAACATCCAGATGCCCTTGCCTGAGTGCTGCAATCAGCGTGTCATCAGGATCCTCCACGGGATGCTCTGCGTCCGCCTTGTACATTCCGACCCTGGTGGTATAGGAGATGAAGGTCGGGTAGTTCTTGTCATCACTGACAACCTCCGTCAATGCAGCCATCAGAATGGTTTGGATTTCCTCTGCGGGGAGATTGTCCGTTCGCTTCTCGAAGGACTGCAATTCATAGACACTGCCTTCCTGCTGGCCACGCTTCCGCTGGGCAATCGAATACTCGCTGCGCACGAATGGCAGTGCGATTGTCACAATCAGCAGCATCAGCAACAGATGGCGCCACTTGAAACCATGGAAGAACCAGCCCATGATCTGATTGTAACTGAATGGCACGAAGCCGGTGCAGTATCCAGAGTTCCTCAGCCGCCGGCCGGCTTGACATCCCCGCCCGGGCGACCACACCTGCGGTGTGTTCACCCCACCCGGGATGTCCGGCGGCTGATGAGGATATGGGAGCTGGGGTGTAGGGTATAGCAGAAGGAGATAGGGTAGCGGCGCGGCCCCGCCGCGACTGGGAGTGACTCTATCAAATGATAATTTTTTCGATGCTCAGTCAAACCATGATGCTATCAGCAACCACATCCACTTAAAAATGAGAAAGATTCCATACAGCAGCCATCCCGCAATCGCAGCAAACAAAACGATCCCTACTACGGCTTCGGGCGGCGGTCCATGTCTGGAATCCAAAACATTCGCACTGAGAGAAACGAAGTAGAGCTTCTGATTTCCTGGCTCGTCAACTGAACCTGACATGTAGGCATACAAGTCACGGAAGTCGAAGTGAACCGGCTCATCCGCAAACGCTTCGAATTCCGAAACCACTCTCGCGGAATTGGCAACCACTTCCATCTCACACATATCTGCGAACCAGATACTGTCCCGACCATGCTCCCCGGAGTTGATTTTCTCAATGAAACGGAACAACTCAAGGTAATCATCATGCCGCCACAGGTGCATGTTGGCACCTTCGAAGTGGACGTTGAACCCGTCCGCTGGAACGCTGCGATCACGCAGTTCCTGCGGGATGATGTCCGGCAGGTCGTCATGTCTCGTACTGCCGAGCACTTCCTCGGGTGAAGGCCTGCGCTTTTCAATTGGCTTTTCGCCGTGTTTCATTTCCTGCTGACTATAGCGCATCCAGCCGCCGGAAGAAGTTGAAGAAGTTCTTAGTTGTTCGTTCTTAGTAGCGGCGTCGCCTCGCGACGCCATGGAGTGAATGCCATAACTCGTACTTTGAAAGCCAGCTCTGAGTTCATCAGGCGAACCAGGACCAGATCAGCAGCACGAGTTCCCTCAGGACGATGTACAGCCCGTAGAACAGCCAGCAGATTGCCGGTATCACAATCAAGGCTCCGATGATGAACCTGAGCACACAGAACCTGTTGTCAACCGGAGCTGCCTTTGTCCCAGGATTGATCCAGGCAAAGTAGAGATTGTTGTCTGCCGCTGCCAGTTCCGGAGACTGCAGATACGCTATCGCCTGGTCCGGCATCACGTAGTCGCTCAGGAAACTGTCAATTTCGAATTCATTTGCATGCCGTGCAAATCCGTCATGCACTTCGAGTTTGTGAAGCTCCCATACGAGAATCAGGTCCCGGCTCCGCCTGGAATTAAATTGATTGATGAATTGCAGCAATTCAAGCATGTCCTCCCGCTTCCAGAGCCACATGTTAGCGCCCTGGAACTGGACGTTGAAGTCATCCGCCGGAATGCACCTGCCTCGCAGTTCCGCAGGAATCTGGGGTGGAAGGTCCCGGTAGGTATGGCTGCCGAGCCACTCTTCCGGGGACCGCGGTTTGCCTCCCTGTTGCTGAATCCTTGCCTTTGCCATGGATTCCTTCCAGAAGCCTGAGTTGGGCTATGGAGAGTAGTACCGCTTTTGGCTACCAATTGATTTTGGCAAGTTGAGTGGAATGCAGATGGAGCTGCGGCGCAAGTCGCACAATCCCCGCTATCCGTGAACCGTAGCGGCGTCGCCTCGCGACGCCATGGTAGGACTGCCGCAATCCATCCAATACAGTCGGGTCTGGCAACATGCCCTGCCTCGCGTCATGCAGTGCGCACGAACCAGCATCACGCGTGCTGGTCCCGCAGGGCGGGACCGCTACCCCCTACAACCCAGATCCGAGCTCCTCGCGCGTCAGACCGCCGAGTCCTTGGACGAGGCGGCAGATCGCTTCGGAACATACATATCCGTCACCGTGCCGAGGAAGACCTCTGCGGCGAAGCCGACGGATTCGGCGAGCGTCGGGTGCGCGTGGATCGTCTCCGCGATGTCCTCCGCATGCGCCCCCATCTCGATGGCCAGCGCGGCCTCCGCGATCAGGTCGCCCGCGCCGACACCGACGATGCTGCAGCCGAGGATGCGCCCGGTGGCGTTGTCAAAGATCATCTTCGTCAGCCCCTCCATGCGGTCCAGCGCGATGGCCTTGCCGCTGGCGGCCCAGGGGAACTTGCCCACGCCGTAGTCGAGGCCCTGCTCCTTCGCCTCCTCCTCCGTCAGGCCGGCCCAGGCCAGCTCAGGATCGGTGAACACCACGGCCGGGATGCAGCGCTTGTCCCAGACGGAGTGGTGCCCGGCGATCACCTCGGCGGCGACGCGGCCCTCGTGACTGGCCTTGTGCGCCAGCATCGGCTGGCCGGCGATGTCGCCGATGGCGAAGATATGCGGCACGTTGGTGCGCATCTGATTGTCAATTCTGATGAAACCGCCCTCGCCGACTTCCACGCCGGACTTCTCGATGGCGAGCATGTCACTGTTGCTGCGGCGGCCGATGCTTACGAGCACCCGGCCATACTCACCGCTGAACGCACCCTCGCTGCCCTCGAAGTCCACCTTGACGGACTTGCCGGTGTCCTTGATGCCGGTGACCTTCGTTGACAGCATGATCCTGCCGAACTGGCCCTTCAGGCGCTTCTCCAGCGGACGCACCGCGTCGCGGTCGGCTCCGCTGAGGATATGGTCCTGCAGCTCCACCACGTCAACCTTGCTGCCCAGCGCGGCATACACGCTGCCGAGCTCCAGGCCGATGTAGCCGCCGCCGATCACCAGCAGGCTGTCCGGGATCTCCTCAATCTCGAGAGCGGTGCTGCTGTCCAGCACCTTGTCGCTGCCGATTTCGAGGAAGGGCAGGCGCAGGATGCGGCTGCCGGCGGCGATGATGCAGTGCCTGAACTCAATCGTGTCGCCACTTTTCTTCAGCGTGACGGAACTGGGTGATGCGAACTCGGCGTAGTCGGAGATGAACTCGCAGCCGCGCTGCTTCGCCATGCCCTTCAGGCCGCCGGTCAGGCGCTGCACCACGCTGTCCTTGAACTGGCGCAGCTTGAGCTTGTCAATCTGCGGCGCGCCGTAGCTCACACCATGCTTTTCCAGCTCGGCGGCTTCAGTGATGTGCGCCGCGATGTGCAGGTAGGCCTTGCTCGGGATGCAGCCCACTCGCAGGCAGACGCCGCCGGGGACCTCGTTCTCATCCACCAGGATGGTCTTCACACCGAGGTCGGCGGCGCGGAAGGCAGCGGTATAGCCGCCGGGCCCGGCGCCGATCACCAGTAGTTCACAGGTCTTTGTTGCCATGTCTGTTTCCATAGCGGCGGCATCCTGCCGCCGGTTGGTGATGAGCAATGAAGTAGAAGCAATTAGTCAGACTTATGCTTCGATAGTCTCATTGCTCATTGCTCACAACTCATTGCTTCAGTCAGCGGCTGGAAGCCGCCGCTACCGTCAGCCACCCAGAAGCAGCGCTTCCGGGTCTTCCAGTGATTTCTTCAGGCTGTCCACGAAGCGTGCGGCGCTGGCGCCGTCAATCACGCGGTGGTCATAGCTCAGGCCGATCGGCATCAGCAGGCGCGGAACGATCTGGCCGTTGACAACAGCCGGTTCGAGGCGGCTCTGGCCGATGCCGAGGATGCTGACCTGCGGCCAGTTGATGATCGGGGTAAACTCGAGGCCACCGATGCCGCCCTGGTTGGAGATCGTGAAGGTTGAGCCGCTCAGCAGGTCGGGATCGATCTTGCCGGAGCGGGCATCGTCAGCGGTCTCCTTCAGGTGCCGGCCCAGCTCAAAGATGTCCATCCGGTCCGCATCACGCAGGGAGGGCACCAGCAGTCCGCGCTCAGTGTCGACGGCCATGCCGATGTGGTAGTAGTCCTTCCAGACGATCTCCTCGTTGGCGACGTCGATCGAGGCATTGAACTGCGGATAGCGCTTGAGCGCGGTCAGCACGGCCTTGATCACGAACACGGTCATGGTCAGCGCGCTGCCCATTTCCTTGGCCTTTTCCTTGTGGCGGCCCCGGAACTCCTCCATCTCGGTTATGTCAATCCGCTCGAACTGCGTGATGCGCGGCACCTGCGACCAGGAGACGGCCATCGCATCCGCCGTCAGGCGGCGCACCTTGCTCATCTTCTCGCGGCGCACCGGGCCCCACTTGCCGAAGTCTGGCAGTGCGGGGACGGCAACACTGCTTGCCACGCCGCCTGTTGCCACTGCAGCAGCCGCAGCACCACCGCCAGCAGCAAACTGCTGCACATCCTCAACCGTGATGCGGCCATGCTTGCCGCTGCCGGGCACATTGCCCAGCGCCACGCCCAGCTCGCGGGCAGTGCGGCGTGCAGCCGGGCCGGCTGGCAGCAGGGAGTTGTCAGCACTGGAAGCTGCCTGGACAGGTGCAGCCGCAGCAGGGGCCGGAGCCGCTGCCGCACTGCCATTGCCACTGGCTGCCGGGGCCGCCACTGTCTCCTGCGGGACCGGGTCTTCCTGCAACTCGGCGGTATCCGCCTTGCTGTTGTCAGCTGCGGATGCAGCACCGCCGGCCACAGTGAACAGCACGGCACCGACCGGCACGTTCTCACCCTCGGAGATGTGCACCTTCTCGACCGTGCCGCTTTCGGTGCTCGGCACCTCGACCACGGCCTTGTCAGTTTCCAGCTCGACGAGGATCTGGTTCTCCTCGATCGTGTCACCGACGGCGACGAGGATCTTCAGCACATCACCGGCGGCGATGCCATCTCCCATCTCGGGCAGTTTGATCTCTACGGACATTTCCTTTCTTCTCCCCTCGGCCTAGAGCTTCCAGGCCGGGTCACGCTCGACGTCGATCCCGTACTTCTTCAGCGCATCCCTTACGGCCTTCACGTCCAGCTCGCCCTCTTCGCGCAGGGCATTGAGCGCCGTGACGACAACGCTGGCAGCGTCCACCTCGAAGAAGCCGCGCAGGGCCTCGCGGGATTCACTGCGGCCGAAACCGTCGGTGCCGAGCGAGTGCAGGCGGCCGGGGATCCAGCGATCAACGAGGTCCGGCAGGGCGCGCATGTAGTCACTGGCGGCGACCACCGGGCCCGTGTACTTCTCCAGCTGCTTAGTGATGTAGGGCACCTTCGGCGCCTTGTCCGGGTGCAGCCTGTTCCAGCGCTCGGTCTCCATGCCGTCGCGCCTGAGCTCGTTGTAGCTCGTGATGCTCCAGACATCGCTCGTGATGTCGAACTCCGCAGCCAGCATCTCCTGGGCCTTCAGCACCTCACGCAGGATGGTGCCGCTGCCGAACAGGGTCAGGTGCGGGCGGCCCTTCTTGGGCTTCATCGGGCTGTACTTGTACATGCCGCGGCGGATGCCATCCTCGACGCCCTTCGGCATCTCAGGCTGCTGGTAGTTCTCGTTCATCACGGTGACGTAGTAGAACACGTCCTCGCGGTCCTGGTACATGCGCCTGATGCCGTCCTGCATGATCACTGCCAGCTCGAAGGCGAAGGCCGGATCGTAGGACACGCAGCTGGGCACGGTGCTGGCAACGAGGTGGCTGTGGCCATCCTCATGCTGCAGGCCCTCACCGTTCAGCGTCGTGCGTCCGCTGGTACCGCCGAACAGGAAGCCCTTGCAGCGCATGTCCGCCGCGGCCCAGATCAGGTCGCCGATGCGCTGGAAGCCGAACATCGAGTAGTAGATGTACATCGGGATCGTGTTCACGCCGAGGCTCGTATAGGCCGTGCCCGCGGCGATGAAGCTCGACATCGCGCCCGCCTCGTTGATGCCCTCTTCAAGGATCTGGCCGTTCTTGGCTTCCTTGTAGTAGAGCAGGGTGTCGCTGTCCACCGGGGTGTACAGCTGGCCCGTCGAGGCGTAGATGCCGGCCTGGCGGAACAGGCCCTCCATGCCGAAGGTGCGTGCCTCGTCGGGCACGATCGGCACGATCAGCTTGCCGATCTCCTTGTTGCGCAACAGCACGGCGAGCATGCGCACCCAGGCCATCGTGGTGGATGCTTCCTTGTCGCCGGTGCCCTTGAGGAACTCGTCAAACACGTCGAGGCCCGGGGCCTGCACCGGCTCGCAGCGGTCATGGCGCTGGGGCAGGTAGCCGCCCAGCTCCTCGCGGCGCGCCTTGAGGTACTTGATCTCCGGGCTGTCCTCGGCGGGACGGTAGAACTCGAGGTTGACGATCTGTTCCTTCTCGAGCGGGATGTTGAAGAACTTCTGGAAGCTCTCAACCTCCTCGTTCTTCATCTTCTTCAGGTTATGGGCCACGTTCTTGGCCTGGCCGGCCGGGCCGAGGCCGTAACCCTTGATCGTCTTGGCGAGGATCACGGTGGGCTGGCCCTTGTGGTGGGTGGCGGCATGGAAGGCGGCATGGACCTTCTCCGGGTCATGGCCACCGCGGCGCATGCGCACCAGCTTCTCGTCCGAGATGTCCTTCACGAGCTCAAGCAGCTCTGGGTACTTGCCAAAGAAGTCCTTGCGGATGTACTCGCCGGTCTCGGCGGCGTACTTCTGGTACTGGCCGTCCACGACCTCGCCCATGCGGCGCACGAGCAGGCCGGTCTTGTCACGGCGCACGAGGTCGTCCCACTCGTCGCCCCAGATCACCTTGATCACGTTCCAGCCCGCTCCGTGGAACAGGCCCTCCAGCTCCTGGATGATCTTGCCGTTGCCACGCACCGGACCGTCGAGTCGCTGCAGGTTGCAGTTGACGACCCAGGTCAGGTTGTCCAGCTTCTCGCGGCCGGCCAGCGTGATCGCGCCGAGGGTCTCGGGCTCATCCGTCTCGCCGTCGCCGACCGTGGCCCACACGCGGCAGTCCTCGGTGTTGCGCAGGCCACGGTGCTGGATGTAGCGGTTGAAGCGGGCCTGGTAGATGGACATGATCGGGGACAGGCCCATCGACACGGTCGGGAACTGCCAGAAGTCCGGCATCAGCCAGGGATGCGGGTAGGAGGACAGTCCACCACCGGCCGCCAGCTCACGGCGGAAATTGCCGAGCTGGTCCGCCGAGAGGCGACCCTCCAGGAAGGCGCGGGCGTAGATGCCAGGACTGGCATGGCCCTGCATGTACACGAGGTCGCCGGTCTGCTTGTCGTTGGGGGCGCGGAAGAAGTGGTTGAAGCCCACCTCGAAGATGGTCGCGCTGCTCTGGTAGGTGGCCAGGTGGCCGCCGATGCCGTCGCTTTCACGGTTGGCCTTCAGCACCATCGCCAGGGCGTTCCAGCGGATGATGCTCTTGATGCGGCGCTCCATCTCCCGGTCACCCGGATAGGCAGCTTCCTGCTCCTTGGGGATCGAGTTGATGTAGGGCGTATGCAGGGCGTTGGTGCGTCCCACTCCCTTCAGCGCCGCCTGCTCCTCGAGCCGGCTGATCAGGTAATCGACACGCTCAGGACCGTAGGTGCTGAGGGTCCACTGCAGGGAGTCCAGCCATTCCTGGGTCTCCTGGGGGTCGTGATCCTGGATCGGGTTCACGCCCTGGTCATGATCCATAGCCATTTCTGTTCACCATGCCCCGCCGGTCGGTGCCGGCACATTACTGGTTCCGTAGAATTTCGTACGATCAACCCCGCCGGACTCCGCTGTTCCCCAGACCCCTCGGATTCCGGCTCGCTATTTATACCATTCAAGGTATATGGCAGGCCTGTGAAATCGGGCTTGGCTGTATGGTAGTACAGGTATGGGTGTAAAGCATTGCGTACTCTGCGGGACAGCCTGTGAAGCTGCATCCAGTCTGGAAGCGGCCTGCCCGCAGGCTGGCATGCTTGCAGCATTGCGCTTGGGATCAGTGGGAAGCTGGAGCAAGTCGCTCCAAAAATTTATAACGCTGTTATGTTTTTATGTTTACAGCGTGAAAACCGCTTGGGAAATCGATGTTCAGTGCTCGAATCCACTGGCCTGCAGCACGCGGTTGCGACCCATTTCATCGGTGTACATCAGGCCCTCATCAGCGGGCAGCACAGTGCCGATCCTCGTAAGCGGGACGGGTGATTCACGCAGCAGACGGGCTGTCGAGGATGCCGGTGCCGTGAACAGCAGCTGGTAGTCCTCCGCACTGCCCAGCAGGAATTCGCTGAGGCTTGAGTACTCGCGGGCCTTGCGGTCCGGGCTCATGCGCCCGGGAATCCCGAATGAGCCGGAGCCATTGCCGTTGCTGCCGTGCTTAGCCATGCTGCGGCGCTGGCTGGCGAACTGCTGCAGCTCGCTGCTGAACTCATAGCTCTGAAGGTCCAGCTGCATGCCGACGCCGGATGCATCGGCGAGCTGCAGCAGGCACTGTGACAGGCTGTCGGAAAGGTCCATGCAGGCACTGGCCTGTTCCTCACGGGACAGCCATTGCCCTAGTGCGAGCTGGGGCTTGGGCCTGACATGCGCCTCACGGCCGGCAGCACTCAGATCTTCGACGCCGGCCTGCAGCTGGTGGAAACCGAGCTGGCTGAGGCCAAGCTCGCCACTGTGCCAGATTGCGTCACCGGGTTTTGCTCCGCCGCGGGTGAGCGGCTGGCTGGCGATACTGCCGATCATGCTGAAGCTGAGCAGCCACTGCGGGGCGCGTACGGTGTCACCACCGATCAGGTCAGCGCCGAACTCCGCCAGCGCCTCGCCGACGCCGTCCAGCAGCTGGCTGACTTCCGTGTTTTCCGCATCCCGCGGCACCCCGAGGTTGCCCAGCGCATAGACGCATTCGGCACCCATCGCGGCCATGTCGCTGACGTTGACGGAGACGGCCTTGTAGCCGATCTCTGCGAGGTCCATATAACGGCGGGAGAAGTGCACGCCTTCCACGAGGATGTCGGTGGCCAGCACCTGGCTGCAGACATTCAGCCTGCGCCCCCCGCTCTGGCCCTCGGGCGGCCCGATCACTGCGGCGTCATCGCCAAGGCCGACCAGCAGCCTGTTGTTCGTGCAGCTAAAGCGGCGCCTGATCTGGCTGATGATGCCTTCCTCGTTTACCTGTGCCTCACTCACGCTGCTCAATTGCGCCTTCCCCGGGAATCCAGAATTACTTGCATTGCATCTTACCCCGAAACCTACTATCGGTCAGAAATCGCCGGAAATTACTCTGTTTCCTATAATTGGATGGTGCAGCATCGAAATGAATACCTGGCCAAAGCCGCTGAAGCGGCCGCTTACATAGCCCGCAGCGCAGGCTGTGAGGGCTTTGACACGGTTGTGCAATGCGGCAGCGGCCTCAACGGCCTGATTGATGCGGTGCTGCCGGATGGCGGCCGGATCCCGATGGAGGACATCCCGCACTTCCCCGCATCACGGGTGAAGGGCCACGGACGCGAGGTGATCCACGGCCAGGTCAATGGCCGCAATGTGATGGTGCTGGCCGGCCGGATCCACCTGTATGAAGGACATGATCCGCTCACCGCAGGCTTCCCCGCCGCCCTGGCACATGCCAGCGGGGCCCGGCGCTTCCTCCTGACCAATGCCGCCGGCGGCCTGAACCAGCACTTCGTGCAGGGTAGCGTGATGATGATCACCGACTTCATCAACTTCCAGGGTGACAATGCGCTGGCCCACATGCTGACTGACGAGGCTGCCCAGCGCTTCGTCGACCCCAAGCCGGCCACGGACCTGCGCCAGGGCCAGCTGCTGGCCCGCCAGCTGCAGAAGGCCGGACTGAAGGTAAACCAGGGCACATACATCGGCGTGCGGGGCCCGATCTACGAGACCCGTGCCGAACTGGCGATGATGCGCTCCTGGGGCGCTGATGCAATCGGCATGAGCACGATCCCGGAGCTGACGGTCTGCCATGCCTTCGGACTGCCGGCGCTGGGCGTGAGCGTGATCACCAACGAATGCTTCAAGGATGCGCCGGTGACGCATGGCGAGGTGGTTGACATCGGCAGCCAGGTCTCGCCGGCACTAGGCACCGCGATCCGTGCCTTCATCGAGGACCTGCCATGAAGCGCTCACTAATCCTGATCCTGGCAACGATGCTGCTGTCAGCCATGCTCTGCCCCATGGCCCGCGCAGCGGACCGCGACCTGGAGTCGCTTGGCAACTGGTTCGGGGACCGGGTGGACTGGCGTGTCAGCCTCGGCCTGCCTGTGGACACGGAGTTCGTGTCCCCGATCACCGCAGACTACAACTGGGCCTATGGCACACCGCTGCTCGGCGTGAACGTGCGCGAGTACAACACCCGCAACTACTACGTAGCCATCGCCGGCTTCAGTGACGGCCGGCTGGACATCTACGACTCCGAGGGGCCGATGAACGCCACGGCCGAGCTGCGCAGCGGGCGCTACCACGTCACCGCCGGGCTGCCGAACGGCCGCCTGCTGTGCTGGCTGACCGTGCCGGGCCAGTTCCCGATCCGGCTTGAGCTGGCACGCAGCTACCTGCCGGGCAGCGGCTTTGACGTCGTGGTCGACCCTCCCGAGCCGGTCTCCGCCAACCTGGCTGAATGGACCATCCTCGCCAGCTACCAGACGAATGTGGCCGGCAACAACATCGCCACCGACGTGATGGATGGCAACGGCCGGCTGCTGTATGAGCTGCCCGGCCTCGAGACGGACGGCGTCGTCAGGCAGCTGGAGTACACCCGTGAACCGGTGGCCGGCGTGGATATGGCCTGGATGCTGATGAGCGTTGAATACGGCGAGCCACGCGCCGGCGATGTGCTGCGCTCCGCCGTCGGCACGGCCTGGTTCGTGCCCGGCCAGCAGTGGTACACCCAGGCTGTGCGCCCGACCGGCCGCAACAATTCCAGCATCTACCTTGACAACACCGCCGGCGGTGCGCTGGCGCTGATGGCCTGGGACTCCTCTGACAACTACCAGACGCTGAGCTACATCGACCGCCTGCACATGCGAATGGGCAATACGAGGCAGGTGATCACCGACAAGGGGATTGCCAACCTGCTCAGCTACTACACCACGACCCGCAACTGGTGCTTCCGGCGCACCGCCGCCAACCGCTTCCCCTACGTGCTGTTCAGTGACGGCAGGGACCTGCTGTTCGGCTACAACGCCACCCGGCGCGGCGAGGAGGGCGACGAGGTGGGCTACCGCAGCTTCGCACTGATGCAGGGCGAACGCGTGACGGATGACTATGGCAACGAGGGAGCGCTCTACCCCGTGGATGGCGTAACGATGAGCACGCACTGGAGCACAGGTGCCCCGCTGGTGTTCTACATCCGCAACGGCAGCGCCGACTATCCCGGCGGCCAGCTCTACCACCTGCAGTACACGCGGCCCGCATCGGCAAAGGCCGGAGCAGGCAAGTGAACAATTCCGGCGCTAGAATGTCCTTCCGTATCGCGGCAATCACGCCGCACCCGCCACGGAGGAACACTTGATCCGCATTGCATTCCTGCTGCTGTTCGCTTCCGCCGGCCTGTTGCTGGCCGGTCCGGCGCAGGCGGTGCCGAATGCTGCCCAGCTGGAGATCAACGTACGCCTGCTGAACCTCAAGGTCAATGACTACGCCACCCGCCGCCAGATCCGTGTCAACGTGCTGGTGGCCCGCGAGAACGAACGTGAACTGCTTGGCGTGAAGGACAGCCGGATGTACGTCACCGCCCCCGATGGCCGGCGGGTGGAGATTGAGCCGGAGGACTGGAAGTTCACCCCCAAGCGCTTCAAGGTGGCGCATGCCACGCTCAGCTTCATCGCGGTGCAGGACACCTCCTCGCCGAGCTCCTGCAACGTGCCGAAGGATTTCCTCAGTGACAACGGGCCCTACCGCCTTGAGCTGGACGTGCTCGGTGAACAGGCGCATGGCGATGTCGAATTCGCCGACAGGCTGGGCGTTGTAATGATGCAGGATGAAATGCAGGTGGACAACTACGTGCTGCACAGCGGCACGCAGCTTGTGATCTTCACCGAGCCGCGCACCATCGGGCCGGTCTACTACAAGCGCCAGGACCTGACCAACTTCGCCTTCAGCATGGCCAGCATGGACCAGGCAATGCAGGGCGGGGATTTCCACTACATCCCGGAAACCCCCAGCTACCTGCTGCAGGTGCGTATCGGACGGGCCGAAGGCGGCCGTACCCTGCTGCTGGATCCCTCTCGCTACATCAACGGCTACCAGCCGCACATGATCCGCAGTGATGAAACCACCACCCCGATCAGCTTCCATTCGGATGAGTTCCGTACTGGTGATGTTGTGGTGCTGGACTTCGAGCGCAAGGACGTGCTTGACCCGGATACGGTGTTCTCAGGCAATGCCCGTGGGCTGACCTCCGGGGTGGTGCACGACGAGCGCCTGATCTATGCGCTGCACACCGATCTGGAGTCGGATGCGCCGATCAGCCTGGACAGCCTGGAGATCGATTAATTCCGGGTTGGACACAGTATATTTACATTGACTTTGGACTATGCAGGTGATAGCTTAATGGTTCCCGGATTCGTGCTTGCGGTAGACCCCGGAACGTCCAAGATGGGCTGGGCTCTTGTGGACAGTTTGGGGAAAGCGCATGCCCAGGGGATCATCCGGATGGACGGATGGACCGGGGAACTGGGGCGTACCCTGGCCGGCCGCGAGATATCGGTGGTGGTCATCGGGAACGGCACGAACCGATCGAACATGGAGGAGGAGCTTTCCCGTCTACTACCTGAGACGACACTTGCGGTGGTCGACGAAAAGGAAAGCACCGTTGAGGCGTGGCAGCTGAAACGGCATGAGGAAGCCGGCGGAAACCCGTTCCGCCAGTTCACTTTCATGCTGGGCCAGATGTTCTCGCCTGTCCCGGTAGATGACTATGCCGCCCGGATTCTGGCAGAGCGTTTTTTGAAAAAGAGGAACGCCGGCCGAATAGAAGACAGGCGGCAGTAGGGGCTTTCGGGGCGATGGGGCTGCGCAGGGCATGCAGATGCACTGCGTGATCGGAAGGCGGAATACGGAGAAGGCAGGGGCTTAGGTTCCCAGACACGGCAGCAGCCGCGCACTCCGCATCCATCCCGGTCTGTCCCGCTCAATGAGGAGCAACGGAATAGGGAGATATTTGTAATGAACCGATTGCTGTCGGGAGTTTTGGGAGTGCTGGCCATCCTGGTCATGGCACTGCCTGCGCAGGCTTCCACATTCACGGACGTACCCACGGACCACTGGGCATACGCGGCCATCGACTACCTGCAGCAGGCCGGCCTGGTGGAGGGCTTCCCCGACGGCACCTTTGGCGGTGACAGGCAGTTCACCCGTTACGAGATGGCAATGGTGATCGCCCGCGTGTTCACCAAGATGCAGGACTTCCAGGCGATGATCGAGGCCAACGGCGGCTCCATGCAGCAGCAGGTCGGCAATGACATCGACATGAGCGAGGTCTATGCGCGGCTGGACAAGTTGGCCGATGAATTCCGTGATGAGCTGTCAGACCTCGGCGCGCGCATGGATGCGGTCGAGGATGAGCAGGCCCGCATGCGCGGCGACATTGACGACCTGTCCGCCCTGATCAAGGACAGCGGCCTGTCCGGAGAGGCCCGCGTGCGTACCGGCGCTTACCTCAACACCGGCAGCCAGGACCTGACGAACGAACTCGGCTGGGAAAGCCTGATCAAGATCAACTACCTGTTCCAGCCTGAGCCGAACATCGACTTCAAGCTGACCCTGACCAGCGCTGAGGTGGATGGTGCAGTCGGCACCGGTTTCATCCCCGGCCAGAACAATGAGACACCCTTCACCTATGCCGGCAACCCGCCGCATGGTAATTCCAGCGAGGCTTCCAGCTTCGTGCTGGATGAGGCCTACATCCGCTACTGCTTCACCGGCAGCGGCGGTGCGATCGGCTGGTGCCCGAGCATCACACTGGGCCGCCAGTACTTCAGCCAGGGTGAATTCGGCCTGGCCGGTGACAACGGCTACCGCAGCAACATGGGCCTGCGCTTCGACTCCACCTGGGGTGAGAACTGGGATGCCTACGCCGGCCTGTACCGGATGGAGGCAATCAACGACATCGCTCCCTGGGACAACCAGGACAGCCTCAGCTTCCAGAGCAGTGCGCTGACCTATGAGGGTGACGACATGCTGCTGCTGGGCCTTGAGTACCACGGCGGCGAGGCCAAGATCCCCGGCCACGACTACCAGCTGGTGCTGCGCCTCGATGGCGCTGTCAACGGCTATGGCAATGAGAACTACATCAGCGTCAGTGGTAATGCCGAGATCCCCTTCTTCGGTGACACCTGGCTCAACGGCATCCGTGGTGAATGGCTGTATGTTCCCAACAATGTTTCGGACTTCAATCCCTCGTCCGACCTCGGCCTGACGAACAACAGTTTCATAGTCGAGGTTGACGCCTTCAACGACGGCCAGACCAAGGTTGCCATCGCCGGCGCGCAGATCGCCCAGATCGAGGCCCTGCCGGTGCTGGCCAATGTTGACAACGACCCGTTCAGCGAATGGGACTTCACCGTCAACGGTGCGGCGGACGCCTTCAACCTGAGCCGCGAGGGCAAGAACTACCTGCCCAGCGACTTCAAGGGCCTCGGCATCCATGCCGAGCACACCTTCGGCAACAGCCTGCACACCGGCCTGTTCTACTACAGTGGCAGCCGTGTTGACGCCGGCAACTCTGACCGCCCGGGCATGCTGGCCCTGCGCTTCCGCTACCCGTTCAGCAACAACTCCACGATGGGGCTGGACATCATCACGGCGGGCGAACGCAACGGCCTCGAGGACCCGATCAGCCTGGTGCGCGGCGAGTACAAGATCAACTTCTAGGTCTACACCGGTTCTCAGTTGACAACAAAGCTGCGATGCAGATCCATTGTGCGCGCGGTTTAAGACAATTCGAGCCTGCTGCGAATATCAATATGAATCCTGGTTATCAATAAGGCGGCAGCATGAAGGCGCTTAAGCAGTTCATATTCGGCGGATCAGTGGCGGTCCCCTTCGGTGGCGAGTTCGGCCTGTTCCTGGCGCGGCTGTTCATCGGACTCTCGATGGCATTCGCACATGGCCTGGGCAAGATCCAGGACCCTTCAGGTGTGATCGGCGGAGCTGCCAAGATGGGCTTCCCGATGCCGGAATTCTTCGGCTGGGCGGCGGCGATCTCGGAATTCATCGGCGCCATCCTGCTGGCGCTGGGCCTTGCCACCCGACCGGCGGCCCTGATGTTGATTGCCACGATGTCAGTCGCGGCCTTCGTGCGCCATGCACCGGATGACTTCGCCACCAAGGAAAAGGCGCTGCTGTATCTGGCTGCCTTCGTGATCTACCTGTTTTTCGGTGGCGGGCGCTGGAGCCTGGACAGCCTGATAGTGAAACGCAAATGAGCCTGGTCTCAATCGCACCTGAGAACGCAGGGCAAGCGCTGCGCCCTGATCATCACTGGCTCCGCAAGCGGCGGTAAAACATTCGTCTCATTTCGTGAAACTGTTGCGACGAAACGCAAAACGAGTTATCATCCTAATGTGATGGAGCGACCATCACACGAGCTTTTCCTCCCTGCGAGGGAGGGTAAAAGAAAGACCCCGATGAATCACGGGGTCTTTCTTTTTTTCTTGCCGCTTCACCTGAAGGTTCAGCGGTCTTTGGTTGCGCGCTGAGCCGGAAAGCAAGTTCCCGGACTCAGCGCAGACATTGTGCAATGTCGAATCCAAATTGACGTCTCACGCAAGCGCTCGGCGGTCTTGGGATGTGGAGCCGCGTTGCGGAGGCATAGCCGTAGCTGCGCAGGCTCAATTGGCAAAGCCTGCGAAGCTGTGCTTCGCGGCTCCCCTGATCCCTTCTTCCCGTATAATCACCGCATGCTTAAGACCGCAGTGATCGGTGCCGGCAGCATGGGCCGCCACCACGTCCGCAACTATGCCGAAATCCCCACCAGCCAGCTCATCGGACTGGCCGACCCGGATGAGGCGCGCAGTGAACTGGCCGAGAAGCACGGCTGCGGTTTCTTCACGGACTACCGAGCGCTCTTGGACCAGAAGCCGGACCTGATCACGATCGCGGCCCCGACCACGCTGCACTACCAGATTGCCAATGATGCACTCGACGCCGGTTGCCACCTGCTGATCGAGAAGCCCGTCAGTGACGACCTGGAGAAGGCGCGTGCGCTGATGGCCAAGGCAAGCGAGAAGAAGCTGAAGCTGGCCGTCGGCCACATCGAGCGTTTCAACCCGGCGGTGATGGAACTCAAGCGCATCATCGAAAGCGGTGAGCTGGGTGAGGTGCTGAGCATCAACAACCTGCGCGTCGGCCCCTACCACGGCCGCATCCTCGACACCGGCATCATCCTCGACCTCGGCACACACGACGTCGACCTGATCAGCTACCTGTTCAACGAGCGTTGCCATTCCGTGTTCGCCACGGCGACGAAGCGCAAGCACAACCATGAGGACCACGCCGTGCTGCAACTCGGTTTCGGGCAGGGGCATACCGGCATCATCCAGACCAGCTGGCTGGCACCTTACCGCGCACGCAACGTGTTCGTGGTCGGCACTGAGCACTTCGCGCTGTGCGACCTGATGAACCAGCTGATCCTCGTCTACGATGACAACCCGGAGGGCAACAACCTGCTCGCCGGACTGCGTCCGGTGCCTGAGGGCGAGCCGCTCAAGAATGAGCTGACGAGCGTGATTGCCAACGTGATGGAGGACACCGAGCCGCTGTGCACCGCCGAGGACAGCATCTACGCGCTCAGCGTCTGCAAGGCGGCGCTGCAGAGCGTGGAAAGCGGCCGCAGCCAGGACGTGGTGTAGGACTCAGCCCTTCGGCCCGAACTTCTTCTCGTGGTAGCGCTGGCGTTCACGCTCCAGTTCGCGCTGCTTTTCCGGGGTCCAGTCCGTTGGCTTGTAGACAGGCAGCGCCAGCATCAGCAGGATGAAGCCGAGGAAGGCAATCCCCAGCCTGGCCAGCCCCATTCCGCCGCCGGCGCGACTCAGTTCCATTCCTGCGGCATCCAGCATCGTTGGCAGCGAAATCGCCAGCACCACAAGCAGCAGGCCGGGCATCCCGGCACCGAGCGTCAGGCCCAGCGGTTTCCAGAAGAAGCGAAAGCCCTCCGGCTGCTCATGCCGCACTTCATGTCTTCGCGTCACATTCCTGGCAACTTCCTTGTAGTTCATCGCCTTGGATCGCTCGAAGATCGCGTTTATGTCATGCATTGGCTTCTCTCGAGCCTCTGCTGACTCCAGCTCCTGCCAGAATTGCTCCTTGATCTCGTCAGGATCCGGTACAGCTGCCCTGCCCCTGATTTTCATGTTGTCAGAATCCGGTCTTCGCATCTGTCCCTCTCACCAATATTGCAGCATGTTTCACTATCCGTTTTCCGATCGAACTAATCCTTACGCTGGAACTGCTTCCTGGCAAAGTAATTGTGGTCGCGTTCCAGCTGGTCCTCCCCTTCCTGTGTCCAATCGGCCACCCGGTATACCGGGAAGGCAACTCCCAGCAGCCCCAGACCGATGAGGATCAAAACCAGGCGCAGCAGGCCGCTCCAGTCATTGCCCGCTGCATCAGCCAGCGACCAGCCCTGGTAGGCCAGCAGGTCCCTTGTCCAGAAGCTGGCGATGAAGATTGCCAGGCCAGGCAGTCCGGCAAGCACCATCACCAGCGGTGATCGCCAGTGCCAGCGGTGTGCTTCAGGCTTGCCAAATCGATTGTCCTCGCTGGGACTGATCCGGCTCGCATCCTTCAGGATGTCCCGCCTGAATGCTCTGGCACTCAGCTCATTGAGGTCGATGCTGTGGGGCTCCAGCTCCGCATCCTCTCCGATTTTCCAATTTTGTTTCCCGTCCATCACTCCCTGTCATCCTTCATTCTACGATTTGCCGCCCACTGCTTGCTGTCCTCGTACTGTTCCTGCTCCTCAATGCTCCAGCCCACAGGCTTGCGAATCGGCCAGGCGATGATCAGCATCATCCCGCCGGACAGCATCGCAATCAACCTGACCAGTCCACTGTAGTTCTGCCCGCCGACCGTCACGAAGGGATTTCCATAGCGCTCAATGATCAGGTGCATCAGGCAGGCTCCCAGCAGCAGCAGGAATCCGGGGATGCCTAAGCCGAGCGTGTACTTCATCGGCTTGATGTGCAACACAGTCCCGTCAGGCTTGTCCACCAGGTCGCCACGCGATGTACCGAAGCCTTTCCATGCCCGATTGAGATGCTCCTGGTAGTCCATTTCGCTGACATCACCAAGATGGACGCTGGCCCCGGGGGCGTTGCTGCCTTCGCCATACCCGCTGCGGTCCCGTGGCGCTGCCTCTTGCCTGCTGTCCTTGTTTCGCTTGTCCAAATCAAATCCCCCTTCGATTGGACGTCATGGTTTTGTGTGGGGAGTCGCGCTCCCGATAAATTCACACCGAACATATGCAGGATAACGGATGTCCAGAGTGGACGCTGCTATCATGCAAGCCTGAGGTTGCTATCCAATGAAGAAGATGATCATCGCCGCCTGCCTGTCACTGCTCGCCCTGAGCGCTCTTGCGCATGCCAAGGAGCAGCCGAAGCCCGCCAGCTTCAAGCCCGGGGCCTCTGTTGAGCTCGTGGTGAAGGTGAATGCCCCGAAGGGCTGGGCGCACAACCCGATGATGCCGCTCAAGCTCAGCTTCGACCCGGAGTACCTCAAGACCGCCCCCTTCACCGTGGCCCAGAACAGCTTCGAGGTGAAGTTCGAGGGCCACCCGACCAGCGCCGAAGTGAAGGTGCCGATCAAGCTCAAGGGCTCCCTGAATGATGGTGAGCTGAGCATTCCCGCCAAGCTGGACGCCTTCATCTGCACCGTGGATGAGAGCATGTGCATCATGGCCAGTGAGGACACCAGCCTGCATGTACGCGTGCAGGGCAAGGCCGGCAAGGGTGAGAAGGACCAGGCGCTGGACAAGGGCAGCCTGAGCCTGAGCCACGTGCTGACCCCGCCGGAAGTCTAGGACTCCGCCGCTTCCCCCTCCCTCCGCTTAGCGGCAGGGCGCCATTCTGCTAGAATCAGCTTTCCTTGAGGAAGGAAGGCGAATTCCGTACAACTGCCTGGGGTCATGTTCTGCGCTGCTTGCTGGCGGTCATCACTGGACTGCTGCTGTGCCGGCCCCATGCCGCTGCGTGCGCCGAGCTGTCGGACTTCCCGGACTACCTGACTGCCACGGGCGAAGTCTCGCTTGTGGCTGACCAATACGGCAACTTCGAGATCCTCACTGCCGACTTCGCCACCCTGCGCATCACCTCTCTGTCCTCACAGGACACCATCATCGTCAATGCCGACCGGGTGGAATTCCACCGTGTGACCGGTGAGGTCGAGCTGTACGGCAATGTCAGCATCGGCCTCGATGGCGAGGGCAGCCTGCTGCAGTGCGAGCAGTTCAGCTGGGACCCGCTGATGGAGCAGATGGAGGTCAGCGAGCTGCACCTCAACCTGCCGCTCAACCTGCTTTTGTCAGACGGCCTGCCGGAGCACCGCATCCGTGCCCGCTTCAGCGGCCACCTGTACGAGACCCTGCCCGAGCTGCTGATCCTCTACAGCGAGGATGTGCAGCTGGACTTCAGCCCGCGCCGCCGGCGCTTCGAGCTGCGCAACGTACAGTTCACCCACAGCCCGCATCCGGATCCGGACCTGTATTTCACCGCCGATGAGGTGAATGTCGACCCGGGCCAGGGCATCCAGTTCATCAACATCTCGCTGATCGCCAGCGGGCACCGCATCTTCTCGCTCGGCCGGCTGCGCCGCAACCTGCAGGGCAAGGAGCATATCTACGGATTCGGCTTCCCCGAGGTGCGCATCCACAAGGATGTCGGCTTCTCCTGGAAGCAGCCGCTGACCCTGCGCCTCGGCGAGCTGGAGAACGACCTGGTGGTGGACTTCCAGGAGGACCGCGGCATCCTGATGCGCGGCGAGAGCTACATCGAGCCGCTCAACGGCATGAAGCTTGGCGCGCTCTACGGTCAGGAGCGCGTGAAGGACTACCTGCAGAAGTCCTACGAACGGCGTGATGACTTCACGCTGTTCCTTTCGCATGAGGCGGACCGCCCGAATGACCTGCTGGAGTTCTCGCGGGTTGACATTGAATATGGCAACGTGAATGCGCGGGCCGACTTCAATGACCCGGAATTCGACCGCAGCACCAGCCAGGAGCTTGAGCCCCCGCAACAGGATGACAACTTCGGCGTGGAGGACCGCCGCCTGTTCGCAGAAGGTGAATGGGACTTCCGCCTGGTGCAGCTCAGTGATGACGTGTACCTTGCAAGCGGGATCCAGAGCCGCTACGTGAACTACAACGACGCCGACCAGTACTACACCGCTGTCGGTGGTGAAGTGGCCATCATCTACCCCGAGGGCGACTTCAACCATTACTTGCAGTACCGCCTGAATGCGATCAACGGCGACCGCGACAGCAAGGGCCGTCCGCTGATGGGCTTCGATGCGGTGCGCCGCCAGGAACTGGACTTCGCCACGCAGTTCCACCTGCACCGCCGCTGGCGCCACGTGTTCCATGGCACATACGACATCGACCGCGAGGAGTTCGACAAGTTCGAGGTCGGCGCGCTCAGGCGCCAGCACAGCTATGAGATCGGCATGTACTGGGACTTCGTGCGGGAAAGTGCCGGGCTGGAATTCGGGCTGGTGATCGACTGAAACCAGACTCTCATTCGTCAATCGAAATGAGACCAAAATCCACGGCTTTTTCACCGATGTATGCCTATATATCTGGTCAAAACAGCCCGAACCGTATAAAATCAGTGGGCGGTAATCGGAACGGGGCTGCGGATTGTTAAACCCCGGCCGGTCAGTGCTAGAATCTTGTTTTGCACCCGCGCTTAGGATAGGAGGCGATACAGTGAGTATTCGCAACATTTGGACGGGATTGATTGGAGTGCTGCTGGTGGCCTGCATGGCCACCCCGGCCCTGGCCAACGCTTCGGCGGTTGACCAGTTCTCTGCGGTGAAGTACATCCGCAACCTGAGCGATCTCTCCTGCCAGTACCGTGACCACGGCCTCAGCCTGCAGCTTGACGGCTACAACTACGAGTGGCTGATCTTCTCCGACAGCTGCATCCGCCAGAACATTGAGGCGGAGCTTGTGATCCTCGGCCGCTCCCGCGAGCACATCATCGACCCGCTCGCCTGGCAGCTGCACGTGGACATGCTGGGTGCGACGATTGAGCAGATCAACACGATCACCGACGAGCTGGGCACCTACAACTTCTGGCCCAACCAGGACAAGATCGTTGACAAGATCGGCCGCAAGGCCAGCGAGGGCACCAGCGTGCTCGGCGACATCGAGGATGAGCTGGGCCGCGGTGAGGAGCGCAACTACGCCGACCTAGCCACCTACGGCGAGAAGCTGTGGATGATCGGCAACGACCTCGTCTGCCTCGTGAAGGACCTCGACTACGAGAACTGGACCGCGCTTTACAGTGGCAACCTCTGCGCCGGCGACTGCTGCCAGAACGAGTTCACCGTGACGGCGGCCTGCTTCGACTGCAACGGCTGCGCCAAGTGCCAGGACATCAAGGTCCAGGGCAAGGAGTGCACCCGCAAGGAATGCAAGGGCGGCAAGGGCTGCACCTGCGGCAAGTAACCAACCACGTCTTTACAGGGAATATTCGGAGTTCTACCTATAGGGGGGTAACTTCGAAATGGGAAACTGGAGGCCCGCCGGCGATTATCACCGGCGGGTTTTCTTTTTTCTGGCCAGGGAGGTCAGCTGTGAAGCTGACAACGAAGTGGGAGCACACGAAGATATTCACCACAGAGGACACAGAGAGCACAGAGCATTCCGGGGGTAGTAAAGCAGCATGGCAGTGTCCACAATCGGCAATGAATAATCCAATGCAAAACTCTGTGCCCTCTGTGGTTAGGCTTCCTGCGCTCTCCCCCCTCCCGGAGGTCTCCCTGCGATGAGCACGGTCCTCGCTTCAATCGGCAATGCGATCTCGATGTGCTGGCACTACGGCCTGCAGAAGCAGAAGGTCGAGATGTCCTACCGCGCGGACTTCCTCGTGCAGCTGGCGCTGTCCTTCGTGCACATTGCCGTGCAGCTGTTCTTCCTCACTGCGCTGTTCTTCCAGGTGAAGGACCTGCAGGGCTGGGAGCTGCCGGAGCTGGTGCTGATGTACGGCGTGGCGCGGGTCTGCTACGGCTGGTTCTCCGTCAGCTTCTTCCACATGTGCGTCGGCTTCTCCGACTTCTACATCATCGAGGGCAACCTGGACCGGCCGCTGCTGCGTCCGCTCTCTCCGTTGTTCCAGGTGGTGCTGGAGAACCTCAACTTCCGCGACTTCCAGCAGGTGCTGACCGGCACGGCGATTGCGCTGTGGGCCTTTGCCAATGTCGAGCCGAAGATACCGTTCACACTCGGCAACATACTGATGCTGCAGGCCTTCGGGCTGCTCGGTGCGGTGGTGTTCGCCGGGGTATTCCTGACAACGGCCTCGATCTCATTCTGGATCAAGGACCGCGTCGGCTTCAGTTCCCCGTTGTTCTCGATCTCCGAGGCCAGCCGCTACCCGCTGACGATCTACGCCCCCTGGGTGCAGTACTTCTTCTCGCTCGTGATCCCGTTCGGCTTCTGCGCCTTCTACCCGGCGGTGTACTTCATCGAGCCGCAGCGCTGGCAGGCCTGGCTGCTGGCCGGGCCGCTGGTGGCGGCGGCCAGCTTCGCGTTTGGCAGCTTCATGTTCTACCGCGGCCTGCGGGTCTACGAGAGCACGGGCAGCTGAGGGATGGGGAATGCGGGATGAGGGATGCGAAGAAGAGGTTGGCGTTTGGAATGGAGAGTTTGGAGGGGAGCGCGAACAATGAGCGCGCAGGCATGGCGGCATTGAGCCGACGGCATCTTTCATGGAATAGGGTTATGGGATTGGACTGGGCATTGTCATATCTTTTTACAAGTGCTAGTCTGAAAACACCACTATGTAAGGAATACATGCATGACTAGCGGTGAAGGCACAGTAAAGAACAGGAATGCCAATGGCGCAATGTGGTTAATGATTTTATCTCTAGTTTTTCTCGGAGTTCCGTGGTTTAGTTTATTGCTAGCAACAGGTGGAATTTTCTTTGGGATCAGAGGTATTGCATTTTCCCGAGTTACATCTGTTGGGAAAGGGCAGTCTTGGACAAGCCTGATACTCTCAGCAATTTGGGCAAATCTAGCTTTTATTATTATTGTTGTTGGAATTCTTTCTTCAGTATCAATAAAATCACAAAATAGAAGTGACGAGGAGTATTTCACTAATTTCGTAGTTGCCACATCCAAGGAATCAGAATTAAGAGAATTCCGGGATAAACACATCGAATATCAGCGACGGGCTGGCTCAAAGTATATATATCAAGACAAATATAAAGATGTTGTGGACAGAATTAAGTATTACGATGAGGAAAAACTGATATCATCAAACGCAAGAGAAATTCTCAATGCAGACGTGGAGAGCTTGCAAGCCAGTGGTGATATTGCAGAACTAAATGCACTGTTGAATAAGCTTAACTACATTACAGACAATGCAATCAAATATGAATCAGAAGTATCTAAACTTGATTTGGATGGCCTGACGGAAAAGTCAATTCTCATTTCAAGCGCTCTGTCTGAGCTTGAAAAAATCAGGGCCAAAGAACTTGAAGAAGAGAAAATCATTAAGGAAAAGGCAAAGAAGGAGCAAGAGAAAAAGCTAGCAAAACTGGAAAAGAGTGTACGAAAGCAGTATGACGAATTTGATGAGATTACTTGGTATACCCATAGCAGTGTTCCGAAGTATGACAATACAAGGAGTTATCTTAGTGTATACTTTCAGGTAAGCAATTCAAAAGCTCGTAATCTACGTTTTAAGAATGTATATACAGCAGACGATTGGTTGTTTATTGAGTCATATGAATATAAAACTGATAATAATCAGTATTCCATTTACAAGGGTCACTTTGGAGTCGAACGCGACAACGGCTATGGTGATATATGGGA
This sequence comes from bacterium, assembly GCA_020440645.1. Classification (GTDB taxonomy): domain Bacteria; phylum 4484-113; class 4484-113; order 4484-113; family JAFGCY01; genus JAHEFU01. The sequence continues at coordinate 11,474 of JAGRNR010000036.1, read as the reverse complement.
ATGGTATGATGATCCGGTGGATTCTGAACTCAGGAATATGTTGGAAGATATTGCTTCATCCAAAAAGGTATTAATTAGGTATAATGGTAAACAATACCAAAAAGATCGTACTATTTCCACTGAAGAAAAGAATGCTGTTAGAGATATGCTTGAACTATACGATTCGCTCAATAAGGGATAAGTTTCATTGGTTGCAGAGTTTGTAAGCAGTTTTTACTGCTGCTGTTGTATTCACCAATCAGTTACCCTCCTCCCCTATAATGAAACACATAGCGCCCGTTTGCGAGCCGGGCCTTGGGAGGGAAGCATGCGAGCAATCACAGTCACACTGGCAATCCTGTTGCTGGCAACAACATCGGCTTTGGCGGAAGTAGCCCCGGTGGACCACTACGAACGCAAACCGGAATGGATGGAGCATGGCTACCAGGTGATGCCTCCGGAGATGATGCAGTGGCTGTATATCGATGAAGCGGTCAAGGCCTACTACAAGGTGTTCGGCAAGTGGCCGCAGCAGTATGCCGACATCCAGGCAGCGGGGCTGTTCCGTGCCGAGTTGTCCTTCCGGGATGGGATCATCGCCACGCCGGATGATGGCCCGCCGGAAGAGTACGGTGATTTCCAGTACGTTTACCGCGGTGAGGATGAAGCACCCCTGATAGTGCGCTATGCGGAGCAGCTGAAACTGTCAGACGCGGCACGTGAGAACAACAACCTGCAGGCCTATTACAGTGGCGTTGGCATGCCTGTCGGCGTGAGCCAGTATGAGGTTTATTCCTACCAGGGGGAGCATCGTATGTATGAGGATCCCGATGAGGAGTGGATGGCCTGGTGCCGGGAACACTACCGCAACACCGATGTCTACAAACTGCTGGCAATCGCCTCGATGAGCTATCTCGGCGCAATTGAGTTCCAGAAGGCAACCGGGCGGATCCCGCGCACATGGCAGGAGTTCCAGGATTCCGGCTACAGCCCGCTGACAGCGGATATGCTCAACCCGGTGACCGGCAGGCCGTTTGTCTCTGACGGTTCGCCATTCAGCATCGAGTTCCATCCGATCAGCATGGATTACCCGGTCTTCAGGAACCACGACATGCAGGGAAACGTGACGGAATCAAGCACGGATGGCCACTTCTCCGTGCGGGTGATCGGGATTGATGGCAAGCCGATCCTGCCGTGGTGACAGGCGGCTGGTAGCAACCATTACTTAGCGCGGCAGCAAGTGCCGCACATCCGAATCCTGCCTACCGCCTTTTGCATTTTGCCCACTGCCCACTGATAACGGATTCAATCGGTCGGTTTGGCGACCGACCCTCCAAACTCCCCACACCAAACTCCAACCTGTTTATTCCGCTACCCCCGACAACCCAGCTCCGACCACCTAACCGTGCAGCATCAGCTTCTCGGCGATGCCGCGCCCTTCCTCGGTCAGGCGCAGGATGCTGTCCTGCTCTCGCAGCATGCGGTGGCGCTGGGCGTAGCCGATCACCTCGCGGGCGAACTGCTCCTGCCAGTGCATGTGCTCCGCGATGTTCTCCGTGTTGCACTCCACCGGTTCCTCCGGACGGCCCTCGTGGTTGGCAATGTGTACCGCCAGCATCTGCGCCGGGAACAGCAGGCGCTGCTGGGCCTGCTGCAGCCAGCGGCTGACCAGCCCGCGCTCCGGGGCCAGCAGCCAGCAAACGAGGAAGCAGATCCCGCAGGCGGCGGCGATGCAGCCGGCGATGTTGGAGTCGATTTTCACCGCGAGGTAGTAACCGCCGACTGCACTGACAGTTGCCAGCAAGGCGCTCCAGCCCAGCATCTGGGCCAGCGAGCGTGACAGCAGCCAGGCTGCGGAGGGCGGGGCGATCATCAGCGCCACCATCAGGATGCTGCCGACGGCATCAAAGCTGGCAACAGCGGTCACGCTGACCAGGCTGACCAGCAGGTAGTGCAGCAGGAGCGGCGAGAAGCCGAGCGAGGCGGCCAGCCCGGCGTCGAAGATCGAGAGCTTCAGCTCCTTGTAGCAGAGCGTGACGAACAGCAGGTTGGCCAGCAGCACGATGAAGCTGACGATGAAGCTGCGCGGCAGTTCCATGCCGAGCAAGCTTGCGGTGTCCATCCAGGCGAAGCCCAGCTCCCCGAGCAGCACGGCGTCGGTGTCGAGGTGCACATCGCCGGCCATGCGCGTGATCAGGATCACGCCGATCGAGAACAGGAGCGGGAACACCAGGCCGATGGCGCTGTCCTCACGCAGGCGCCGCGTGCCCAGGAGAAGCTGGATCAGCACCACGGTCAGCACCCCGACGGCGGCTGCGCCGACCAGCAGCCAGGGGGAGTTCAGGTCGCGCGTTGCCAGGAAGGCCAGCACGATGCCCAGCAACACGGAATGTGAGATCGCATCGCTGATCAGGCTCATGCGCCTGAGCACCAGCAGCGTGCCGACAAGGCTGCAGCCGATGGCGACACTGGCAGCGGTCAGCAGGATGGACAGTTCAACGTTCACGATGCCACCTCCCCGCCCATGCTGCGCCGTGCCTCCTGCCAGCCGGCCTCCGTCAGCCGGATCCAGCCGCGCTCGCCGGAGTATTCCACCCAGCCGAGGTCGACCATCACGGAGAGCGTGGAACGGGCGGCCTTCAGGCCGACGGCCTGCAGGGCGTTGGGGTCATGCGGACGGAAGGGGTCCGGGTCGGATTCCACCAGACGGTAGAGCGCCTGCAGGATGCGCTGGGTCTCAATCCGGCGGCGGCTGGCAACATGCCTGAACCAGTCCGGCAGCAGGCCGCGGTGCGGGGCCAGCATGATCGCGAGCAGGGTCAGCACGCTGGCGATCACCACGATCACCGGCCCGGTCGGCAGCTTCTCCATGCTGGCGCTGAGCATCGCGCCGCCGATGCCGCTGATGGCCCCGAACAGCCCACCGAGCAGCACGACGTTCAGCAGCTTGTCGGAGAACTGCCGGGCCGCTGCCGCCGGGGCGACCACGAGCGCGCTCATCAGCACCACGCCGACGGCCTGCAGGCCGATCACGATCGCGAGCACGATCAGCGTTGTCAGTGTGGTGTCCAGCATGCGCTCCGGCAGGCCGGTGCTAGCGGCGAACTGCGGGTCGAAGCTTATCAGCTTGAATTCCTTCCAGAACAGGGCGAGGCAGCAGAGGCAGGCCAGCCCGAGCAGGCAGATTGTCCAGACATCGCGCGTCAGCATGGTGGAGGCGTTGCCGAACAGGAATGTTGACAGCCCGGCCTTGCCTGCGCTTGGCAGGCGGTTGACGATCACCAGCACCACGAGCCCGATGCCAAAGAACACGGAGAGCACGATGCCGAGCGCACTGTCCTCCCGCAGGCGGGTGCTGCGGGTGATGGCGCTGACGAGCAGGGTGCCGAGCCAGCCGCTGGCCAGGGCACCGAGCACCAGCACCAGCGGGTCGCGTGAACCGCTGAGCAGGAATGCAATGGCAACGCCGGGCAGTGCTGCATGGCTGATCGCATCTCCGAGCAGGCTCTGGCGCCTGAGCAGGGCGAACACGCCAAGCGATCCGGCTGTGAAGCCCAGCAGGGCGCAGCCCAGCATCACCGTGCGCACGGTGTAGTCGGACAGGAGCGCGCCCAGGCCATCCATCAGCCGTCCCCGCCTTCCTGCTTCATCAGGTAGGCCGAGCGGCCGCCGTAGGTCATTGCCAGCATCTCCAGTGTGGCGGTCGTGGCTACGGGTCCGGCGGCGATCGCGCGCACGTTCAGCAGCAGTACCCAGTCGAAGTACTCGGCCAGCGTTGACAGGTCGTGGTGCACCACAAGCAGTGTCCGGCCGCGCTCGCGCAGCTCCTTCAGGATGCCGACGATCGCCTTCTCCGTTGTCACGTCGACCCCGGCGAAGGGTTCGTCGAGGAAGTAGATCTCACTGTCCTGCACCAGCGCTCTGGCGAGGAACACGCGCTGCTGCTGCCCGCCGGACAGCTGGCTGATCTGGCGGTTGGCGAAGTCAGTCATCCCGACGCGCTCCAGGGCCTGCATTGCCAGTTCACGTTCCCGTTTGCCGGGACGGCGGAACCAGCCCAGTTCGCTGTACCGGCCCATCATGACAACGTCGAGCGCGGTGGTCGGGAAGTCCCAGTCCACGCTGGAGCGCTGCGGTACGTAGCCGATCAGCCGGCGCTGCCGTGATAGCGGCTCACCCTTGATGAACACGCGCCCTGCGGCCGGCCGGACGAGGCCGAGGATGGACTTCAGCAGGGTGGTCTTGCCGGCTCCATTCGGACCGACGATTGCCATCAGCACACCAGGCGGTACCTCGAGGTCGACATCCCAAAGCACCGGGTTCTCCCGGTAGGCCACGGTGATGTCCTCCACCCGGATCGCCGGTGTCACTCCGTCCATGCCGGCCTCTCCCAGAGCGGGTTGCCATTTTCATCGCTGATCGAATACGGAATGGTTCCTCCAAGCGCCTGGACAATTGTCATCACGTTGTGCCGGATCATGCCGTCATAGGTCCCGTCCGGCGTGCCTGCTGTGCCCATTGCATCACTGTAAAGTTCCCCGCCGATCTGCACCTCGAAGCCGCGGCTGCTGCAGGCGGCCTGCACGGCCTCGATGTTGCGCTGCGGCACACTGCTTTCCACGAAGATCGCCGGGATGCGCCGTTCGACGATGAACTCCGCCAGCTCACGCACATCAGCAGTGCCGGCTTCGGCCTGGGTGCTGATGCCCTGCAGGCCACGGACTTCAAAGCCGTAGGCCTTGCCAAAGTAGTTGAATGCGTCATGCGCCGTGATCAGCACACGCGATTCCTCCGGTACGGTGCCAAGCGCTTCAGTCACAGCCAGCTGCAGCACATCCAGGTCTGTCCACAGGTCCATCCAGTTTCCCTCAAATTCGTCATGCAGGTCGGGCCTGAGTTCCTGGAGCCTGTTCCTGACCGTTTCCGCAGCGCTGGTCCACAACTCCACATCCATCCAGACATGCGGGTCATACAGGCCTTCGAACTGCGCCGGTTTGTCAAGCTTTTCACGATCTATGCCGTCAGTCACGGCGACCACCGGCCGCTGCTGCCCGAGCCTCTCCAGTAGCTCGCCGAGCTTGGCCTCCAGGTGCAGGCCGTTGTAGAACACGATGTCCGCATCGGCCAGCGCCTGTACGTCCCCGGTGGTGGCCTGGTAGAGGTGCGGATCCACACCGGGGCCCATCATGCAGTAGACATCGAGCTGGCTGCCACCGATCCGTTCCACGATATCGGCGATCATGCCTGTGGTGCAGACCACCTTGATCGGGCCAGCGTTGTCAACAGTCTTGCCGGCCATCCCATCCGAGCCGGACTCGGGCGAGTCATCGCGGCAGGATCCGGCCAGCAGCAGGAACGCTCCCAGCAGGATTGCCAGCAGGGCATGTATTACTTGCCTGTTGTTCATGATGCATCCTCCTCCTGCCAGACCTTGTCCAGCAGGGTGAGGTCAGCACCCAGCGCGATCACGATGCGGCGCATCTCGCCCAGCAGCGTGGCATGGAATCCGGCTGCCTCATCCGGCAGCCCATCCATCTGCAGGCCGCTTACGTTGGCAAGCTCCAGCCCGCGCTCCCTGCATGCCGTCTGCAGAGCTTCGATGCGGTCGGCCGGCACGTTCCCATCGAGGAACACCGCCGGGACATTGCGTTCCACGAGATAATCCGCCAGTCCATCGATCTTCTGCTGCTGTGCCAGTTCGGCAATGTCATCCTTCGTCATCGCCATCAGCTCGAAGCGGTTCGTGCGCGCCAGGTAGCTGCTGCCGTGGATGTTCGTCACCAGCACGCGCTGGCTGTCCGTCAGGCTGCTGCCGAGGTCCAGCATGCGGGTGTCCAGCTTCATCAGGTCCATGTAGTAATCGGCATAGCGTGAGGCGAAGTAGCCATCCTGCGCCGGGTCGAGTGCCAGCAGCGCATTGCGCACGGTGTCCGACACCTTGCGCCAGAGCTCCACATCGAGCCAGACATGCGGGTCGTACTGGCCGCCGTAGGCATTGGTCGCCATCAGCCGGTCGTTGTCAATCTCGTTCGTCACTTCCACCAGCGTGCCGGCCTGCCGCGCCAGTTCCAGCTCGGGAGCCAGCCCGGCCTCCAGCCCAAGCCCGTTGGACAGCACAAGCTGCGCTGAGGCAATTGCCTGCCTGTCAGCATCACTGGCCACATATGAATGCGGGTCAGTGCCGGCAGGGATGATCAGTGTCACGTTGGCGTGTTCATCACCGATCGCGCGGGCGATCTCAGCGATCAGCGCAGTGGTACAGACGACATTCATCGGGCTTCCCCCGCCTGCTGCCGGTTCGATGTCAACGGCAGCGGCCTGTGTGCTTTCAGTCTTCGCCTCACTGCGGCCCTGATTGCAGGACAGGGCCAGCAGCAGGATTGCCAGGAGCGTGATGCATGTCCGCAGCCCGCTCATGCCCGGTCTCCCGATCCGCTGGCATCCCCCAGCAGCGTGAATGCACCGCTGCCGTCAAGCTCCGCGGCTTCGCGCAGGCGCTTGCGTGTCGTGTCGTCAATCTTCTGCCAGGCTTCCAGCCAGTGATGCAGGCGCTCGCTGGTTTCACCACTCAGCCCATGCTCCATCACGCAGGCCTCTGACTCGGCCTTCTCCCGCGGCACGCCCAGCACTTCCACCAGCAGGAACACCACATCGTCATGGCGGTGCGCCAGCTGCTGCGCGAAGCGCTGCCCAAGCTCACTGAGGAATACCGGTCCGCGGTCCTCCTGGATCACGAGACCCATGCTGCGCAGGCGGGTCAGTGTGCGGCTGACGGTCGGAAGCTTAGTGGCGAGCTTTGCTGCGATGTCCGTCACGCGTACCCCTTCACCTGCTTCATCCGCAAGGGCCAGAGCATAGACCGCCTCCAGGTAGTCCTGTTGCGCGGCACTGAGCTCCGGCTGTTCGTTGATACTGTCCATAATGAATTACCTCGGGGTAATTACCCTTGGGTAATTGTAACAGCAGGATAGGAAAATGATGTGGATTCCCGGAATTGACTCAGCTCAGGATTAATCTCAGACCCGACCCAGCCACCATGCTACCGACATCAGGAGCAGCATCAGCGCTACGATGGAGTAGAAGAGCAGCTGCAGGAACTCATCTGATAGATCGCGCGTGAGGATCCAGCGCTGCAGTATCGCCGCTATGCGGCTGCGCAGGAATATCACCGCAGCCAGTGCTGCCAGTAGAGCCAGTCCCTCAAGCATGGTTCACATCATCAAGCTGCCGGCTGCAGCACGAACAGCCAGAGCACGATCAGAAACAGGACCAATCCCTCGATCACGCTCCAGATCAACAGGATGCGGCGCGGCAGGCGCATGATCACGATCACAAAGGTGACAATGCTGAATGCCACCGCCAGCCCGATCAGGATCATCATGTTCTGGTCCATCAGCTACCTCCCGGCCACCGCTGCGGCCTGCCTGACTATTCTGACAGCAATCCCAAAGCATTATCCAGGTGAAACCACCGCTTCTGCATACAGGGTCCAAACCCTGCGGTTAGCCTCTCCTTGCAGGACAGGCCCTGCGCCTGTGCTGGCAACCTGCAAAGGAGCAGCGCGATGGGCATCGAAGGCACCATTCTGGCAATCATAGTCGTGATCGGCGGCCTGGCCGTGCTGGGCCCGGTCGGCAACCGGATTGCCGTCTCCGAGCTCCCGCAGCGCAACCTGCCCGACAACCGTGACATCATTGCGGCCCGCAACCGGCATGCCCGTAAGCGCTTCAGCCGCAACTGGCCGGAGGAACGGCGCAGCCAGTTCCTCTGATACGTGTGACAGGGTGACATCATCCCTCCACCCACCTGGCTGCAGCGATGCAGCCCCGGCCCGGCAGCAATGCCGGGCTGTTGTCAGGGAGTCGGCTGCGAGGACGGAAACACCGGAAGCATTGCTCACTTGCCAATCAGCACCCAGTAGCCAGTGGCAACAAAGATGGCGATCATTGCCACCGCCCAGATGACCCGCAGCTTCCTCGACGCATTGCTTACACCAATTGCTGTAGCAACTGCACCTGTCAGGCACAGGACACCAAAGATGATCATCCAATTCTGATATTCCGGGTTCATACCAATGATCCGGACTGTTGTCAGGGAGTCTGCTGCGAAGATGCGGCAGGCGGGGAGCTGCTGCCAGCACCCGGCTGGCTGGACTGCGACGAGGGTGCATTCTGGAAGTACATCCCAAGCAGGCCGGTGATCCCCATCACAGCCAGCAGCACCCAGGCCCACAGCGGCCAGCCGCCGAAGACGTTGCGCTGGGCGAAGTCGTATTCGATTTCCGCGCCGGTCCATTCCAGCCCGGGCCGGCCATCACCGAGCCCTAGGTGCCGGCTGATGCCGCCATTGAGGTTGTTGCGGCTTTCGATTTCGCCAATCACTTCCTGACGCTGCTGGAATTCCTTTTCCTGCTGGTCATATTTCTGTTCCCAACTTGGGCGCATGCTTCACCCCCGTGAATGCATTCACTGTCCAGTTGATTATGACGCAAAGCAGGTGCGGGCGGTTTCGGGAGAGGGAAAACCCTTCCAGCAGTTACTGGCCGGAGGTACCGGTGGACTCGTCGTCCAGCTCAGGACGCGCAGCTGCGCCAGACTCACCCTCGACCACCGACAGCTTGGACTTGCGGCTCAGTTCGCTGCGGCAGATCCCGCGGCGGCTGGGGTTGCTGACGAAGTCGATCAGGTGCCGCACTTCCGGCGTCAGCTCCACGCTGGCCTGGATTTCCTCGATGGCGTCCTCGCGGTTCATGCCGCGGTTGAACAGCAGGCGGAAGGCATGCTTGAGTGCACGCTGGCTGCGGCTGTCCACGCCGTTGCGCGACAGGCCGATCAGGTTCAGGCCACGGATCGTGGCCGGCGGGGAACCCTGCACCATGCAGAAGGGCGGGACGTCATTCATGATGCCGGCAGTGCCGCCGATCATCGCCATCCGGCCGATGCGCACGAACTGGTGGAAGGCCGCCAGCCCGCCAATGATCACCCGGTCCTCGACCGTGATGTGACCGGCCAGGGTGGCCATGTTGCTCATGATCACATTGTTGCCCACGGAGCAGTCATGCGCGATGTGCACACCGGCCATCAGCAGGCAGTCATTCCCGACTGAGGTCATCATCCGGCCGTGCGAGCCGCGGCTGATCGTGACGAACTCGCGGATCGAGCTGCGGTCGCCGATCTCGACATAGCTGGGCTGGCCGTCATAGCCGAGGTCCTGCGGGTCACCGCCGATCACGGCGTGGGAGTGGATCCGGCAGTTGCTGCCGATGCGGGTATTGCAGACCACCACGGCATGGCTGTCGATCACCGTGCCGCGGCCGATGCTCACGCCGGGCCCGATGCTCGCATAGGGGCCGACGGTGACCTCTGGGGCGAGGACGGCATCCTCATCGATGATCGCTGTGCTGTGTATCTTCATGGACAGTCCGCCGCGGGCATTCCGCGCGCTTCTATATTAGCACTGCCGCCGAATCTGCAGGCCAGCCGGCGATTCAGCTCAATTATGGCCATTCGGTGATATTTTCCTCAAAAGGGCCAATAAGTTAAACCAAAGTAAGCCATGCTCCATCTATTAAGCTGTAGGGAGCGGGATACCCGGGGTCAGTTTAGGGCCGGGTATTACATAGCGGGACGAGGTCCCACGGGGCAGTACCGGGAAATAAATAAACGGAGGTGCGACTGATGACACAGTTACCGGACATGACTCAAGTGTTCGACACCATGCGCAGCGGGCTGGCGATCGTCACGACAGCCTATCGCCGCAAGCCGGCGGGCTGTACGACCACGTGGATCAGCCGCGTCTCCTTCGAGCCGCCGCTTGTCGCCGTGTTCCTCAGCCCGCAGCGTGGCACGCTGGAGATGATCCGCAAGGGCAAGCGCTTTGCGATCAACTTCCTCGGCGAGGACGGGCTTGCGCTGGCGCGCCAGTTCGGCTTCAGCAGCGGGGCGGACAAGTTCGCCGATGTGCAGTACGAGACCGGCCAGACCGGCGCGCCGATCCTGCGCGCGGCGGTGAGTTACCTGGACTGCCGGCTGGAACGCATCGAGAAGTTCGGGGACCACGAAATGGTGCTCGGCAAGGTGCAGCACGCTGCGATCCAGCGGCCGGATGCCCCGGCGGTTTACGACCCGGCAACATTCTTCCTCAACGGGGAGCGGGCCGAAAGCGCCAATGAAGCACACCACGGTTAGTCGTAGCTATTCGAAGATCCGCAAGTAGACCAGCACAAGTGCGGCATAGGCCAGGCAGACCAGTGCATATGAGATATTGCGCTGGCGGCGCTGTGCGGGTTCCTTGCCCGGCATGGCGCTGACCAGCATCAGCAGCACGAGGGCCACGAACACCAGAAGAACGATCCGCATCGGGTTGAGGGAGTCCATCCGCTCAGTGCTCCATGATGAACAGTGCGTGGAAGGTGATCCAGCTCCCGAGCAGGATCAGCGACCACATGATCAGCCAGGCAAGTTGAAACAGCCAGGGAGCCAGCGAGTCCTTCGCCCGGCGCCCGATGTTGACATTGAGCGCACCGATGGCAACCAGGCCGGCGCCGATGATGGCCCAGATCACGAACCCAGGCAGCTTCACACCTCCTATGTTATCTGATCGGAGCGCTGCGGGCAAGGATCGTGGAGTTGTTAAGCGTTGAAGTCAAACTGCACGCCGTAGTGCTGCATGCCGCGGATGATGTAGTTCAGGCGCGTCTCGTCGAAGCCGATTGTCTCCGGGGCCGTCACGCCCGGTTCCACGCCAAGCTTGCCAGCGAGCAGCATCCGCGCACAGAGCACCGCCGGCAGGCCGGTGGTGCGTGCCATGCTGAAGTCCCCGCTGTCCGGGTCCGTATGGTCCAGCAGGTCGCAGCGCAGTGACAGCTCGCGCCCGTCCTTCAGGCCGGTGGCTTCGACGCGCATCACCGTCAGTTCGCGCATCCCCGGTTCCAGTTTCCAGTTGTCAAACAGCAGCCGGCTGGTCAGCTCCAGCGGCACCACGCTGTTGCCACGCACGGTCTGGACCGGCTGCTCGCCGAAGAAGCCCAGCTCACGTAGCATCCGCATCTTCTCTGCGTGTCCCGGGTAACGCATCGTCTTCTCGATCATCGAGGGATATGGCAGCGTGTCCATGATGCTGCGCAGTCCATCCGTATTGAAGGCCTCCAGCGTGCCGATCCCGGGGAAGTCCAGCGGCTCCACCTCGCTGAGTGCCGGCATCGTCACCAGTTTGCCATCCACAAGGTAGCGCGCCGGACGGACGTATTCCTCAATCACGTCGGACGGCGAGAAGGGCGCCTTGTACTCAAACGGCCAGCTGCGTTCCTCCGGCAGTCCGCCGACGAGGATGCGCATTGACTGCGGTTCGTCAAACTGCCGCGAGAAGCGCGCTGCCAGCATGCCACCCAGTCCCGGCATCACTCCGCAGTCCACCACCACGCGGCTGCCACTCTTTGTTGCTGCATCGTGCAGTCCGCTGGCTTCCTCCGGGAAGAAGGAAATGTCAATGCAGTC
>JAGRNR010000035.1:0-42241 GCA_020440645.1 bacterium | reverse complement strand
CCCGGTGGCCCTCGACATGGTGCAGGCCGGCAAGCTGGATCAGGCCCTGCGCCACTGCCGGGACATGCTCGAGATCAACATGCAGCAGGGCAACCGTGGCCGCGCGCGCGGCTACGAACGCCTGATTGATGAACTGCAGGACACCCTCGCCCTCAGGGACCGCCGCCAGCAGGAACGCAGCCAGCACACTGAAGCTGCGCCTGTGCCAGCCTGGCAGTCCGGCAACGCCGGGCTCGAGCGGCGGATTGCCAGCCGCCGCCGGGAACTGCTGTCCCGCTCCCGTGCGCAGGACCCCTGGCCTGACTGAAGCCCGCCCAAACACATGGTGGACAATATGTGTCATCAGAGGCATGCGACAACATAAGCGATATGCGAGGACCCTGGCAGTGGTCCTGCTGCTGGCAGGGCTGCTGCTGGCTGCCGCTTCCTGCCGCAAGGCCCAGGATGGCACTGCCCAGGGCAAAGCCCGCAGTGGCCAGCCGGCCCGTCCGGCGGAGGATGGCAACGGCGAAAGCGCGCGCGGACCGGAGAAGGACCCCGAGGGCAATGCCCTGCTGCGCCAGTCCGCGCTGGCAGCCCAGTACGGCATCAATCGCCCGGAGGACCATAGCGCCGCCCAGGCGGATTTCCGCAAGGCCTACGAAAATGGCGACAACCTGGCCGGGATCTACCTCTATTACCTGCTGGGGATCGAACCCGGCTTCGAGGACCGGCTGGCGGAGCGCACGCAGATCGCGAAGGACTGCCTGATCGATGTCAACCGCCGGGCCAAGGCGGAAGAGCCTGAGGCGCAGTACCTGATGAGCCTGATGCGCCTGCAGTACATCGACGAGGAGGACAGCCGCGCCTTCATTGACGAACAGCTGCAGGCGGCCTGCGCGGATGGCAACGCGGCAGCCTGCTACCTGCATGGGGAACTGCTGGCCGCCGGTGACCTCGGCGAGGCGGACCACAGCGCCGCCGAGCAGCAGTTCGAACACTGCGTCGAGCAGGGCTGCAACTACGGCCACTACGGGCTGTCGCGCCTGTATGGCAACCCGGACAGCCCGCTGTACGACCTGCCGCAGTCCATCGAACAGGCCCGCATCGCCGCCGCGGCCGGCAACCACCACTGCATGGAATACCTCGCCTTCTGTTACTACATGGGCGAGGGGGTCGAGCAGGACCTGGCAAGGACACGGGACTACTACCGCCAGGCTGCCGAGCTTGGCAACGCTGAATGCGCCGGCAAGCTGGCTGCGATGCTGATTGACGGCGAGGGCGGTGATGTCGACCTGGCGGGAGCGCGCCAGTGGCTGGAGCGGATCCACATCGCCGACTACCAGCCCTTTGTTGACGAGATGCTGGCGGAGATCGAAGGGAAGCAGGGAGGCTCGGATGCCCCTGTTGATGGCAGCTGATAACGCAGGCCGCTAATCAAAGTAGGAATACTTCAGCGCAGCCGCATCACGGTCCACATATGCGATCGCCGGGTTTCCCATATAGCAGCCAAGGCTGATCACCCCGATATCCGTGCCATTGAGCAGGGTCTGGATATCCCAGTCCGTGTCCTCATCCGGCTGGAAATCCGTTGTGACCGCATAGCGCAGTTCGCCGCTGCCATCGAGCACGTACAGCGCCGCCTGCAGGCCGGAGACCAGTGCCAGGTCAAGCTTGTGGTCCACCAGGCTGCTGCCGGCATCCAGTGAGGAGTGCTGCCAGTCCGTGGGCAGCAGCGGTGCCATCTGCGTGCTGCTCAGGGCCTGCGGAAACCCCAGTCCGCCACTGGAGAATAGGATGAACGGGGCATCCAGGTCCCCCGGGTAGGATGCCGCGACCAGCCGGGTGAACATCCCATACTCCGCCACGCCGAAGTCCCCGTATACATCCATCGCGGCCCAGTCAAGCGGGTCGTCAGGGTTGTCAACCAGCGCACGGGCATAGCCGACCCGGGCGGAGCCGTCCGTGTTGATGTACGAACAGGCCAGCCGGCCGTTGACAACAGCCAGTGACGGGCGGATTGCGGTCTCGCGGATCACACTGTCGCTCCAGTCGGCGGCCGACGGGGCACTGACTGCGCTGCTGGCCAGCATGATCCGCCGGGAACCCGGCACCGGCTGCGGATAGGCAACCCGGGGCATGTTGTCAATTGCCACCAGCCCGAGTGCCTGGCCGGGCACCGAATGCGCAGTGCCCACTTTGCTGCTGGCCCATTGCGCGTCCTCCGGGTACCACTCCTTGCCATAGGTGTACTCCGGCTGGAAATCCCCATCCTGCCTGTAGTAGAGCGTGGCCGGTTTCCAGTCCACGAATGTCGCCACGAGCGGCCCCCGGAGGCTGCCCGTGCCGACGCTGCTCATTGCAATTGACATGTTCCAGACGGTGGTGGCACTTGGCGTGCGCGTGTTGGTGAAGTAGTAGCGCAGGTGGTCTTCCAGCAGCAGCGCTATCCGTGGCAGCTCATTCTGCGTACCGGGCAGCAGTTCGACGCCCACAGCCCCGGTGATCCCACTGGCAACGGTTACGGTCTCCCAGCCCGGTTCATCCGTCACCAGGTCAACGGCCTTCACATCCAAGGTCACCCCGTCATGCGCGACCACCACCATGTAGACGAATCCGAGCGGGGAAACGCTGCCGGCATCCAGCCCGCAGTGCCCCAGCACTGAGTCCTGCGGCTGGTCAAACGACCAGCGCCCGCTGCTGAAGTCGGCATGGCCGATGTAGTAGCCAAGGCCCAGGTTGTCAACTATGAACAGGCCCTCCAGCGGCGGGAAGCCCCCGGCGGAGAAGCGGTAGATCGCCCAGCAGGTCTTGCCGGCCAACGCCGGCATGTGGTGCCTGCTGCCCAGGATGTCAATGATGTCGTAGCTGCCCGGTCCATGTTTCCATTCCGCGCTGCCCGGGACCTGGTGATGCTCCTCCACACTGGCGGATCGATCCAGCGAGGATTCATCGGGGAAGGGAATCGAGAACAGTTCATCCGGCAGCATGACAGGGGCTTCGCCTGCCGGCTGGGGCAGGCCTGCCGTACATGAGGCTGTTGCAACGGACCGGCAGATCACTGCCAGCACTGATATCAGGGTTGAAGACGGCGTGGGGAAAACGGACATGACGCGCCTCCATGGGCAGTTGCAACTGGATTTTAACCTTATTTTTGTTTCATTGCAAATCGCAATTGAGACTCAATGTCAACCAGAGGATTGCCCCTGAATGTTGCCATCCCACCGATTGCGAATCCCTGTGCAATGATTGAGCGATGGAACTGCCATTGACAATCTCAGCAGGGCGGAGGCTCAATGCTTGACATCCGCAAGCTGCTTGCAGTGATGATCGGCCTGATCCTGCTGGCGGGGATAATCTGGTATCTGGCGTTCAAGAAGGCAGTCCGGACAATCAACATTGCAAGGATGACCGCTGGCAGCACTCACGAAGATGAGGAAAATACAGAGCTGCGCCAGCGTGCCGGCGATGCCCTGTACGGCATCGGACGCAACATCGACATCGCACTGGCGGAGGATCTCTACCGCCAGGCATATGCCAATGGGGACCGGCTGGCTGGTGCCCATCTCGGCCTGCTGCTGCGGGACCTGCCATCCACCGACGAACGGATTGATGAGCGCACGCAGCTGTTCAATGACTGTGATGAGACGGTTACAGCACTTTGCGTCACCGGTAATCCCGAAGCCAACTATGTCTACACCGCCTACCGCTATGAGCTGGACCTCAGCGAGAAGATGCAGGAAGCCGTCCGGCAGTCCCTGCGTGATTCCTGCCAAAAGGATTACCCGCCTGCACTCCACCTGCAGGGCAAGCTCTACCAGACCGCAAAGCTGTATGAGCAGGATTATTCGCAGGCCCTGCACTGGTACACCCTTTGCCACGAAGCCGGTTGCATCAAGGGCACCTCGCGGCTCGGGGGCATGTATGCGCGGGACAAGCACGAATGGTTTGATGCGGAAAGGGGACTGGCACTGCTTGAGGAGGGGGTCGCCGGGAATGATGAATATGCCCAGCTCAGGCTGTCAGTCCACTATCGCTTTGGCAGCCTGGTTGAGGAGGACCTGCCCCGCGGCCGCAGCCTGCTGGAATCCTCCGCCCGCCAGGGAAATGAAATCGCAATGCGCCTGCTGGCGGCAATGCAGATGAGGGGCGAAGGTGGCCCGGTGGACCTGCCGGCAGCGCGTGACAATATCGAAATGGCAATGCTGGACGGCAGTGGCCCGAAGGAAGAGGAACTGCTGGCGGAGCTTGAGGAACTGGAAGCTGCAGCTGCTGTAGCTGACTAACTCGGCCGGTAATTCTCGCCAGGGAAGCATCTGCGCGCCATGATGCGGGGTGGCTGGGAATCCCGGAGCTGGTAGTATTCTCATCCCGTGTGGATCATCTACCTGCTGTTCCTGCTCAATTTCGCCTGGCTCGTGATGGCCGTGGCCGGTATCGAACTGGCGGATCCGCTGCTGCTAGATATTGGCAACAAGCTTCCGTATGCCGGGTTGGCGGCAATCGTTGTCTGGCTGGCAACGCTGTTCATGAAGCGCTGGCAGCTCAGCCGCAGCACTCATGCAGAGCCCGGCAATACCGACCTGCGCCAGCAGGCCATCCGCCAGCTGCATGCCGTCAATGTTCCCTGCGACCGCGAACAGGCCCGGCACTTGCTGCAGCAGGCCTATGCCAATGGTGACCGGCTGGCCGGGGCCATGCTGAGCCGGATGCTCCTTTCCGAACCTGGCGACGCTGCCAGGCGCTCTTCGGAAATCCTGGCAGACTGCATGCATGCCGTACACAAAGTTGCAGGCCAGGGAAGCACTGAGGCAATGTTCCAGCGCACCTGCCTGACCGGGGGCACCAGTCCGGGTCGCGGGATTCCCGCTGATCCGCGTGCTGAGCTGGCCCGCCAGGCTGAAGCCGGCTACCTGCCGGCCCAGCTGCAGCTGGCCGGAATGCTTGAGGATGGAGACACGCTTGCGCTCGACCTGCCTGCAGCACTCGGCTGCTACGAACAGGCCGCTGAGCAGGGCAGCGCATTTGGCAAGGGTGGCATCGGTCGGATCCTGACCGACCCCCGCTTCCGGCAGCGGGACGCCACACGCGCTTTACCACTGCTGGAAGCGGCCGCCGCGAACGGCGACCCGAAATCCCAGCTGCGCCTCGCGCAACTGCTGGAGGATGGCAGGGAACTGCCGCAGGACCTGCTGCGTGCCCGCACACTGAAGGAGCAGGCCGCAGCGCGGCACCTGCCCGAGGCGATCCAGGGCCTGGCCCGCATGCAGGAGGAGGGAATCGGCGGGCCGCAGCAGCCAGCCGAAGCGCGTCGCCTGCTTGGCACCCTGCAGGAGTTGCCACCTCATTCCATCGAGCGGCTTCGCGCGGAACTGATCGCAGCACACAGGCGCAGGGTGCTGCTGTTCCTGGCCTCCGGCCTGTTGCCGGCCCTGCTGTTCGGTGCCTATTACCTCTACAAGAACCCGCAGTACAGTTCCAGCCGCCACGATGATGTCGCCAATATTGAACTGCGCGAGCAGGCCATGGAACTGCGCTACGGCGTCAACCAGCCTGTTGACATCCCCCAGGCGGAACAGCTGCTGCGCGAAGCCTGGCGCCACAATGACAAACTGGCCGGGCTGGAGCTGCATGCATTACTGTCAACACGGGAGGACAGGCGCTCCCAGGATGAGGCCCGGCGGATCTGGTTCAACTGCAACGAGGTCTGGATGGAGCTCACCGACAGCAATGACCGCGAGGCCCAGACCTACTACTGCATCTCCCTGCTGCGCGTGGCTGACGACCCGGACAACCTTGCCTTCCTGCAGTACGCCCTGCCGCGTTTTGCCGGCAGCGCTTACCTGCCGGCGATCCTGCTGCTGGCCGACCAGCAGCTGGCCGGGCTGTTTGGCGAGCCGGATCTCGATCTGGCAATGCAGCTGTACGATGAAGCCGCTTCGCAGGGCAGCATCTGCGGCACCGGTGGCATGGGACGCGTGTACTCTGATCCGGGATACAGCGGTTATGATCCGCAACGCGGCCGCAGCCTGCTGGAGCAGGCCGCCGCTGGCAATGACCCGCAGGCGATTGCCGCACTGGCGGAACTGTATGGAAAGCAGGACGGCTGACTAATCCAGCCGGAAGTTCTCGCCGAGGAAGTACTTCCTGGCCATCGCGTTGCTGGCAACCTCCTGCGGGGTGCCCTCCACCAGCACGTCGCCATCCATCATGATGTAGGCCCGGTCGCAGATTGACAATGTCTCGCGCACGTTGTGGTCGGTGATCAGCACGCCCAGGCCCTTGTCCTTCAGGCTGGCGATCACTTCCTTGAGGCTTTCGATGGTCACTGGGTCGATGCCGGTGAAGGGCTCATCAAGCATGATGAAGTCCGGGTTGCCGGCCAGTGCGCGCGCCACTTCTGTTCTGCGCCGCTCTCCACCTGACAGCACGAAGGCCTTGCTCTTGCGGATGTGGTCAATGTTGAATTCCTGCAGCAGTGGCAAGAGCATCTCGCGCTGCTGGCGGTCCGGCACGCCGGTGGCCTCCCACACGAGCAGGATGTTCTCCTCGACGGTCAGCTTCTTGAACACGCTGGATTCCTGTGCCAGGTAGCCGATCCCGAGCCGCGCGCGCTTGTAGATCGGCAGGCGCGTGATGTCCTCGCCGTCCAGCAGCACGGTGCCTTCGTTGGGGGTCACGAGCCCGATGATCATGTAGAAGCTCGTGGTCTTGCCGGCACCGTTCGGGCCGAGCAGGCCTACCACCTCGCCGGTGTTGACGCTGATCGTGACGTGGTCCACCACGTTGCGGCCGCGGTAGCTCTTCACCAGGTCGCGCGCCACCAGTGTCTTCTTGATGCCCTTCTTGCGGCCGAGCGCAGCATCGAGCCCGCTGTGGTCGGAACTCGCACTCGAGCGGTCCACGCGCTCCTTGTGGGAGACATGCTTGAGCTCTTCCTTTGGCTTGCGCTTGAATACCATGCCGCTATCCTGACGGACGGATGCCGCCGGGGATTCATTATAGCGGAGACGGGCCTCGCTCAGCCGGCCGGCGGGGCATCACCGGAGGGCGTGTCCCCCTCTCCCGGCTCGTCCTTCTTCGGCCCGAAGATGCCCGGGAACAGCTTGTCGCGGAACAGCCCGACGCAGATCAGGATGATGATCCACATCCCCCACTGCTCCAGCCAGCTCTTGCCTACCACCCCGCCGTAGGCCTGTGCCACCAGCATGAACTCCTCCTTCGAGCGCGACTGGTCGCACCACTGGCGGAACTGCTCACGCGTGATCGGCTCGGCGGTATTGAACGAGGCATATTCGTACACCGGCAGCAGCATGCGCTGCGGCTGGCCATAGCGGCTGTCCACCATCTGCTGGTACTGCAGGTCGCCACCGACGACCTGCGGCAAGGTGCTGAACTCCGTTTCCAGCAGCAGCAGGCGCACGCCGATCACACCCCAGTTCAGCGCCTGCCCGCTGAACTGTGCGGCCGGCACGCAGACCCGCGGGTCGTAGGACATGAAGGCCGCATGTTGCTGGTCATTTGCGCTGGCGAACTCCAGCCAGTCCTGCGCTTCATTCGCAAGTGCGGCAATTGCCAGCTGCTGCCCTGTGCTGAAACGTGGGTCGCCGGCCAGCATGCTCAGCTCCAGCTCATCAGCAGTAATGCTGTCAGTCGCCAGCCCATCGATTGCTTCAAGCTCTAAAGCATTGCAGCCGGGGGCCAGTCCGATGTCGGCGCAGCTCAGCAGGTGCAATGCCATGTATCGGCGGGCTGCAGCGGAAACTTCCGCCAGCAGCCAGTCCAGCTGCTCGTTGCCAGCCTCGGCGGCCGGCAACTCACTGAGCCTGCCATGGAGGAAGCGGTAGGCCCGTGCCGTGCGCAGGTAGACCGTCGGAGCCGGCTCCAGCCGCAGCACCGGCACGTCCTGCATCATCGGCGCGCTGGCCAGTTCTCCCGCTGCGAGGTTCTTGGACTGGGTCTCGCGGCGCTGGGAGATGGTTGACTCGAAGGCCGTCTCCAGCCGCGAGAGGTAGGCAGGCTTGATATCCAGTTTGGCAAACTCATCGGCACGTTCCGGCAGCAGCAATGTCTCCAGCGCATACTGCTGGTGGCCGTACCAGCCGCTGTCCGGCTGCGGCTGCAGGTCAACTTCTCCACTGAGCAGGGCATCCTTCAGCAGCTCCATCGGCTCTGTGCCGGGAGGCGCCCCGGTGAACAGCTGCTCCTCCAGCGAACGGGAATGCGGGAACACCGCAATCCCAGCCGGACCCGGGGAGGCAAGGTCGTTCAAGTCACCTGGCGCCGCCGGGTTGGTGACAATCGCCTGCAGGGCATTGAAGTCGTTGTAGGCATCCCTGAGCGCCATTGAACCGGACAGGGCGTTGTCAATCTGCTGCATCAGCGCCAGCTGGCCGGCGTCATCAGCCGCGTCGAACCAGCCCGGCCTGCCGGCTCCGGCCACGCCCTGCAGGAAACGGTCGCGCCTGAAGATCGCACTGAGGCTGTCGCTCTGGCTGTAGAAGCCGATCACCGAGCTGGCAATCCGGTCGCGCTCGAATTGCTGCTTCATGCGGTTGGACAGCGCTGCCAGCTTCGGGTCCAGCTGCAGGCTGCCCCCGCCCAGGTTGCAGGCCGTTGCCACAAAGGCCCGCGCGCGCATCGCATCCGGATCCTCTCCGGCCGGCAGGGCGGCATACAGCTCTACGAGCCACTGCTGCTTGCCACCGGGATAGACAATGTCGCCGCGGGACACTTCCAGCTCCAGCGCCGCCAGCACCCGGTCATCGGTGTACTTCTGGTAGACGTCGATCATGTCAACGCTCGGCAGCAGATCCGTGCCACTGCCCTGTGCGGCCCTGGCCGCTGAGCGCATGTCCGGATAGAGCGTTGTCAGCAGGCTGTCCAGCTTCTTCTCATGGCTGTCCGGCCTGACGATGTCCAGCGAGAGCACCGCCTCGCTGAAGTTGACGGCGTATTCATTGCCATTGGCATCGCTGAAGCGCTGCTCCATCCAGTCCAGCTGCTGCGCTGCGGGCCGCGCCGGCAGGCTGCGCATGCCCTTGCCATCAGGGTAATCCGCGCTGCCGGCCCTGAGCTGCCCAACGCCGCAGGCGCAAAGCACTGCAGCAGTGATCACGAGCAGTGCTCCGGTCTTCAATCTGTGTGTGTTATCCATCAGCCTGCATTTCCTCCCGCTGCCCCCCATCCTAATGCCGGGCCGTCGGCTCGACATGAACAGAGACGTCCACCACGCCGCTGACGTTTTCCAGCACGGCATCCTCCACCCGGTGCGCCAGCGCATGGCCCTGCTCGAGGGTCATTTCCGGATCGGCATGGATATTCAGGTCAACCTGGATGTAGTCCGGCATCCCGCGGCTACGCACCGCATGGCAATGGTCCACCCCAGGCACGGCCATCACGATATCCTTCACCTGCTGGGGGTCCACCCGGGCCTCGTCCGTCAGGCTGGCCATGGCGTCACGGCCCACGCGCCAGCCGGCGAACAGCAGTGCAACACTGGCCAGGCAGGCGGCCAGCATGTCCGGCCACCACTGGCCGCTGCGCGATGCCAGCAGCGAGACGATGGACAGGCTGGACAGGGCTGATCCGCTCAGGGTGAACCAGCCGTCAGCGGCCAGCCCGGCGGACTTCAGGCGGCGGGCCATCACGATCTGCCAGGCGGCCAGCGCCAGTCCGACGATGATCGCCGTGCCGATCACCTGCACGAACAGTGGGTCGAAATGCGGCACCACCTGTCCGCGCCAGCTTTTGACCAGGTGCTCGGCCAGGTCTTTGAACATCAGCAGGATCGCCGCCGCCACGCCGACCACGGCAATTGCCTCGAACTTGTTGTGGCCGTAGGGGTGGTTGCTGTCCGGTGGGCGCGTGGCGAAGCCCATCACGCTCAGCAGCACCACATCCACCATGCTGTCCAGCGCAGTGTAGTAGGCATCGGCGAGGATCATCCCGCTGCCGCTGCGGTGCGCCACGAGGAACTTGGCCACGGCGGCCAGCAGGTTGACGCCCAGTGCCACCCACATGATGCGCAGCGCCAGGCGGCTGTTGCCGTTTGCATGTGATGCCTGCTCTGCCGGTTTACCCATCAGCTCAATAATATTAGGCCAAAAAAAATCCCTCCCCCGTAGGGGAGGGATCAATCTTCAGTTCAGGACGGCTGGGCCTAGTAGGAACCCTGTCCGGCGCTGCCGCTTCCGGCACGGCTCCAGGTGTTGAAGGTATCGACATCGCCGTGGCGCTGCCATTCCTTGCCGTTCAGCGGCTTCTCGAAGTCGTAGTACGGCACGGTCTCGACGTACTCGTTGAAGCTCAGTGCAAGCATCTTACGCATCACGTTCTTGGCAACCTCGATCGGGTACCAGGGCTCATAGCCCTCGAACTCCACGGTCAGCAGGTAGGCCTTGCCATCGTGGTGCTTGAGCGCCAGCAGCTTGCCCTTGCAGGTGAACCAGTTGGGTACCGTGTCAGGCAGGGTACGGATCTTGTTGGGCTCACGGCGGAAGCCGTTGTAGCTCAGGAAGATCTCATCGACGGGCCACTTGCGGGTGCCGAGCTGGCCGTCGATCGCCGGGTTCAGCGGCGGCTGCAGGTTGGCCACGTCCTCGACGCGGTCGTAGTTGGTCTGCAGGATGTCGGTCGGCAGGGACTGCGCAATGCTGTCCACGGTGCCGGGCTCGACGATGAGCTCGCGCATCATGATCTCATGCAGGTCTTCCTCGCTGCACTTGGGCAGGAAGCGCATGCCGGTCTTCACCAGGAAGTAGCTGGCATTGCTGCCGCGCTGGGCTTCCGGCGGGATGATCATGAACTCCTGCTGGTTGGCAGCCTCGAGGGTGAAACGTTTGTCTCCCTTTGTGGTGCCCCAGGCGGTCAGCGCGGTGCTGTCCGGGATCTCGTAGGCCACGTAGTTGTGCGGCGCAAAGGCGTTGATCTCACCCTCGCTGAGCGCGCCACGCCACATCGGTGCCGGAGCGAAGATCGGCGGGAGATAGTAATAAGGCTCGCGGGCGTTGAGGCTGACCGGGTAGAGGTGCACGTTCTGCGGTGCAAGCTCATAGGGGTCAACCGATTCAGGCACCATCTGGGCAGACGCGATGCTCGGCAGTACACCAAGCACGGCGATTGCCGCGACGATCACCAGACCCAGGCGCAAAATCCTTTCCATTTCAAACCCTCCAAACTGGCAGGTAGACTCTCATTTCCTAGAGCCCCGTAAGAGTCGGATTACGAACACAGCGGCTCACACCGCTATGGTTAACTCACGGATTATAGCACTGGTGAGAAAATTCGTAAATCACTTCACACCAATTTGCAATATTCCGCTCCGGCCCTCCGGGAAGGCTAGAATGTGACCTGCAGCAGCAATTGTGAAGGATTCAGCGAGAAATGTCCAGTCATATTAATAATGTAGGAATCATGGGTGAGCTGCACGGCACCACCATCCTCGCGGTGCGCCGCGACGGCCTGACCGCACTCGGCGGGGACGGCCAGGTCACCAACGGCAGCACAGTGCTGAAGGGCAGCGCGGTTAAGATCCGCCGGATGAAGGAAGGCACCGTGCTGGCGGGCTTTGCCGGCAGCGTGGCGGATGCACTCACCCTGTTTGACCGTTTTGAATCCCGTCTCACTGAGTTCAACAACATGAGACGGGCCGCGGTTGAGCTGGCCAAGGACTGGCGCACGGACCGCTACCTGCGCCGCCTGGAGGCGATGCTGATCGTGGCTGACCGGGACAACCTGCTGCTTTTGAGCGGCTCCGGCGAGGTGATCGAACCCGACGACGACTGCCTCGCTGTCGGCAGTGGCGGCAACTTCGCGCTGGCCAGCGCCCGCACCCTGCTGCGCCATACAAAGATGGATGCCAAGCAGATCGTCAAGGAAGGCCTGAAAGTGGCCGCCGAGCTCTGCGTATACACAAATGACTCGATCAGCGTGGAGACCCTCGGTAAATAACAAAGACTGGAAATTTAACCTTTCAGGATACGATGGCGGTCTTTCCCGGGTTTATTCTCATTGAATTGCCGGTTTGTGATCAGTTTTGCCGGTTATTGAGACTGTTTTGAGATTCTCTCCAAAAATTGATCATTAACCCCTATTGATAATTGTTTTGCACCCTGCAACATCCTGCCCCAACACTGGGTTAACCTCGATTTAACTTGAGTTAATCGAATTTTCAATATACATTCAGGGCAACTGAGCGCCACGCTCCCTCGTGGTGAGGGGCTTTCTTATTGAGACCCGGGGCGCAGGTTGGAGGAAGTATGCGGTACGCGTACCTGCTCGCCATCCTGGCGACGCTGATCATTGCATCCTGCTCGGGCAACACCGACAGTGCGGCAATCGACAACTCCACTCCCGAGCTGCTGGACAAGGGCGACCTTGCCAAGGGAACGAGCACCGTCTATTCAGACCCCGACGCTGACTGGACATGGGACCTGATCGCGGGCCAGCACTACCTTGCCGGCACCGTGACCGTCACCAATGACGAGGATACCCTGTACGTCACCTACAACATGGACCCGGCCTGGCCGCTGAGCGAGGCCCACGTATATGTGGGCACTGAGCAGCCCAAGAAGGGTGCACCGGGCCAGTTCCCCTACAAGCAGGAATTCAATCCCGCCGTTTTCACTTACACCTTCGAGATCCCGCTTGACGGCTTTGCCGGCAAGAGCCAGATCTTCCTTGCCACCCACGCCAAGACCGGCAGCGAGACCGCCTGGGGCGGCAACTGGAACAATGGCAGCCCGAGGTGGGACTTCGGCTGGGGCAAGAAGTGGGGCGGCGGTTTCACAACCAATGTGATGCCGATGCCAGGGCTGCCGGAAGACAGCGTCACCTACCGCGGCTACCACTATGGCACCATGAGCTACTGGAACATGCGCTTCTTCGACCCCGTCACCCTGCCCCCCGGTTCCTTCTTCCAGGGCGGCATCGAGTACTGGGCTGGCTGGTGCGTTGACAAGAACCACACCATGTACCCGAACCACGACTATGAAGTCACCCTGTACAGCACCTACGACCAGAACCTGCCTGCCTTCGCGCAGAATGACAACTGGGACCTGGTGAACTACATGGTGAATGCCCGCCGCAACAACGGCACCGGCATCTGGGACCAGAACTGGAACAGCAACGCGATCAAGGACCAGTTCCAGGCTGCCTGCTGGAAGTTCAGCGACGGCCTTGACCCGGCCCCCGGTTCACTGGCTGAGGCCTTCGTGAATGACGCCATTGCCAACGGCGAGGACTTCATCCCCGGCCCTGGCGAGTTCTACGCGATCCTGCTCTACCCGGACACCAGCACCAACAACAACCAGGTGCGTGCCCAGATGAACATCATCGAAGTGGATCCGTAAACCAACTGAGCAATCAATCTCATCAGCACACGGCCTCCCGTACCCACGGGAGGCCATTTTTTTTGCGCGAATGAGTTGTCAGTTTCATTATTCAAGCTATTTCACCTCTTTGTTATCTGTATTTAACACTCATCCGATGCAATCCGCCTTAAAATCTGGATAGAGGCTGCACCATCCCGCCTCCTGCAAGACAGGGGCCTGCTGAACCAGAGGTGCAACCATGGAGGATTGTCATGCGGAAGATCCTGTCGGCCGCATGGATCGCGGCCCTCATTCTCATCTCCTGCTCCACGGGGCAGGGCACGATTGGCAACAACGAGAACGCACCATTCCTGGTTGTAAAACCGGAAACCGAGAAGGCAGCCAGCACCCAGCCCTATGTTGACGACGGCTTGGACTGGACATGGGACCTGATCGCCGGGCAGCACATGCTGGCCGGTACGGTTCATGTCTACAACGACGAGGACAGCATCTACATCGAGTACCACACCTTTGACGACTGGCCGATGTACAGCGCGCATGCCTACTGCGGCACCACGCAGCCCGTCAAGGGTGCCCCGGGCCAGTTCCCGGCCGGCATCGAGTTTGACGACCCGGTGCACGACTGGAGCTTCAGCTTCCCGCTTGCTGAGATCGGCTACAAGGGCCAGCTCTACCTGGCGGCGCATGCCGATGTCGGCGAGGGCGGTGGCAACGAGACCTCCTGGGGCGGCTACTGGAACGACGGGGATCCCTACTGGGACTTCGACTGGAAGAAGTGGGGCGGCGGATTCACAAGCTGGATCATGCCGATGCCCGGCCTGCCCGAGGGCGCGGTCAGCTACCGCGGCTACCACTACGGCAGCTACAGCTACTGGGACGTGGCCTTCGCGGACAGCTTCCCGCTGCCGCCCGGTTCCATCGTTGTCAACGGCCAGACCCGCTGGGTCGGCTGGTGCTGCGACAAGGACCACACGATGTACGCGAACAGCCCATACGAGGTCACGCTGTACTCCAGCTACGACCCGGACCTGCCGCCGATGGCGCAGGGCATCGCATGGGACATGCTCAACTACATGCTCAACCAGCGCCGCAACGGCACTGGCATCTGGGACCGCGACTGGCATGCCAATGGCAACAAGGACCAGTTCCAGCATGCACTGTGGTACTTCACGGAAGGCATCGTGCCGGCGGCCGGCTCACTGGCGGAGTCATTCGTCAATGACGCACTTGCCAACGGCGATGGCTTCATCCCCGGTCCGGGCGAGTTCTACGCCCTGATCCTCTACCCGGACACCAGCACGACCAAACAGTACGTACGGGCGCAGATGAACATCATCGAGCTTGACCCGTAAGCTGCAGACTGACTGACTTCCGGCCCGGCCCCTCCAATCCCGGGGGCCGGGCCCATATCGCTTTCGCGATCAGTGGGAGGTATTGCATGGGCATCGTCATTTCCATCCTGCTGGCGCTGCTGCTCACAGCCTGCGCCGGCGGTTCATCCGGTCCC
Organism: bacterium; assembly: GCA_020440645.1. Lineage (GTDB taxonomy): Bacteria > 4484-113 > 4484-113 > 4484-113 > JAFGCY01 > JAHEFU01. The sequence continues at coordinate 27,421 of JAGRNR010000035.1, read as the reverse complement.
GGCATCCCATCACGCGGGGCAAGCGGCGACTTCGTCGGCATGAACCCCGGCTGCTGCTGGGAGCTCGTGGCCCGTGAGCGCACCCTGGCCGGCAGCATCAGCATGCGCAACAACGCCGGGCTGATGTTCGTTGAGGTTGAGGCTGCCGAGGGCTACCTGCTTGAATCCCTCAGCCTGTACGCCGGCTGTGAGATCCCGGAGAAGGGCAATCCGGCCAGCTTCCCCTGGCAGCTCAAGTTCAATCCGCCGGTGCAATCCTGCACGATTGAGGTTCCGGTGGCGGAGCTGCCAGCGGAATGCTGCATGCAGATCGCCAGCTTTGCCGTGCTGCGCAGCGGACACGGCAGGCAGCGGGCCTGGGGGGCATACTGGCGGGATGGCAAGGCAAGTTATGACTTCAGCTGGAAATCCGGTGGCGGGGGCATCAGCACGACGCTGTTCCCCGTTCCCAAGCCGCCGCCGGACTGCATTGAATACTGACTGGAGCGGCACTCTGCCGCCTCTGCAGGGCGCACGCCTCTCCAGGCGTGCGCTTTTTCATGTCTCATCAACCACAGCTTGATATTGCCTTTACTTTGGCAAACCCATAATTCGTTAATATACCAATGACTCACCTCTGTATCGGAGCGGTGGCCGGGAGCACAACCCGCAGGGCATCCCGGCCGCCGCATCCACTACCCCGGTTTTCCCTCCACTTCACTGCGATCTCACTGATGCGATACCTCTCTTCCCGGATGCCCGGTTATCCTTGCGGAAGCTGAATATTCCATTTGGCAACATTGCAAAGACCAACTGAGCGGATGCAGCAATGCAGGCCACGGAGGGCCTATGATCTCGCAACGGGACCTTGTGCAGCAGCAGCGGATCTGCGTGAGCTATCCCTCGCGCATTGCCCGTGAATACAGCGAACTGCTGCAGCGGCTCAGTGAACTGCTGCGTCCGGTGCTGGACCTCGTCTACACCTGCCGGCCGGAAACCCTGGAAGATGAACTGGAACGCCTGGCCCAGCGCGCCTGGCAATCCGGCATGGCCCGCCAGTATGAGCGCGTGCTGCGCGTCAGCCTGCTTTCCATCGAGATGCAGGCCCGGATGGACCTCAGTGGCAATGCCCCCTCCCAGCTGCAGCTGCGCATGATACTCGACATGCTGGAGCGCCGCAGCCCTGAGCTGGTCTGCGACCTGCTGCTGACACGCGAACTGCTGCTGTGGCGGTTGATCGCTGACAACCATGGCGTGATCCCGCTCTCCCGCGCGGAGCTCTCCGTGCTGCTCGGCAGGCTGGACGGCCTGATGGAGGACCGCCAGCTGTGGCATGTGCTGGCGATGTGGGCCTTCATGCACCATGACCATGAGCTGATGGTGCGGGCCGCCGAGCTGTTCCTCGTGCATCCCGGTGCCTCGCTCAACCAGGCACTCTGGCAACGGGTCAACCTGATGTACCTGCTGCTGGAGGGCCGGGCCACCCGCCGCGACGTGCTGGAGACGCTCAGGGTGCTGAGCGTGCACCCCCAGGTGGAGGAATTCCGCCGGAACATCCTGCCGGCCTGCATCGCCGCCGGGATCGCCGATGTGGAGGTGATGCGCCTGCTCGACGAGCGCATTGCGGAGCTGCGCAGCCAGGGCTATGAATGGCGTGGCAACGAGGCCCGCACCAAGTCCCTGCGCACGCTGACAATCTGATCAGCGGCCGATACGGAACACCTCGAGGTTCATCCCGTTCTCGATTGCCAGCCAGTTCCCGTTAAGCAGCATGTTGCTGTTCATGTCGGAGCGCTCCAGCACAGATGTCCACTCCAAACTGCCATCGGATGAATAGCAGCGCAGCTCGCTGCCCTGCCCGCCGCTGTGCAGCCCGAGCCGCAGGCGCAGGTACTCCTGCCAGGCCAGGCCCGCCGCCCAGTTCTCCAGCGGTCCACGCGTGCGGGTCAGTGCCGTTGCCAGGTAGGTCCGCCCATCCTCCGCGCAGGCCACCTTGCCGATGATGCCACGCTGCGGCACATGCCACTCCAGCCTGCCCTCGGCATCATAGCTACCCAGCCCGCGGTCGAGCTCCCTGAGCACCATCCGCCCGCCGGCCATGTCCCAGGACTGGCCATCCAGCACCATGTATCCCTTCAGCATCCGGCCATCCCGGAACTCCATCAGGCCGCGTCCCGCACTGCTTTCCATGCACAGCACCCTGTCGCCACTCTGCACTGGCGGCGAATGCCTGCCGTGCAGGTCGAGCTGCCACAGGTCCTCGTGCGTGCCGTCGGCATACAGCCGGCGCAGCATGTACTCCCCCTTGCCGTTTTGCTGCAGCAGGGGGTCCGCCAGCACGGTAACGAGGATGCTGCCATCCTCCCAGCCATCCTTCTCGCAGTAGCGGCTGCCATTGCCAGCCAGGCTGTCAGTCCAGGCTTCCGTGCTCCACAGCAGCCGGCCTTCATAGTCCAGCGCATAGAGCGTGCCGTAGTGGTCATTCCAGCAGGTGAAGGGCGGCATGTTGTCAACTCCGCCGGCATAGGGCTGCCAGGCATGTTCGCCACCGACATGCTCGAAGGGTGCGAAGCGCCAGGCAACGGTGCCGTCCGGCTGGAAGGCCACCAGCATGCCGGCCCGGTTCTCCGCCACCACTGTGCCATCCTGCTGGCTGACAATCCGGCTGTACAGCGGCGACCATTCCACATCGAATTGCCGCCCGGCACTCCAGTGCTCACGGCCCTGCCAGTCCAGCGCGTGCAGTGAGTATGGCTCGCTGTCCATGTCCTGCACGTAGCAGCGACCAGCCGGGTCCATACCGACGAGTTCACTGTGTTCCAGCGCACCGGCGATCGTGCGGTGCGGCGGCACGCGCATCCCGGAAACCGAAGCCGTACGGATGCCGAGCAGCAGGAATGGCAACAGGAAAGGCAGCAGCTGCAGCCAGGGCCGCCTGTCGCGCAGCGGGTGTCCCCGCAGGATTGTCCCCTCACCCGGATCCATCCATCCAGTCTAGCAAGCACTGGCCAATACAAGCTGCGGATGAAACCCCGCAGCGCAATTTGCTGTCCCACCAGCGCTATGGATGCTATCTTTAGTGTCATGCCGGACCTGCAACTTGCACTGCTGGAAATGAACCGCGGCCTGATTCCCTGGCTGTTCACGGGCAGCCTGCTGATGGGCATCCTCGCCTACTTCGTGGGCGAGAAGCAGGGCAATGGCTGCCTTGGCTGCATCCTCGGGCTGTTCCTTGGTCCCGTCGGACTGATCATCACGGCGCTGATGGGCCGCGGCCGCAGCTGAGATGCGGCGTGCCCGCCTGCGCTTCGGCACCCGGCTGGTGCTCGTGAACCTGCTCGCAGCGCTTGCGATCGCGGCTGCCGCATACTACTTCTTCAAGAGCACCTTCGGCTACATCCCGAGCCCGTTTACGGTCTCATCCGAACTGATGGACGAGATCGAAGGCCAGTAGGGAACAAGCGCGCCCTATACTGGTCTGATCATCATCTGGGTTTGAAGGGAGCTGGGGATGATCCGTTTGCGCAAATACGCGGCAGCTGTCGCCGCAATGATACTTCTGTTGCCCCCCGGGGCCGCCAAGGCCTCTCCGAATGATTCCACCATCAACGTGATGCAGGCCGCTCAGCTGGCATCCGCGGGGATCGGCGAGGCCGCCACGCAGTCACTTGGTCGAGAACGGCCGGATGGCTGGCGCTCCAAAGAGCTGCCGGGCCGCGGCTACTGGGTGAATGTACGCGTGCGCCCGGTGGATGACCCGACTGGCCTGGGCCAGGAGGTGCAGGTTACGCTGGATGGCCGCGACCGCGATGCGCTGTACTGCGACAACATCACCCGCGGCTACCAGCAGGACGGCAGGTTCATCTCCGCCTGGCATGTGCGCAACCTCGTCTGGGTGGTGAAGGACGACGCGCTGGATGAGCTGCTCTCCGGCGAGCCCTGGACGACTGAGCATCCCAAAGGAAGCTCAGACTGGCCGCAGGGCATGACCCGCGCGGCCTTTGGGCGCATCATTGAGAAGAGCACGAAACTGACGGCCGGCGAGCTGCACATCTTCTGCTACAGCGACGCCGGCGACCGGCTGGAGATCGACATTGATGAAGTTGACAACAGCTACCGGGTGCAGGCGATGCTCGCCCCGGACCTGCCGCTGGCCGGCAGCCTGCTGAAGGAAATCGACGTGGACAGGCATTACAGCGACTATGCCGAGCTGACACTGCAATCACGCCCGGGTGCGATCGGCTGGCTGGACCCATATGGCAACACGGTGGTGATGGCGCCTTCCAGGGCTGCCGGACAGGAGGAGAAGTGATGAAGCGGATGATGATGGCAATCACGGCCGGGCTGGCCGGCGGGCTGCTGCTGGCGAACCTGGCAACAGCGCAGGATGAGCTGGAGGGCAAGGAAGCGCAGCCCGTTGGCGATGTGGGCTACCAGAGCTACACCGTGGAACTGCCGCGCAAGGCCTGGACGATCGGCATGAAGCTGCACGATGAGAATGGCGAGATAAGCGAGCAGAGCATTACCGTGCTGGACGGCTTCGTGGCGGAGGCCATGAGCAGCAGTACGCGCGGCTACCAGTTGGATGACAAAAGCATGGGACAGGCCGTGGACTACAGGTTCCAGATCTGGTTCGTGCCGGACAGCAAGCTTGAGGAATGGCAGGCCGGCGAGAAGGAGAGGGTTTACTTCGACCCTTCCAGCCAGGCGCTGATGAGTAGCACCGCAGAGAGCACCGGCCCCGGGGACGGGAAGCCGATGGGGCGGTACTTCAGCGAGGACAACGGACGCCGTGAGCTGCTGCTGGCCAATGCGCAGGAGATCCGCGTGGACGAGCTGCACATCTTCATCTATGCACCGGAGTGTCCGCGGATTGACTTAAGCGTTGACAAGCTGGACTACCACCACTTCATCAACGGCGTGTTCAGCGAGGATGAGGACGTGCTGAAGGCCGAGGACATCCCGTTTGAGCTGGAGAAGATCGAGAGCCCGAGCCACATCGCCGACATCGTGCTGTTCACGGCGGGCGAGGACCTTGGCTTCATCACGGCGGATGGCGAGCGGATCGGGGATGAGCACTGGGGAGAAGCAGTGGAGGAAGTGGGGGAAGTTGAAGAAGTGAAGGAAGTCAAATAGTCAATGGGTCACCAAGTCAATTGCGAAACAGCGAGATTCAACAAATTGAATTCTTGACTGCGTGACTTTTTGACTCTCAAGCCGCCGGACATCCAGGGCGGGGATTGAGCCGTAGGCGAGATCCACGGGCGGGGATGTCAAATCGGCCGGCGGCGAAGAACGTATGGAGAATGAAATGAAACTGATTCTGGTAACACTTGTGGCAATACTGATGGCAACCGCAGTCGCACTGGCGGAAGAACCGGCGGGAGTCAGCGAGAAGACGGAGATTGATAAATCCATAGCTTACATGGACATGGACCAGTTCAGCGAAGAGCATTACCCTGTGCCGGGTGAAACCCGGGGCCTGTGGCATTTAAGGATCAGTGTGTATGACGGAGAATCCAGCTCCCCTGTCAGTGAGAACGTCATGTATCTCAATCCACACATGCCCGCCACTGCGACAGGCGGCAATCCGGGCTGGCAGTTCAGCCCAATGATCACCGATCCCGTTGACAGGCTGGGCACCGTGATCTGGATGGTCCCGGCTGGGCTGGATGCTGACTTCCAAGAGCACGGTCACCTTGACCTGCCAGAGCTGATCATTGGGGATGCACCTGCTGCGATGCCAACGCAGAAGCGCGAGCTGTTTGAGCAGCTGCTTGGGCGCAGTCAGCACATCCAGGTTGCCAACCTGCATCTCTACCTGTTCAGTCCCTATAGGGGTCGTGCCGAAATCAGCCTCGGTTGGGAGGACAAGGACAGGACACAGGCAACCCGTCCGCCGGAATTCTATCGCACAGCAGAACAGCGCGAGGCGGAGGAAGCCGCCGGGCTAAAATACGAGCGGGGAGCGATCCCAGTAGCGGACATCACCGTGTACTTTTCCAACGGCGGTGAGTGGGCCGGCGGCGATCAATGACCATCTGACTGATTGACTAATTGACTAATTGACTTTGTGACTCTTTGACTTAAAGGAGAGGGACAACATGAAACTGACAGGGATTATGGCAATTGCCGCGGCAATGCTCTGCGCCGTCCATTCCACCGTACTGGCACAGGAGCCGGACCGACCGGCTGGTGAGTTCCGCCAGGTGACGCCTGAGGAAATGGAGGCGCGGCTGGCCGCCCAGTGGTGGCGCAAGGCCGGCGACCGGGTGCTGCCTCCGGCAGTCGAGCGGGAGGGAACCTGGATCCTCACGCTGGACCTGCAGGACGAAGGCGGCAGGCAGCTGCATCAGTCTGAGATGCTGATCCAGGCCAACACTTTTGCCAGCAGCAAGTCACTGCCGGTTCCCGGGCAGTATTCCGTCGGTGACTACACCACGCTTGATGACTACCGCTTCCTGCTGTGGGCCTTCCCCTCGCAGTATGACGAGACCTTCCGCGAGTACGGCTACCTCGACTGGCCGAGCGGCCGGGAGGGCGTGAAGGTGACACGTGCGGATGGCAGCGAGATCGATCTCGGCCGGCCTGATCTGAGCGAGGAGCAGGTGCAGGAACTGTTTGCGCAGATGCTCAAGCGGGCTGCGGTGCTGGAGTATGACGGGATGCGGATGTACATCTTCTCCAATGAGGCCAGACAGGCCTATATCAGGCTGGACTGGGATGCCGGCATCAATCCGCAGCCTGTCTCCAGCCCCGGGGCGAATGAGCAGCGTGTGGCCGAAATGAAGCAGCGCGCCACCCCAGCAGCGGAGTTCACGCTTTACCTGGCCGGCGGCCAGTGGGCCGGCGGAGAGACAGTTGCCGGTGGAGAGTGGGCAGGTGGTGAGACAGTGGCCGGTGGGGAGTGGTCAGGCGGCGGCACGATAGCCGGTGGCCAGTGGTCCGGTGGAGGCACGATTGCCAGTGGACAGCAGGCTGGTAGTGACCACCATGCGATGGCCCAGGTCGCTGCAGCGAATGATGAGGATGGTGGTGAATTCGCCGGAGGTGGCGACGTTGCTGGGACTGACACGGAAGGCGGTGAGTGGTCAAGTGGCGGCGATCAGTTTGCCAATGCGCATCTGGCGGTGAAAGTGATGCAGGCCGAGAAGCGTGGCGATTTCAAGCCGAGCACCAGTGTTGCCGACAGGAACTGGTGGAGCAGCCTTGACCCGTCCATCCGGCCCGACCCCTACACCAGCCAGGGCCGCTGGCTGCTGGACTTCAACCTGATGTACGAGACGGGACGGGTTGTCAGCGAAAGCAGCCTGCAGCTGATCGAAGGCTTCCCGGCCCAACTGAGCAATGTGCGCGGCCGCGGGCAGGACAGCGACCCGGACTATGGCAATCTCGATGACTATTACCTGCTGGCCTGGGTGATCCCGGACCAGCTGCATGCGGAATTCCTGCAGAGCGGCTACCTTGACTGGCCGGTGCCCAACAGCGACAGGCTGGTTGTCGGGGAGGATGGGCAGTACATCGAAAGCAGCCCGCCGCAGCTGGACGATAAGCAGAAGCTCGCCCTGTTCAACCAGGCGATGTCACACGTACACCACATGCTGATGGAGGGCCTGCACTTCTATGTGTTCTCCCCGCAGGCGGCATCCGCTGACTTCGTGCTGAAGTGGCAGGATGGCATGCAGGGTGGCAATACCCGCGATGTTGCCAGCTTCAGTGTGAACTTTGCCAACGGTGGCCAGTGGTCGGGAGGGGAAAGCTAGTCAGAAGCAGAAGCAGAATCAGAATGAGAAAGAGAAGCAGGACCGGCGTCGCCCAGCGACGCCAGCACGCTGTCTATGGCTTTCGGGCATTATGATCTGCGAGTGAGATTGCGATTTGCATTCTTCGTGTCTTCGTGCCTTCGTGACCCGATCATGGTTGCATGAACCACCAGGACACCAGGACAACAAGATAGAGCCGATTGTTGCCAGGTTTGCTGACTCGATTACTTCGCAGCATTCACTTCATGGCGCGCGAAGCGCGCGCCGGTACCGTCATTCTTTTGGTTTCCCCTTTAACTCCATAGCGCCTTCGCGCCTTAGCGTTAAACAGAACCGTGCCGGATTTCCTCGTTGCCAGTCGAGCGCAGCGAGGCATGTATCAATGGAGGACCAGTGATCAATTGCCAGACTTACATCTGGCATCCACGCCTGGCTTGCGCCAGACCTCCGATGGCACAGCTTCGCAGTGCCTCCAATGGTGCAGCTTCGCAGCACCTCCGATTGCCGAAACCGGAAACCGGAAACCCGTTGTGCGACTTACATCCGGCCTCCCGGCGGCTGGCAGCCGCCGCTCCTGCGAGCTGAATGCTCGCGCTCCCTCCTGATCCCCGGTCCCAGGTCCCCGGTCCCTGTTGTCAGACTTTCGTCTGACCTCCGGGTTTGTTCAGGTAGAAGAACAGCATCACGAGTGCGATGCCCATCGGCAGGGCCAGCTTCATTGCGGTGAATTCCATCAGGTCCAGCCCGGCGGTGCCGCGGCGGAACTCAACGAGGAACAGCACGCCGCACCAGAGCATCACGGCCGTTGCCAACAGCAGCAGCCACCAGCGTCCCTGCCTCTGGGGATCAAGCAGTGCCATCGGCCGCTTCCTCGCGCTCGATGCCATCCATCCGTGAATGTGTCACCCGCCCGCCGCAGATCGTCAGCATTGCGCGGCCCCGGCAGTCCCAGCCCGCAAATGGCGTGTTCCTGCCCTTGCTGACGAACTGCTTCGGGTCCACCTGCCAGCTTGCTTCCGCGTCCAGCAGCACCAGGTCCGCCACTTCGCCTGCTGCGATCCGCCCGCCGCTGAACTGCACCGGACGGGGCAGGAAGTCGCGCATCGCCTCCGTTGTCATCTGCGGGATCCGGCCGCGCCGCCAGCCCTCGCGCCTGCCGTTCAGGATATCCGCCGGCCCGCTCGTCATCAGGCGCAGCACCTGCTCGAGCGTGATCTCGCCGGCCGCAGTATTGCTGCCGACGACATGCCGGCCCAGCAGGCCGAAGCTGGTTTCGAAGCCGCTGAAGCCAAACGGTGCCAGCTTCAGTTCCTGGCTCTTCTCGTCAATCGTGTGCGGTGCGTGGTCGGTCACCAGCGCGTCTATCGTGCCGTCGGCAATCCCCGCCAAGAGCGCTTGCCGGTCGCGCTCCTCGCGCAGCGGCGGGTTGATCTTGGCCTGGGTGCCGTACTGCTCGATCGCCTTGTCAGTCAGGATCAGGTGGTTATGCGTCACGTCGCAGGTCACCAAGCCCGGCATGCCCTCCTGCTGCTCGCGCAGCTTGCCGAAGCGCACCAGCTCGAGCGCGCCGCGGCTGGCCATGTGCGTCACCTGCACCGCCATCCCGGTCTGGATCGCCATCAGCACCGTGCGGGCCGTGCCGAGGTCCTCGCTTAAGTAATCAATCCCGCTCTGGCCGAGCATTGCGCTGACCAGGCCCTCGTGCATCACTCCGCGCGCCAGCTCCACCACTTCAGTGTGGATCAGGGCGCGACTGCCGGGCAGCATCGAGAGGAACTCGAAGGCGTGCATGAACACGTCGCTTCTGAGCGTGTCACTGCCGTCATCGGTGTAGAAGCGCACGCCGGCGCTGTACAGCGCCGCGAGGTCCGCCAGTGCTTCGCCGCGCCGGTTGAGGCTGAGGCAACCCGAGGGCGAGACCCGGCAGTAGCCGACACGCTCAGCGCGGTCGCGGATGTAGTCCGCCACCGGCCCGCGGTCCACCGGCGGGTCCGTGTTGGGCATGCAGACCACGGTGGTGTAGCCGCCCGCCGCCGCCGCCGCCGTACCCGTACGGATGTCCTCCTTCCAGGTCTGGCCGGGGTCGCGCAGGTGGCAGTGCAGGTCGGTGAAGCCGGGGCTGAGCAGCAGGCCGTCGCCGGACACTGCCCGTCCGTCAAAGGTATTGGGGTCGATTGATCCGGCGGGGGCGATCGCCTTGATCATTCCGCCGCTGACATGCACATCCGCCGGGCCGCCGATCTGCGTGCCGTCGAACACTTGTGCGCCGTGGATCAGGATGTCCCTGTGCTTCATCTGTTGCAGCCTTCCAGGCCTTGCGGGCCAGCCAGATTATATGCGATGCCCCTCTCAGAACTGGCTGCCGAAGGCCAGGCCCCAGGAGTTGTCACTGCCGTCCCAGGCCTGCCCGATCCAGCCGCCGACCTTGAAGCCGCCGTAGATCGGCAGTTTGAACAGGCCACCGACGCCCCAGGAGTTGAGCGATTCCATGTCATCCAGGGTCTCGCCGATGAAGCCGTTGTCACTGAACACATAGGCTTCGTAGTTGCGCGATTTGTCCAGCGTGCAGCGGTACTCCGCACGGGCGCCGACGAACTTGGTGGCCGCATAGGTGTCATAGGTGTAGCCGCGCACATTGCCGGCTCCGCCCGCGATCAGCTCGCTGGCCCAGGGCACCTTGCCGTCCGCCAGGTCGGCCTGCAGCTGCACAGACAGGCTGGCGGTGTCGAAGAAGTCACGGATGTCATTCTCCACGCCGATGCCCGGCTCCAGCTCGGTGCGCACCTGCGGCCCGGCGATGTTGTGCACCGGAATGTAGCGCCGCAGGTCAAGCCGGAAGCGCTGTGAGTCGAAGTTGCCGAAGGTCTTGGATGCGCGTGCGCTGTAGCTCCAGCCCTTCTTCGGCAGGAATGTGGAATCGCGCTCGCCGCTGCTCCATGTGATGTAGGTCTCCACACCGTTGCCCGTCGGGGAGAAGTCCCCGCGCGGGGCCACGCCGCTGCCGTTCGGGTTGCCGGCGTAGACCCAGGCCTCGTGCCGGAAGATCCCGGCGCCGACGCCCCAGCTGCCCGGCAGCCTGCCGAGTGGTGCCTCACCATTGAAGCCATAGGCGTAGTCCACGCGCGAGACCCGGGTGCGGATCTCCGCCACCTCTCCGATGGTGTCACGCTTGCGCGTGCGCCAGGTATTGGCAACGCTGGCGCTGTAGCTCTCGGAGTTGCGCCCGCCGTTCAGTGTGTTGTCAGTGAAGGAGAAGCTGCCGTAGGGGTCGTCCGCCTCCTTGGTGGCGACGCCGAGGCTGGCGGACAGCTGCTTGTTGCTGTTGTCGAAGAAGAAGTCGTTGTAGCGCACCCCGACCAGCCCGCCGGCCAGCGAGGTGTAGCTCGGCTCCGGCACCCAGTTCTGCGGGTTCTGCGAGGTGTAGCGGATGTCGATGTTGACACTGCCGTCCTTGTTCTCCCAGACCTGCCAGCTCAGCGAGGAGAAGATCTGCCGGCTGTAGGCCTGCTTGGCCAGCCTCAGGAAGCGCTCCTCAATGTAGGGCGCGCCCTGCGGCACCTGCAGGATCAGCACGGCGAGGTCCGGGTCCAGCGTGCCGGTATGCTCCACCACCCGCACGTCCGCGATGAAGTGCATCCGGCCCTCATCGTAGGCATCGGCGTATTCGCGCAGGTCCTCCGCCGTGAGGTAGGCCAGCGCCTGCGGGTCGATCAGCTGGAAGATGAACTGAGGCAGGACGTCGAGCACATCATCGGGGATTTCATCGTAGGTGATGGCAGCTGCCGGGCGTGCGCAGGCCAGCATGCAGACAAGCACGAGCAATGCCCTGACGGCTATCTCACCAGCCCTGATTGGCTCCTCCTCCTCGGACAGCGATTCTAGCACGCAGGCCAGACCACACATTTAATTATGCGCGGCATGGCGCCTTCCCAACACAATCTCCACGATTCGGCTGATTTTCAGTTTCCTGTTTAGCGGGGTCAGGTGGCGGGTAACAAGTACGGTTTGGAAATATCCACACCGATTTCATCCGGTACAGCTTCAAGACCGGCCAAAGGAGAAATATTTGAAGCGCCTCAACACTTTTGCGATTTCCATCCTGATCATCATCCTTGCCGCGCTGGCGGCTTCCTGCGGTGGCAGCACCATCGGTGTCGGCCAGCCGGAGGGCATCAACGACGATACACAGGGCAATGGCGCCATCGAGCAGCAAATCCCCGAGGAGTTCAATGCTGACGAGCTCCCAATGCTGCCCTTCGACGGCGGTGACGAGGAGCAGCAGATCGTGCTGCAGGCCAAGGGCGCGAGCTGGGTTTCCAGCCCGGACCACCTCACTCCGGTGCTGCACCACAACGCCGGCGTGGACCCCGGTGACCCGAACTGCTACCTGCTGAAGGGCCGCAAGCCGGTCTTCACCCACGTGCCGCAGGGCCCGGACTTCGCCTACGCGCTCTACCAGATCCCGGTCGGCGCGCTTGAGACTGACCTGCTGAGCATGAAGGTCGAGGCCGCCCCCGGTGCCGCCGGTGACTTCTACTTCGGCGCGATCGCCAACTACAGCGGCATGGTCTGGGACTTCTTCGGACCGGAGGGCGCCGCCCCGACCTGGAGCGTTGACATGCAGAGCCTGGGCTACGACTTCACCAGCCCGGCCGGCAACCTCTACGTGCTGCTGCTGGTGCCTGCGGCCCAGAGCCTGCACGTGACCGACATCGTGCTGGACTACAAGGACCGTGACAAGCCGGTCGACCCGAACCCGGAGATCTGGAACGTCTGGGGCAAGGCCTATGACAACTACGCCACCGGCAGTGCCGTGGGCGGGATGGACGTGATCTTCCGCGACATCAACACCAGCGCCTGGTACGTCACGATGGCTGACGCCGCCGGCAACTGGGGCATGAACCTGCCGACCGGTGAGTACGACTTCTGGGTGATCGGCAACGAGATGCTGCTCGACGTGAGCGGCCCGGTGGCGCTGATCGACTACCTGCCGATCGGCGTGGGCACCCGCCTCGACCTCGACGGCAGCGGCCAGATCGTCTACCAGGGCAGCAACGCGGTCTACAACGGCAGCGTTGTGCCGATGCCGCTGATCACCGCCAACAACTTCTAGGACACGTCAGCGGAACAGCAAAGAAACGGAACTGAGGAGAAATGATTAAGGCCCCGGGATGTCCCGGGGCCTTCTGCTTTTCCGTGATTACAGCGGATCAGTACAGGGCGATGTAGAAGGTTCCGTTGTCAGAAACATGGTTGGGGTCCGTCAGGCTGACACCGATCAGGCTCCCAACCTGCGCCAGCCCAAGCCCGCCGGGGATCCTGTCGCTGATCTTCAGCTGCTGCGTGAATGCCCGGGCATCCGTTCCATGCGCCTTCATGATGTGGATTCCGTCACTCAGGCAGAACAGCAGCCCCGGCTTGCCGTGGATCAATGCCAGCTCAGGTGCTACCGGATTCGGGCCCTGGTTCTTCTGGTAGATGGCAGCCCACACATTGTTTATCCGCGTACCGTAATTCAGCTTGACCTGCGACGGTGTTGTGGTGTCAATCCATGCCGCTACGGGATTGACCGCCACCGTCAGGGCAAAACCGGATGCAGTGGCCGCGGTCTTGACAACCTGGGCCGGGCTGGTCCAGTTGATGCCCAGTGCGTCATCACCGACGCGGTAGACCACTTCTGTCCCGTTGTGGTACAGCACGCAGGGCTTGCTGTCCTCAACCGACACCGCCATGTCAGGTGCTATCACGGCGCTGTCGTCAATCACTGAAGGAGTGGACCAGTTCGAACCGCTGTCCAGGCTGAAGCTGCTGACCAGACGATCGGAATCATCCACGAAGATGGCCACCATCAGTGCCGTGCCGAGCACCGCGAATCCGCACCGGCCCTGCCGCACACCGCTTGCCACATCCACCGGGGTTCCCCAGCTGCTGCCCAGATCATCGTCCGCCTTGATGAACTTCGCATAGGTCTGCATCGTATTGAGGTCCTTCGCCGTGTAGCAGGCCACCGGTCTGCCATTGAGCACGTTTATGCTCGCCTGACTGAACTCACCGATGTCGGTCTGGAAGCTAATGTCCTGCACGGCGGTGAAGCCGCCGCCTTCCGATGTGGTGCCGTAGTGGTAGTCCTGGAAGATACTGCCGTCCGTCACAATGCCTGGCCTGGCAATCGCGGAAATCAGATTGGCCTCCTGCCCTCCGGATCCGAACACCTTCGTCTCCTGCCAGGTCGGCCCTCCGTCAACATGGATGGCAATGGAGGTCTGGCTGGTGCCACCGTCCGAGTCCGTTACTTCGAGGCTGATGCTGAAGTCTCCTGCCGTCAGGAATGTGGCAGCGGCCTGTGAAAGGTCAATGCCAAACTGGTCGGAAATGCCATCGCCATCCAGGTCCCAGGAATAGGACAGGCTGCTGTCCTCCAGGTCGGAGCTGTTGCCTCCATTGAGGTTGATATCCAGGGGCAATGTTCCACTGGTCTGGCTTACCATGAATGAAGCGGAAGGCGGATTGTTGAGGGCCCTGATGAAGAGCTCGCCGTTCTCAACGGTGTCCAGCCCATGGGTGGCGGTCAGCCTGAACACTGTATCCGTCACCGCGGTTGGCAGGATGCTCAGCTGGTCACCGGCAATGTTTGCCGCCGTGAGGTCGTCAACACTGTATTCCGGGTTAGGCGCAGGTCCATCCAGGTTGCCAAGCGACATCGTGAGGATGCTGCCCCGGCCGTACTGGAACGGGTCCGCCTGCGTCCCCGTCCCCCCGATGGCGGGGAAGCTCAGTCCGAATGTATAGACCTTGGGTATATACGCCTTGAAGTAGATGATATTGGTGTCATATACGAAATGCGAGCCATAGACACTGAAATCACCGGCTCCCGCATCAACCGTCATCACTCCGTTGACATCAATTGTTGCCGCTGAGGGGGGATCAACGACGAAAGTGGATTCCGTGTCAGCCTCTGCACCAAACAGGCCGATCACTGACAGGTCATATGTCCCGCCCGGTGCGACGATCAGTGGATCATTGCCCGACCCGACACCAGGCACAGGAGGCTCTGAGATGTCAAAGGTGAGGATCGGCGGGAAGACCAGCACCGGCCGGAAGTACAGCGAATTGGAGACATCCAGCGCGTTGGATGCGGCCACGCTGAAGTTGTCAATCGCCGCCATGTCAGGTGTCAGCAGTCCACTGAAGCTGACAGCATGTGAATCCGTTGAATTGACACTGTAATTGGTGTTGATGTCAGCCGTTAAGTCAGTGCCGGCAGCATCCTTCAGCAGGAGCTGCGTGGGGGCTGTCATCAGCAGGCCAAACGGGTCAGCCTCTGTTCCGGTTCCCGTCAGTATCTGGGCCGAACTTGACGGGTCAACATCAAGGGTCAGCACTTCCACGGAATCGTACCTGAAGAACAGGCTGTTGGATGTCCTGCCATTGTATTCCGCACTCACACTGAATGGTGGTCCGATCGTCAACGATGTCAGCATCTTGCCGTCGATTCCGACAATCACGAAGGTACTTCCGCTGACCGCATACGCTGAGGAGTCCGTCACATCACCAGCCGTCGCATCAATCGCAGTCAGCTGGTATGTGGAATCCGGCATGATGACGAATGGGTCATCGAATGAGCCCGTGCCGCCTGACGGCATGTCACCGCCAGTCGGGTCGATGCTGAGTTCTAGATCCGGGGCAACGGGCAGGCCGATCGGGTTGCTCGGCGTTCCGTCGACAGTGCCGTCCGAGGCCCTTACCCAGTAGATCCGCAGCGGGTCATAGGTGATTCCGCTGCTGAACAGCAGCCGGTCAGCCACGGGGCTGCCTACCGCGGAAGCCATTGCCAGGCTGGCTTCGAGCGTCTCGCCGCCGGGCTGGGAGTCATTCTGCTGCGGAAAGTCCGCGATGTCGGTGGAGCTGTAGAGCCTGTACTCAGTGACCTGGTTGCCGAAGTTGGCCCCGATCGGTGAGATGTCGGAGATGTTGATCATGCCGTTGCCATCGCCGTCGACAACGGACTTGGCTGAGTTAACGTCGAAGGGTCCGCTGGCACCGAAGTTGAATCCAAGCGGGGTCAGGTCGGAGATGCTGACCAGGCCGTTCTGGTCATAGTCCCCCGGATTCGTATGCAGCCAGGTGATCTCATCCGTCCCATCGGCAATGGTCCCAAGCGGTGCGGCATCGCCGCGAAAGCTCACGCTGGCTGCATGCCGTGCGGGAATGGAACCACCAAGCGGCGCGAATGACAGATCCGCAAGCAGCAGCGTCCCATCCAGTCCGGTGGCTTCCTGAGGATTGACGAGGATGCTGCCGAGCTGCAGCACTCCTGGCTCCAGCTCCGCCGCCAGGCTGAGGGACTGTCCACTGCGCAGGTCATGCACATCGGCCCGCTGCAGCTGCCAGCGTTGCGGATCGAAGTGAACCTCAACATACGCCGCGCGCGCATCCCGCATGCCGGAAAGCTCGAGCTGCAAGTCTTCCGCTGTGCCATTCAGCCGGGGTGTGCCAGCCACTCCAAGGTCCTGGCCCTCAATCCTGACCAGGCTCGCGCTGAAACCGCTGGAATCCCGCAGGGGAATGGGGGAGCGATCTGAATTCCCGCATGAGCAAACAGTGAGAACAAGAAGCAGGAAATACGACAATTTAGCTGTTGATTGTCTGGTCATTGCACGTCTCCGAGTGGCGATTATACCTCAGGTCGTATAGGTGCAATGCGGTCTCGGGGCTGCATCCTGCCAACGTCCGTATTGACAGAAAAAGAGGAGGCCCGCTGTATCAGGCCTCCCCGCTGTAGTGCGTCCTGCGGAGCCCGGGCTGAAGGGTCCCGGGCTCCCGGTTGGGCTTGGCCCGGGGTATGCTCCCCGGGGCCATCATGCACAGCTACATGCCCGGCGGCGGGGGTCCGTGGACGAACACCACCAGCGCGAGCAGGCTGTTGTCATCTGTGATAACCGCATCGACAGTCACATGGCTGCCGATCTCGACGTCATCCCATGATCCGGGACCTTCCGGCAGCAGCCAGGCGGTCTGCGGATCGTGCTTGAAGGTCCAGGCGTCATCGGTGTTGAAGCCATGCACCTCGAAGCTGTTCTCGTTGGCACTGACGAACTGGCCGTCGACGGTGATGTACTCACCGCCACCGCCGCCACCACCGCCGCCGCCGTTGTCACCGAAGTCCATCACGACATCGGCGATCATCGCGCCATCCGGGGTGATCTGGCCGTCAACATGCACGAAGTCGCCGATGGCAACATCCTGCCAGCCACCCTCCATGCCGTCAGGCAGCAGGAACAGGGTGTGGTCGTCATGGCCGACCGTGGACGGTGCGCCGGCGGGACCCTGGGAGACGCTGATGGTCTCGGGGCCGATCGCGGTCACTTCGCCATCCAGCACGAAGGTCTGGCCACCGCCACCTCCGCCGCCGCCACCGCCGCCGTTGCCACCGTTCTCGATGACAACGAAGCGGGCAAGCCACTGGCCGTCGGGGGTGATGTCACCCTCGGCATGCACGCAGTCGCCGGGCATGATGTCGCTCCACACAGCCGGGCTGCCGTCGGCGTTGACGAACAGTGTGGCCTCATCGTGGAAGATCATCGGCGGGGCGAACCCGGCGGTGCCGTCGACCGTGAAGAACTCCGGCGTGATGTCGATCACGGGGCCGTCGATGGTGAACATCTCACCACCGCCGCCGTTGCCATCGACCATCTGCACGCTGAGCGCGATGCAGCCGCCGCCGATCACCGGGTCATCCGCCATGTAGCCATCCACCGCGGCGAACATGCCGGGTGCGAAGGCATCCGGGCCGACCTCGTTGCCAGCCAGGTCGAACCACAGGGTATCCGCATTGTGGATGAAGTAGTGGCCGGCCACGCTGATGCTGAGGTCGTCAATGTGGTCAATCGGGCCGATCGCGAAGCAGGGGTCACCCGGGCCGCCGCCCGGACCGCCGCCGTTGCGCTCACCGGTGGTGATCGTGGCCTGGTCGACGTAGAGGCTCTTGCCGCCATCCACCAGCACGACCCAGTACAGGTTGCCAAGCTGGCTGATGAACTGGCTCTCGCCCTCGCTGAACTCGACGTTCACCTCCGGCAGCTGGGTCTCGATCACCCAGTGCCAGCGGTTGTCATCGAAGCTGCCGAGCGCCACGTAGTAGGTGGTGTCGAGGTCCTGCGGGCGGGTCTCCAGCGCGAAGCTGAGCACCTTCTGCCCCTGCAGCCCGTCCGCCTTGTACAGCGACCAGGCTGCTTCCTCAGCACTGCTCTCGAGCAGCAGGCTCGTACCATCGACGGTGCCGCCGGAAGCGACGAGGAAGTCGCTGCCGTTGTAGGTCTTCACCGCTGATGTACTGCGGCTGCCGCTGTCAGCGACTGTCCCGCTGTCCTGCGGCACGCTGGGAAGCGGAGTCCCCAGTGGCAGCAGTTCGCCCCCGGAAGTTCCGGTGGACTGGCCCGTGGAATTGATGCTATCGAGGGAAGACCCCGCATCCGCCGACAGTCCCGCTCCGCCTCCGCAAGACGCCAGCAGCATTGCCAGCACAAGCGGGAAGACGAAGATGGCCAGCCGGTGAAGCGACCCCTTCTCCCCTTGGTGATTCTTCATAAGCTCACCTCCTGATTAGATAATCAGATTCTATGCATCCCAGCCGGGAAAGAAAGGGTCGGAAGCGACCCAATATTGCTGGGACAGTTCAGTCGACATGTTTTCAGCAAGTGTTTATCCGGATTGGAGAAACACTGTATTACCTATTTAATTCTACAACCGAAAGCCCTGTCCGGCCATCGCAAGCGTCCCAGTCACTTTCCACCTTGACTGTCCCAGTAACTTTGGGACAGTACTGGTAGACTGTAAACACCGGATGAAATGAACCTGACCATAGACAAGCAGGGCAGTGAACCCGTCTACGAGCAGATCCGCCGCCAGATCGAGGAACTGGTCGGCGAGGGCCTGCTCACGGCGGGCACGCGCATTCCTTCCGTACGCCAGCTGGCGGCCTCGCTTGGCCTATCCAAGAATACCGTCAGTGTGGCTTATGAGGAACTGGCGGCCCGGCATATCATCGAAACCAAACCCGGCAGCGGCACCTTCATCTGTGCGCGGCCGGAAGTGGCCACCGGAGTCAACCTCGGCCGGCGCAACGAGATGAATGGCGAGCTGTCGGACTTCCCGCCGATGCGCTGGGAGCCCTACTTCTTCCGCAGCGAGTTCTTCGGCATGCTGCCCGGCAAGCGCGTGAGTGAGATGATCCGCTTCACGCACAACTACCCGGACCCGGAGCTGTTCCCCTTCGAGCGCATCAAGCAGGTCGCCACCAACATGCTGTGGAACCCGCAGAGCTTCTTCTTCGACATCTCGCACCCGCAGGGCTACCAGCCGCTGGTGGAGCACCTCGAGAAGGAAATGGCGCTGGCCGGGATCCCGATGGCGGAGGGCCAGAACGACATCATCATCACCGGCGGCTTCCAGCGCGCGCTCTCGCTGATCCTGGACTTCATCGTGCGCCCGGGCCAGAAGGTGGCGATCGAGAGCCCGAGCTACTCCAACCTGCTCAACCTGCTGATCGCCAAGCACATCGACTACCTGCCGGTGCCGGTTGACAGCGAGGGGATGGACACCGAGTTCCTGGCAACGGCGATGGCACGCGGCGAGGTCTGCGCGGTGATCTGCACGCCGGACTTCCACAACCCGACCGGGATCTGCATGAGCCGCGAGCGCCGCGAGCACCTGCTGCGCCTGGCGATGCAGCACCGGGTGCCGATCCTTGAGGATGACCAGGGTCGCAAGCTGCGCTTCGAAGGCGAGGACAATCCACCGCTGAAGTCGATGGACTACGGCGGATACGTGATCCATGCCAGCAGCTATGGAATGTGCTTCCTGCCAGGCCTGCCGATCGCCTGGGTGACGACGCCGGCCGCGATATCGGCACCATTGCTTGACGCCAAGCTGGCTGCTGACCGCGGCGACAGCTACTTCCTGCATGTGCTGATGCACAACTTCATCGTCAAGGGACATTTTGACAGGCATATCCGCAAGTCCCAGCGTGAGTACAAGCGCCGCCGGGATGCCATGGTGGAGACATTGTCAAAGTACCTTCCAAGTGAGTGCCGCTACCGTGTACCGCAGGGCGGCTTCACGATCTGGCTTGAGCTGCCCCAGCCGATGAATTCGATGAAAGTACTGGAACACAGCCGGCGGGCCGGGGTTGACTTCGTACCGGCCCCGATAGTGATGCCTGACCGTAAGGACTGCAATTGCCTGCGCCTGAGTTATTCGCGCAATGGTGTCGAGGATATTCGCTCGGGAATCCGCACGCTATGTGATGTGATCCGTAGCTGCGTCGACAATCCGGACCTGATGGAGGGTCCGGAAATGAAATATGAGGATCTGCTGAAATGAGACACACAGCCATCTACACGATTCTGGCAACAGCATTCCTGCTTAGTGCCTGTGGGGGCGGACAGGGCAGCGACGAGTCCACTGGCGGCTATGCACTGGAGGCCCTGCATGGCACCCGCAGCGCCAGCCTGCAGCTCGGGATGGAGCGGGGCAGTGCCGTGGTCAGCGTGGACTCTCCTGGCAGCGATGGCAGTTTCTTCAGCCTCAGCCTGCCGGAGAACATGGTTCCCGCCTCGCTGGACTGGCTGGATGGCAACGGCAACCCGCTGGACAGCGGGATGCTGACATTCACCCACTTCGAGGATGGCCGGCTCAGTGCAGCTGTGATGCCGCTGGCCGATGCAGCTTCCGGGCCAGTCAGCCTGTGGGTGCAGCCTGCGCTGGACCCGGCAGCGCGGATGGCAAGTGCCACTGATGAGGAAATCCGCGAGGAGCCAGTGCCCTTCACCTTCATGGACTTTGACCCGGCTGGCGGCTCAGTGCTGCTCAGCTGGCCGGCCTGGCTGCCGGGGGACTACGACCTGAGTGGCATTGTCGGCATCAATGACATCACCCCGCTGGGCAAGCACTTCGGCTCCGCCAGTAGCGGCAATGGCTGGACCCAGGACCACCCGCTGCACTGGATCGATGGCAACCGCGACGGGGAGATCAACTCCGGTGACTTGAGCGTGATCGGCCAGCACTTCAACGATGAACTGATCGGTTTCCGCGTCTACCATGACGGCGAACTGTACCAGGGCATGGACGAAAGCATGCTGAACGTACTGAGCGGCGACCCGCAGGGCCCTGGCCTGCCCCGCCGCCACTTCCTGCACCTGCCGGGCATTGAGTCACCCGACCTGCTTGAGCTGCGCAGCGTCTACCACCATCACGGGCTCGGCTCAGGTGGCAACAACCCTGACCTCGAGGTGCATATCTCGATTGACGGCGTGGAGCTGGCTGACAACGAATTCGGCAACAAGACCGGCACCCGCGTGATCAAGCCGATTGAGGATGTCAACGGCGCTCGTGACATCATCAGCACGCCGGAGAGCGAAAGCAGCTCGCTGGCCCGCTTCCGCAGCGTGCCGCGCGGGCAGGAGTACCTGCTGGACATCGTCTACGAACCGCTGGTGAGTCCCTTCGGCAGCGAGCTGCCGGACAACCCGGTGGTGCAGGGTGGCGATGCCGGCAAGGTGGTCACCTCCGTGCCCTTCCGCCTGCCGCAGCAGTACAGCCGCAGCGTGATGAACATCAACATCCACTACCTGCCGCAACCCGACGGCAGTTACTTCGCCGAGCTGAATGCCAGCATTGACCACGGCAGTGGCGTGAGCGAGTACTCCGCGCTGCTGGACTACAACGGCGGCGTGCTGCGCCGTGACAGTGACAACGACGGCAATTTCACGGGCGAGGTCGAATTTGAGGACAGCGACCGCGACTGCGTCAGCAACCAGCTGGTGGAGGAGATCTTCTTCCCCGGCGTCGAGCCGCCGCAGCAGGGCTACATCCATGGCGTGTTCGACGGCTTCGTGGAGTCAATCGACTTCAACGCCTCGGAGATCACGATGGTGCCGGGCAGCATGCAGTTCTGGAGCGACGGCGCAATCCGCGAGGACCGTACCGTGCACTTCAGCGAGAATGCCGAGTTCATCGGATTCGCGGACATCCGTTCGCTGGCTCCGGGAGATCCGGTGCATATTGAGATGTACCGCCTGGAGGACAATGGCGACACGGGCAATATCCCCGCCGGCATATCCTGGGCGGAGCTGATCCATGCACTGGACCAGAACTTCAGTGAGTATTGGATCCAGGCCGAGCTGCAGGAGAACAGCGAGTTCGTCGCGATCAGCGTCGGCCGGGCTGGTGGACCGCTGGACGGAGCCTACCCGCAGTACCTGATCGCGGTGCGCGATGAGTTCAGCGGGGATTACGAGGAGCTGCCCTACGGCGAAGTCGTAACCGGATTCATCTACCTGCCGCTCTGGCCTGACCACCTCTATACGATCAGCCTGCTTGGGGTGGCACTTGACGGCAAGCGCGTGCTGCTGGCGGATACCCAGGTCTACATCGACCCGGAGCTGTTCTGGGACGGCTTCGGCGATCCGCCGGGCGGCAATCCGCCGATCGGCGGACCGGGAGTCTGAGGCCTGCCCCGCTGAAACAATCGCCCGGCCTGAGGGTTACACTAAGGTCCTATGGCAAGTCTGAACAGCAAGCGCGGCAGTGCCGAGCGTTTCGAGGAGCTGACCCCGCAGCAGATCGTGGCGAAGCTCAGCGAGTACATCGTCGGGCAGGATGAAGCCAAGAAGGCCGTTGCGGTGGCGATCCGCAACCGCCTGCGCCGCCTGCAGGTCTCCGAGGAACTGCGCGACGAGATCATCCCGAAGAACCTGATCCTGATGGGGCCGACCGGCGTCGGCAAGACGGAGATCGCGCGGCGGATGGCGATCCTGCTGAAGGCGCCCTTCGTCAAGGTCGAGGCCACCAAGTTCACCGAAGTCGGCTATGTCGGCCGCGATGTGGACAGCATCATCCGTGAGCTGACCGAGAACAGCGTGCGCATGCTGCGCCAGGAACGCATCGACGAAATCAGCGACACCATCGCCGGCAAGGTGGTGGAACGGCTGGTGGACTACCTGCAGCCCCTGCCCGGCCGCCCGGCGCCGGCTTCCGGTGACGACCCGGAGGAGGCTGCGCGCCGCCGGCAGAAGCATGAGGATGCGCTCGAACAGGTCAAGCGCCTGCGTGAGCGGCTGCGCCAGCGGATCCGCTCCGGCGAGATGGACGACGAGAAGGTCACCATTGAGGCGAAGGAAGGTGGAAACAACATGATGCAGGTGTTCTCCGCCCAGGGGATGGAGGAGATGGGGATGGACCTGCAGAACCTGTTCAGCAATATGACGGACAAGGGCAAGAAGAAGAAGCGCACCACCGTCGGCGAGGCACGCCGCATCCTGATGCAGGAGGAAGCCGACCGGCTGATTGACAACGATGCGATCGTGCGCGAGGCGATCGAGCGCGTCGAGCTGGCCGGCATCGTGTTCATTGACGAGATTGACAAGATCGCGCACCGCGAGGGCGGCAGCTCCAGCGGGCCGGACGTCTCCCGCGAGGGCGTGCAGCGCGACATCCTGCCGCTGGTGGAGGGCACCACCGTGATCACCAAGTACGGCCCGGTGCGCACCCAGCACATCCTGTTCATCGCCGCCGGCGCATTCCACGTCAGCCGCGTGAGCGACCTGATCCCGGAGTTCCAGGGTCGCTTCCCGCTGCGCGTCGAGCTGGAGAGCCTGACGGAGGAGGACTTCGGCCGCATCCTGCGCGAGCCGAAGAACAGCCTGATCCGCCAGTACAGCCAGCTGCTGGCAACGGACGGCGTGGAGCTGCAGTTCACCGGCGGCGCGATCACGCGCATGGCGGCGATTGCCAGCAAGGCGAATGCGGAGAGCCAGAACATCGGCGCGCGCCGGCTGCACACGGTGATGGAGAAGCTCCTGGAGGACATCGCGTTTGAGGCGCCCTATGAAGAGCCGAGGAAGATCCGGATTGACAAGGCCTTCATCGAGGACAAGCTCGGCAGCCTGCTGAAGGAAAAGGACGTCGCGCAATACATATTGTGATTTCCGTCTCGTGCGAGCACTCGACGGTCTAGCCCTGCAATCCCGCAATTGCGGGATTGGGTCGGGCTGAAGTTACGGGTTGAACCGCAGGCGCATTGAGTAAGGCAGGACGTAGGGTGGCGGTAATACCGCCACCGGGATGGGGTGTTACCCCATCCCTACTTCAATCCCCGCATCCATTTCTTCATTATGTGCACGCAATTTTCACAGCTCCGCATCCCGCATTGCGCAGTTCCACTGCGCCTCCAATGGCACAGCTCCGCAGTGCCTCCTGCCTTCTGCCTTCTGCCTCCTGCCCATCCCTCATCCCCTCTTCCTACTGTAAGCCTAAAAACCACCGCAACTGTACGGCTGGGAGCATACAGCCAGAGGAATAATGTCTGGTCTGCGGAGGAACCGGACATGCGACACATATTGCCAATCCTGATACTGCTGCTTTCAATCACCTGCTCATGCGGCGGCCAGCAGGCTGCCCCGGCTGGGCAGGACTTGCCGCCGGTTGTCACCACAGCGCAATCGCAGCACGGCCTGCCGGCCCTCGACACCCTGCGCGAATCCAGCCTGGCCTTCAGCCTGGAGCAGGATGGCAACATGGCCACGGCCAAATCGCCGACTGCGATCGTGGATGGCAGCGAGCTTCAGCTGCCCAGCGGCTCCAACTTCGCCAGCTGGGGGATCTGGAGCTTTGACTCGGGATATGACTACCCGACGTTGCTGAACGCGGTTGTCAATGTGCCCGATGGCGACGAGTTCTGGCTGGCTGTATCCGATTACGAGAACGGTCGCTGGCAGTTCAGCGGTCCCTACGGCAGCGGTGTGGCAATCGAGCTGAGCAGTGCCAACAGGTCCCCGAAGCACAATCTGCATGTCGCCGTGCTGGCGATGGAAGGCAGCGCGGTCAGCGTGCAGAAGCTTGTACTGGCCACTGACAACGGCTGGAAGGTGATGGATCTCGGGATCCCCATCAGTTCGACCGCCCTGGAACTCATCAGTGCCTGCATGATCGGAGGCCGCCCGGCCGTTGCCTACGTCTCTGAGGATGGCGCGCTCAGCTACCTGCGCGCCTCCGATCCGCTGGCGCATGACCTGAATGCCTGGCAGGATGAGCCGGTCGGCCTGATCGGTGGCGTTGGTTCATTCAGCGACATCAGCCTGTGCAGCATTGATGGCAAGCCGGCGGTTGCCCTGATCAGGGGAACTGACCAATGGAACATCTATTATGCCTGTTCTAGCACCGAGGAAGCTGCCCCTGCAGACTGGCAGATAAATCCGAACCCACTTGCCAGCGGCAGCAACTACTCGCCCAACTTCAGCATGGCGGATGTCGGTGGCCATCCGGCGATTGCCTATGTCGACACGAATGAGGAGCTGGCCTACATCCGTGCCTCAACAGGCAACGGCTCCACGGCCTCGGACTGGAGCACACCGCTGATCCTTGAGGTCAATGACGAACCGAATGAGCACGTGAAGCGCCCGCAGCTGATGATGGACCGCGGTAAGCCGCTGGTCAGCTACATCGGGCTCAGCAGCGAGGTCTTCCTGCGCTACAGCGATTCCGCCACCGGGGCCAAGCTGTCCAACTGGCTGCCGCGCAGCACCGTCGGCCTGTGGAATGACGGTGACTGGGAGGACAAGGCAATGTTCCTGCATGACGGTGACATTGAATTCATGCTGTATGCCGATGACAGCCATAGCAGCAGCAGCTTTGAGCCGGACTTCATTCATTACTATTTCCGGGACACCTATGAAAAACAGACCGGCTGGGAGGGAAAGCATGAGGTGGCTGAAATCGATGGCGGCTCATTCCACGCATCCCTGTCCGGTGCCAGCATCAACGGAATGCCGGCGGCCTGCTACCGCAGCAACTACTCGCCGGAGCTGACATATTCCTTCTCCGATCCGGACCATCCTGCCTACACCTCCGTCTGGGAGCACCAGGAGGTCAACGACGGCTTCCAGAACGGGATGCTGCTGGACACTGAGCTGATGGAGAATGCCGAAGGCCAGCCCTGCATCCTGTACTGCGCGTATGATTTCCAGCTGGATAGCAGGAGGCTGTATTTCGCCGTGCGCCGCGAACCCTGAGCTGGATTCAGGCACCAACCATCTCCTCCTGCGACCCTGTCTCAATTAGGATCGCGCCTCCCCGTTTGAACTGATTTGCAGACCCTCGCGGTACTGTCCCTGTCGATTGGAAGCTGTCCCAGACTGGGTTCAAGCGGCTTCCGGGACGGACCGGGGCCAGTTGCAATGCTGCTATCAGTCTCAGTGTCCCCGTCGTTTTACCGGGAAAATGGCCCTTTTGGATGCCTATTGTCCGGGATATCCTGTGAGCATCAAACCGGAGGTGCAGCAATGCATACCACAATCAGGAAATGGAATGGAATCCTTGCGGCGGCGGTGGCTTTGGCCATGCTCGCCCTCGCTTCCTGCGGGGCCGGGAACGGTTTGGCCCTCTCAGAACTGAACAATGACAGCACGCCGAGCCAGCTCGCGGACGACAGCCGCGGCCTGCCGGGCCTGCCGCAGGATGACAGCCCGCTGGGCCGCTCAGCCAGCGCGGTTGAGACCTTTGCCGGCGACACTGCCATCGACTTCGTCAACGGCCTGCCGGGCGAGGGCGTGATGGTGCTCTCCAGCACCGAGACCGATACGGCCTGGGCGCTCTACCAGATCGGTGGCTTAAGCGGCCGCAAGGTGGAGAACCTCAGCATCTCAGCACTGATCAACGGCGGTGACGAATTCTCCGTCGGCCTGAGCAACTACAGCGACGGCGTGTGGGACTTCCTGATCAGCAGCACCGGCGGCGTGTTCAACCACGACCTGACCGCGGAGCAGAGCCGCCTGGCCAGCAAGGCCGGCAACCTGTTCGTGGTGGTGGTCGTTGACAACGCGGCCCAGCTCAACATCATCGAGCTCAGCGTGGACAGCCGCCCGCTCGAGGAGGGCGAGGAGCTGCGTCCTGGCAAGGGCCGCCGCATCAGCGTGAGCGAGGGCCTGCCGGACAAGATCGTGGTCCAGTGGGAGAGCGTGGACGGCGCGGACAGCCATGAGCTGTGGCGCGAGGCGGACGTGGACGGCGAGGATGAGAACGCCGTGCTGATCGCCACCATCCCGGTCGTGCCTGAGCAGATCAACTACAGCTACGAGGACACTGACATACTGCTCGACAGCGAATACAAGTATGCGGTGCGTGCGATCAACTCCACCGGCCCCGGCAACTTCAGCCAGTGGGAAAGCGGCTGGGCCGGCACCACCGCCCCCGAGGGTGGCGAGAATGAGATCGAGAACGAGGTCAAGGGCATCATCGACGAGATCGCTGAAGGCAGCATCACCGTGGATGGCAACGTGTTCGTCACCGATGAGTCAACCATCTGGCTTGGCGACAACGACGAGCTGCTGACCGCCGCTGACTTCGCGGCCGGCATGACCGTCGAGGTCAATGGCGAACGCTTCGGCAGCGATCAGTGGATTGCCCGCACCGTGGAACTTGACCTGGAAGGCAATGAAGGCAACGAGATCAAGGTCACCGGCCTGATCGAGGCGATCGACCTTGCAAGCATCACCGTCGGCGGCATCACCGCCGTGATCAGCGAGACCACGACCTGGCTGGACGCCAACGGCGATCCGGCCCTGCCCGCGGACTTCCTCGTCGGCATGAATGTCGAGCTCAGCTACCTTGACGACGGACAGGGC
>JAGRNR010000034.1:0-43264 GCA_020440645.1 bacterium | reverse complement strand
CCCAGCCGTTGTCAATCGCCACGAAGTCCGTGCGCGGGGTCATCACCTCGGAGGCGGTGGTCTCGCCGAATTCGAGGATGTTCTCGATCAGCTCGCGCTCCTCCTGCTCGACATCCTCGCCGCTGGCGAGGTCGATGCGGAACTCCGGCTCCGGTTCATCCTCCTCACCGTTGGCATTGCCGGCCGGCAGCCATTTCGCGAATGCCTCGGCGAGGATCTGCCCGGTGCGGATACCCCAGGTCATGCGCTCACCGCGCGCGCTGACGGCACCGGCCACCACGCCGATCGCAGGCAGCAGCACGGCCGGCAGCAGGGACAGCGCGATGCGGCTGCCCAGCACCCAGGCCTCCAGCGAACTGGCCGCGAGGAACTGCGGGTCCAATGCGTCCTTCAGCTCAGTGGCGGCGGCGTTGACAACGCTGCCCAGCCCGATGAACAGGATGATGAAGCCGAGCAGCAGCTGCACGATGCCGCCGGCCAATGTGCGGCGGATCTCTTCATGGCGCAGCACGCGCGCCATCCGGCCGGCCACTGCGGAATTCGCAGCCAGTGCGCTGCCGGCGCAGGCCAGCAGGCCGAACACGACCATCACGCCCCCGGTGAAGGAGATCTGGTCGAGGAGCAGCATGGCTTGTAAGGGTACGTCAGTGTCCAAAATTTTCCACCTTGATTCCGGCATCAGCGCACATCAGGCGCGTCAGCCTGTCCATTTCCGCCTGGGCGGCATCGTCCGGATGGTCATGCCCCGCCAGGTGCAGCATGCCGTGCGCCAGCAGCGCACAGGCCTCCTGCACATCAGTGTTCCCGTTGGTACGGGCCTGCCTGAGCACCGCATCCCAGCTGAGCGCCAGGTCCCCGCGGTGCGGATAGTCGGAGGGGTCGGCCGGGAAGGAAAGAACGTCCGTGGCGCTGTCCACATTGCGGAACTCACGGTTCAGGCGGCGGATGGAATCGTCATCCATCACGCGCAGGGCCACCTGCCCGGCCGGGAACAGCCCGCGCGCCATCGCCTCTGCGAGCGAAATCAGCTCAGACCAACTTCGGGGAGGGACATCTATATCGGATGCCGCGTCGAGATTCTTACTGGAGTTTTCCTGACTCAAGGCCGTCAGTCCGAGTATAACACAACAGGCAAAAGCCGCCCGGACGCGATATTATCCGCCTGCGCTGCGTCAGAATTAAAGTGCAGAACGCAATTTTGTCTTCCAGCCGCCCCGGCGGCAGGCTGTTCCCCTATAATAAGCTGGTGCGAATCACTGCTGCCATACTGCTGGGCTGTGTACTGATCTTTGCCGGCCGCAGCTGGGCGGACAGCGGTTCCGTCACTTACCGTGCCCGCGTGGTGCACGATGAACGCCAGAACATCTCCTACGTTGACGGTCGCGTGGACCTCGGCAGCAATGCCTATGAGGAGCTGGTCGGCCAGAGCTACAGCTTCAACTGGCACAGCATGCCGGCCCAGATGGTCAGTACCGAAAGCGCAATGCCCTCGGTCTGGTCTGATGGCAAGCGCACGGCTCAGCGCCTGGCGGATGCCTTTCCGCGCTTCGACAGCCCGCTGCTCAGGCACTTCATCGTCAGCCGTGTGATCGGCCAGCTCGACAGCCTTGAGGCCGGCCAGAAGTTCCTCGGTGACACCCTGCAGATCGACAGCATGGAGAAGGGCGAGGGCAGCTTCGAGCTGATCGCGCTGTTCCGCGGCTCCCCGCTTGTGGTGTTCGGTAAGACCCGTGAGCAGGACGGGCATACCCTGGCGGGGGACTTCGGCGTGCTGGATGCCGCCGGCGAGCTCTACCAGTACTTCATCGACGAAATCAGCTACAGCCCGCAGCAGCTGGCCAGCCTGCCCAGCCTGCCGCAGTTCGACCCGGCGCAGTACGTGCAGTTCAATGACGGCAGCCAGCAGGTGCCGATCAAGCCCGTGAAGGACTGGCTGGTGTTCCAGGCCCGCTTGCCCAACGGCCGCCCGCTCAACCTGGTGTTCGACAGTGGCGCTGAGCAGATGATCGTGGACGAGCTTGTGCTGCAGCTTGATGCCGGCCTGCACCCGCAGGGCAGCGTGAAGGTGGGTGGTGCGCTCGAGCAGGACTCAATGCAGCTGTACAACGGCTTCGGCTTCGACGTCGGCGGGGTCAGCTTCCGCAACATGCCGGTGATCGGCTCACAACTCACGAGCCTCGGCTACGGTGCGGACATGCGCATCCACGGCATCGTCGGCAATGAGATGCTGCAGCTCTGCCGCCTTGACCTCGACCTGAAGCAGGGCCTGATGACGCTCAACCCTCCGGGCGAGGGCGCACGGCCCAGCGGCCAGGAACTGGCGCTGACCTTCATCCGCGACCTGCCGCATGTCGAGGCGGACGTGAACAACAGCGGGCCTTCGCTGCTGCTGCTGGATACCGGGCAGCGCGCGCCGCTGTCGATGAACCTCGACTGGGTCGAGCAGCGCCAGCTGGCCGACAGCCTGAAGATGAACGGCTTCCTCGGCGACGTGACCGGCGGCTTCGCCCCGCGCTACATCCTCGAGGAACTGGACATCAACTTCGCCGGACAGGACTACCCGGCCCGCGTGGTGGATGCAGGATACGAGCGCAGCTATGACTACCGCGGCCGGCCAGTGATCGGAGCGATCGGCTTCCCGATGATCTCCCAGCACTTCGGCGGGATCACCTTCGACTACTCCCAGCGCAAGGTCTACCTGCGCAACCCGGGCACCGACCTCAACTTCACCGGCAGTGAGGCGGCCTGGGACTTCGAGAGCCGCTACACCTACCTGGCGGATGGCAACATGGCGGACGGGCTGGACCTGGCCGCCGGCGATGCCGAGCCGGTCAGCTCGCTGGACGAGATCGACCCGCGCCGGCCGGAGCTCCTGCGGGATGGCGACAAGCGCAAGCCGCGTGACGAGCGCAATGCAGAGGACTGGGTGGAGAAGGTCAAGAGCGTGCATGACCCGCTCAACCTGCTGCGCAGCGGCCAGTACAGCCAGGGCCCGACCCGCTACTGGGATGAGAACAACTCAGCGGAAGACGCCGCGGACAAAGCGAAAATCCGGCTGGACCGCAACCAGCCACCACAACTGACCGATGCAAATCCGGCACTGGCTGGACAGGGTGACGGGGTCAACCCGCTGCAGACTCCCATCGAGTTCAGGAACATCGACTTCTCAACCAGGCTGCAGGTGCTGCGCAGCGTGCGCAACCTGTACAAGTACATGCAGAACACGGCCTACATGGTCAGCCACTGGTACCCGCAGCATACAGATGAGGGGGGGAACGGGGATCTGCCAGAGCGCAGCGAGTTCGATTACTCGCAGGACAGGCTCAAGTTCTCCGAACTGAAATAGGCTGGGCCCGGGCCAAATACCTAATTATTTAATTTTGGGATAGAATGACAGGGTAGTGCTGGTCCTGACGCGCAAACCGGGAGAGAAGATCATGCTCGGCCCCACCTACGAGGTCGAGGTGCTTTCCGTTGAGCGCGGCGTGGTGAGATTCTCCTTCTCCGTGGACCGGCCCGTCTCCCTGATGCCCGGCAATGTGCAGATTGACGCCATGCCTGGCGGGGACGACGGTGCGATGGCCCCGATCCGCCTGACACGCAAGGTGGATGACTCCGTTGTGATCGAACTGGACGGGCTGGACCAGATCGAAGTGCTGGTGGTCAGCGTGAAGGGGGAGAGCGTGCGCGTCGGGGTGAAGGCCCCTCGGCATGTGCAGATCCACCGCCATGAGATCTACGAGCTGATCCAGGGAGAGAACATCGCAGCCTCCCGCCCGGCGGAGATAGACGCGGCCGGCATCCAGGAACTGCTGCGCCGCCAGCGTGTGGAGACGGACGGCGACGGGGAATAGCAGCTGCATAAGCATGCAGGGAGCCGAGAGCGGAAAGCAGACCCGATCAGAGTGACAGAGCAGCTCGCTTCGCTCGGATGGCAATGAACTGGCTTGAAGCAGTTTTCTCAACACAGAGTTCCACAGAATGAGAATCAGAAACAGTACCGGATCTGCCCCGCAACGCCTGCACGCGAGATCTGGCAATGAGGCAATATGCAGCGCAGGACAGGTGAAGTAGGGATGGGGTAAAACCCCATCCGCGGCGGCGGTATTACCGCCGCCCTACGTCCCATCCATGCATCTATTCCGCGTCGCTACCCCCGACAAGCAAGGTCCTGAAGCCTCGCAGCTGGCTTGCCCCCCCCCTTTCTTGTTATACTGCTAACAACCATCCGGGGAGGGACAAATGAAGAACCTGCTGAGAACCGCTGCTGCTGCTCTGCTGATTGCGACTTTGGCAATCACAGCCCCGCAGGCCGGGGATCCCGCCTACGGCATCAATGAGGACTGCCGCATCATGACGATTGCCAATGACCCATTACTCGCCGGGCCTGGACCGTATCAGTGGATCGGCTGGAATATGCAGGACGCCGCAGAACTGAACCCGGGGCATGAGCTGAGTGAGGCCGAGCAGATCAGGCTCGGCGCATGGATGGACGTGAACGGCTTTGAACACAGCCTGCGAACATTATCCGGACTGCTCGGCAGGTACTACCGCAGCACCGGTGCGCTGCCCGCAGACTCACAGGCGGTGCTGGCGGAATTCCTGGTAACTGACAATGCGGAAGGCAACTCCGCCGCAAGCAACCTGAACCTGTACAACAACCTGTACGACCCGATCACTGGAGCGCTCTATTCCGACTTCCAGTCCAGGGAATGGCAGGCCGGCACGCTGTTCGTCGAGCGTCTTGACAATGCAGCGGAAGCGCAGGCAAAACTCGTTGAGCTGTTGGGTGACGGCGCTGCCGGACATACGGCGCAGTCGGCAACCCACATCATCGTGTATGGTGCAGAGCCCGGCTCAGTGATCTTTGACGACTGGTTCTTCTAGGACCGGGACGGACTGGAAGAAACCCACAGAGGGACAGAGATCACAGAGTTAGAAACAGAATCAGAATGAGCAGCAAAATCAGGTGAAGTAGGGATGGGGTAAAACCCCATCCGCGGCGGCGGTATTACCGCCGCCCTACGTCATATCGTATTGCCAATAGCATTTCGCAGCATCCACTCCCAGTCGCGGCAATGCCGTTCTATTCCATCCAGCTCAGCAGCTTGTCTATGAAGGCCGAAAAGAACTCCGTGGAGTAGCTCATCGCATTGATCGCGGCCAGTGGACGGATGTCCTCCGGCAGTTCCTCAGCTGCCGGCCAGACGAAGCCCTCCATCATCACAGGGATGATGTGCGTACCGCAGTGCAGCGCCGTGGCAATCTCCTTTCTGACAACGTCATTCCCATCCTGCGCGGTCCTCTCGAAGAATCCCTCCGTCAGCAGGACCAGCATGTGCCGGCTGTACCGGATCGCTTCCTGCAGGCTGTCCTCAAAGCGCCCGCTGCTGAGGCTGTCCTGGTCACGAAAGACCTTTTTCTGCCTGAACTCCATGTGCGACTGCAGCAGCATCGAATAGGGATGTCCCGGGTTGCGCCGGTAGCAGATGAATACGTCGTGAAGCTTCTCTGCATCCGGCACGGATTGCACCGCCTCGGGTTGGCCGGCCTGCTGGCCATGGGCGGGCGAACCTGACTTCGCCGTCATCCAGTCCTGCAGGGTTTCCAGCAGGAAGCCCGGTGACTCGATGCCAAGCCTGCCGCACAGGGCGATGGCCCGGTAGATCTCGCGGGTGGCATCAGCCTGGTGGCCCGACTCATACAGTGTGATGGCACGGCGGAAGTACAGTTGCCAGTCCTCCCCAAGACCCTGCTCCCGGATCATGCCCTCAGCCTTTGCATAGGCGGCAAGCGCATCCTCATACTGTCCGAGACTGCCGTATATGCTGGCCCGGCCGGATTCAATCGCCGGACTGATGGGCATGCCCTGCTCCCGGCAGAGCTCCTCAGCCCGCGCATAAGCTGCCAGCGCATCCTGATACCGGCCCATGTAACCGTAGATCATCCCGCGATTGATGTAATTGGCTGGATGCACCATCAGGCCCTGTTCGTTGAACCGCCTCTCGGCTTCATCGTAGCCGGCGATCGCTTCGTCAAAGCGGCCCAGCTGGCCAAGAATCCGTCCCCGCTGTCCCGACAGCCCCGGCCAGACCGGCTGGCCCTGTTCAGGGTAGCGCTTTTCCGCTTCCGCGAATGCCGCCAGCGCATCATCGAAACGGCCCAGGAAGAACAAGGCTATGCCCCGGTTTGCAAACACGGATGCCTCGACCGGCTGGCCCTGGGAATCGCACACCCGTTCGACTTCGTCAAATGCCGCCAGTGCCTCGGTGATCTGCCCCATACGCAGCAAGGCTACACCGATGTTGTTTTGTACGCGAGGGCTGACGGGCAGGCCTCGTTCCTGGTAGAGCGCTTCCGCACGGCGCGTAACAGCAATCGAATCCTCATATCCGCCATGCCGCCAGAGACCCAGCGCCTGCAGCAGCAGCAACTCGGGATCTTCCGGCAAGTTGAGCTCCTGCTGGAGCTGCAGGGCTTCCTTTGTGGTACTGCCAGCTTCCTCCCAGCGGTACAGCCTGCAAAGCAGATTGGCACGCCTCACGAGCAGGGCCGGATCCACAGGCGGACCGCTGATACTGCGCCTATGCAGCTCGTCATTGAGCTGCTCCAGTTCCTGTTGAACTGAGGGGGCAGGATCCACGGGAGAATTATTGCATGCAGCCGAAACGACTGGCTGCAATTCAGTCCTCCATTGGTCCCTTGGTCTGGCGGATCGTCCAGTGCGCCCCGCTGACCAGCTGCGGCAGGCGTTCCACCACGTTGTCAGTTTCCCGCAGCTCGCCGGCATCCGGGTCGGTCAGCGTCAGCATGATGTAGTCCGACTCCCGCTGCGGGTTCTCGCCGAAGCTGACGAAGGCGTAGATGCGCCAGTCGTGGTAGTAGTCAAAGGGGTGCTCATAGTAGATCGGTAGGCGGCCACGCGCATACACGCGCCACTCACTGCCACCGCCGCGCAGCCAGGCCTCGTTCCAGTTCGGCCCGCTGGGCAGGTATTCATCCTCTGGGTCCATGAACCACAGGTCATCCTCCATCACAGCCAGCAGGCGCAGGCGCGGTTCCAGCCCGGTCTCGTTGCCATCCACCGTGACAACCAGGTCGATCACGAATTCATCGCCGGCTTCCAGCCTGTCGTAGCCCGGCCCGTCCTCCCAGCTGTAGACCTGGAAGTCGTCAAAGCCGACGGAGGGCATGCGGGGCCCCTCGATCGTGAAGTCCTGCTCCAGGCTGACGGTCTTCGCACCCTTGAGCGAAGCTTCCAGCACGGCGGTGAAGTCGCAATCGTCAAACCAGGAATCAGCATCCATGAACTCGCGGAACTCGACCACGAATTCGCCGTTGCCAAAGCTTTCCGTGCGCTTCTGCTTGAGCAGCGGATGCTTGCGCTCCTCATCCTCTGCACGATAGACCACCATGAACATGTCGACCTTCTCATTGCGCCGCCCGTCCAGGCCGCGGATGTCCAGCAGGGCATACAGGCCCAGTTCATTGGCTTCCTCATAGTCGAAGCTGCGGGCGGCGGAGTCGGCACCAAGTGCCAGGTCAAACACGGACAGCTCGCGGATCACGAGTGCGCGATCCTGGGCCAGCGCCGGGCGGGCGGCCAGCAGGACCAGTGAGGCCAGCAGCAGGGGAATGAATCTGTTCACGCGAGGAAGATAACACATCGGACCTCCGGACGGTCCGGACCGGCAAACTGTTGAACACCACAGGGGGGGAGATTGCGTCTTACAGGGCATCATCCAATGCCCGGGACAGCACTGTTCTGCGGCTAACATATTCGGGACCAATGTACGGATTCGAGGCACAGATTGCGGCGAACAAGCTCAAGACCTTCTGGGTCGTGCTGGGCTTCACGCTGTTCATCCTGTTGCTGGGCTATGTGGTCGGCGAAGCCTATGCCAAGGACTTCACCTATGTGATCCTCAGCGGCTGCATCATCTTCAGCATCTTCGGCACGGGCATCGGCTACTGGTACAGCGATTCGATCATCACAAGCATGGTCGGCGCGCGGCCGGCCAACCCGAACGTCTACCGCGAGCGCTTCCTGATTGACAGCATCGAGGGCCTGGTGCTGGCCTGCGGCCTGCCGGCAATCCCGCGGGCCTATGTGATTGACAGCCCGGCGATGAATGCCTTCGCCACCGGGCGCGACCCGCAGCATTCGCTGATCGCGGTCACCACGGGCCTGCTCGATGCACTTGATCGCCAGGAGCTTGAAGGTGTGCTGGCCCACGAGATGTCGCATATCTACAACCGCGACATCATGCTGATGGGAGTGGCGGCGATCCTTGTGGGCGGCATCGCGATGTTCTGCCATGTGATGACCCGCGTGCTGTTCTACGGCGGCGGCGGGCGGCGGCGTGACAATGACAGCGGCGGAGGCAGCGGCGTTTTCGCACTTGTGGGAATCGTGTTCCTGATCCTTGCCCCGATCTTCGCCAACCTGCTGAACCTGATGCTGTCCCGCAAGCGCGAGTTCCTCGCTGACGCGACCGCGGTCAAGCTTACGCGCAACCCGGAAGGCCTGAAGAATGCCCTGTTGAAGATCAGCCAGTCCGCGGAACCGATGCCGGAAGTGGAGCAGGAACTCAGCGCTCTGTTCATCGACCATCCGCAGAAGAAGGAATTCAGCGGTGGCGGGATGGCGGCGATGTTCGCCACGCACCCGCCGATCGAGGCCCGCATCGCTGCTCTGGACCGGATGTAGATAACGCAGTAGTTGGCATCCGACGCCCGGGAAATGACCCTTTATCAGTCCTGACCGCCGGACATGTAAGCCTGGTTGAAATGGCGTTAGAATTCTGGCGGTTAATCTGCCCGGTGTCGGGCTACTTTTGTTTCAATCCAGAGGAACATGCAATGCGACTGACCCGCCTTTCAGCGAAACTCAGCCCTGCCATCATCTGCGCGCTTGCGATCGCGCTGTGCGCCAGCGGCTGTGCACAGGACAGCGCGATGCCCCTGCACCAGCCTGCGGCAAGCATGGCGCAGCAGCTGCCAGGACTGCCGGCCGGGGAAGCCCCGCGCGGGACCTCAGCGCTGATGCAGCATGTGTTCACCGAGGCTGACCAGGCGGCTTCCCTGAACTGCACATGGGAAGGCAGTGTGCTCAGCCTGGACGGCCCGGGCTTCGCCTGGTGCATCGTCGGCGTGGACATTGATGACGAGCCGGCTGCATCGATCGCTCTGAGCGGGACGCTGAGCGGCTTGCACGTGGCGGTCAGTGACTATGGCAACGGCCGCTGGAAGTACATCGGCAGCAACTTGACCGAAGAAGCGCTGCTGGCCCTGCCGGAGGGGGACTACACCAATGCGAGTGGTTCCATCTTTTTCGCCGTGATCGCACCGCTGGCTGCCAGCGGGCAGGTCGGCCTGACCCTGAACTACGGTGTGCCGGACACGGATGTCACCCCGCCGGCCTGGACTGATGGTGAGGGGATCATCAGCGTGGATGCCAGCCACCTGTGGGTTGAACTGAGCTGGCATGAGGCGACTGACAGTGAAAGCGGGCCGGTGGAGTACCTGGTCTACCAGGCATTGAGCAGTGAAGGGATTGACTGGGACAACCCGCAGCAGGTGGTGCCGGCCGGCTTCCTTGACACGCATGTGATCGTGCCTGAGGAAAGCACCGAATCCTTTGACTACGGCGTTCGGGCCCGGGACAGTGCCGGCAACGTGACAACGAACACCAACTTCCTCAGCGCATCCTTCAGCGAGCGCTTTGAGGACTTCATCTTCGACTGGGTGCCGGGTGACCGCTTCGAAGTGATCTGGCAGGACCCGTTGGCGGACAGCACCCTCGTGCTGCTGGGACCTGACAACACGGAGGGCTTCCCGGAGTCACCGGAGGGCATGGCCGGCATGGTGCAGTTCAGCGAGGACAGCGCGGTCAGCGGCGTGGCGCTGGAGAGTGCGACGCTCGTGGATGCCAACTCCGGCGGCTTCCTGCTGGAGCTGCATAACGCCCCGGGCCAGACCTATGCCCTCAGGCTGTATGACTCGGAGGGAGCGCTGAAGCAGTCACTTGGCAACGTCACCCCGGGCTTCAACGGCGCCTTTGACTACCTCTACCTGCGCCAGGACCCGGCCAGCTGGCCGCAGGCCGGCGGCTGGCAACCCGGCTACCGGCTGCAGGTGGACTGGGACGACGTGGAGCAGAACATCGACCTGTGGGTCGAGTCCCCCTCATACCTCTATGCCGGTCCGGGCTGGACGGATGACCTGGCCGGGCAGATGACCTTCAGCGATGACAGCAGCACCGCTGGCACATCCACGGAGTGGATCGGCTTCACCGAACTGGCGGAGTTGGGCGAGTATGAGTTCGTGGTGGACTGGCTGCCAACGGAGATCCCCTCGCCGGAGGGCCTTGACCTGACCTGGACCGTGTTTGACGCGGAGGACCAGGTGGTGATGGGTCCGGGCACCTTCACCATTCTCAACGGCAGCGGCGAAACAGTGCTCGGCGAGATCTGGCCGATCGCCTGGCTGTACCGGGCGGAGTAGGCAAGGACAGCCGACAGTTATTCTGGCAACAAAAAAGGGAAGGCCATGACCTTCCCTTTTCATTTCAGGTTTGCGGATGCGCTGTGCTACAGCGTGCTGCCACCGCGCTTCCAGTTGACCGGGCACAGCCCGCCGGCCTGCAGTGCCGCCAGCGTGCG
Organism: bacterium; assembly: GCA_020440645.1. GTDB lineage: Bacteria > 4484-113 > 4484-113 > 4484-113 > JAFGCY01 > JAHEFU01. The sequence goes on along the minus strand of JAGRNR010000034.1, from coordinate 32,600 downwards.
GATCAATTCCTCGGTATTGCGCCCGACGTTGTCACAGTAGGTGCAGGAGAACTGCACGATGCCCTTCGGGTCCACGAAGAACACGCCGCGCAGGGCCACGTTCTCCTGTGAGAGCACCCCATAGGACCGGCACATCGCCTGGCCCATGTCAGACAGCAGCGGATAGTTCAGGCCGCCGAGGTCCTTCTCGACCCAGGCCTTGTGGCTGAACTGGCTGTCGATGCTCACGCCGAACACCTCGCAGCCCATGCCCTTGAATTCGGAAGCCGCCTCGCCAACTGCGGGCATTTCCGTCGTTCAAATCGGGGTAAAGTCGTTCGGGTAGAAGAACAGCATGTACCACTTGCCATGCAGCTCCTCACTTGAGTACTCCCGGTATTCGCCCTCCAGGTAGCCGATGGCCTTCCATACCGGCGCCGGATTGCCCACGAGCGGGAACCTGGTTTCGGCAGCTGCGCTGGCGTTCATTGCTGACTTCCTCCTGACGGACATTAACAGCCTCTGGATGGGCTGCGGCGGACAGATTCTACCATTGGAGCCCCGGCCGGTCAGTGCTCGCAAGGGGGATGCTGCGGGTGCGATAATGCAGGCATGCGATACACCACCGCCCTGATTATGGCAATGCTAGTGCTGTGCTTCACATCCGCGCTGGCGGATGAGATAGATGAGGAGGCCAATGCCGCCGAAGCCCGCGAATGGCTCAGCAATGCCGCAGCAGCCTTCGCCTCCGGTGAGCATGAGGGCCTGCCGCTGTACTCAGCGAAGATCATGGAGCAGCTGCCGCCGCTGGAGGAATTCCGTGAGCGGGAGGGCTGGTGCAGCTATGTGAACTGCTGCGCCCCGGTGATCGACCTGTATGCCTCATCCAGCCTGGAGGACAGTGCTGGCCTGAAATACGATGCGGACCAGTGCTTTGACTTTGACTACACCACCGCCTGGGTGGAGGGTGTGGAAGGGAACGGCGTCGGCCAGTCGCTGGAATTCACCTTCCGCACACATGGCGGGGAGAACATGGATGGTGGCTCCTACCAGCAGCAATATGTCAACGGGCTGGAGATCGTGACCGGCTACGCCAAGAGCCAGGCCCTGCACCTGGCGAACGCCTGCCCGCTGCTGCTGAAGGTATCCCTCAACGGCGTGCCGGCCTGCGTTGTGGACCTGCAGGACAGCATGGACATTCAGGAAGTCAGCTTCCCGCCACTGTACCTCAGCGGTGAATATGACCCCGTGATCACGCTGGAGATAATCGGCGTGCGTGACGGGAAGAAGTATGCCGATGCGGCGATCAGCGAGATCGACCTGCGCGGCGGACCGTGCCACTGAAGGCAGGGTTCAGCTTGCTGGTTGCAGGTTGCAGCAATCGGCAGTCCCTGTAACCGGCAAGCTGCTCCCTGCAACCTGATAACAAACAGGCGATCCGTCAACCGGACCGCCTGAACCAGGTATTTCCCGTTCCCGCCTGCGTCCGCACCGTGGAGGTTGATGCGGACTCGTATGGCTTTTCCTCAGTAAGTGATACCGCAGGATCCTTGATCCTGCAGGGGCCTGATCAGCCCTGGCCTCCCGCCGCGAGCGCCTGCAACCGGCCAAGCAGGTCGGCCGGTTCGGAGCGCTTGCGCCAGTCCGGGTCGATGTAGCTGTAGCTGATCCGGCCACCGGGCAGCACGATGTAGCTGGCCGGGATCGGCAGGAAATCAGATCCGCTGTCCGCCTGCTGAGTCAGCTCGATGCCCAGCTCACCGTACAGCTCGCTTTCGGCGGCATTCAGGTCGTAGGCGATTCCGTAGCTGTTGGCAACAGCCCCGCCCGGGTCGCTCAGGAGCGTAAGCTCAATCCCATGCTTCTCCATCATCGCGCGATGCCTGTCAGGGCTTTCCGGGCTGACGCAGAGGATGCTCGTGCCAAGTGCGGTGATCTGCTCGCGCTGGGCGGTCAGTTCCTTCAGCTGTGCCTGGCAGAAGGGGCACCAGTCGCCACGGAAAAACTGCAGGAGTACCGGGCCATGCTCCAGCCAGGCGTTCAGCTCCTGAAAGTTCCCATTGGTGTCCTGCAGGCGGAAGTCCGGTGCCTGGGCGCCCTCGCGCAGGGCGGTCTCAAGCAGGCCGCTGCCGGACAGGCGCCTGAAACCGGCCAGCAGGATGTCCAGCTGCTGCTCGTTGATCTGCGAATTGCGGACGAGCTCCTCAAGTTTCTGTGCCAGTGACTGCTTGCTCATCGCCTTCCTCCGGTGCCGGGAAATAGCATAGCCGATTGCCAGGCCGGCCAAGACTGCACTGCTGGCATGCCGCAGTCGGTATTATTAGTTGAGCGGATGGACCTGAAGGAAACAATCCTCGAGCGCGTGAACATCGCCGAGCTGATCGGCCAGTATGTCACGCTCGTGCGCTCGGGCAACAATGAGTTCAAGGCCTGCTGCCCCTTCCACAATGAGAAGACGCCGAGCTTCAACGTGGTGCCGGCCAAGCGGATGTACCACTGCTTCGGCTGCAAGGCCGGCGGGAATGTGATCGACTTCGTGATGGCGCGAGAGAACCTCGAGTTCTATCCGGCGATGGAATTCCTCGCCGGGCGCTACGGCATCGAGATCCCGCAGTACAACCCCGGCCAGAAGCGGGAGAAGAGCGCCAAGCAGCGCATGCAGGAACTGAACCAGGCGGCGCAGAAGTACTACGCCGGCAAGCTGCAGTCACCCGATGGCGAACTCGCGCGCAGCTACCTGAAGAAGCGCGGCATCGACCCGGAGGTGGCGATGCAGTTCGAGCTGGGCTATGCGCCGAAGGAATGGAGCTCGCTGACCGACCTGCTGCTGGCCAAGAACGTCAAGAGCTCCGAGCTGGATGCGATCAGCCTCGCGCGCCCGCGCAGCCAGGGTGGTGGCTACTATGACTTCTTCCGCCACCGCCTGATCTTCCCGATCCACGACGTGATGGGGCGCAATGTGGTGGGCTTCGGCGGCCGGGCGCTGAGCGACGAGGACAACCCGAAATACCTGAACACCGGTGCCACCCCGCTCTATGAGAAGAGCAAGGTGCTGTACAACCTCAACCGCGCGCGCAGCGTGGCGCGCGACGAGGGCATCGTGGTCACCGAGGGCTACATGGACGTGATCGGCCTGGCGCAGCATGGCGTTGCCAATGCAGTGGCGACCTGCGGCACGGCGCTGACCCCGGAGCATGTGGCCCAGATCCGCAGCTACACCGAGCGGGTCTACCTCGCGTTTGACGGTGACAACGCCGGGCGCAGCGCGGCCTGGAAGGCCGGCAAGCTGTTCCTCGGTGAGGGGATCGACGCCCGTGTGGTTGTTATCCCCGGCGGGATGGACCCGGACGACTTCGTGCGGGAACGTGGCAACGCGGCCTGGAAGGGCCTGCTGAGCGAGTCACGCGGCGTGGTGCAGTTCTGGCTGGAGCACCAGCTGGCCGCACACCCGGATGCCGACCTGCCGCTCCGGCGGGCCTGGATCGGCGAACTGCGGCCGTTGTACATGGGCATCACGGACGAGCTGCTGCGTGAGGACATCCGCCGCCAGCTCGCCGGGCACCTGCTGCTGCGCCCGGAGATCGTCAGCCAGCTGCTCAGTGGCAACGTCCAGCCGCGGCAGGCGGGACGCGCGATTGACAAGCAGCGCCTGGCGCAGGACCGCTACCGCAAGCTGCAACGCGAGGAGCGGCGCAAGGGGCTCGTGAACATCCGCCCAGGCTGGACCGAGGACGTGGAGGAGAGCGAGCAGCTGCACCGCCGCACGCTGGTGGAGGATGCCCGCAATCGCGCCGCGATGCAGGGAAGCCAGCCCGTCGAGCGCGAGGTGCTGCGCAGGCTGGCAACGGATGAGCAGTTCCGCTTCATCTACATGCGCATCGCACAGCCGGAGTGGTTCGCGAGCCAGCTGCACCGCGAAATATACAATGCGCTGCTGCTGGAGCAGGAGAAGCCCGACCGGGTGGTGCATGACGACCGCTGGCGGCGCTTCTTCGCCGAGCTGCTCAGCCGGCCGCAGGAGGAGGAGCAGGAGGCCAGCGCGGACATGCTGATCCGCCGCCACTGCAACATCTTCCTCGAGCGTCGCGTGGCCGAGCTGCTGCGCGAGATGAAGCAGGAGGAGCAGCGCGGCAACCTGGACCGCGTCCAGCAACTGACAATCGAGCTGCTCGACACCAAGAAGCAGATCAAGCCGGTGCAGGGCATCGGGGGTATCAATTGAGAATCGCCTTGAAGATCAGCCTGGCAATGCTGCTGCTGGCAGCGGCATTGCTGCCCGCACTGGCGGAGGACAGCGCACCCGTTCCACAGGAACCGGCGCCGATGATGCGGAGCTACCAGGTCTATGCCAACGGCCTGACGATTACGCCGATGGATGAGCTGACCCTGATGCGCTTCAGCGGCGGGGTGCGCATCGAGGGCCGCGGACTGGTGCTCTACACCGATGCGCTGGAGCTGACGCTGGTCGGCGAGGCGCTGCCGATTGACGGCAAGCTGGAGCTGCCCGAGGAGGGCATCCCGAGCCTGCCGGAGGAACTGGAGAACCGCGCCGAGGGCGAGGACCTCGGGCAGATCGCCCGCGAGCTTGAACTGCCGAAGGCGCGCTTCCGCTCCGACAGTGTGCGCCGCCTGAAGGCGAATGGCAACGTGCGCTTCGAGGGCCATGGCGTCGTGATCAGCACTTCCAGTGTGGAAAGCACCGACGGCGGCCTGACCTGGACCGGCAGCGGGCGCACCAGCCTGTCGATGGATGATGCCAACGGCAGCACACGGCTGAGTGCGGACGGGATCCACCTCGACAGCAATGCCGGCATCGTGACCGCCTCCGGCCACATCAGCGGCAGTTACAGGCAGAAGGGAATGGCTGAGCCGCTGCAGCTGCAGACTTCAGGCTGCGTGTTCAACATGAACACCGGGATTGTCAATGTGCCCGGTGAGGTGCGACTGGCGTACAGCGGGATCGACATGCTGATCAGCCCACAGCCGGATGACGGCAGCATCGAGCAAAGCGTTGCCAGGGAGCTGGACCCGCTTGTGCCGGGCGGCAGCCAGTCCGGTCCAGCTGCGCCGGACAGCGCGGCACCGAGTGTCAGCATCGACCTCGAGGCGCATGTGGTGCGCGCCCGCGGCCGGGTCAACGTGACTGATCCCGAGCGTGGCATCGAACTGGCAGCGCTGAATCTCGACTTCATGATGGACGAGGGCCTGATGCAGGCCTGGCAGGTGGAGCTGGAGGACATCGGGCACGGCATGACCCTCAATGCCCCGCTGGTGGAGATCTTCACCAACGAGAAGCGGCTGGAGGCTAGCGGGATGCCGGTGCTGCGCTACAAGTCCAGCAGCTACACCGGTGAGAAGATCCATGTCAGCGAGGCTGCGGACGGCGTGCTGGTGATCGAGATCGAGGGCCAGCAGCTGGCGGAGCTGCATATGGATGAGCTGCGCGACTACGGCAAGGACGGGGAAGCTGTGCCTGCGGAAGATGGCAACGAGGCGATAGACATCAGCAGTGCGAAGAGCAGCAAACAGTCTGAATAGTTTTGGTAGTTTGAATAGTGGAAGAAGTTCAGGGATCAGGTGCAGGAAGACAGGAAGCCTGAACTCAGGTTACTGATTATCCTGCAAACTGACAATCTGCATTCTTCACTATCCTTACTATCCTTACTATTCAAACTCATCCTGCCCACTGACCACAGACTACTGACCACTCATCACTGATTCATCCGCCAGGCACGTACCTGCTGCAACGCCAGCCGGTACATCACGAAGATGACGACGAACTGCAGGGCAACATGCAGCGGCCAGCGCCACCATTCGATCAGCGGCTCATTCAGGCTGTTCCAGTCACCCCAGAAAATGGATGACTGCACCGCCAGCACACTGCCGACGGAGTAGGCTGCGACGCTGCGCCCCAGCTCCTGCAGGAATACGGGCAGTCCGCTGGTATCCATGCTGAACATGGTGAACAACAGGATCACCAGGCTGAGCGCGCCGAGCAGGGCTGGCATGACCAGTAGAAACGTGCGCACCCAAGCCTTGTATCGTGCCAGCCACAGGCCCGACAGCAACATCACAGGCAGCAGCAGGCTCAGCAGGAAATCCGGCTGGTGGCTGGCAACATATCCATCGGAAAGGTACTGCAGGTCAGGCAGAAGCACCACCAGAACGATCGATGCCGAAAGCAGCATGCCCAGCCTGGCCAGCAGCCGTGCCGCCGGTTCAGATGCTCGCCACAGGGCAAACGCCATTGGGACGGACAACAGCAGCGGGCTGAGCTGCAGCATGCACCCCCAGAGGCCCACGAAGGAAATTTTGTATTCACTTCCATGCGTTGGATCGAACATCACGAAACATGACGCCAGCGCCAGGCCGTACTGCGCCCCGATGAACAGCAGCAGCACTGACAGCCGGGAGCGGCCGCTGCTGCCCTGCAGGCGGATTGAGAGCGCTGCCAGGATCAGCATTACACAGGCCGCCAGCTGTGAACTGACCCATACGGCGGCCCCGAGCATGGCCGGTGGCAGCACCAGATTGGCATTGTAGAAATCAGATGTTGTCGACAGCACGAGCACCATCATCACTCCCCAGCCCAGCCAGGCGATGCGCCTGAAGAGCACCGGCAGGTGCAGGGCCAGGTAAGCCAGCAGTACCTCGCGGTCGCCAAGCAGCGAGAGCCGGATGTCCTGTGCCGCCTGGTCCCGGCGCGCCTCGCCTGTCTCCGATGTGATGTCCAGCCCATGCCCAATCGCAGTAAACAGTCCAGCCAGCGTATATGAAAACAGCGGGATCAGCACGGCGAAACTGAGTGCAACCATGGCATCCCCGACATCCGTGGTGTACAGCCTGAAGCCTGAGAAGGAGGCGGCAAACCCCAGCAGGCCGCCGATGAGCATCAGCAGCGGTCGCAGCGTTGTCAGCCTGAGTGGCAGCATCAATCCTGCGAGGAACACAAGCGGCCCGCTGCCCAGCATGAGCGGGACTGCGAAGTTCTCAGGATCCGGCGGATTGCTGAATGGGAAGGATGAGAAGTAGAAGTACAGCGCAAGGCTGGGCAGCCAGCAGAGTATCAGAGCGCCGTAGCGGGTCCACCAGCCGCTGCGTTGCCATTTGCGCTTCCGTGAGAGCTGCCACTGTTCCAAGAGCGGGTTGTGCGCCTGCCCGCGCATGAGCGCGAAAAGCTCGCGTGCGTCATCCAGCAGCGTGGCAGTCACGTTGTGAGTGTATCAGTGATCAGTAGTCAGTGGGCAGTGATCAGTAATCAATAGGGAGCAGGGAGCTGATAGCAGATAGCAGACTGGATGTATCGAAAACCTAGTCTGCTCGCTGCTCTCTGCTTTCTCCTCTCTGCTTTCTGCCAGCTGCGCCCTATTCCTCCAGCGCGCGTTCGGCCACCTGCTCGAGGCTCTCCGCCTGCTCCAGCCCGAGCCTCTGCTCGATGATGCTCAGGCGCCTCTCCACCACGCAGACCATTTCCTGCAGGGCCACCAGCAGCTTGGTGGAAGCCTGCATGCCCTCACTGACCTGCAGGCTGAATTCCTTCATGAGGTCCATCTCGTCGCGCATCCTGACAACGGACATGTTCAGCTCGTTGATGTCGACTTCTGCGGGTGAACCTCGTTTCATTGCGTCTCTCCTCCGGATAACCGGGCCCGTGCCGCACGTCAGGCGGCCTGCCTGCTGGGATTATAGCCGGGCTTTACCGGGATTTACTGACAGGCGGTACCAGAAGCGCGGAAGCGACCGGAAGTCCAGAATGAAGTGTTGAGTGGTCAGTGGGCAGTGGGCAGTGGGCAGGAATGAAGATTGAGCAATGAGCAATGAGCCAATCAAGCAAGGAAATCACTTCCTGGGCAAGTGATATCCAACTAATCTACTTTGCGGACCTAAAAACCCAAACGTACAATCCTTGCTGCCAAGTTGTCAGACTCATTGCTCATTCTTCATTGCTCATTGCTTTCCTGACCTGATTCTCATTCTGATTCTGCTTCTCTTTCTGCCCACTGACCACTGAGTACTAAAAAGGGGACCATGGCACTGCCATGGCCCCCTTACTGACAATGTCAGATCAGCCGCGTGCCAGCTTCCAGCCCGCGATGCCGGCCAGCAACAGCACACCCGCCACGCCGTAGGGCGCCGTTGCCACCCGGCGAGTGCCGGCAGCCGGTGCAGCGGATGCATCACGCCTGGCACCTTCCAGTGCCCGGCGCAGGCCGTCAATCTCGGCCTGGCTGCTGTTCTCAAGTTCCGTGCCGGTCTCCAACGCGTAGTCGTCGTTGACAACGAACACCACGCTCTCACCCTGGCTGAGGTAGTCACCCAGCTCCGGATAGTCATCCAGCAGGGCGAAGTACTCGTCACTATAGGTCTGGACCCGGACGGTCTTCTGCTCATCCTCGCGGAAGCGGGAATCGACCCAGCGGCTTTCGCTGTTGACGAAGGTCTGCTCACGCACGTAATTGACAGTGGTGCCCGGCGTGGCACTGCCGAGGCCCTCATAGTAGCCGAACCAGCCCTCGGAGTACTTCACGTAGGCCTGGTCGAGCATGATGTCCGCATCCTTGCCGTAGACCTTCTTGTCGAAGCCGCTGCTGCCTGCCCCGGCGCCCGCGGTCTGCGGGGCGGCGGCGTTGTCAGCGGCCTGGTTCTGCATGCTCTGGCGGCTGCGTCCGACGGCGGCCTCGCCACTCTCATCCTCCATTGCCTCCTCGATGTTCAGCGCAAGATTGGCCATGCGGTCCTGCTCGCGGAAGTACATGTCGGGCTCGGTGATCAGGTAGCTGGTATAGGGCGTGACAATGCCGTAGCGCACCGCCAGCCTGTCAACCTCGTCCAGCAGTTCCTTGTTCTCGCCCTTCAGGCGGATCTGGTCCAAGAGAAAGCTCACCTTGCGCGTGGCCCACAGGCGCGGCACATGGTGGTTGGCACTGCTGACGTTGGCCGGGATGTTGGCGGCGAAGGTCTTCTGCTTGTCACCGGACTTGCCGGTCACGCTGACCGCCACGTTGGCAAGGTTGATTGAGCTGTAGCGCCCGGTGATGAAGATCTCGTTGTTGTGGAACAGGTCCGGCAGCTCACGCGGCATCACGTCGTACTCGTTGATCCCGCCGAGCTCAAGGCGGATGTCCGTCAGCGCCGGGCTTGCAATCTTCGAGTAGAACTGGCTGACCTTGACCTCGATATCCTCGCTCGGGTCGACGTAGGTCGCGGCCCCGTGGTGGTCATAGCTCAGGCTGTCAAGCAGCGTGGTGTTCACATCATGCCCGACGCCGAAGGCGAACAGCTTGACGGCCTGCTTGAAGCTGCCCTTCGCATTGTTCAGGATGTTGTCAACATTCGTGTCACCGACAGTCGGCAGGCCGTCCGTCAGGAACACCACGTAGGTCGGGCGGCCGTCCGGGCGCAGCATGTCGGCACCGGCCTGCAGCGCCGTGTTGATGTCCGTGCCGCCGCTGGCATCCAGCTGCGTCACGCGGCTGCGGGCCAGCTCGATGTTCTCTTTCGTGCCGGGCCGCATGGAGTCAAACAGGGTCTCTACGTTGTCACTGTAGTAGATCAGGTTGAAGCGGTCCTGCTCGCGCAGCTTGCCGACGACGAAGTTCAGCGCACCGCGGGCCTGCTGGATCTTCTCGCCGTCCATCGAACCGCTCTTGTCGAAGATGAACAGCACGTCCTTCGGGATCACCTTCTGCTCCGCCGGCATCGCGGCCAGCAGGCTCAGCGTGAAGTAGCCGTCCTCGCCGTCGTCACCGGGGAAGCACAGCAGGCTGGCGGCGAAGTCGTCAGTGCGGCGGCCGATGTTGAGCAGGAAGTCCGAACTGAAACTGGACATCACGCCCTCGTAGCTGCCGCTCACCTTGCGGTTGCCGTCGCGGTTGACGCTGACGGCGAAGCTCGGGCTGGCAACGCTGCCGATGTCGTGATCGGCGCTGACCTTGTAGCGGATCATCAGGTTGGTGTCCAGCACGCGGCTCCAGCCGGCCCAGCGCAGCGGCAGCATGTACTGCTGCAGTTCCGTGGTGCCGCTCAGCGTATTGCTGAAGCTGATCTTCACCTGGCGGCTCTGGCCGGGCTGGAAGGGGAACACGCTCACGCTGACCGTGCGGTTGTTCTGGTACTCCAGCAGGCCGGGGTCCTTCATGCGGCGCACGATGTCCTGGTAGATCCCGCGCGCCTCCTTGCTGTCGAGGATCTCCGGCGTGAGTGCGTTGTCACCGTCGATCAGCGTGAAGTCGGTGATTGTCGCGCCCTCAGGCAGCGGCATCATCCACTTGCCTTCGGCCACGCGGCCAGTGTCATTGCGCAGGGTCTGGGTGACAACGGTGCGCGCGGTGCCGTTGCGGATGTCAATGTCGATGTCCATGTCCGTCAGCGTCAGGTCGCGCTGGATCACCGGGTGCGGCGGCAGCGGTTCACGCGGAATGCTGTCCTGGGCTCCGGCCTGTGTGACGGCCAGCGCCGTCAGCACAGAAGCGATCAGGCCGCGCATCGCAGCCCGCCAAAGAGGTTTGTTCACGAGATACTCCCGTTTCCAGTTTTATTACCGGGCCTGCCGCTCATCCCTTAAGCGACGGGCCGCCAACGACTCCATTCCTGACAGTGAGACGCCCGGGAACCGCCGCCTGTTCGCAGGCAGGAAAAGCGTCTCATGCGCGATTTTCCGGAATTTACGCGGAATTGAGAACCTAAGCGGCTGAACTTCAGTCATAATGACGGCGGGATCAACACCGGCCGGGGACCGGGATTATCCACCTCTGTGTTATAATCACCCGGCTTCAGTCTGTGTGCCCTACGGCACATGCTACCCCAGACAACAAACGTTCTTGCGTAGCAAACGGATTTTCCCTTCCCACATGCATTTGATTTCCAGGGGAGTCAAATGATGGATCACATTTCGTTTTGGAGACCCAATGTCTGACGAATTCAACTCCGACGTATTGTCCGGAATGACCCTGTCACGCCTCTACGAGCTTGCCAGGGAGCGGGATATCAAGAACCCGCGAAAGTACAAGAAACAGGAACTGGTTGACCTCATCCTCGCCGAGAGCCCCCGCCCCGCGCAGCGCCAGTCAACAATTGAGCGTGAGCCGCAGGAGCACCGCGGCGCTTCTGGCAACGATGATGGTGCCCAGCCGGCCTTTGCCGAGCCGAGCCGGCGCGAGCAGTCCGCTGCCAACTCGACGGACTTCGACCTGCCCAGCCGCCAGCATGAGGAAAGTGACTACATCGAGGACGAGCCCTCGGGCTTCGCACCGGCGCAGTCCGGCAACACGATGCGCGGCGGCCGCAATGACATGCGCCGCGACAAGCGTGAGCCGGGCCGCGACGGCGGTCGCGACAACCGCCGCCCGGTGCGGGAGCAGTCCGATTCCAGCAACCGCTATCCCTCCAGCAACATCCAGGACGGACGTGGTGGCAAGGGCCGCAACAATCGCCAGGACCGGCCTGAGCGCCCCGACAGGCAGGACCGCCAGGACCGCCAGCTGCGCAATGATGGCCGCCGCGGCCGGGACAAGGCCCAGGGTGGCCTGAGCAACAGTGCCTCCCGCGACCTGGAGAATGCCGAGATCACCACCGGCATCCTCGAGATCATCGAGGACGCCAACTACGGCTTCATCCGCCAGAAGCAGTTCGGCTACGGCGACCAGGACATCTACGTGTCCATGAGCCAGATCAAGAAATTCAACATGCGCACCGGTGACCTGGTGGAGGGCTATGCCCGCTCCCCGCGCGAACAGGAGCGCTACCAGAGCCTGGTCAAGATCGAGAGCATCAACGGTGAGCCCTTTGATGCGGACAGCGAGCGGATCAACTTCTCCAAGCTGACCCCGATCTATCCCAAGCACCGGCTGCTGCTCGAGACCACCTCGAAGGAAGTCAGCACCCGCCTGATCGACCTGTTCTCCCCGATCGGCAAGGGCAGCCGCGGCATCATCGCCGCCCGCCCGAAAGCCGGCAAGACGATCATGCTGAAGAAGATCGCCGACGCCATCGCCCACAACCACCCGGATGTGGAGCTTATCGCGCTCCTGATCGACGAGCGCCCCGAGGAAGTCACCGACTTCGAGCGCAACATCAAGGGCCAGGTTATCTCCTCCACCTTCGATGAAAAGCCGGAGAACCACATCCAGACCGCCGAGCTCGTGATCGAGTATGCCAAGCGCCGTGTCGAGCAGGGCAAGGATGTGATGGTGCTGCTGGACTCCCTGACCCGTCTGGCGCGCGCCTACAACCTGACCTGCGCCCCCAGCGGCAAGACCCTGTCCGGCGGTCTCGACCCCAACTCGCTGTACAAGCCCAAGCGCTTCCTCGGCGCTGCCCGCAACATCGAGAACGGCGGTTCGCTGACACTGCTGTGTACCGCACTCGTGGAAACCGGCTCGCGCCTCGACGACATCATCTTCGAGGAATTCAAGGGTACGGCCAACATGGAGCTGCACCTCAGCCGTGAGCTGGCGGACAAGCGCATCTTCCCATCCATCGACGTGGTGAAGAGCGGTACCCGCCATGAGGAGCTGCTGTACAAGATCGACGAGATGGAGATCGTCTGGAAGCTGCGCAAGATGGTGGCCGACATGGATGAGGCTGAGCGCATGAGCCGCCTGATCACCCGCCTGCTGCAGACCTCGAACAATGCGGAACTGCTGATGATGATCCACGCGGCAACCACCTGATCAGGCGTTTCGCAGCCTCTTGTACTGAAAGTCAGTTTTCATTCAGGTTAAAGCTGACACTGCTTCGCACATAGTGCCGATAATATGGGGGTCGGTTTGTGCCGCTCGCAGGCATGCACTCACCGGCCTTGGCCAAATTACGCGATGCTAGAACGACTTAACAACTGTCCGCAGGTAAATGCATGATGGATGCACTCCAGATTGCACCCGCTGACCTGCATGCCGGACAGGTGCTGGGCCAGGATGTGATGGCTGGCAGCATGGTCTGGCTGCGCGAAGGCACCGTGCTCAATGATGCGGCGATTGAACGCCTGCGCCGCATGAACCTGGAGTATGTGCTGATCCACCGCAACGTGGTGGAGGAAGAGAACGCAAGCGACCTGCCGGCGGAAAGCGCGGCACCGGCACCGGAAACGGCACCACCGGACTTCCGCAAGCTCAGTGATGATGAATCCGTCAGCTGGATGTCCAGCGAGCATTTCTCCCGCAGCGTGGAACAGAACCATCCAAGCACCGCGGAGGAGGAGATGTTCGCCGCGCAGAAGACCCAGATCCGCGAGCAGGCCGGCTTCAAGGAGATGATCCCGAGTTCCGTCGACACCAAGGTGCGCAAGGGCCTGCAGGCCAGCATGATCAGCTCCGCGATGCGCAACCGGATCGACCTGGAGCGCATCAACCACCAGGCCGACGAGCTGAGCGAGCACCTCGTTGGCAACGGACGCGGCTACATCCGGATGGAGGACATCAACACCTATGGCGAGCACCTGACGGCGCGCACCGTGATGTCCTCCAAGCTGTTCCACCTGACCCGTGGCAACCCGACGGACTCCGACATCCGGGACCATGTGCGCTGCCAGTTCATGGTGCAGGGCATGTACACCCTGCTGCCTGACAACCTGCAACAGCCGGTGCTGGAGATGCAGGTGCAGGACCGGCGCACCCTGCGGGACACCATGCTCGAGTACTGTGAATGGATCAAGAGCAGCACCGACGTTGACTCCGGCGTGATGGAGAACGTGATGCTGCAGCATGAGCGCTTCGACGGGCTCGGCCTGCCGCATGGCTACAGCGGTGAGCAGATCCCGGAAGACAGCCACACCTGGGCACTGGCAACGGCCTATTCAAGCAGCATCTTCAGCCGTCCGGGACAGCGCCGGCTCAGCCCACGCGAGGCCGCTGACAACCTGATCCGCCAGAGCGGCACGGCCTACGGCAGCACGGCGGTCAACATGTTCCTGCGCCGCTTCGGCTACTTCCCGAACGGCAGCCTGGTGCGGCTGAACACCGGCGAGCTGGCACTCGTGCGCCGCCAGGTGGAACGTTCGATGTTCAAGCCGGTGGTCTGCCGGCTGGACAGTGAGAACCAGCCCCTGCCGGAAACCGAACTGGCGGGCGAAAGTGGGATCTTCATCAGGGGCTCAGTGCTAGAGTACTAGCGTGGAAGCGATCATCGTTGCCGGTGCGGCGGCGTCCCCGGCCCTGCAGGAGCAGGGCGTGCACTTCATACCGCTGCTGAAGGTCGGCGGCATCACCATCATGGAACGCATCGCCGTTGCGCTGCATGACGGCGGCAGGTGCAGCCGGGTGCATGTGATCACCCGTGAGGACATCCCGCTGCCGGACTACCCCTGGATCAACCGCCTGCCCTACAGCGGCCGCCCGATCAGCGACCTGCTGGAGAAGCTCGACAGCATCACAGAAAGCGAGCATGTGCTGCTCAGTGCCGGTGACATCCCGCTGCTGAGCGCTGATTCCATCCGCACGATGCTGCAGGCGGCCGAGGGCCGCAATGCCGACGTGGTCTACCCGGTGGTGCGCCGTGAGGACATGGAACGCATGTTCCCCGGCGGAAAGCGAACATACCGCCGCATGGAAACCGTCACAGTAACCGGCGGAAACGTCTTCAGGATCAGGCGCGAGTGGCTGGCGGGCAACCGTGAATGGCTGCAGAACCTGTTCGCCAACCGCAAGAACCCGCTGGCGCTGGCCAACCTGCTGGGGCTGGACTTCCTGCTGCGGGTGATGACCGGCACGGCCTCCTTGAGCTACGCCGAGGGCCGGCTCAGCCGGGCGATCCGCGCCAGTGTGCATGCACCGGTGGTGGACTGCCCGGACCTCGCGGCGGACCTCGACAAGGTCGAGGACCTGGAGACCTTCCGCAGCTGGCTTGATCCCTGGGACCGCGGCTGAGTGCCGGCCTGTTCCAGAGCGGGTCAGAAAGCTATAATGAGCGGTGTTTGTAGGGAGGAGATCGTCCATGTTCCGTTTCCTGACAGTGCTGGCAACCGTGCTGCTGCTTTCCATGCAGGTGGCCTTTGCCCAGGAGGGCACGTTCAGCTTCGTGAACGGTCCCGTTGCAAGTTATGAGCACATGGCCATCGACGGCCACCAGACGTACTTCCCCTCGTCAATGTACGGGAACTACGTGTTCGCGGACGGCGTGTCATTCTACTGCCGCCGCTATGGTGACGTCGGCGACCTGATCGGCTCAGTCGTGGTGTTCGGCCCCCAGACCGACAGGACGCGGCGCATCGAGGACATCCCCGACAGCGCAGTGGTCTACAGCACTTCCCTGTTCAACCTGAAGGACTGCCCGGAGGACGGCGGCTGGTTCCACGTGCCGATCGACCTGCTGCAGCTGCCCGAGGGCGGATTCAGCATCGTGCTCTACACCCGCAGCAATGACGAACGCGGCCTGGACATCGGGCTGGCGCCCTCCGCCGGCGATATGAGCCACAGCTACACGGCGAAGCTGATGACCAAGGAACAGATTGAGAAGGACCCGGAAGCCGGCCTGCTGCGCCGCAACGACCGGATGGACTGGATGATCAGCGTCGATGTGAAGATGGACAGCGGCCTCGGCCAGGGCATCACCAGCAACGACCTCGTGGGCAGCGGATTTGCCTTCTACGATGACGGATCAGCGGAAGGCTGGGAAGAGTTCGCCCGCTCCGGTGCAATGGTGCGCTTCGAGAACAGCAGCAAGCGCAGCGTGGATGCGGTCTACCTCTATGCAAAGCTGGGCGCTGACTGGTTCGGCACTGACCGCAACTGCAGCGTGGTGATCGCGGATGACCGCCTGAACATCATCAAGCGCATGTCCATCCCCTACACTGCCTTCAATGAAGCCGGCAGCTGGGCGAAGCTGGATGTGCCGGACCGTGAAGTGACCAAGACCTTCTACGTGATCGTGCAGCCGCACAGCGAAGCGGACGTGAAGTTCCTGCTCGGCGCTGACCTCTCCGGCAACAAGGCCTCCAGCGTCGGCATCACTGGTGCGATGCAGGAATGGTCAGCGGAGAACAGCGAAGCTGACACCAACTGGATGGTCCGCGTGCATTACTCCCGCTAGGCTCCTGCGGGTATAATTCGCCCGCTGGCAGCCATGCCAGAGGGCGGACCATCATGAGCATTCAGAGCAAGTACTGGATTCTAGTCGGCCCCGCATTGCGGGGCTGATTTTTTGCGGTCGGTGATCTGAACTCCGCGGGATGCGGAGCAGCTTGGAACCGGGGCACCTCACGCCCCCTTCCGGAGAATACGATGGATACAGACAACACTGCCCGGGGCGGCCAGCGCGCCGGGCGCTACAACCACATTGCTATCGAGAAGAAGTGGCAGGACATCTGGGAGGACCGCCGGACCTTCGTCGCACCGGACAGTGACCCGCGACCGAAGATGTACGTGCTGCAGATGTTCCCCTACCCCAGCGGCAACCTGCATGCGGGCCATGTGCGCAACTACGTGATCGGTGACGCGATGGCCCGCTTCTGGCGCATGAAGGGCTACAACGTGATGCACCCGATGGGCTATGACAGCTTCGGCCTGCCGGCCGAGCAGGCGGCGATTGACCGGAAGATCCAGCCCGCGGACTGGATCGACCAGTGCATCAGCACGGCGCGCCGCCAGTTCAAGCGCTACGGCTTCAGCTTCGACTGGACGCGCGAGGTCAATACCAGCGCTCCTGAATACTACAAATGGACGCAGTGGCTGTTCACCACCTTCTACCGCCACGGCCTGGTCTACCGCAAGCAGATCGAGGTCAACTGGTGCGAGGAGCACGGTGTGCTGGCCAATGACGAGGTGAAGGACGGCGCCTGCTGGCGCTGCGACCGTGAGGTCTCCAAGAAGAAGATGGCGCAGTGGCTGATGCGCACCACGGACTACGCGCAGGAGCTGCTGGACGGGCTGGACGACCTGCCGGGCTGGACCCAGCGCGTTGTCAAGCTGCAGACCAACTGGATCGGGCGCAGCGAGGGCACGCATGCCGACTTCGCCGTGCCGGCGATCAAGGACAGCTGCCCACAGGGCAGTGAGCCGGTGCTGCGCATCTACACCACCCGCGTTGACACGATCTTCGGCTGCACCTTCATGGCGGTCGCACCGGACCATCCGCTGGCGGAGGCGATGGCAAGCGTCGGCGGCACGACCGGGCAGCTGGCAACTTTCCAGGAGGAATGCGCCAGCGAGGACGTGCGCTTCAAGGTCGCAGAGGAGAAGCCCAAGCGTGGCATCCCGCTGGGCGTGAGCTGCGTCAACCCCTTCAACGGTGAGGAGGTCCCGGTCTGGGCGACGAACTACGTTGTCAGCGACTTCGGCACCGGGGCCGTGATGGCGGTGCCGGCGCATGACACGCGTGACCACGCCTTCGCGAAGGAATTCGGCCTGCCAATCCGCGAGGTTGTCGTGCCGGACGACGGTTCAGAGCGCGGCGACGTGCAGGCCGAGGCCTGGACCGGCAAGGGCCGCTGCATCAACTCCGGTGAATTTGACAACATGGACTTCCACACGGCCAAGGCCGCGATGGACAACTGGCTGATGAAGCACCACAAGGGCGGCAGCGCGGTGCAGTACCGCCTGCGCGACTGGAACATGGGCCGCCAGCGCTTCTGGGGCGCACCGATCCCGATGGTGCACTGCGGCAGCTGCGGCTGGCAGCCGGTGCCGGACAGTGAGCTGCCGGTGCGCCTGCCGAATGAGGCTGACTACAGCGACATCCGCGTCAGCCCGCTGGCCAATGATGAGGACTGGAAGCGTGCCAAGTGCCCGGCCTGCGGTGGCAAGGCCGAGCGTGACACCGACACGATGACGACCTTCATGTGCAGCGCCTGGTACTTCCTGCGCTTCTGCGACCCGCACAACGACCAGCGCATCTTCGACCCGGCCAGGGTGGCGGCCTGGATGCCGGTGGACTACTACATCGGCGGCCAGGAGCATGCCGTCGGGCACCTGCTGTACAGCCGCTTCATCACGATGGTGCTGCAGAAGCTGGGCTACCTGGAACTGTCGCGGCCGGACTTCGCCGGCGAGCTGCCAAAACTTGGCAACGAGCCCTTCCGCCGCCTGTTCAACCAGGGGATGGTCTACAAGGACGGCGCGAAGATGTCGAAGAGCAAGGGCAACGTCGTCAGTTCAGATGAGCTGGCCGATGAGTACGGTGCCGACACGGCGCGCATCTTCGGCCTGTTCGGCGGCCCGGCGGACCAGGACCTGGAGTGGACCACCTCCGGCGTGGAGGGCGGCCTGCGCTTCCTGCGCCGCGTCTACCGCCTCGGTGATGCGGTTGCCAACGCTGGCAACAGCCCGGACAGCCTGCCCGAGGCGGCTGAATCGGCCGTGCGTGCACGCCACCGCGCGGTGGCCGGTGTGACCGAGGACCTGACCAACTGGCGCTTCAACACTGCGATCGCCAAGCAGATGGAGTACCTGAACGAGCTGGAGAAGCTCTGGCAGCAGTGCAATGAGACGGACCAAAGCGGGGCCTTCCGCGTGGCGATGACGAGCTTTGCGCAGCTCCTGAGCCCCTTCGCGCCGCATGTGGCGGAGGAGCTGTGGGAGATGCTGGGCGGACCGGGCCTGTGCGCCGACAGCGAGTGGCCGATCCACGACCCTTCGATGCTGATTGAAAGCACGCTGGAGATCCCAGTGCAGGTCAATGGCAAGCTGCGCGGCCGGATCAGCGTGCCCGCCAACGCCTCACAGGAACAGTGCATCGCCGCGGCACGCAACAACGATGACGTGGCGCGCTGGCTGGAGGGCAAGGAAGTGCTCAAGGAGATCTTTGTGCCCGGCCGGATGATCACCTTCGTGGTCAAGGGATAGGACAATGCGGGGCGGGGCCATGCGCTCCGCCCATTCCCAATCCCCCACACCTGCCATAATAGGGCTGGAAGGAAGTGGAAAGGTGCGAGTGATCACAAGGGCGCTGGAGACCGTCGGCGGCATAACCATCCTCAGCTTGCGTGTGCTGCGGATGATGCTGCGCGGCGGCGTCAACCCGCGCCTGCTGCTGGAGCAGATGGTCTCGCTGGGCGTCAATTCAATCCCGATCGCCACCATCGTGCTGTCCTTCGCCGGGGCCGTATTCACCTTCGTGCTCTCCGACCAGCTCGCCAAGCGTGGTGCCGCCAGCCTGGTGGGCGGCCTGCAGCTGCTTGTATTCCTGCAGGAGCTGATCCCGGTGTTCGCGGGCATCGTGCTGGCCGGCAAGATCGGCGCATCAATCACGAGTGAGATCGGCACCATGAAGATCAGCGAGCAGCTGGATGCCCTGCGCGCCCTGTCCACCGACCCGGACTGGTACCTGACCGTGCCGCGCGTGCTGGCCGGCATCCTGATGACGCCGATTGTGGCAGTGTTCGCCGGCTATGGCTCCTGGTACGCCGGCTATGCGATGGCGCACAACCAGATCGGCCTGCGCTACACGCAGTACGCCTCAGGGGTGGAGAGCCTCGTGAGCATGCATGACTTCCGCATGTGCTTCGTGAAGTGCATGATCTTCGGCGCCACGATCGTGCTGGTGGCCTGCCACAGCGGCTACATGGCCAAGGGCGGGGCCGCCGGCGTCGGCAAGTCGGTCACCAATGGCGTCGTGCTCAACATCGTGCTGATCTTCCTTTTGGACCTGCTGATAACGATGGTGATGGGCTGATGATCAACTTCGAGAACATCAACCTCAGTTTCGACGGTGTCCAGGTGCTGCGCAATGTCAGCTTCAACGTGCCGCCAAACCAGATGACGGCCGTGCTCGGGCCGAGCGGCAGCGGCAAGTCCACCATCCTGCGCCTGATCATGGGCCTGATCAAGCCGGACAGCGGCCGGGTGATCGTGGACGGCGAGGATGTCACACGGATGAGCGAGCGCCGGCTGCAGCGTGCGCGGCGCAAGATGGGCATGGTGTTCCAGCACAATGCCCTGTTCGACGGCCTGAGCGTGGCGGAGAATGTCGGCTTCTATCCGACCTATGTGGACAAGAAGCCCTGGAAGCAGGTGCTGCCTGAAGTGATGGAGCTGCTGACCGACCTTGGGCTGGAGGACAGCGCGGGCAAGCTGCCATCCGAGCTGTCCGGCGGCATGCGCCGTCGTGTGGCGCTGGCGCGCAGCCTGATCTACCATCCGAAGATCCTGCTGTATGACGAGCCGACCACCGGACTGGACCCTTACATGACTGAGGTGGTGGTTGAGCTGATCGCCGAAATGAATGAAAAATACTCGGTGACCGGGATTATGGTCAGCCATGACCTGCCCACCGTGTACGATATCGCTGACCATGTGGTGCTGATCGCGGATGGCAGGGCCACTGTAGTGGGACATCCAAGTGAGCTGCTGCGCAGCCAGTCCAGCGAGGTGATCGGTTTCGCCTCAAGCTGGCGGCGGCACATCATTGAATACTCCGCGGAAATAGAAAGGAAGGACGAAGGGCCGGAGGCCCGTTAGAGGAAGGAAGGCGGAAGCTAGATGGGCTCAGGCTCGAACGCGCTAAAGGTGGGAATCTTCACCATTGCCGGTGCGCTGCTTGTGATGGCGGCGATCGCCACTGTGCGCGGCGGTGGGATTGCAAGCGTCTTCGGGGCAACAGGTTACCTCGTCAAGGTCCGCTTCAAGGGCGAGGCCGTCGGACTCTCCAAGGGCATGCCGATCCGGCTGAAGGGCAGCGACGTGGGCTACCTCGCCGAGACCGAGTTCTCCAATGAGAACCAGGATGTGGTGGCCACCCTGCGCATCGATGAGGACATCCGCATCTACGAGCGCGCCCGGGTCGAGATCCGCGAGGAAGGCCTGCTCGGCGAACGCTACCTCTCATTTGTATATCCCGAGCAGCTGCCGGAACAGCCGATCTGGGCGCCCGAGGGCCATGTGTTCGATGGCAGCAGCGCCACCGGCCTGGCTTCGCTGATCGCCAGTGCAAACAATGTGCTGGAAACCCTCGATGAACTGCTCAGCGACCAGAGCCTGCGTGACAGCATGACGCAGATCGCCGACGGGATCACGGACAGCCTCGACCGCGTGAACGGCATCATGGAGAACGTGGACGGCATCATCATGGAGAACCAGGGCTACATCAAGGAGTCGATGGCCAACGTGGAGGCGATGAGCGACAACTTCCTGCTGCTCAGCCAGAACCTGCAGGAGGCCAGCGTCGCGGTGCGCGACCTGTCCACCGACCCGAAGAACAAGGAACAGCTCGCACTGATCATGGCGAACATCGAGTCCACCACGAAGAACATCGACGGCATGAGCAACCAGATCAACAGCCTGCTGAGCGACCCGATGGTGCAGGCCGACCTGAAGGACAGCGTGCGCCTGATGCCCGAGGTGCTGCAGGAGACGAAGAACACGATGGCCGGCGCACAGGAGACGCTCGAGCGGCTCAATGAAGTGCTTGAGAGTGCCGACGGGATGGTGAACACCGCCACCTGGGCGATCGAGGACGTCAGCGGCACGGTCAAGGGCCTGGGCGGGATCGGCGATGGGATCCAGACCCGCGGCAGCGTGGACGTGCGCGGCGTGGACCTCAACACGGATGACAGGCTGAATGGCGACGATGTGTACGTCGGCGACATCAACTTCGCCGTCGGCAACGAGAGCAACTACGTGCAGGTCGGGATTGACAACATCGGCGAGGGGGACGACCTGAACCTGATGCTCGGCATCGGCGACCTGCGCGGCTTCAGCTTCCGAGCCGGCATCCACCGCAGTGAGCTGGGCGTCGGCGCCAGCTGGTGGGACCCGGCCGGGATCGGACTGGAGGCCACGCTCTACGACCTGAACGACCCGAAGTTCAACACCTACGGGCATATCCCGATTGGCGACAGCGTGGATGTGGTGATCGGCGTGGACGACCTGGCGGATGAGGCAGTGCCCACGCTCGGCCTCGGCTGGAAGTGGTAAAGCCACTCAATAGAAGTTACAGCCCCAACTGATTCACTCCCCTGGTGCCATCGAGGCCTTGGTTGGTTTTACAGCGCGACCCGGATGCGCGAATGCGCAGCCGCAGCGCCAGACCGTCGAGCACTTGGGCGAGACGGCAGATCCATTCAGAACCGGCTCTTGATGCCTTCGGTCGGCTTGTAGTGGAAGCCCGGACCCTGGCCCTTCTCCGCTTCCTCCAGCACTTTCTTCGGCTGCGTCAGCTCGCTGTCCGGCAGCAGGGCTTCCGCCTCCACGATGTTGCCATCATCCGGCGGCTGCGGCGCACTGGACTCAATCGCGCCGGGCGTATCCGTACCGGCCAGCACGGCCTGCGGACGGGTCAGTTCCTCATCGTTGCCAAGCCGGTTCTGCGCCAGCAGTTTGTCAACCTCAGGCGCGGCCCTGGCCCGCTGCGGACGCTGCTCCCCGCCACCGAACAGGCTCTGCCCGCCACCTGCGGAACTGCTGCTGCCTGAGCCGAATATGGAAACCGGCTTGTCACCGGCGTTGTCAAGTTCGTAATGGGTGTGCTCAATCTTCGGCGCTGACCAGCCCTGCTGAGGCACGAACTCCGGCTCGGGCGCGGGAGCGGATTCCACCACCTGGGGTACTGGATCCTCTCCAAGCACGGGCTGGACTGCCTCCCGCGATGGCTGCACTGTGGGCTTGGCCTTAGACATGCTGCCGATCGTGTCACGCGCGATCTGCATCACCTCATCCGCATCGCTGTGGTAGCCATCCGCCGGCTCCGGCTGCTCGACATGCAGCACATTGGCAACTGCCTCATCCTGGCGCGGGCTGAGCGGGTCGCCGGAATTGAAGCGCTGCTGCAGCTCTTCCTGCCGGCTCTCGGCCACGCGGAAGCTGCCATCCCAGCTGCGGCCCACAGTCGTCACCTGAGGAGGTGGCGGGGGTGGCGGTTGCATCTTGCCCTGGTCCGCAGTCGTACTCGTATGCGGCTTGGTCATGCGGCCGTCCTTACTGCGCGGCTCTGGGATCTGCTTGACGGCACTGGCCACCTTCTCGGCGGCCTTGCGCTCCGCCCGGGCCTTGCGCCGGGTTTCCAGCTGCGCCTGCAGGTTCTCCTCATCCTTGCGCTGGGCCGCATGGTCCACGAGCGAGGTACGCATCAGGAGGATGCCAAACCATGTGATCGCCGCGAGGATGCCGGCTCCCTGGAAGGAGATATCCCCCCCGGCGAACATGCCGACCATGCCGCACAGCATGGAAATCGCCAGCACGATGCCGGCCACTTCCTGCTTCACGTTGCGCGGGGAACTGAGGATGTAACGCCCCTTGGTTGCCCCATGTACGAGAATCCACCCCAGTATGAAAAGAACGAGGAACATGCCATTTCATTTTACCGTGATTCAAAGATGCTAGAATCTGCGCCGATGAAGCCCCTCGCCGGCATCCTCGCCCTGCAGGGCGATTACGAGAAGCACCGCAAGTCCCTCAAGCGGCTTGGCCTGCGCGTGCGCTATGTGCGCAGTGCGGAGGACCTCACGGGCCTCGCGATGATCGTGCTGCCCGGCGGGGAGTCCACCACGATGTCGCTGCTCTTGGACAGCACCGGCCTGCGTGCGCCATTGCATGACGCAATCGCCGCCGGCCTGCCGACGCTTGCCACCTGCGCCGGCACGATACTGCTGGCCCGTGAACTGCAGGGCGACACTGGCAGCCGCAAGGTGGACCCGCTCGGCCTGCTGGATGCCACGGTGGACCGCAACAGCTATGGCCGCCAGGTGGACAGCTTCGAAACCGAAGTCGAGATCGACTGGGCGCTGCTCGGTGTGGATGACCCGAAGCCCATGCTGCCGGCATGGTTCATCCGTGCCCCGCGCATCCTCGAACCCGGCCCTGACACACATGTCGTCGCACGCTACGAGGGTGAGATCATCGCCGTGCGCCAGGGGAACATTCTCGCGATCACCTTCCACCCTGAGCTGAGCCGCGATACGCGCATCCACGCTGCCGTGCTCGGCTTTGGCGCAGCGCAGGGCTAGCGCCCGCTGCCCGTTACAATAGCCCCGTGTCCCCCTCAGGCAGTCCATCCCAGCTGAGCATCGGTGTCGTCGGCAGCGGCGGCGACGGTGTCGTGCTGCTCGGTGAACTGCTGGCGCGCTCGGCGGTGCTGGCCGGCCTGCACTGCTACATGGACAAGGTGTTCGGCCCGCAGATCCGTGGCGGGGAAAGCAGCGTCAGCCTGCGCATCAGCCAGTCCCAGGTGCTGCGCAGTGCGGATGAGCTGGACGTACTGCTGGTGCTGCAGTGGTCGGACCTCGCACGCTTCCACGATGTGCTGAGCATCGCGCCCGACGCGCTGGTGATCTGCTCATCGGAGGACGATGGCGACCCTCAGGCCTGTGGTCTGCCCGTTGGCCATCGTGGCCCGCTGCTGAGCCTGCCGCTGAAGCAGCTCGCACTGGACCACGGCCGCAGCAAGCAGGCGCGCAACATGGTGCTGCTCGGCGCGGCCAGCGGTCTGCTGGATTGGTACCCGCAGCAGCTCAGGGCGATCCTCGAGCGGCGCATGCAGCGCTACGACGAGCGCAGCCGGGAGAATAACCTCGCCGCAGTGGCCGCCGGGCGCAATGCCGTGGCCAGCTGGCAGGGCGGCGCGCTGCCCGCATTGCCAACTTCCAATGGAAGTGCAGATCTGGAGCTGGCCAGTGGCAACGAGCTGCTCTCACGCGCAGCAATTGCCAGCGGCTGCCGCTTCATGGCCGGCTACCCGATCACCCCGGCCAGCGAGATCCTTGAATACATGACACGCCGGCTGCCGCAACTCGGCGGGACCTGCATCCAGGCCGAGGATGAAATCGCCGCGGCCTGCCTGACGATCGGAGCGGCACTGGGCGGTGTGCGCAGCATGAGTGCCACCAGCGGTCCCGGCATGACGCTCAAAAGTGAAAGCATCGCACTCAGCGGGATGGCCGGCCTGCCGATGGTGGTTGTCGACGTGCAGCGCTGCGGCCCGAGCACCGGCATCCCGACGAGAACTGAACAGGCGGACCTCAACCTCGCGCTGTACGGCGCGCACGGTGACAGCCCGCGCATCGTGCTGGCGGCCGCGCACCAGGCGGACTGTGCCGAGCTGGCAACACAGGCCTTTGAACTGGCCGGTGAGGCGAGTGCCCCGGTGATCCTGCTATCAGAGCAGCAGATCGCCCAGGGACTGGCAACCCTGCCTGCAGGAACGGTCGCCGAGCAGAATGGCAATGTCCCCGGCTGGCCGGAGACGGCGATCGGCGGGGACAGGCAGGTGCAGCTCACCGGACTGGAGCATGACAACAGCGGCCGGCCTGCCAGTGACGGGGCGACGCATGCTGCCAACATGGCAATGCGCCAGGCGCGGGTTGACAGCCTGCGCGGCCGTCTGCCGGCCCTGCGCAGCGGTAAGGACAATGGCGCACTGGGCATCCTCTGCTGGGGCGGCAGCTTCGCCGTCTGCCATGAACTGGTTGAGCTGCTGAACTCCGAGGCTGGCAGCGCCGGGCTGTACTGCCCGCGCATGCTTTCGCCACTGGACACGGAGGACATCGCCAGCTGGCTGGCGGTCTTCGAAAGGATCGTGGTGGTCGAAATGAACCACAGCGGGCAGTTCTTCAACCTGTTGCGCACAAAACTGGACTTGCCAAAGGGTACCCACTCCCTGCGCCGCAGCGGCGGCCGGCCCTGGCGCCTGGCGGAGCTGACCGGATTCCTGGCAACGCATGGCCTGCTGCCAGCTGGAATGGAGGTGCAGCAATGAGTGCGCTGTCCTTCCGCAATGCCAGCGAGCCGGTCTGGTGCGACGGCTGCGGCGACTTCCACGTACTGGACGGGCTGTGTGCCGCACTGGAGGGCATGGGCCGCGAGCCGCGCAATGTGGCGCTTGTCAGCGGCATCGGCTGCTCCTCACGCCTGCCGGGCTACATGGAATCGCACGGCTTCAACAGCATCCACGGCCGCGCGCTGCCGATTGCCTGCGGGCTGAAGCTGGCCCGCCCGGAGCTTGATGTGATCGTCACCGCCGGCGATGGCGACATCTTCAGCATCGGCGCCACGCACCTCGTGCACACCGTGCGCCGCAACCCCGCGATCACCTTGTTCGTGATGGACAACGGCGTCTACGGCCTGACCAAGGGCCAGCAGTCGCCGACTACTCCGCCGGGCACGCAAATGCGCACCGCCGCCCAGCCGGTGGGCGACGCCAGCGTGGACCCGCTCTCGCTGATGCTCAGCCTCGGCTGTGGCTTCGTGGCCCAGGCCTATGCCGCCGAGCAGGCCGCGATGGTTGAGCTGATGCAGCAGGCGATCGACTACCCCGGCTTCAGCTTCGTGAACATCCTCAGCCCCTGCCCGGTGTTCCGCGGCGGGATGGGGATCTACAAGGAACTGCGCCGCAGCATCAGCCGTATCGCCGACAGCGGGCATGACCCGGCGGACCTCGCTGCCGCCCACGCCCTGCTGGCCAGCACCGATGCCCCGCTGGCGGGCCTGCTCTTCCGCCGCAACCTGCCATAATAGGTCTGCATGCATACCGGCACGATGCTGCGGGAACTTACGCGGCTCAAATTCAGGCTGACGATCCGGCACTACCGGAAGAACATCGGCAACACGATCGCGATCATCTTCGCCTGGATTGGCATGACCATCGGCGCACTCAGCGGCGCGGTGGCAGTCGGCGTGTTCCTGTTCAACAGCGGCGGCGACGTCTTGCAGCAGGCTGGCCGGATCATGGTCTGGGTCTGCTGGATCCTCTCGCTGATCTGGCTGTTCTCGCCCTTCGCGCAGGTTGACATCCAGCGCAACCTGGACCTGAATGGCCTGCGCCTGATGCCACTGTCCGGCAGCCAGTTCCTGCTGGCGGTGATGATGGACGCACTGGCTTCACCGCTGGGCTTGATCCTCCTGCCGGCGCTGCTGCTGTTCGTCGGTGTGCTGGCCTTCGCCGGCATCGGGCTGTTGCCGATGCTCGTCAGCTTCGTGCTGCTGCTGGCAATCCTGCTGGCCTGGACCCAGGCCATCTTCCTGCTTGTCAACCGCCTGCTGCAGTCGCGGCGCTTCGCCGAGATGAGCATGTGGATCGGCATCACGCTCGTGATCGGCGTGCAGATCGTCAACCTGACGATGGTTGGCGGCGTGGATGACATCAGCGGCCAGCTGGCCAGCTCCCCGCTGCAGCGCTGGATCGAGCCCGTGATGGCGGCAATGGACTACAGCTTCCCGACGCTGGCCGCCCGCGCCGCCACCGCCTGGTCAACCGGCCAGCCACTGGCGGCGCTTGTGGACTGGGGCCTGATGCTCGTCTGGCTGGCACCGGGCGTGCTGCTGCTGGGCCGCACCTCGCGAGCCTTCTACGAAGGTGAGCTGGAAAGCGGCGGGCTGGCGGAGGAGCATGGCAGGGCCGACCGCAGCCAGGGGCTCGCCGGCCTGCTGCCCGGCGGCGTGCTGCAGGCGCTCGTGCAGCGTGAGCAGCGCTATGTGAAGCGTGACCCGGTGCTGCGCAGCCTGCTGATCCAGAGCCTGTTCTTCGGGATCTACACCTGCGTGGTGATGGTCGTGCTGCGCCTGAGGCTGCTGGAGGAAGGCGCACCCGGCATGGACCACCACGGGATTGTCAACTACGTGCTGCTCGGGCTGAGCTTCGGCCTGACCTACTCCGAAAGCGGGATCATGTTCAACCGCTTCGGCTACGAGGGCAGCTCGCTGGCAACGGTGCTGGCCAGCCCGCTCAACCGCCGCAGCCTGCTGCAGGCCAAGAGCATCTTCCTCTTGAGCCACCTCGGCCTCGTCAACCTGCTGCTCGTGCTGGCGATGGGCGTGATCCTGCGCTGCGATCCGATGTACGTCGCGGCCGCGATGGCGATGATCATCGCCAATATCGTGATCGTGGACATGGCCGGCAACTTCCTCTCGATCTCGCACCCCTTCGCCTTCGCCCGCGTCGGCCGCCGCTACCGCCCGGTGCTGCCCCAGCAGGGCTGCGGCTACCTGCTGCTCTACGGCCTGCTGTTCAACCTCTGCAACCTGCTCGTGGCACCGGGCAGCATGGCAATCGTGCTCGGCACCGTGTTCTACGGGCTGCCCGGCCTGCTGGGCGGGGTGCTGCTGGCCTGGGCGATCGCCGCCGGGCTGTGGCTGTTCGGGCTCGGACAGGCGGTGAACTTCCTCGAAGGCCGGGAGCAGCGCCTGCTGGAATCCCTCAGCCGCCCGCCGGACTGATCAGACCGGGCTGCGCTGCGGGTAGAGCCTGATTTCAGTCGGGCAGGAGTTGTCCGGCCAGCGCACCACCGTCGCCACCATTTCCGCCACTTCGGACGGCTTGATCGCGCGGTCCATGTCGATCCCGCTTTCCTCCACCATCTCGGTGGCGATCCAGCCCGGGCAGATAGTGCAGACTTTCAGCCCCAGCTCGCGCTCCTCCTGGAACAGGCCTTCGGAGAAGCCCATCACGCCGTGCTTGCTGGCGCAGTAGGCCGCCTCGCCAGGGATGCCGAAGCGCCCGGCATTGCTGGCGATGTTGACAACCACCGCCCGGCCGCGCGCCATGCAGCTTTCCTTCAGGTAGGGCAGGCAGATGCGCGTAGCGTGCAGCAGGCTCTTTAAGTTGACATCCAGCATGCGGTCGATGTCGAAGGGGTCTGCGCTGTCCAGCCGCGCCGGGTAGAACACGCCGGCGTTGTTCACGAGGATGTCGATCCGTTCGCAGCGCTCGCTGATGTCCTGCACCGCGGCCGCCAGTTCCTCCATGTCGCTCAGTTCCGGCGACCAGATCCCGGCGATCTCCGCATGCTCCCGGCACAGTTCCGCCGTGCGCTCAAGCGCCGCCTGGTTGCGCCCGAGCAGGGCCACGCTGGCCCCGAGCTGGGTGAGGCGGATGGCGGTCGCGCGGCCCACGCCGCGGCTGGCACCGGTGACAATGGCAACCTGTCCGGATAGATCGATCAGCATCTGATGAGCATAGCAGGAGGCTGTTTTTATACGTGGCATCATGCTTGCGAATATCTGGTATGGGAAGCAGGAGGCAGAAGCTCGTCCATATGGCAGTCCAGTGCTGCCTGCTTGCCATATTTGCCACACTGCTCACGGCTGGCCGCCAAGGGGATAAGTACACAGAAGACGACATAGGCTGGGGATTCTATCCGCCGATGCATGAGATGAATCTCGCTGATCCAGGCAGCCTGACTGACTGCATCATTGACCCTGAAACACGCTTATTCGATCGGCTTGAAGCTGCAAGTGACATGCGGATTGATTACGCGATTCACCTCCAGTCAGACTGTATGCTGGCTATCGAGGAATACTGTTCCCTGCCCGTTGATGAACGTCAACAGCCTTCAAATGGGAATATATATGCACTGGACAACAAGTCTGCACTGAACATGCAGAAGAATGTTGCAACCGGCATTCTCGATTCCAGGGAAATCTACCTCTGCATCGGCAGGCAGTGGCCATCGAGCACGGCCAGTCCAATGGAAATCCACGACTTTGATAGCAGTTGTTGCTTCCCCTGTGTTGCCACCTGCGAGATGAATGGCGATGCATTGCAGCTGGTTTCCCGCAAGGAACTCACAGCCAGGTTCTGGCTCGCTGCCTGCATTGCTGACTTTGACCAGGATGGCATGCTTGATATCGTCTTTCCGGTTTCTCACGGAGTCAGCGGGGGCGGCGGGTTTGATGTGTTCTCACTGGAGGCTTCAGGCGAACTGACGCATGGGGGTTACCATGGCAGCGGCTACTCCGCATTCTCCCTCGTCGACCTTGACGGCGACGGCTACTGGGAGATAGAGTCACGAGACAGGCTGATGTACATGGGGGCGCGTGGCTCCTTCGAATTCAATGCGGTCTGGAGCTGCCGTGACGGACTTGGCAACCTGCGCCCGGACACTGACCACTTCGAGGAATACCTGAAGCCGCAGCGCAGCTTCTATCAGAAGATGCTACCCGACCTGAAGGACTGGCTGTACATGGGCCAGGCCCTGATCATGGATGACAAGCCATACATGGAACATCAAGGCCGCCTGTACCGGTTGTATGAGGTTGGCTTCGAACCACATGACCTAGAATCCCTGCTTGGCAGCTGGGACAGCATCAGTTTCGACCGTGATCCCTGATCAGCAGCGGATCATGAATGGCGAGATACAAATTGCCGCCTCAGTAGCTGAAGCAGTTCAGCCTTCCGTTGTCATAAACATAGCCCTGGCCGCGCGTGGTGTCCAGCACGGGCCTGGCACTGCCGCGCAGGAAGGAATTGCTGTTCAGGCGCCGGCCCTGCATGTCAAACACCTCAAGCCCTCCGTCGCCGATGCTCACGATCCGGCCGCGCGCCGTATCCACCGCCAGCCTGACGGAGTAGTTGTAGGGCAGTTTGACAACGCTTGCGGCTCCGCTTTTGCAATCCAGCAGGTGCAGGCTGCCTTCGCCGTCCATCGCCGCCAGCCGGCCGTCAGCCGTCAGCTGCAGCACTTCCACGTAGTTCATCCAGGGGCCGCGCATCGAAAGCGCCGAGGGCCCGTCGTGGGAGAAGCCCGTGCTGTAGTCGTACTTCCAGAGTTCGTTGCCATCGCTGTCCAGGCAGCGGATGTCCCCGGAGTTGTCAACGTAGTAGATCCGCTCGCCGTCACACAGCAGGCTGCTGCCGAAGTCCCCCGGCAGTGGACGCAGCCAGAGCTGCTTGCCACCGCTGTCTATCAGGGCCAGCTCCGCCGTCTGGCTGATCGTGTTCACATTCGCACTGAGCATCCCGCCATCCGGCCCGGGCAGCAGCAGCTCCCCCACCGTGCTGGTGCATTGCCAGACGGTGCTGCCCGTCTCGTCCACCGCCTGGATCTGGCGGCTGGCATCCGAGAGCACGATCTGCCCCTCGACCGGCAGCAGCCCGGTATCGCTGTCAAACACGAAGCCGGGCTTGATGCGCGCCAGCTCCTTGCCTTGCGCATCGATGTGCACGATCTCCGGCGTGCCGCTGCTGGTGATCACCACATTCGCAAGCCCTTTGCCCTTGCGTGTCTGGTTCAGCGGGCCTTCCGTCACGATGTAGGCCTCGCCGCCCGGCAGTTCGCGGTACAGGCCCTCCCAGTCGGCATTGCCATAGCTCGGGCCCTGCACCTCATACAGCTTGTCACCGGCCGGGCTGTACACCTGCTGCATTCCGCTGTAGTCCTGCACCAGCAGGCGCCCATCCGACAGCAGCCGGGTCTTGCCGAAGCTCGTGATGCCGAGCTGTTTGGTCCAGACGATGTGGCGGGACTGCACGCTCAGCTGGCGCGAGACGAATACGCCGAGCGCAAGCAGGTAGGCCGTGAACAGCACGACGGAGATGCTCAGCCAGCGGGGGATTCCACGCATGCGCTATATGATGCCGTATGGGCGGGCGGTAGTTTCAGTAGGGAGGATTTGGGCTCAGGTGCCGATCAGGTGGTTGCGGGAGCTGTAGATCCCCACGCCGGCCATCAGCAGTGCGCCGAGGCCGGTGGCCAGCAGGGTGCCGAGGCTGGCGCTGAGTGCCACGTCGCCGAGGTTCATACTCAGCGTCAGGTCGCCCCAGTTCCAGTTCATCACGGCCAGCCAGGCCTGGAACTGCGGGGTGAAGGCCAGCACCAGTGCGCACAGCGCCAGGCCGATGGCCACGCGTTCGCCGGTGCCGAGCAGTGAGAGGAACCAGCGCCAGTCGCGCTGCATGCCCGGGGGCGGCAGCAGTTCCGGGTCGGGCAGTTTGTCGATCGCGCTGAGGATGTCGCTGCGGAAACTCGAGCCGAGTTCCACCGGCCCCTGCTCACGCAGCAGGCGCTCCACTCCCTCAAGCCTGCGATCCCTGTTCTCGTTCATCATTTCAATATTACCCCTAAGCAGCGTTGGATGTTGCAGTGGTGCCCCCTCAGGGCCCGAGCACACCCTCGTCGATCATCGTGGCCAGCTTCTGCTTGCCACGGCGGATATGCGTGCGCACAGTGTTGATGTTCTGCTGCATCGCCTCGCTGATCTCTTCGTAGCTGAGCTCCTCGAAGTAGTACAGCGAAAGCGCGGTGCGCTGGTTCTCCGGCAGCTGCGCCATCGCACCGTCGAGTGCGCGCTGGCGCAGCATGCGGTCCTCGCCGGCTTCGCGTCCGTCCGCGGGCTGGCGGCCGATCTCGAGCTGCTGCTCCATGCTGTCGGTCGCCGGGCGGCTGGACTGCTTCTTGAGATGCTGCCGGGCGATGTTCACCGCGATGCGGTAGATCCAGCTCGACAGCTTGGCATCGCCGCGGAAACCGTGGATGCCCTTGAAGACATTGATGAAGGTGAGCTGGGCCAGGTCCTCCACATCGGAGGGGCTGACCCCCTGGCCGGCGATGCTGCCTGCCACGAGCCCGCTGTAGCGGTCGATGATCTCGCCGAAGAGATGCCGTTCACCACGGGCGATCCGCTGACAGAGCGCGAGTTCCTCGTTTGCCTGACTCACCGCCTGCGCGTTTCCTCCCAGTAAAAGACCTCTGATCGTCATCATTTTACTCCTTCATGCCCCACGGCCATCGCCGCTTGTGAATTGGGAGTGGCCCAGCGGCGGGAAAGTTGCATGGGATCTCCAGGTTTCGGGTTTCCGGTTTCGGGTTTCGGGTTGCAGGGTGCAGGTTGCTGGTTGCAGGGAGGTCAGATGAGAATCTGACAAGAAGGGGAGAGGTTGCAGTGTGGAGGTTGGAGTGAGCGGAGGCACTGCGTACGGTTCAGAACATAGGTAACGGTTTAGGCTCAATACATGGGTAACGTTTCAATTGAACTATTGTACGTCAT
>JAGRNR010000033.1:0-43521 GCA_020440645.1 bacterium | reverse complement strand
CTCGAAGGGTGATTCTCACGGAAACCGTTACCTATGTTCTGAACCTAAACCATTACCTATGTATTGAACCTGTACCAGGGAACAGGGAACAGGGAACGGGGAACAGGGAACGGCGAACACGGGAACAGCGAACAGAGGGGAAACTTTAGTTGGCAACCAACTTTGACCTCATTGCGTATAGCATTCCGCATACTTCATCGAGTAATACTAAGCACTCATGGACCTTTCCTGCTTCTGCAACGCGCAATCTCGTCGCAAGATCCAAAAGGGTATCAACTTCACGGGCAGATCCAAAGGCAATGCTGAGGAAGTGCGCATAGTCACGTCGAGTTGACCGGCCGTTACCTTCCGCTATGTTTGTTGGAATAGACACGGCAGCGCGACGAAGCTGGGATGTAATGCCGTATGTTTCCTGCTTGGGAAAACTGTTTGACAACTCATATATCCTTTCAACCAGGTCCATTGACCGTTGCCAAACCCGTAAATCGCGATGATATGCAGAACCCATGTTCTCCTCCACGTTACGGATTATAACATAATGAGACATGGTTAGTCAAGTAATGACAATTTGAATTTGTGTAGCTCTTTTAGTGTTTCCTCTGTGATTTCAGTTCCCTGTTCCCTGATATCTTTCCTGCTGTTCCCCGTTCCCTGTTCCCTGTTCTCTTCCTACCGCCATGCATCCTTCAGCTGGTTGACAACCGGTTCCGCCTTGCCCTCGATGTCAACCACCACCTCCACCGCGTCGAAGCGGCAGTACCTGAATTCCCCCTCGAAGCCCACCAGGAAGGCCCCCGCCAGGCGCTTGACCTGCTGCTGCTTGCCGAAGTTGATCGCATGGAAGCCCCCCAGCTCCTGGTTGCTGTGCTTGCACTTCACCTCACAGAACACCAGCGTCTCGCCGTCCAGCGCCACGATGTCCAGCTCCCCCAGCTTGCCGATGTGCAGGTTGCGCTCGAGGATCTCCATCCCCTGGGACTCCATCAGGCGCGCGGCGAGCTCCTCGCCCAGCCCGCCGAAGTCCTTCGATCCCATCAGGCGCGCTCGAGGGGCTCCGACACCAGGAACACGCGCTCGCGGATCACGCTGACGGTGTCGCAGAACGGGCAGGTGATCGTGTCACCGACACCTCGTGATCCCAGCGCGATCTGCCGGTGGCAGCGGCAGCACTGCACGCTGGGGATGACTTCCTTGCCATCGATGTTGCTTTCATCCATGGTCTGATATTAGCAGCTTCTACTGTGCCAGCCGCTTTGTGTTAAACTGGAAACTTGGTATTGGCAAAATGGATGTGAATTCCATAAAGCTTTAACGGATTCAATCAAACACAGTGCTCACTGGATTCGAGTGAATCAGCAACATACTTCGGGGGAAGAAAATGTACTATTTCAAGGCGATTGCAGTCTTCTGCTTCCTGGTATGCATCGTTAACGCATGCAATGAGAAAACTGAGAGCAACCCACCTCAGAGTCAGGCAACATCCACTTCTGCTCAAACAACATCCAATGGCTCAAGTGACAAAATCAGCATCGACGAAATTGATAAAAAGGTGATGGAATTCACCGGCTTGCTTGGAGAGGAAGTCGAGAAGGACTTTGTGGAGCGCTACAGCTTTACTATGGACGTGAACACAAGTTTCGAAACTCAGGCAACGGTTTATGAACGCAAGTTCGGTGAACAGAACATTCTGGTGATTCTCCAGGATGGCTCCATCAACTGTCAGGGAGATCCGTTTTCCTTTTCAGAGTTATTCAATTGTGATCCACAGGATTTCACGGATTATCTGTATGACCAGTGCAATAGCAATCAAGGCAAGCGTGCGGTCGCACAGGAAGATGCGACAACGGACACTGTGCTATATGCTTTCCCTAAGAACGGGATGACAATGCGCTTCACGGCAGTGGAACCAAAGGGAGGATCCGGGCATTCCAAGGGTGACAAGATTCTCACGGTTGGAGTGGGCAGGGATGCGGATGACTCCACTGCGAACTAGCAATATTGATGGATGGTAGAGGCTTTTTCCCCCTGCTAACATCAATCCCCCATGTCCTCTGCCCCGATCATCCACGTCAAGGAGCTCTCCAA
Organism: bacterium; assembly: GCA_020440645.1. Lineage (GTDB taxonomy): Bacteria > 4484-113 > 4484-113 > 4484-113 > JAFGCY01 > JAHEFU01. The sequence continues at coordinate 41,436 of JAGRNR010000033.1, read as the reverse complement.
GGTCTATGTGAACTTCGACCGCCGTGAGGGCATCGGCGGCGCCATCAAGGACATCTTCAAGCGCCGCTACCGCCACATCCGTGCGGTGGACGCCATCTCCTTTGACATCCAGCCCGGCGAGGTGGTCGGCTACATCGGCTCCAACGGTGCCGGCAAGTCCACCACGATCAAGATGCTGACCGGCATCCTCACGCCCACCAGCGGCACGATGCAGGTCAACGGCCTGGTCCCGCAGCAGAAGCGCTACCAGCATGCGCGCCAGATCGGCGTGGTGTTCGGCCAGCGCACCCAGCTGTGGTGGGACCTGGCCGTGATCGAGGCCTTCCACCTGCTGCAGAAGATCTACCGCATCCCGCAGGACGAATACCGCCGCCGCCTGGACCAGTTCGTGGACGTGCTCGACATCTCAGGCCAGCTGCACCAGCCCGTGCGCAAGCTCAGCCTCGGCCAGCGCATGAAGTGCGACCTCTGCGCGAGCCTGCTGCACAACCCACCGATCCTGTTCCTCGACGAGCCGACGATCGGCCTCGACGTTGCCATCAAGGAGCGCATCCGCCGCTTCATCCAGTACATCAACACCGAGGAGGAGAGCACGATCATCCTCACCACGCATGACATGGTGGACATCGAGGAGCTCTGCCCGCGCCTGATCATCATCGATGAAGGGAAGATCCTGTTCGACGGCGCGCAGGATGAGATCAAGGACCGCTTCGGCCGCCGCCGCCGGGTGGTTGCCAGCTTCGGCCGGGACTACCTGCCGGAGTATGCGGGCAATCCGCTGCCAGCCTCCGACCTGCCGCTGAGCTTCGGCAGCATCGGGCTGAAGGCCGCCACCAGCATCGCGGAGGTGAAGGGCGGCGGCGAAACCAACGACGATGGAGGCCAGACCCTTGACGGAGGCCAAGCCGTTGGCTTGGCAGAGGATGGAGGCCAGGCTGTAAGCTTGGCAAACGCTGCTCCCCCCGTTGACAGCGTGCTGGCCGAACCAGGCGCGCTGCAGTTCATGGCGGCCCTGTCAAAGCTGATGGATGACGGCAGCCGCCTGCGCGTGCGCCGCCTGAACCTCTCGCAGTACCAGATCAGCTTCGACCGCACCGAGCACCGCGCCAAGGACGTGCTCGGCCGCCTGATGGAACAGTTCGAGGTTGACGACCTTCAGCTGCACGAACCGGAACTGAGCGATATCGTGCGCGCGATCTATGAGGGAAGACACAAGCAGTAATCAGTGATCAGTAATCAGTGGTCAGTAATCAGTGATCAGAACTCAGTGATCAGTAATCAGATGTCGGTTATCCTGGCAATTTCACTCTCCACTGATCACTCTTCACTGTTCACTGTTCACTGTTCACTGTTCACTCTTCACTGCCTCACAGGCAGTTTCACCGTGAACCGGCTCCCCCGGCCCAGTTCACTGTCCAGCAGCACATGCCCGCCGTGCCGCGTTGCCACTTCCTGCACGATCGCGAGCCCCAGCCCAGTGCCGCCATTGTCGCGGCTGCGGCTGGCCTCCACCCGGTAGAAGCGCTCGAAGATATGCTTGCAGTGCTCGGCGGCGATCCCCGGCCCGTTGTCAGTCACGCTCAGATTCAGCATCTGCCCCTCGTCATGCCTGAGCTCCACCGCCACATGCGAGCCGCTGGGGGAGTACTTGAGCGCATTGCTGACCAGGTTGCCTATCAGCGTGCCCAGTGACCAGGGGTCGCCCATCACCACGAAGCTGCCGTCCTCGATGCTGCAGTCAAGGCTGATTCCGGCCAGTTTGGCCTGTGGCAGGAAGCCCTCCAGCACTTCACCCAGCAGATGCTCCAGGCTGATCGGCTGCATCGATGTGATGGATGCCATCGAGTTCAGCCGTGAGATGTCGAGGATGTCGTTCACCGTCAGGTGCAGGCGCTCGGACTGTGACAGCAGCGAGGTGTAGATCTCCTCGCGCAGGCCGTCCTCCATCGCGGGCTGGCGCTTCAGCGTCTCGGTCAGCCCAAGGATCGCAGCCAGCGGCGTCTTCAGTTCATGCGCCATGTCGCCGACGAACTGCCGCTGGCGTTCCTCCAGCTGGCGTCGCCGGGTGATGTCCGTCTGCACCCCGATGAAGAAGCGCAGCGAGCCGTCGGCATCCGTCACCGGGCTGATGCTGAGGCTGTTCCAGAACTCGCTGCCATCCTTGCGGTAGTTGAGGATCTCCACCACGCAGGGCTTGGCTTCCTTCAGAGCCTTGCGCAGGATGTCCATCTGCGCCTGGTCCGTGCCCGGCCCCTGCAGGAAGCGGCAGTTCTTGCCAAGCACTTCCTCCTCCGAGTAGCCGCTCAGGCGGCAGAAGGCTGAGTTGACGAACACCAGCGGGTTGTCAGGCTGGCTCGGGTCGCTGATGGAGATTCCCTCGCTGATCTCCTCCATCAGGCGCTCAAAGGACAGGTTGAATCTGCTGAGTGGCATGCCGGGTCGATTGTAACTGAGCCGTGGGGGACTAGTCGACATCAGGCTCGAAACGGTAGCCCACGCCCCACACGGTGCGGATCCAGCCGCGGGCCTCACCAAGCTTGCCGCGCACGGCGCTCACATGGCTGTCTATCGTGCGCTCGTTGACATATACCTCGTCCCCGATGGCGATATCAGTCAGCAGCTGGCGCGAGAAGGCCTTGCCGGGGTTCTCCAGCAGGGCGCGCAGCAGGCGGAACTCCGTCGCGGTGGTATGCACTTCATCCCCATCAACCAGCAGCTTGCGCGCGTCGAGGTCGAGGGTCACGTCTCCATATTCCAGCTTCTGGTTGCGCCGTCCGCTCGGCGCGCTGTCGACACGGCGGAAGGCGGCCCGCACACGTGCCATCAGCTCACCGACACGGAAGGGCTTGCAGATGTAGTCGTCCGCTCCCAGCCCGAGACCGATGATCACATCCTGTTCCTCGCCGCGCGCGCTGACCATGATGATCGGGATATGCCGCAGCTCCTTGTCGGCCTTCACCTCGCGGCAGATGTCCAATCCGTCCTTGCCGGGCAGCATCAGGTCGAGCAGCACAAGGTCGGGCTTGATTGAGCGGATCATCTGCAGACCCTGCAAACCATCCGCAGCAACCTTTACCCGGTAGCCCTCGGCTGCCAGGTTCAGTTCGATCACACGCTTGATGTCTGCTTCATCCTCGATCACGAGGATCTCGCGGCTGGAATTCAATGCGAAGTCTCCACCGGTTTTCTTCAACAGTATGCTTTCCATGATAAGGCCTGCGGATAGTGCTGGTGATGGAGCGGAGGCGGCCCGGGACCGGAGATGGGTCGGTCCGGGCCTCTCCTCCGCATTGCGGGATGGTTAGTGGCTACCGCAGGTGGAACCGCCCTGGCTGCCGCTCACACCCTTGGTGGCGGTCTTCGGGGCATCAGCGGACGGGATCAGCACCGCGTCGATCACGTGGATCACGCCGTTGCTGGCCATCACATCGGCCGCGACAACGCTCGCGTTGTCAATCATCAGGGTGCCGTCCTTGACCATCAGGGTCAGGTCCTGCCCGGCCAGCGTCGGGGCGCTCTCCAGCTTGACGGCCTGCTCGGCGACGACCTTGCCGCTCACCACGTGGTATAGCAGGATCTCGGCCAGCTTGTCCTTGTTCTCGGGGAGCAGCAGGCTCTCCACGGTGCCCTCGGGCAGCGCGGCGAAGGCCTCGTCGGTGGGGGCGAACACGGTCAGGGGACCCTCACCCTTGAGCGCATCAACCAGGCCGGCGGCCTTGGCTGCGGCCAGCAGGGTGTTGAAGGTGCCGGCGGAGGCGGCGGTATCCACGATGTCCATCGCCTTGGCTTCCTTGCTGTCCTTGGCCTTGTCGCCCATGTGGTGGTCGGCGGCTGCACTGCCGGCAACTAGGATGCTGAGCACCAGCGCCCAGATGGTCATGCTTACTGCCTTGATCTTCATTCGATTACTCCTCACAACTGTGATGCAGGAATGCTAACCAGCGTGTGTCGCCTAAGTGCCGCGCTGGTATGGAGAGAGTGTGGAGAAGACCAGACCACAGATTCCAGACGACAGACATCAGATCTTTCAATCCTTCTCTACAGGAGTTTCCCGCGGAATGTCTGAAGTCTGAAGTCTGTGGTCTGGAGTCTGAATATCGGGCAGGTGAGATTCGAACTCACGACCCCCTGCTCCCAAAGCAGGTACGCTAACCGGACTGCGCTACTGCCCGAAGGACTGCATATTATACAGATGAGCAGGGCCAGCACTGTAATGCCTCCGTTTAGCAATTCCTGACAGCGGGTAAAACCCCCGGTTTGAAACATGCGAGGCACAATATGATCCATCGTCTGCACACGGCCGGCCTGGCCCTGCTGATCCTCTCTGCATCCCTGTTTGCAGCCTCCTGCGGCGGAATCTCCGCGCAGGGCACCAGCGGCCTGCAAGGGCCCGCGGCCATTGATGGAATCGAGCTCAATGACCTTCCGGAGCTTCCGGATGGGCGCTTAGCCTCACAGCTTGTGGAGCAGGCCGTCAGTGGCAGCACATATATTGCCGCCTCAGACAACATCCTCGAAATGCCGCCGGCGCTGTGGCTCAATGCCCTCGCGCAGCCGAACGGTCTGCAGTGGTCGCAGTATGGCTTCGACCTGCAGGGCCAGGCCCCGCTCAGCGTCAGCATCGACATGAGCAATGGACAAGGAAGTGTGGCCTTTGTCGCCCTGGCAGACTATGATTCAGGCCGCTGGGAGATCCACGGCCCCTACAGCGACGACTGCGAACTGGCCAATGATGATGCCCGCTACATTTCCCCCGCGGACACCGTGTTCGTCGCGGTGCTGGCCCCGGCCGGCAATGACGTGACCGTCAACGGGCTGCTGTTCTCCACCGATGATGACCCGGACAATGGCGGCAATGGCGGAGGAGGCAACGGTGGCGACGGCGGAGGCGGTGGCAATGGTGGCGACGGCGGGGGAGGGGACAACCAGCCCCCCACGGCTGACCTTCAGCCAGAACAACTTGAAGTTGCCGTGGATGAGTGGATCAATCTCGATGCATCAGGCAGCTTTGATCCCGATGGTGAGATCGTCAGTTTCGAATACGACACCGACGGTGATATGGACTTCGACGATGTCGTCTGGGATGAGGATGATGACATGTCCACGGTCAAGGTAGGCTATTCCTACGGTGGGCCTAAGCAGCTCTGGCTCAGGGTGACTGATGACCAGGGTGCGCAGGACATGGCCAGTGTCGAGTTGCTGGTGCACGGAGTGGGTGAAGTGGCCCAGATTGAAAATGACGGGGACACTGGCTTCTACAACTCAATGGTGCTTGTAGACGGGAAACCGGCGATTGCCTATTACAATGCTGACAACGCCGACCTGATGTACCGGCGGGCACTGGATGAGATGGGCAAGGAATGGGCTGAGCCCCAGGTGCTGGATGGACCTGGTGATGTTGGCCAGTATGCATCCATGCAGGTCGTGGACGGTAACCCGGCCGTCGCCTACTATGATGCCACCAATGGCAACCTGAAGTTCATCCGGGCTGCGGATGCGACCGGTGCGCACTGGAGTGCTCCCCAGACCCTCGAATTCAACAGCGATGTCGGGCAGTACTGCTCCCTGGCCGTCATCAGTGGCAATCCCGCCATTGCCTACCATGAATACGTTCTCGGTGACGGGTTCGTTGATGGCAACCTTCGCTTCATCCGTGCCGTCAACCCACAGGGCAGCAGCTGGGGCCAGCCTGTCAGCGTTGACAATGATGGCTTCACCGGACGCTACTGCTCGCTTGCCGAGGTCAACGGACGGCCCGCCGTCAGCTACCAGCGTGGCACCGGGTTGGAACTGCACTATGTCCGCTCTCTGGACCAGTCCGGCAGTGTCTGGCCGGCATCCATCGTGCTCGATGATGATGTGAACATCAACAGCTACAACTCCATGAAGATTGTCAATGGCCTGCCGGCGATAGCCTATGAAGGTGACTTCAGCCTGAAGTACCTGCGGGCGGCTGATCCGGATGGAGCCAGCTGGGAGGATGTGCAGGTTCTGGACCAGGACTGGGTCACACGCTCATACGTCCAGCTCGAAATCGTCGATGGCAGGCCCGCGCTGGCATGGTATTGCAACGGTCGGGACCAGCTGAATTACATGCCCGCCGCCGACGAGGACGGCCTGAATTGGCAGCAGCGTGAGGTGCTCTTTGGCAACCACAACCACAATGTGCGCTACGTGTCCCTTGCAGCTTTGCAGGGTGGTGTCGGGGTCTGCTTCCAGGATGAATTCATCCTGGACCTGAACTATGTTGCGCTTTATTAGCTCATGGACATGGCTGCACCTGACCCGACATCCGGGATGACCATCTAGCCGCTTGCATGCTTCATGGGTCGACTGCCAGTCTCAGAACTCCCAGGCATAGCGCGGGCCGACGTCGCTGTCGTAGTAACTTATCGCCTGCCTGCCACCTGCGATCACGGCCAGCGAGCAGTATTCGCCGGTCATTGGCGAGTTGTCGATGGTGATTGAGGGATTCCAGACAGAGCCGATCGCATTCGTTGAGCGGATGTAGCGCAGGTCACCGCTGGTGGCGTCGTGGTAGCTGATTGCCGGGAATCCGTTGACAACCTCCAGCGAGGTGTACAGGCCCGTGTCGCCGACGCTGTCCAGGGTCTGCGGAGTGCCCCAGATGCTCCCGAAGAAGGTCTCAGCACGCACATAGCGCAGGTTGCCGCTGCCACGGTCATAATAGCTGATCGCCGGATTGCCATCGACCAGCGCCAGTGAGGTGTAAAGGCCGGTGTCTCCCAGGCTGTCCACCGTCATCGGCGCGACCCAGGCCGTGCCATCGCTGTCCGTTGCCCGTATGAAACGCAGGTCGTCATTGCTTACGTCGTAGTAGCTGATTGCCGGATAACCGGTTGCGAGCAGCGCCAGAGATGTGTGGGCTCCGGTAGTAACATTGTTGTCCAATGTCAGTGGTGTACCCCATGTCGAGCCATCGGCATCCGTGGCCCTCACAAATCGCAAGCCGTCGAACAAACCTAGGTAACTGATCGCGGGATTGCCGTGGACCATGGCCATCGAGAGATGTGATCCGGTGGCGCCAGGCGCGTCAACGGTTATCGACGGAGCCCAGACCGTGCCATCGGGATCACCCGCCCGCACAAAGCGCAGGTTGCTGTTGGTAGCTTCCCAGAATGCGATTGCCGGTTTGCCATTGACGACCAGCAGGGAGCTGTACTGGCCCTGGTCGCTGGGTGTCACCACGGTCACCGGCGATCCCCAGCTGCTGCCGTAGGCATCCGTCGCCCGGACATACATCAGGTCGGCGGTGCTTTCCCGGTAGTAGCTGATCGCCGGGAATCCGTTGACAATTGCCAGTGAACAGAATTTGCCGTCGACTGGGTTGGGGTTGGAGCGCACATTAACCGTGTTCCAGCCCCGGACATTCAACAGAGCACTGCTAATCGCCGTCGCACCATCGTTGTCTGTAACCCGCAGCTGCAGCAGGAATGGACCGGCAGTGCCCGCGCCGATGTTGAGCGTGCTGCTGTCGCCACTGTCCGCATCGAAGCTGCCGTCGCCGTCAGTGTCCCATTCGTACAGCACGATGCTGCCATCACTGTCGCTGCTCAGGCTGCCATTAAGCACCACGATATCGCCCTTCTGCACTTCGCTGTCAGCAAGGCTCAGCACGGCAGTGGGCTGGCCGTTGACATTGATGTTGACAGCGGTGCTGGTGCCGCTTGCACCATCGGCATCCTCAACCGTGACTGTGGCAGTGAATTCGCCTCCCACTTCGTAGGTATGCTGAAGCACTGCGCTGTAGCTCGTGCCATCAACAAGGCCATCTCCGTCCCAGTCCCACAGGTAGCGCGCGATGTTGCCATCCGGGTCCTTGCTGCCACTGGCGTCAAACTCCACCGCCAGCGGTGCGTTGCCGCTGGAGACATCCGCTTCTAGCGCAGCACTCGGCGCAGCATTCGAATGCCCGGCCAGCAGGCTGAGCTTCTGCACCGTTGCCTCTGCATTGTCATAAGCAATCACTGCGGCATACAGTGCGTTGTCCGGCGAGGCATGCTTCTCCGGGTCAAGCTCGAGCACCCTGCCGGAGAACACCGGTCCATTGAGCTGCCAGCTTCCAGACTGGTAATCCGCCAGTGCGATGTACACACTGCCGGCCTGCTCAGGAACAGTCATGTCGACGTCGAGGTAGCGCAGGTCGCCGGAGGCCGGCAGTTCCCAGATGCCCCAGCTCAGTTCAGCTGCCTCGGCAGCCAGCTGCAGTGCCGGACTGCTTGGCAGGGCATTGCCACTGCGGGCATATGTACTGTCGCCGTCCACGCTGCTTTCCGTGAGGTCGGCAGCTGAGCGCAACAGGGGCAGGGCAGGCAATGAGCCAAGGTTGTCCGTATTGAGTGAAGGGAGCTGATTGGCAAGGCCGGGAGCAGGTCGCAGTTCCCCTGCGGTGCGTCCACCATCAGCACAGGCACCCAGTAACGTAAGCAATGCGGCGATCAGCCAGGAAAGAAGGCGATCCTTCGTGAGCATCGAGTCACCTCAGATCAGGAGCGATGTCCAGAGTTTAACATTGATTAAATGCAAGGGACAGATGGCCGTCCCGGCTTTGGCGGGATCTACGCGATCCAGCCTCCGCCGCTTCGTGGGATCAACGTCAGCACATCGAAGAAGCCCACATAGAGGATGAAGCCGATCAGGATCAGCTGCCTGATGGCGGCCCTAGAAGCCCCAGGCGTAGCGCAGGTCACCTTCCGTGTTGCTGTGGTAGCTGATTGCCGGCCTGCCGTTGACCTCCACCAGTGACGTGTATTGACCCACATTGTCAACGAAGTCGATGGTCAGCGGCATGTCCCAGATCGTGCCTTCTGCGTCAGCAGCCTGTATGTAGCGCAGGTTGGTATTGCTCAGGTCATGGTAAGAGATCGCCGGCTTACCGTTGATGATCGCCAGAGAGGTGTAAAGACCGGTGCCGCCAGCATCATCCAGGGTCAGCGGCGTGTGCCAGGCGCCGCCGTCGGGGTCTTCGGCCCGTATGTAGCGCAGGTAGCCGTTGCTGCCGTCACGGTAGCTGATTGCTGGGTTGCCGTTGACCACTGCCAGCGAGGTATAAGTGCCAGTGATGCCCGAGCTGTCCAGTGTCAGCGGCGTGCCCCAGGCCGTACCGGATGCGTCCGTGGCGCGTACAAAGCGCAGTGAAGTGTTGGTAGTGTCAAAGTAGCTGACCGCCGGATTACCGTTGACGACGGCCAGCGAGCAATCCCTGCCAGTATCGCCCACGCTGTCCAGGGTTATTGGAGCGTTCCAGGCGCTGCCGTTCGCATTGGTCGCCCGCACGAAGCGCAGGTCAAGGTTTGTGAGGTCCTGGTAGCTGATCGCCGGGTTGCCATTGACCACTGCCAGCGAGAGAGCCGAGACAATGCTATCCACGTTGTTATCAAGTGTTATCGGCGTGCCCCAGGCAGAGCCATCGGTATCCGTGGCCCGGACATAGCGCAGTTCATCGTTGGTATCGTCACGGTAACCGATCGCCGGCTTGCCGTTGACCACCGCCAGCGAGGTGTAAAAGCCGGTAAAGCCAGCGCCGTCCACCGTCAGCGGCGTCCCCCAGACACTACCCTCGGCATCCAGAGCCTGTACATATCGCAGGTCGCGGTTGCCCTGGTCATGGTAGCTGATCGCCGGCCTGCCGTTGACCACGGCCAGCGAGGTGAAAATGCCGGTGAAGTTAGCACTCACTTCCGGAGTGGTCGTGTTCCAGCCGCGCACGTTCAGCACGGCGCTGTCGATGGCTGTGGCGCCATTGTTATCCGTCACCCGCAGCTGGATTACAAAAGGCCCCGCCGTAAGTGCAGCGAATGTAATCTGGCTGAACGCGCCGCTGTCGCTCTCGAAACTGCCGTTGCCGTCGGTGTCCCACTCATACTTCACGATGCTGCCGTCAACATCGCTGCTCAATGAACCGTTCAGTAGAACGTCCGCGCCTTTCTGTACCTCATCCGTTGTGATGGTAAGCACCGCCAGCGGTGCGCTGTTCACGCTGATCTCCACGGGCGTACTTGTGCTGCGTTCGCCGTCACTGTCTTCCACCACGACACTGGCACTGAAGCTGCCGCCGGAGGTGTAAATGTGTGTGACAACCGGACTGATGCTCTGCTCATCGAAGCCGCCGTTACCATCCCAGTCCCACAGGTAGCGCACGATGTTGCCGTCGGGGTCGCTGCTGCCGCTGGCATCGAACTCCACGGTCAGCGGCGCGGTTCCGCTCGTTACATCCGCAACCAGTGCGGCACTCGGGGCGGCATTGGCGTGGTGGGCCACCAGCGAGAGTTTCTGCACGGTAGCGTCCGCGCCGTCATGGGCCAGTACGGCTGCATACATCGCGCTTCCCGGCGAAGTATGTCTCGCCGGGTCCAGCTCGACGACCCGCCCCGCGAACACCGGCCCCTGGATGTCCCATGTGCCCTTACTGTAGTCCGCAAGTGCGATATAGACGCTGCCGGACTGTTCCGGTACGAACATCTCGATGTCCAGGTAACGCAGCTCATCCACCGCCGGAAGTTCCCAGATGCCCCAGCTCAGTTCCCCCGTAGATGAGGCCAGCTGCAGCACCGGACTCACGGGAGTGGCGCTGCTGCTGCGGGAGAAGGTGTTGTCCCCATTGACACTCGTCTCCGTCAAGCCTGCCGCACTGCGTCCCTCGGGCAGGGCCGGCAGCAAACTGTTGTCAAGCTGGTTCGACGATGACTGCGGCCCACTGACCGTTGCCACTGGCTGCAGATCAGTGATGGCCTGTCCGCCATCTGCACACGCATTGAGCAGGGTGAGCAGGGCTGCAAGCAACAGAGGGAATGAAAGAACGGCAACTGGCATCGCAATTCTCTGAACGAAGGATGATGATGCCAGTTTATCAGTTTAAGCCGGTTTTTGAACAGCAATACTTGGAGCGGGGATCTGCTTCTGCATTGAGCCGATCTAGCCGCCGCCACTGCGCGGGATCAGCGCCAGCACGTCGAAGAAGCTGACGTACAGGATGAAGCCGATCAGGATCAGCGAGCCGACGAAGTGCACAGTGGCTTCGCTGTTCTCGGAGATGCGCAGGCCGATGCCCTTGAGCGCCACGAACACCAGGCGTCCGCCGTCCAGCAGCGGGAAGGGCAGCAGGTTCAGCACGCCGAGGTTGATGTTGATCACCATGAACATCATCAGGAAGGTGTAGATGTCGCTCGACGCACTCTGGCCGATCAGGTTGAAGATCATGATCGGGCCGCCCACGCTCTTCGAACCTTCCTTGGTGAAGATCGCGCGCATGCCGTCAATGATGCCCAGCAGGCTGTACTTCGCCTCATCCAGGCTGCGCAGCAGTGCGCGGTCGAAGGGCAGGCGCATCAGGTCGGGACGGAAGCTCACGCCGCCGCTGACCATAGTGGTGGCCGCCGGCAGGGTGATCGGGATCCGCTCGCCGTCACGGTCCACGATCAGCTCCATCGGACCGAACACGGTGGCCTGCATCGGCTCACCGGTGACCTCACTTACGAGCGGCTTGCCGGACTTGTCCAGCAGCACGCCGGCCTCGGAGACAGCCAGGCGCTCGCCGTCCTCACCGAGTGGATGGCCTTCCTTGTCCAGCGGATGGCCGTAGTAGTCCTGCGCCTCATAGCTTGCATCATTGAACGGCGCCATTGCCAGCAGCACATCAAGGCCGTTGCTGACGGGCTCGCCATTGAGTTCGACCACCTGGTCGCCGACACGCAGGCCGGCACTGTAGCCGCTGCTGCGGGCGGGTACCAGCGACACGATGTTGCTGCTCTTCATCACTTCGGTCAGTACGACGCCGAGGCTGAGCTTGCCCTCATTAAAGCCCTCGCGGGAACGCGGGGTGGCCGAGATCTCGACATCCTCGCCATGGCGCTTGATGCCGATGCTGACGGTCTCGCCGCCGCTGGCCTGCACTGCATGGATGAACTGCTGTGAGTTCTCCACCACGCTGCCGTTGATGCTGTGCACGATGTCACCGGCCTGCAGTCCGGCCTGCTGGGCCGGCATGCCGTCCTCGACGCCATTGATCATCACGTCGTTGACCTGGAAGCCGATCTGGCCCATCACGAAGATGGTCAGCATCGCGGCCAGGATGTTCATCAGTGGGCCGGCCACGAGGATCGAGGCCTTCTCCCAGCCCGTCGCGTCGCTCCAGTCCTTTGTAAGCATGCGCTCCTTGCCGGAGGGTAGGGGCTTGAGCCGGGGTTCGGCCGGGACTTCATCCACATGCTGTGCGTTGTCCGCCTTGTCGGGCATGTGTCCGTCGTCCACCATGCCGGAGATCTTGACGAAACCGCCGATCGGGAAGGCACAGAGGTGGTATTCAGTCTCACCGAACCAGAAGCTGAACAGGCTCGGCCCCATACCGATCGCGAATGTCGGTACAGCGATTCCGGCTCGCTTGGCCGCCATCATGTGGCCCCATTCGTGGATGAACACAATCAGACCAAAGACCAAGACCACTGCTAATGCATTCAACAGGAAATCCATACACATTCCGGGAAGGCCCGGCTCCATCCTTAGTTATCAGTGCCGACCGGCACCTTATATCAGTGTCAGGTGGTGCAGGCTCCACCATTTCCGAGCACCATGTAGGCCGCGGTGCCAATCGCCACGGCTATCGCCATCAGTGTCCAGATGTTTAGCTGCATTGGTTCCTCCACCATCGCCGGGGCAGGGGACCGACCGGTCCCGTCGGTTCAGCCTCAAAGGCCGCAGCTGCCCTTCTTGAATGCCAGCCAGGCCACGACGCCGAACACAATCAGGAGGAATGCTCCCTCAGTACCGATCATCTGTCCTGTCCGTCAATCACTTGCTTATATAGTTCATCGGCCGACCGGCCATGAAGCTCAGCCTCAATGGCCGCATCCACCGCCGCCGGGGCTGCTGGCCATGGATTTGAAGACCCAGAACAGCAGGCCTGACAGGCCCAGTAGTCCGATTACGCCGGTAATGTCCATCACGGTTAAGCATACCCGACGAGTCTGGAAAACTGCTTATGTTTTCACAGACTGTGCACATCAAAAAGCTGTTCGGAACCCGGGCTTAACCTTTTAGACACCATTGGCCGGGAGCTTGTTTCAGCCTGGCTTGCGGCCCGCAGCGGGCCGGAATCCAGCGCCGGTGGAGATTCCCGGCAGCCGCTTGACATCGGATGTTTTGGTGGTACACTTACTCTCCCCTTGCGCACGTAGCTCAGAGGATTAGAGCATCTGACTACGGATCAGAAGGTCGGGGGTTCGAATCCTCCCGTGCGCGAGTATCTCTCCCAGCCAGGTCGGCGAAATGAAAACAGCAATTGCTGCATTACTTATCGCTTCCATATACTCTTGCGGCTGCGTTCAAGAAGTCAGTAATGTCAGTTTCAGATATGAACCAAGCGAAATCCAGATCGACATCACATCTGGTTCTGATGGAGTTGCAGAAAGATTGTTCCTGATCCCGGACACTGATCCTTCCAGCATATGGTTGCATGACTATGTCAGCAAAGTAGCCTTAACGCAGCAATCCGGTTCCTTCACGGAGTTGGCACTGGGTAAGGAATTGCGAAACGAGGTCCGCCGATACTCGCTTGATCGGTCATTGCTGACATCTGGAGAGAGTTACAGAATTGTCGGTGTTTATGGCTTGTCGGGAGGCCAAGACTACAGAGTGATATTCTCGGAAGTCTTTCGATACGATGGGCAAAAGCTTAGTCTGATTACTGACAGCTCTGGAACAGAATAAGTGCGACGGGGTTCGAATCCTCCCGTGCGCGAGTATCTCTCCCACAACGCAGCCTGATCCGCCTGCGCGCACAGGCAAGGAAGCACTTGTATCCGCTCCTGCTCCCTGCTCCCTGCAACCTGAGTTGTTACTTCTTCTTCGCTGCCGGCTTGCGGCTTGTGCTCTTCGCTGCGGCAGGCTTGGCCTTGCTCGCAGTCGTAGTGCTTTTGCGCGCGGTGCTGCCTGTCTTGGCTCCACCGGTCGTGCTGGCAGCCTTGCGGGTCGTCGTGGGCTTCTTGGCTGCAGTCGTCTTGGCAGTGCCTGCAGTGCTGCGGGTCGTGGACTTGCTGGCCGTCGTACTCTTGGCAGCAGGCTTGGCGGCCGCAGGCTTCTTCGCCGCAGTGCTCTTGGCAGCCGTCGGCTTGGCGGCAGCAGGCTTCCTGGCGGCAGTCGCAGTGGTCTTGCTTGCCGTGGACTTCGCAGCCGCAGGCTTCTTCGCTGCAGTGGTCTTGCTGGCCGTCGTCTTGGCGGCAGCCGGCTTCTTTGCCGCAGCAGGCTTGCTCGCCGTTGACTTGGCAGCGGCCGGCTTCTTCGCAGCCGGGGCTGTTGCCTTGCTGGCAGCGGGCTTCTTGGCAGCGGCGGTCTTGCTGGCAGTCGTCTTGCTGGTGCTCGCCTTGCTGGCCGCAGGCTTCTTCGCCGCAGTGGACTTGCTGGATGTTGACTTTGTGGCAGCCGGCTTCTTCTCCGCCGGCGTCGTCGCAGCCTTGCTTGCGGCCGGCTTGGCTGTCGTGCTCTTCCTGGCCGGGGTCTTCTTGGCAGCGGCAGCGGCAGGTGCCGCATCAGGCTTGGCAGCGGCCTTGCTGGCACGCGCCTTCTTCGCCGGTACGGCCGCAGCGGCAGCTTCCTCGGCATCCAGCTTGCCATCGAGGTTCATCAGCAGGCGGATCTGCTTCAGCGGCAGGCTGCCGTGGCGGATCAGCTCGTTGTGGAACTGGCGGATGTTGAAGGCGTTGCCACGCAGCTTCCTGTAGTCGTCCAGGATGTCCAGCACCTGCATCTTGCCGACGATGTAGCTCATCGGCTGCGTCGGTGACTGGCAGTAACGGCGCACCTCGGCCTCGGCATTCGGCCGCTCCAGGCGGGCCTTGTGCACGAGGAAGCGGATGCCCTTCTCGATGCTCCATTCATTGCGGTGCAGGTGCACGTCGAGGATCACCCGGCAGGCGCGCCACAGCTGGTCCTTCAGCTGCAGCAAGCGGCTGCGCAGGTCATCGTAGAAGCCCTGCTGCCACATCATCTCCTCGCAGTACAGCGCCCAGCCCTCCACGAACACGCTCGTTGACAGCAGCACGCGCAGCGGGCGATGGCGCAGCTGGTTAGCCAGCGTCATCTGCAGGTGGTGGCCCGGATAGGCCTCATGCAGCGCGGTGACGACGATGCCATGCGTGGCATGCCCGCGCAGCTGCTCCTCCATCTCCTCGATGCTCTTGTCCTTGTCAACCGGGGTCACCCAGAAGATGCCGCGCTGCTCACCGTCGTAGGGAGCGGGCGGAACATAGGCGGCGTATGGGATCACCGGGCGGGCGAACTCCGGCGTGGGCACCACGTCGATCTTCTCGCCCTCGGGGATGTCAACCAGGCGGTTCTCGATCACGAAGCGCTTGGCGCGCTTCATCTCATCAGCGTAGTACTGCACGAGTTCGCTGTTGGTCGGGTGCTGCAGCTTGAGCCGGTCGATCAGCTCCTCCCAGCTCAACTCACTGCTGACGCGGCGCGCGGTGTCCTCCAGCTCCTTGATGGTGCGGCGGTACTCGCGGCGCCCGAGGTCCAGCAGCTCCTCGGAATCCATGTCCAGCTGGTGCTCGCGCTTGAGGATCTGGTTGAACAGCTCCTCGCCGATCGCGAAGTCCATGTTGCTGATCGGGAGCATCTCCTCCTCGATCCACTTCATGTAGTCAGTCACGGCGTCCTCGGCCACCTGGGTGGCGACGCGCATAGACTGGCGGGTGGAGGCTTCCTTCACGCGCTTGGCGAACTTGGCAACGGTGTCCTTGAAGAAGTTGATCGCACCAGTGCCGGCCATGATCGCCGTCTCGCAGTTGATGCGGGTCGGGCGGGTGACGAGCTTCTTGGCCTGGCCGAGCAGCTTCGGGATGCCCAGCAGGCGCTCGGTCATCTTCTGCGCGGCTTCCTCGGCATCGCCGCAGTCGCGCACGGTGATTGAATAGCAGGAGTAGACGGCGTCATCGAGGTAGAAACCGGGGTCGCGCTCCTCACGGGCCCAGTTCTTCTCCTTCGCCATCTGGATCCATAGCGTGTCGACCATCAGCTGGCGCTCGATGCGGCTGTCGGTGTTCAGTTCACGCGCCGGTATCGCCTTGAAGGCGTCGTGGAATTCCTTGACCTTCTCACGGCGCATCTCCAGCGCGCGTGGTGCATAATTGGTTAGCTTGCTGTCGAATTCATGGATTCCCATGTAGGTGGCAAAACCCGGATACTGGCGCATCAGCCAGTCGAAGTACTTCTGGGCCAGCTTATCAAAATCCTGCTGGCCTTTGCTGGATTTTGCGGACCCGCTACCCGCGCTTGGAGTGGACAAGGAACACCTCGATAATTAATCGTCGTTAACCGAACACTTATTATATCACATTTGACCGTTTTCTGTCAAGAATGGACAAGCGCGGCCGCATGTGCAAAGGGCTGAGCGGTACTACCTGTGGAATTGCATGATTATTTGATAAACGGCAAATCGCCAAACATCCAGCACAATTTCATCAACCGGCCTGCCAAGCCGCGGCGGTTTTCAGCCACTCCCGTTTGCCCGGACTGTGCTATCGTGACTGCAGGTTTCGCGGATTGGACCCCGCGTTTCCGTCTCGATAAATCAACCGAACTTCGGCGGGGGGATTACATCCAGCCGGATCTGGGTGGGAGATGGTGATGACAGTACTGCGTATCATGCTCGGCGGCATGCTGGCTGCCTGCCTGCTGGCGTTCGTGCCGAGTAGCCCGGCCCATGCCATCAACCCGCGCGTTGGAGCGAAGAAGGCCCTGTCCTCCATCGTGCAGGTGATCGTGGATACCCGCTTTGGCACCACCCGCCGCGTGACCGGTTTCCGCTTCAACCGCGGCTACGTGATGGTGCCCTTCCATGCCATCGCCGATGCTGAGCGGATCCGCCTGCTGCACGCCGATTTCGGCATCATGGACATCACCCGCTTCGAGACCCTGGCTAAGGACCGCAATACGGCCGTGCTTTACTCCGAGCCGCTGTACGCCTCCGAGTCGGACAACATGACTTACATGGATACGAAGACCGTCACCCCCGGCACCCCGGTGCAGATCTATGCCCATGCCTCCTACCTGGAGCAGGCGGTCAGCGAGGGGGAGGTGCTGGACATCAACTTCCCGCGCATGTTCGATGGCAACTGGTTCACCGCCGAGATCCGCCAGGAGTTCAGCTACATCCACTTCAGTGGCTACGTCGACCCTGGCAGCGCCGGCGGCATCCTCGTCTCGGAGGACTTCCAGGTGATGGGCCTGATCATCGGCAGTGACGGCAAGGGCGGCGGCTACGCCCTGCGCGCCGAGGACATGCTCAGCCTGCAGATCAGCAGCGGCATCTTCAAGTGGGAGGACATCTTCACCAAGGCCACCAGCGATGCCGACAGCTTCGACTACGTGTTCGGCCCGGCCCCGCAGCCAATGGACATCCAGACCGCGGTCAGCGGTGGCTTCCTGATGTGGTTCGCCCCGATCTACGCCCCGGTCTACGGCGACGAGGTGTTCACCGGCGAGATCTACGACAAGATAAATGGCAACCGCTTCCACAATGCGGAGATCACGGTGGACGGTGTCGAGCTGCGCCAGTACAGCGCATCGCGCCTGTTCCTGTGGGACGCCGATGACAACGACTGGGACATGCACGACTCGGACACGGTCTACGTGCACTTCGATGCCGACTCCCTCTTCAAGAAGCGGGTCTACCGCGTCAAGGAGACCGAGGAGCGCATCATGGCCAAGCAGGTGATGTGCATGCTGCTGCCCCCGGGGGACCATCGCGTGATCTACGAGAACAAGATGGCGAACCTCAATGACAGCGGTGTGAAGCGCATGAGCTTCAAGGTCGGGCTGGGTACCGTGCAGTCGCTGGACATCCAGGGACTGAGCCTGGTCTCAATGAGCTACATTGACAACCCGGAGGCAGCTGTCAGCCAGGCCAATGGCCTGCGCTATGAGCTGCAGCGCCGGCCGATCAGTGACAACGACATCGCGATCGCCCTGCGCCGCGCCCGCTTCCCGGTCACGCCCTGATCAGGGCAGGCGGTTGACATACTCCAGCGAGTCATGCGTGGCCCCATGGCAGGTCACACTGCAGCTGGCTCCGCGGCCCGTCGGCAAGTAGGTCATCAGCTCCCCGGTGATCAGCGTGCGCCTGATCAACGCCTGCTGGCTGGAACCATGCGGGTCATGGCATTCCACGCAGCCGATGCGCTGTCCCTCCACGTGCAGGCGGTGGTAGTTCTCCGTGTTGAGTGTGATGAAGTTGGACACCCGGTCGTCATACAGGTCGAAGCTGCTGTGACAGACGGTGCAGCTGTCGTTGCTGTTATGTGACTGGTAGTAGCTGCCGCGCCGTTCCAGCATTGAGGGGCTCAGCAGGCTGTCCGGCAGGAAGGCGCGCAGCGGATCATGCGGGTCATGGCAGTCGATGCAGCGCACCAGTCCGCTGCCAAGGTGGCTGCCAAGCTGGTCCATGTGCCGCTCCAGTCCGCCGTGGCATTCGAGGCAGTTGTCAACGCGGTAGTCGCCGGTCGGCACCGGCGGCGGGAACTCCGCACTGTGGGGCAGGGGCGGGTGGCAGTTGTCGCAACCGATATGCTCGCCCACGCTGCGCACCGGATGTGTCCAGTCACCGGCGAAGAAGTCCGGTACGCCGTCCGTGTGGCAGCTTTCGCAGGCCTGGCTCGGCTTGTTGTCATTCAGGCGCGGGCGGATCGCCGACAGCGCGGGCAGGCCGCTGTCAATCTCCGTATGGCAGGACAGGCAGTCAGCCCAGTCGGTGTCATCAGCATTGCCGGGTTGCCAGCTGTCGGCCATTATGAACAGGGCTAGCAGGCAGAGGCTGGCAAGCGCGGGGCGCATCAGGGGCCGGCTCAGTTGCCGCGGGCCAGCAGGCGGCGCGGCACTGATGCCAGGCGCAGGTAGAGGAAGCGCGAACAGGCGTCCGCAATCCCGTCGTCACCGGCCTGCACCTCGATCTCGCGGCCAGGGGCCCGGCTGAGCACCGCATCCAGCGGAGTGGCCAGGGGTACGAAGCCCTGCAGTCCCTCAGTGGTTTCAGCAGGTTGCTCCTCGGGGAACTGGCTGAATTCTTCCGGGGCAGGCTCACTGCCGGTACGCACTTCACTGATGTCGTTGATGATCGAATCCTCGGGCAGGGTGCGCGCCGTTGAAGTCGGGCGCACCATCAGATCGGCCCGGGCCTCAAGCCGCGGCTGGCTGTCCGGGAACACCGGGATGTCGATTCCCTCGCCGCCGCCGTTGCCATCAAGCTGCACCTCACTGGCGTTGTCAGCCTGCAATGCGGCATCCGCGGAGGCCACTTCCTTGCCGGCCACAGGCACATGCTCAGGAAGGATGCTCTCCGTCGGCTCGATCATCGCGGAAGCGGTGGTGCGCAGCGGCAGTTCATCGGCCGGCTTGCGCTTGCCGAGCAGATCGTCCTCCACCGCCGTGTTGTCATAGTTCTCGGGATAGGACAGCGCCATCATCGGCGTGTCCTGCGGGTCCCAGGCGAGCCGCGCGGCGTTCTCCACCTGCTGCCTGTCAACGCTGGCCTGGGCCGGCGGCTGTTCCCCGCCTGCTTCTGCAGCCGGCTTGGGCTGGCCGTTGGTGCAGGTCGTGCAGCTGCCGCAGTGGCAGGGGTCCTTCAGGTTGCGCCAGTTGATCCCGGCGAACAGCCCGCTGCCGGAGCTGTCCTGCTCGCTGTCGTTAAAGGTCGACCAGCCGAGCTGGGCATCCCACTGCCGCGACATCGTGTAGCGCAGGCCGAGGTCGAAGCGGCTGATGCGGCTGGTGTTGAAGTTCGGCTGGCGGAAGTTGTAGATGTCGATCATGCCGTTGGCCATCAGCACCAGCGGCCGGTCACCTTCCTGCAGCAGGTAGTCCAGACCGGCGCCGACGCGGTTCAGGCTGCCGCTGGCGTTGTCACCGGTCAGGCGCGACGTGCTGAAATAGGTATGCCCGCGCATCTCCTCAGTCAGGTCGGTGGAGTAGGCGAGGAATGCGCCCAGTTCCGTTTCGTTTTCGC
This sequence comes from bacterium, assembly GCA_020440645.1. GTDB lineage: Bacteria > 4484-113 > 4484-113 > 4484-113 > JAFGCY01 > JAHEFU01. The sequence continues at coordinate 21,419 of JAGRNR010000033.1, read as the reverse complement.
CGACGCCGCTGCGGTCGAGGTCATACAGGTTGCCCATGAAGCCGATCATGAATGCGCTGCCCGGGGTCCAGGGCGGCTGGTTGTCAGGCCCGGCCTCCTTGGCCGGTTCGTTGAGCAGGTTCATCTCGAGCCGCAGGCCGTAGCTCTTGGCGCTGTCGAGGCTGCTGAAGATCGGGTTGGTCAGCCCGATCCCGCCTGAGAGGTCGTGCATGTTGACATGGAAGCTCGCGTTCAGCTTCTCGCTGAACTGGTAGCCGAAGCGCAGCATCTGGTGCGAGGTACGCTCACTGGTGACGGGGCCGTCCGTGTCTATGTTGTAGAGGGAATAGCTGATGCTGCTGGTGTTTTCTGGATCAGGCACCGCATCCGGGATCTGGTTGTCAAAGCGGTCCGGTGCGGCGAAAGCGCCACTGATGCAGGTCAGTGAGATCATGGCTGCCGCCAGCAGCCGGATGCCCCAGTTTCTCATTCCTATTGCCTTTCCTCACGGCCGGGAGCCGCACACCGATTATACATTCCGCGGGCGGCCGGTCCGGCATGCTTACATCGCCAGCGAGGAGCCCAGCCAGAGCAGCAGCATCACGGTCGTGTCGTAGATGCCGTGTCCGAGCACGATCGCCCGCAGCGAGCGGAAGCGCATGTAGTGGAAGCCGAACACCATGCCGATTGCGAAGGTGCCAATCACCCCGGGCCAGCCCTGGTAGAAATGCCCCATCCCGAACAGGGCGGACATCAGCACAAGCGATGTGAACTGCGCGGCCGGGGACTGCCACTGCTTCCACAGGCGCGTCAGCACGAAGGCGCGCGTGAATTCCTCGGTCAGCCCGGCCTGCAGCCAGGCCACCGGACCGGCCCAGACCAGAAGCGCCAGCGGGCTGCTCTGCAGCTGCTTGCCAAGCAGCAGGTTGAACTCCGGCGTGGCATGCTTCTCGATTCCCATGCTCATCCCGATCGCGATCTGCGCCACCAGCAGCAGTGCGCTGATGTTGACCGCATGCAGGAAGTCCACCAGCAGGCTGCCCCCGGGTCGGCTGAGGCTGGCTACATCCTCCTGGCAGACATAGCGCAGGAGCACCCAGGTCAGGCCGCAGAATATGCCCGTGATCAGGAAGGCCTGCTGCAGGGTCTGCAGCAGCGTGGGCAGCTCACCGATCCCCTCCCGCTGCACTGCGATGCCGGACAGGATCGCCATTCCGTAGTAGGGGATCACCACCAGCAGTGCACACACGACACCGATCCAGCTGGGCACGGGGGGGCGTTTGGCGTCGGCGGTCGCTGCCACGCGGGGAAGTATATGCGATGCAGGCATCTACAATTGAGCTGTGTCGAAGCCTGAGTGGTACTACAAGGTCCGCAATTTCCCGGCGCACATGCTCGTCTACATGATGATGTTCATTGCACGTGTGCTGCCGCAGCGCGTGGCGATCCGCGTCGGTGGCAACCTCGGGGTGCTGCTGTGGTACATGTTCAGCCGCTGGCGCCGCACCAGCATGCGCAACATCGAGCTGGCCTTCCGCGGCCAGAAGACTCGGGAAGAAGCCTGGCGGATCGGGCGCGACGCCGCCTGGAACATCGGCTGCCACGTGATGGAGTTCATCATGTTCGGCATCAAGGGCAAGCAGCAGATCTACGACATGGTGGAGGAAGTCGAGGGCCTCGAGCACATGCACGAGGGCCTGGCCAAGGGCAAGGGCCTGATCGCCGTCGGCATGCATTACGGCAACTGGGAGCTGGTGGCGGCCTGGGTCACGAAGAACATCCGCGTGATGCACGCCGTGGGCAAGCGCCAGGCGGACCCCTTCTTCACGAACATCGCCTTCCCCTGGCGGGCGCGCTTCGACATCCAGAACATCTACGCCGGCAAGAATGCGAACGCCTCCATCCTGAAGACCCTACGCGCCGGTGACATCCTCGGCTTGGTGGCGGACGTCAATGGGGGCACCACCGGCGTGTTCGTGCCATTCTGCGGGATCCAGGCCAGCACCGTGCCCGGGCCCGGCGCGCTCGGTGTGCGTACCGGAGCCCCGATGGTGCTGCTGTTCAGCCGCCGCATCCGGCCGGGACGGCATAAGGTGTACTTCCGCCCGGTCAACCTCGAAGACCTGCCGGAGGACAACAACGAGGCACAGCTTGAAGTGCTGCGCCGCGTGAATGAGATGTACGAGCAGGTGCTGATCGAGGACCCGACGCAGTGGCTGTGGGGCCACAAGCGTTGGAAGACCCGCCCGGCGGGCGAAGAACCGCTCTACTAACCTGTCTCAACTACGTTGCGGCCACATTACTTGATATTGAATCATTCTGGCTTAGCCCATTCATTTTTCAACAATCTTGCCAAATCCTTACACAATCTTGCAATTGCATTAAGGCACGGTTAAACTTTGCGAACATGATTCCCTCAGCAGAGTCTGAAGGAAGGTGTGCGCCGCACTTACCTGCGGCATATCCCGTGGAGGTGGAGAACATGCGAAATGCAATCCTGCTGATCAGCTTCATCGTGGCCAGCCTCGCGCTGGCGTCATGCGGTGGAGGCGGAGCCGGTTCAGCGAATCCCCCGGCCAACAACCAGACCAGCCTGACTGGCCAGCTCAGCATTGACAACGGTGTGAAGGGCTCCAGTGCGCTTTCCGGCCTGAATGGACAGGTCAGTGTGATCAGTGACAGCGGCGAGCTGCTCGCCACCACGCCGACCACGGCGACAGGTTCCTTCCGCATCAATGAGATCGAGCAGGGCGATGGCCTGCTGAAGATCGAGTTTGACAGCAACTACCAGCTCGGGCAGGACGGCACGAACAATGTCGAGATCCTGATGCCCGTCACGGTCGTGAGCGGCCGTGAGAATACGGTGCAGGGCGCCGTCACCTTCCAGGACCTCAACAATGACGGAGTGCCTGATGGCGTGCAGCTCATTACCGATATCAATGGTTCACCTGATGCGCGCCTGATCGAGCCCGGTGACGGCTTCGTGCGCATCGACTCCGATGGCGACGGCGACTGCCGCGACGAGGACCGCCTGCGCGACCTTGACGGGGACGGCCTGCCGGAGGATGCCCACGGTCGTGACCATAGCCTGCGTGGCGGGATCATCAAGGGCCCGATCATGAGCATCAGTGAGACGGAACTCGTCGTCAACGGCGTGCTGTTCAACATCACGGATGCCACCCGCTTCAAGGACCACGGCAACCGCAACCCGGACATGGCAGTGTTTGCCGAGGGCACCAACGTGCACATCCGCGGCATCTGGAATGGTGAGGAATGGACCGCAATCGAGGTCAAGACCACCGGCGTGCGCGGCAAGGGTGACGGCGACGACGATGACGACGGCGCCGGCGATGATGACGGTGATGATGACGACAGCGGCGACGACGATGGCGGCGATGATGACGATGGTTCCGGTGGCGATGATGACGGCACCGATGACCAGGGATCGGGCGACGCCTAGGCCCCTGTGACGGGATTGCCGGAAACTTAAATTCCGCTTAAATCAGCGGGAACAAAAGTTACCGGTGCTGGTCTCATATGTCGTGGTTGCCGGAGCTCGCAGACGGTGACCACAACTGAGATGACCCCGTCAGACTCAGGCTTCCGGGAGTATGGACCCGGGAGGCCGCAGGAAGGGCGGCAGCAATGCCCCCGCCTGTCTGACTTGTAAGCCAAGGACCTCGGCGACTGTTCCGATGTGAGGGTGGAGCAGGGCCGGGGTTCTGCTTTTCTGGGGGTGTGTTGCTCTAAGAGCAACATGGCCCTGTAGCTCTGAGAGCTACACACCGTCTCCAAGATCCACACCCACCGGTTCTCCTCAAACATGGAAGCATTGGTACCCCCGCTGTGAATCGCTTCTTGCTAAGATTCCTGCATGAATGGGAATGAAAAACATATGGGAAGAATGGGACTGGTCGGCCTACAGGTTCTTGCACTTGGTCTGTTGCTTGCTTCCTGTTCCACCTTAGCTGGCAACAACATCTCGCGTGAGACTGTAACCGCCTCAATGCTGCTAGGCAGACTGAATGGCAATGATGATTTTGATAGCCGCTTGTTTCTATCAGATGATTTCAGATACCAATACCAGGGGCAGTTGATCGCGCCCTTTGATGCGGATCAGCTGCTGGAACACATACAGCGCACCAGCTATATCAATGTGGCGGATTTCGCATACACCGCACACTTCAGGAATGATCTGGTATTCACTGACGACAATCATGCTTCCATTTCACAATCGTCGACAGCGATGATGGCCAGTCCATCGCTTGTCTGCCGCACAATCATCACGGAACCCTGGATCGAACCGGAGGGATGGGACTGGAGTACAGACAGCCCGCCTGATGCACGTATCGATCTGAGTTCGTCGGTTTCCGGCATTGCGGACAGGTACCTGCTGACAGTCATTCCAGGCCAGGAGCACTTCCTACTTGGAAACCTGGATATCCAGATCAGCATTGATCGCCAGAACCTTGAATCTGCGTTGGCCAGGGTTGGCAATCCTCAGCCGGAGTACTACGATGCGTCAATCACCGTTATCCCCGGCTGGGAGGAGATAAGTATGCGACCGCGGATTCCTGTGCACTGGAGCCTCAGCTATGAAGTGGATGGAGTAACTCACTCTGCGGAGGCAACAACCGAATATGCTCTGGCATATCCATGGCACAATTGGCGATAATTGGAGTGTAGCTCTAAGAGCTACAGGGCCCTGTTGGTCTGGAGGCCAAGCTGTAAGCTTGGCAATCGCCAGGCAAACTGCCTGGCCTCCAACCTCCCACCTCTCTACAGGTTCCGCCGATACTCCCCGCCGACCTCGAACAGGGCATTCGTGACCTGGCCCAGTGAGCAGTACTGCACGCAGTCCAGCAGCTCCGCGAACACATTGCCATTCTCGAGCGCGACCCGGCGCAGCTTCTCAAGCGCGGCCGGGGCCTTGTCGCTGTAATGCTCGTGGAAAGCCGCCAGGCGGGAGAGGCACTGCTGCTTCTCCTCGGTGCTTGCGCGGCTCAGCTCCACATCCTGCTCGCTGGCATAGTCCTTGCTGTTGTCAATGAAGGTGTTCACGCCCACGATCGGCAGCGAGCCGTCATGCTTCATGCGCTCATACTTCAGGCTGTCATCCTGGATCTCGCCGCGCTGGTACTGGCGCTCCATTGCACCAAGCACGCCGCCGCGCTCCGAGATCCGGTCGAATTCCTTAAGCACCTCAGCTTCCACGAGGTCCGTCAGCTCCTCCACGAGGAAGCTGCCCTGCGTGCTGTTCTCACAGAACACCTTGCCGAACTCGCGGTTGATGATCAGCTGGATCGCCATCGCGCGGCGCACGCTTTCACGTGTTGGCGTGGTGATCGCCTCGTCAAAGGCATTGGTATGCAGGCTCTGGGCGTTGTCATAGATCGCCAGCAGCGCCTGCAGGGTGGTGCGGATGTCGTTGAATTCCATCTCCATCGCATGCAGGCTGCGCCCGCTGGTCTGGATGTGGTACTTCAGCATCTGGCTTCTGGCATCGGCGCCGTACTTGTCACGCATCGCCGTGGACCAGATCCTTCTGGCAACGCGGCCGATCACCGTGTACTCCGGGTCCATGCCGTTGGAGAAGAAGAAGCTCAGGTTCGGCGCGAATTCGTTGATGTCCATCCCGCGCGCCAGGTAGTACTCCACGTAGGTGAAGCCGTTGGCAAGCGTGAAGGCCAGCTGGTGGATCGGGTTGGCACCGGCCTCGGCGATGTGGTAGCCGCTGATGCTGACACTGTAGAAGTTGCGCACGCCGTTGGCCGAGAAATACTCCTGCACGTCGCCCATCAGCTTCAGGCTGAACTCCGTGGAGAACAGGCAGGTGTTCTGCCCCTGGTCCTCCTTGAGGATGTCGGCCTGCACGGTGCCGCGCACCTGGGCCATGGTCTCCTCGCGGATCCTCAGGTACTCCTCATCTGACAACATCGCGCGCACGTCGTCCCAGTGCGCCCCGCGCAGGCGGTCCGGCTGGTAGATCTGCTCATCGCTGATGTCCAGCTTGCCATTTTCCTTCAGGTACCTGCGGCACTGCTGGCGCGTCGCCGCATTCATGAAGAAGGCCAGCACGGTCGGCGCCGGACCATTGATCGTCATAGATACCGATGTATTGGGGCTGACCAGGTCGAAGCCGGCGTAAAGCTGCTCGGCCTCTTCAGTAGTGAAGATGGCAACGCCACTCTCACCGATCTTGCCGTAGATGTCCGGCCGCAGGTGCGGCTCCTCACCGTACAGCGTGATCGAGTCGAAGGCAGTTGACAGGCGCTTGGCCGGCTGGCCCTCGGCGAGGTAGTGGAAGCGTGCATTGGTGCGCTCGGCCGGGCCCTCGCCGGCGAACATGCGGGTCGGGTCCTCAGCCTCACGCTTGAAGGGGAAGGTGCCGGCGGTGTAGGGGAACTCACCGGGCACGTTCTCCAGCAGGCGCCACTGCAGGCGGTCACCGGCATCGCGATACTTCGGCCGGGCCACGCGCGGGATCATGTTGCCACTGAGGCTTTCGCGATGCGTACGCACCTTGATCTCACGGCCACGCACCGTGTAGCTGAATTCCTCACCGGCGTAATTTGCATCCCAGTCCTGCCAGTCGCGCAGCAGCTTGCGGCAGCGGTTGTCCAGCCGGTCGAGGCGATTGTCATAGGCGTCCATCAGGTCGCGCACGCCATCGCTGGCACTGCCATGCGTCTTGCTGTCGTATTCCTTCCAGTCCGTGTTGCCAGGTCCGCCCAGCAGCACGATCGCCTGCTGCAGCGAATCCAGTTTGCTTGCAATGCCTGCCTGCTCTGAGGCCCAGTCGCGGTACTTGCGGCTGACGTCGGCAATCTCGGACAGGTAGCGCTCGCGTCCCGGCGGGATGATGTACTGGCTGATCTTCGATGCCCGCGTCTTGTCAGGCTGGTGCTTGCTCTGCCAGCCCAGCTGGAACTTCTCATTGAGCTGCGCCACCATGTGGGCATACAGCGCGGTCACGCCGCCGTCATTGAACTGCGCGGCATTTGTGCCGAACACGGGCAGTTCCTCGGGACGCAGGTGGAAGGCCTCGCGGTTGCGCTGGTACTGCTTGCGCACATCACGCAGGGCATCCTCGCTGCCGCGGCGGCTGAACTTGTTGATCACCACGAAGTCGGCGTAGTCCAGCATCTCGATCTTCTCAAGCTGGCTCGGCGCGCCATACTCCGCCGTCATCACATACAGCGACAGGTCCACGTACTTCGTGATCTCGCTGTCGCCCTGGCCGATGCCGGCGGTCTCCACGAGGATCAGGTCGTATCCGGCACGCCTGACGGTGTCGATCACGGGGCCGACCTGCTCACTGATTTCGCTGTTGCTGTCACGCGTTGCCAGCGAGCGCAGGTAGACGCGGTTGTTCTTCAGCGTATTGAAGCGGATGCGGTCGCCCAGCAGCGCGCCACCGGTGCGGCGCTTGGTCGGGTCGACGCAGATCACGGCGATGCGCTTGTCGGGGAAGTCGTTGATGAAGCGGCGCACCAGCTCGTCGGTCAGGCTGCTCTTGCCGGCGCCGCCGGTGCCGGTCAGGCCGATCACCGGGATGGTCTTGTCGGAGCCGTCGCCGATCTCGTAGAAGCTGTGGCTTTCGTCGCCACGCTCGGCGATGGTGATGTTGCGCGCCAGCGGCAGGGAGCTGCCATTGACCTTCAGGTCCTGCTCCAGCGGGTCGTAGTTGCAGCCGGCGATCACGAGGTCGATCATGCCCTGCAGGCCGAGCTTACGCCCGTCGTCGGGGGAGAAGATGCGGTCGATGCCGGCCTTGTGCAGTTCCTCGATTTCACGCGGCACGATCACGCCGCCGCCGCCGCCGAAGATGCGGATGTGGCCAGCGCCGCGCTCATCCAGCATCTGGCGCATGTAGGTGAAGAACTCCATGTGCCCGCCCTGGTAGCTGGTGACGGCGATGCCCTGCGCATCCTCCTGGATCGCGGCATTCACGATCTCCTCCACGCTGCGGTTGTGCCCGAGGTGGATCACCTCGACACCGCTGGCCTGCAGGATGCGGCGCATGATGTTGATCGACGCATCGTGGCCGTCGAACAGTGCGGCGGCGGTGACGATGCGGATGGGGATCTTGACCCCGGCTTTCTTCTTCTCAACTACTGACATGCATACCCCGGCGGGGCCCAGCCCACGCCAGCTTCTATTATCCCATCGGGAGCGGGATCAGGTTAAAGGGGTGGGGGATCGGAGCTGCCGGCAAGCCAGCAATGAGCAATGAAGAGTGAGCAATGATCCTGGCTGGCAGCCAGATTACCTCTGCATGGGTTTGACTCATTGCTCATTGCTCCCTTCTCATTGCTTACGAGAGCCTGCGCAGCTGCGTCACTGCGTGACTCCGCAACGCGGCTCCATTCTACCGCTGAAGCGGGTAGCTTCCCTACAGGTCATCCGGGAAGTAGGCCCCCACGAAGCAGTCCTGGTTGCCTGATGTGCGCTCGATGTCCAGCTCCGCGCCCACATCCGTCAGTTCGCCGCTGATGTCGGAGAAGATTCCATTCACCGCATGGCCCGTGCAGGTGCCTGCCGGCGTCGTACTGGGAATGAAGGAGATTATCGGCGTGATGCCCGTATAGGTGATGTTGTTGTTGTAGGCGGAGCCGGCCATCACGATTCCACCGAGCGGGCCGAAGCCGATGGTGCCTGTGTAGTAACCGTTCGGGCTGAACCAGGAGAATGCCTCATCGAGGGTGCCGTTCGGGTTCAGGCGGGTCAGCAGCGGGTGGTAGGTGGAACCGGCCTTGCTGTTCCCGAGCACCATCACGTCGGGACTGCCCAGCAGCGGCGGGTAGCGCAGGTAGATGGACCAGGCCTGGGCCTCGTCCTCATGGCCCCAGCGCGAGACGTAGGTAACGGCCTTGCTGGCATTCAGTTTGACCAGCATGCAGTAAACGCCGAGGTCCTGGAAGTTGTTGTGGTAGGCACTGATGTAGATGTTCCCCGTGCGGTCCGTGACAATGTCCGTGGCATGCGCGGTCCCGTCAACCTCGATCACCTTTTGGTCTATCAGCTGCCCGTCGTAGTTGACCTCCAGCAGGCCAACGGAGCGGGTCTTGGTGTAGGAGTCCGCCCAGGTGCAGCTCAGCAGGCTGTCGTTGCCAGAGAAGCAGATTCCAGTTGAATTGGTGGTTTCCGTATCTGCATAGCGGTATTCCCAAAGCAGCTCGCCTGCCGGATTCAGCTTCAGGATCAGCGAATCAGATTCATTGTCAGCGCGGAATCCGTGGGTCGAACCGGCAACATATATGTTTCCATTGCTGTCGGCGAGCACATTGGTTGCGTATTCTGCCTCACTGGAATCCCAGAGCTTCTGCCATATCGGGAAACCGTTGCGGTCAAAGCGCACGATTGTGACAGCGCCGTTCTGTGCGTTGAAGCCGTAGCTCAGGCCGACGGCTACGAAGCCATCATCCGGCATATCAGCGATGTCATAGAACTGGTCGAGGCTGTCGGGGTCGCCCCAGTTGCGGAACCAGCGCGCTTCGCCAAGTTCACTGAAACAGAACAGGTTGGCATCAAACTGAATGCCCTCGGCAGGCGTGCCGTAGCCGACACCCACCACCTGGTTGCCGACAGTCGCGAAGCTGGTGGAGACTTCAGCTTCCGCTGAACCGATATTGTGATGCCATCCCAGCACCCGGATCTCCTTTGAGGCAATGTCGGTCAGGCCGTCGTTGTCATCGGTCACGCGCAGGCCGACTTCGTACACGCCCGGTTCCGTGAAGATGTGCTGCACCAGCGCCTCACTGCCAGATTCGTCATAGCTGCCGTCGCCGTCCCAGTCCCATTCGAACAGGGCGATCTGGCCCATGCCGTCCTGGTCGACACTGGCCGATGCGTCGAAGTCCACCGTCAGGCTGGCATTGCCACGGATGCTGCTGGCCTGCAGGTCGGCCACCGGGCCGATGTTGCTGAAGTCAATGCTCAGGATCACGCTGTTGAGCGTTGCCAGCGTGGTCCCGCCGTTGATTACTGCTATGTAAGCATTGCCAGCGGGGGACACAGTGCGGTAGCCCTTCGGCCAGGTCAGTATGTCAGTGTCCGCACTGCCGCCATTGGCACTGCCACGCAGTCCGCAGCGCCAGCGGCCGCTGTCAAAGTCGGCGAAGGCCAGGTAGTAGTCCTTGGGCAGCATGTCGAAGCTGACATCAAGCTGCTGCAGCACATCGGAGTCTGTCAGGCCCTCGAAGCGGAACATCGCCCAGCTGTTGGCGGCTCCCGCCGGGCTGAGCTGGATTGCGTTGAGGGCCACCTGCGCATCCGCGGACTTGCGGAAGTAGTCCTTGCCGAGCACCAGCTGCTGGCCAAGCGCCCTGGCTGAACGCTGTGTGTCCTCGTCAGTGGGAAAGGGCAGGCTGACATTCCCGGGAAGCTCCGAAATGCCGCCGGACGCGGGAACCGCGGCTGATTGCTGGGGGGAGGTAGAACCAGCGCAGGCTGAAAGGAAGAATGCGGCCAGGCCCAGCAGGACTGCAGAAGCAAAGCGCAACGGAGTTTTTGGCATTGGGTCACACCTATCAGGCGCAGGTTATTCCAGGGTCCGTATCCAGCATATCAAGCAACACTGGCAATCGCAATTGCAGCCAGGGAAATGCGCAGATCAATCCGGCTGGTCAGGCAGTCTGCTTCTGTTCGGTGGGGAGCTTGTCCTCCACCATCTCAGCGCTTTCATCCTCAGCGCTGTAGCGGAAGAAGGTGCGCCAGATGCCGTCCTTCTCGAGCTTCTCAGCGAACATCGACTCCTCCGGCGGGCTAAAGTCGAAGTAGAGGTCCTCCGCCCCTTCAGTGCCGACATGGCCGAGCACCACGGGGAAGGTCTTCAGGAAGATCAGCGCATCGCTCGCAAAGCCCATGTGGTCCACGTAGTAGCGGTCAAGCGCCACGCGCCAGCCCCAGGGGATCACATTGCGGCCGCATATCTGGGCCAGGCCGGTCACGCCGGGCAGCACCGCCAGGCGCTTGCGGTGCCAGTCGGTGTAGTACTGCTCGTGGTGCAGTACGGCGGGGCGCGGGCCAACGAAGCTCATTTCACCGCGGAAGATGTTTATCAGCTGCGGCAGCTCATTCAGGCCACTGTTGCGCAGGAAGCGTCCGATGCGGGTGATGTCCGCATCCTTGCCGGAGATCGCCATGTGCGAGCCGGTCTCGTCACCGGGGGTCGGCTCTCGCTGGATCGTGCGGAACTTGTAGAGGCCGAACTGGCGGCCATGGCGGCCCAGTCGCTTCTGCAGGAAGAACACCGGTCCGGGGCTTTCCAGCTTGACGATGATTGCGATCAGGCAGAACAGGGGGGCGAACAGCAGCAGGAAGAACAGGCTGCCAAGCAGGTCCAGCGCACGCTTCACATATGTGTACGCGCCGACGGGTGCAAGCATTGCCGTATCAGCGTGGATGCTGCTTTCCGTGGCCGGAATTCTGTTCATCAACCAATATCCCTCGGATTCAACCCGGAGCCGGAACGACTCTCGAGCCGTAGTATAGCAAATGTGAATAACTGTCCAGCGGCTATCTCGCTGCGCTATGACTAGTTATATAACTGCTGTCCTGTCGGCTGCGGTTCAAATCCGGGTCAATCCACGGCCCGGAAGCACGCGGACAGGTCAGGGTGGGGGTATCCACAGCGGGCCTGTCTGCGATCACCGTTTTACATTACCCCCTCAGGGCTATAATCAATACGTGAAGCCGCATAAGTTCATGACCCTGCTTGCGCTGGCCGCGCTGCTGATGCTGGCGGGCTGCAACCGTTCTGTGGTCAGCAGCCGGGCGACCGCCGGGCTGCAGAAGACCGCGGCTGAGTACTACAACTTCAGCGTGGGTAACCTGCAGGGGCGTGATTACTCAAGCTTCCTCAGCCCGGCCTACCGCAACAGCTTCACGAAGGAAAACCTTGATGCGCTGAATGCCGGCAATGCCCAGGCGCGCTCATCCAATAACCGCATCGAGAAGGTCAAGGCCGAGGACGTGGTGGCCAACCTGGAAGGCAACTTCGCGATGACGGATGTGCCGCCGAGCCTCGGCTTCGCCTTTGAGAGCATGGAGCCGCTGCGCTGGGTGAAGGCCGGCAGCCGCTGGTACCTCTACCTCGGCAGCGATGCGGAGGTCGGGGAGTATGGCTACTTCCCGGTCAGCATTCCCTTCCCGCAGATACTTGAGCAGGCGCCGACCCAGGTGCTTGAGGAGAAGCGCCGCACGGACGCGCCGGTGCTGCCGGAGGGTGAGACGCCGGTGGAAGGCGGAACCGAGACCGGCAGCGGCTAGTCAATCCGGATTGACCACTCCCGCACTGCACAGTAAACTCTTCATCCCCACGGGTCCTTAGCTCAGCGGTTAGAGCAGGAGACTCATAATCTCTTGGTCGCGGGTTCGAATCCTGCAGGACCCATTTTGATTTGCCTCCTCGTGCACGCACTCGTCGGTCTGGCCCTGCGCCGAAAGCAAGTTTCGGCGGGTCGGGCGGAAGTGACCTCTCCAGACGAAATGGGTAGCGGTGGCGCCTTGCGCCAATTGACAGAGAATGGCTCAGACTTCCGTTACTGATGTATCAAGCAACTGGTAAATACCTTTGTATTCAGCTCGATCTTGCATCGCTTGTTTAGAGTGTAAGTTCAGGTGAACTTCGAGACATGCCCTTTCAATTGGCGCGGGGCGCCACCGCTACATTGCCTTGCGCCAATTGAAAGGGCATCTGCCGAACTTAGCTTGTCCAGTGTCATGTCCATTGTTCAGTTGGACAGTAGAGCGGGATAAAGATCGATCCACATTTTGCTAGAGCCATTGGTCGCGCAAGTATGAATCATTCACTCCCAGTTGGCGCGAGGTGCCACCGCTACCCTGAATCCTTTCCGTATTAAGCGGATGGCATTAGCCATCCTTGGCAAGGCACGGTGGCCTTGCCCTACTTCCCCAATGCCTTGCGCATGCGGCGCTCCAGCGCACGCAGCTGCTGGCGTGACAGCGAGCTGTCCGCTCCGATAAGCTGTTCCACTTGTGTCAGTTCCGCAGCCTTTGGTCCCACTTGCCTTGTCGCAGCAGGTGCCGGCCTGAGTAGCTCCCTTGCACCAGGCAGCTGGCGCAGTGAACCAAGCAGGCTGCGCAATTCCGCCGGTTTCGTTGCCACGGCAAGCATCGCCGCCAGGCGCTGGCGCAGCAGCTCGAACAGCATGCTGATGCTTAGCAGCGCCCCCATGCGATGCAGGCCACGGATCTCAGCGAGTGTTTCCAGATTTGCGCTTCTCAGCTCATCGAGCTCCACTGCCGTCCTGCCGCTGGCCCGGCGGATGCTGTCCTCATCCGCATCCGTGTGCTCCATGCACCACAGGAGCAACCAGTCCTCAGGCCTGACCTGTGTATCACGGCCGTTCATTTCGGCCACTTCAGTCATTACTGCCATATCCTTCCTTCCTCCCCTTGGAGTCACGATACATATGTTTACCTGAATACAAATACAAAGTCAAGGTAATGACAAATAATTCGTGAAAACATACAAAAGAGATCAGTTTCCGGGAAGGGATAGTGAGCTAGAGGAGTTGCATCGTCCTTGAGATGCAGCAACGGATGGCAGGCATGAAAGAGGGAAATCTGAAATCTGCGGAAGGGGGGACTCGAACCCCCACGAGCTCTCGCTCACAAGATCCTTAATCTTGCGTGTCTGCCATTCCACCACTCCCGCAGGCAAAGGGGACTGAGATTATACATGAATCAGTACTCAGTGGTCAGTAGTCAGTGGTCAGAAAGGCAAATTCAAGGTCTGACTTCTGACCACTGTCCACTGTTAACTAAAAAGGCGGGGCCTGAGCAGACCCCGCCTCGGACTTAAACCCTGTTAACGCCTGAGTGATCAGATCGTTCCGACAGGCTCAGAAACAATGTTGTTTTCACCGTAGCGGATAACGAGGTTGTTCACCTCATCCTCACGGATCGGATAGGGCAGGTTCACCACGAACTCATCCTGCTCGCTGCGGTTGCTGTCATGCACAGCAAAGCTCACGTTGAAGATCTGGCTGATGTAGAAGTCCGGCACCTGCATGCTGAAGTTTCCGCTGGCGTCGCTGAATACCACGCTGGCCACGTTGCTGCCGCTGGGGATCGTGCCGTTCAGCAGGCGCACCGGGTAGCGCTCCTCGCCCACGAGGTAGCTCAGCTCCACATCGGTGCTGACGCCGGAGCCGTTCTTGTCCAGCACGCGGCCGCTGACTGTGGTGGTGGCTGCGCTGCCCATGTCGGCGAGCGTATGGTTGCGGAACACGGCCAGCGTGCCGATGAAGCCACGGTTGCCGTCGGTGTCCAGCGTGAAGGTGGCATAGATCCCGGTGCTGTCCACGGTGGCGATGTAGCTGCCGTAGCGGTACCAGGTGACGTAGTTGTTGTCGTAGGTCTCGGTGCGGCTGCCCAGGTCGGAGTCGTGGATGTAGAGCACGAACTCGGTGCCGGGGGTCTGGGCGCTGTCCAGCTTCATGCGCACGGTGATGTCCCGCTCGAACAGGGCATCCACCGGGCTGTTGATGATCAGCGCGCCGATCCGGTCATTGATGGATTTCGTGGTGGTCGGGAAGGTGGTGGCCACATTGTCCGAACCGCTGAGCAGGTCGGAGATGCTCACCACCTGGCGGTCGGCGAAGGTGCCGCTCGGGAAGTCCACGTACGCGCCACTGGCCAGTTCGAGGCGCGCGGCCTCGCCGTTGTTGAATACCTTCTCAACGAGGTTGTCCGAGATGATCTCGGAATCCCCGGAACCACAGCCGGCCAGTGCAAGGATCAGCAGCAGGACCGGCAGAGCAAGTCTGTACATCGGAAACTCCTGGCTTTGGTCACATACCTAATCGGCGGGCCGCCCCATAATTAAAAACCCGCAACATGCTCAGCGCCCCTCCGTCGGGGTCTCCATGAAGCGCCCCCTCGCCGTGGACAGCGGCCGGCCACCGCTTTCACCGTGGATCCGGCACTCCGCGCTAAGCTCCCACAGCGGACGCTTACCGCCGCTCAGCCAGGCGCGGAACTCCAGTTCGCGGTCCAGTGGTACAGGCGAGCGGAAGCGGGTGGTCAGTTCCGCGGTCACAACGCCGAGGCCGTGGATGCGGAACATGCAGTTGCTCATCAGGTCGTCGAACACCGTGGCCTGCACCCCGCCGTGCAGCACATCGCGCCAGCCCTGGTGCAGCTGGCTGGGGCGGAAGCGGGTGAACAGCACATCGCCGTCGCGCTCGAACACCAGCTGCAGGCCGGCGGGGTTGAGCGCCCCGCAGGCGAAGCAGAAGTCATTATCAACGAATGTACTCTGGCCAGCCATGCCTAGCGCCAGTCCACGCGGTACTGGAAGGTGAAGCTGGTCTCACCATCGGCGGGCACGTCCACCTTGAACTCGGCGGTGTTGGCGTCCTTCTTCACGTAATCAGTAGTGGAGGAGAAGATGCTCCAGTCGTCCCAGATATTGAAGGGCACGGTCACCGTCACGTCCTCGCTCTCCTTGTGGTTCTTCAGCGTGATTTCCCAGGTCTCTGTATAGCCGCGGCCGATGTCCTTGTAGTCCTTGCGGACAGTCTCGCCCTTGATGTCAAAGGCGTTGCCGATCGTCAGGCGCACATCCTCATCGCGCGGGGTGTGGTCAATGCGGTCCTCGCCGACGAACTGGGCCTGGCCCTTGCTGTCAGCCTTGAACACCCGGACGATACCCTTCGGCAGCGGCATGCCCATGTTGTTCTCCTCGCTGTTCTCGAACTGCACCTTCACGCTGACATCGCCGCCGTTGCGTCCGTCGAACACGAACAGCTTCTTAGTAGAGATGCCGCTGGCGGTCAAGAGGCCGATCTGTTTCTGCTGGTTGTTGCGCACCGTGGTCGGACGCTGCAGGTCGTAGAGGTGGTACTCGAAGAAGGATTCCTCGGCGAAACCCTCAGGAGCCGCCTCCTCGGCCATCGCGTAATCGAGCATCTCATAATCACGTTGATAGTCGTCATTATCCGATGCACGGTTGACATCCCCGGCTACGAGTTTCAGGTTGGCATTCTCGAAAGTGGTACCGCTGTTGTTAGTCAAAGTGACCCAGCCTTCGATGTCAGCTGAGGCGTCGTCGGCAGCCAGCATCACCACGTAGTCCGCCTTCCAGTCCAGCCCGCCGGAGAGGTAGCTGATCTCACCGGCATGCGTGCCGGCATTGCCAGCCCACATGTCCCAGCTCAGTGTCGGCCGCAGCAGCAGCTCGTCGGCACTGCCGGAGGGCAGCACGATGCGGCCCGGCGGGTTGAGCAGGATCTGTCCGCGCGAGTCCTTCACCACACGGCCGCCGGAGGTTGACAGCAGGGTGACGCGCTGTTCGGTCTTCTGGTAGTCGTCAACAAGCGTCAGCTCGCGGCCGATGAACTTCTCGAGCATCTTGTCCATGTTGACGAGGTCGTAGTCAAAGTTCTGTTCCAGCAGCTCGAAGTCCACGCCCTCCGGGAAGGACAGGTGCACCGTGGAGGGGTTGAGCCGCCCGCTGACGTTGTCAAGGATGAACTGCTGGCGGCCACTGGCAAGGTCGAAGCTGCGCTTCTCCTTCACGAGCGCCAGGTCGCCGTTGTAGATCGTGATGTACAGATCAGACACATCGCCGGCCTCTTTGGCGGATGCGGGATGTGGTGCCGCAAGACAGGCGAGCACGCAGCAGGCCAGCAGTAGTGTTGCCATGATTCGCTTCATTGCCTACCTCCACACCACACGGTACTGGAAGGTGAACTTGGTCTCGCCATCCGCCGGGACGGGCACGGTGAACTCCGCCGTGTTGGCATCCTTCTTCACGTAGTCGATCGAGGACTGCATGATTCTCCAGTCGCCGCCGATGCGGAAGGGCACGGTGACCACCACGTCCTCGCTTTCCTTGTGGTTCTTGAGTGTGATCTCCCAGCTCTCGGTGAAGCCCTTGCCGATGTCCTGGTAGTCCTTGCGCACCGTCTCGCCCTTGATGTCGAAGGCGTTGCCAATCGTGAGGCGCACGTCCTCATCCTTGGGGGTATGGTCGATGCGGTCCTCGCCGACGAACTGGGCCTGGCCCTTGCTGTCAGCCTTGAACACGCGCACCACGCCCTTCGGCAGCGGCATGCCCATGTTGTTCTCCTCGCTGTTCTCGAACTGCACCTTGACGCTGACATCACCGCCGTAGTGGCCGTCGAAGATGAACAGCTTCTTCGTGCCGACGCTGGTGGCGGTCAGCAGGCCGATCTGCTTCTGCTGGTTGTTGCGCACGGTGGTCGGACGCTGCAGGTCGTAGAGGTGGTACTCGAAGAAGCTCTCCTCCTGGAAGCCGCCGGGCTTGGCCTCACTCTTCATCGGGGCGGCGGCCGGCATCGGCATGTTGCGCCGCATCTCGTCCCGCACGCGGTTGACATCGCCGGCCACCAGCTTGAGCGTGGCATTCTCGAAGGTGGTGCCGCTGTTGTTTGTCAGCGTGACCCAGCCCTCGACATCCGCTGCTGTGTCGTCGGCATTGAGCATCACGACGTAGTCAGCCTTCCAGTCCAGCCCGCCGGAGAGGTAGCTGATCTCACCGGTCTGGTTGCCGGACTGGCCGCTCCAGAGGTCCCAGCTAAGCGTCGGGCGCAGAAGCAGCTCGTCGGCAGAGCCCGCCGGCAGCACCACCCGTCCCGGAGGGTTGAGCAGGATCTGCCCCTCGCCGTCCTTCATCACACGGCCGCCGGAGGTTGACAGCAGGGTCACCTGCTGAGAGCTTTCCGTGCCGTCCTCGTTCGTTGTCACTAGTGAAATCGGGCGGCCGATGAACTTCTCCAGCATCTTGTCCATGCTGACGAGGTCGTAGTCGAAGTTCTGCTCCAAGAGCTCGAAATCCACGCCCTCCGGGAAGGAGAGGTGCACGGTGGAGGGGTTGAGCCGGCCGCTGACGTTGTTAAGCGTGAAGCCCTGCCGGCCCTCGCTCAGGCTGAAGCTGCGCTTCTCCTTCACGAGCGCCAGGTCCCCGTTGTAGATCGTGATGTAGAGGTCCTCTACCTTGCCTGCGTCCTTCGCCATTGCGCTGCTCCAGTTCGTGGATATCGCCAGCATGCATGATGCCAGCAGCGTGATTGCCAGTAAACGAATTGCCATCCTTACCTCCAGACCACACGGTAGGTGTAGCTCAGTTCAGTCTCGCCGTCAGCGGGTACGGGGATCTCCCATTCCGCGGTTGTTGCATCCTTCTTCTTCCAGGGCAGGCTGCTCCTGTCCATGCTCCAGTCACCGCCGATGTCGGCACGCACGGTGACAACCACGTCCTCAGTCTCCTTGTGGTTCTTCAGCACTACCTTGTAGCTCTGGGTGTAGCCCTGGCCGATGTCGGTGTAGTCCAGCTGGGTGGCCTCGCCGACGATGTCGAAGGCGTTGCCGATGTAGATCGAGAGGTCCTCGTCGCGCGGGGTATGGTCGATGCGGTTCTCGCCGACGAATTGGGCCTGGCCCTTGCTGTCAGCCTTGAACACGCGCACGACGCCGGCCGGCAGCGGCATGCCGAGCCCCTCCTCCTCACTGTTGGTGAATTCGACGGCGACACGCACGTCGCCACCGTACTGCCCGTTGAACAGGAACTTCTTGTTGACGGGGAAGCCGTTGGCGGTCAGCAGGCCGATCTGCTTCTGCTGGCTGTTGCGGATAGTGGTCGAGCGCTCGAGGTCGTAGAGGTGGTACTCGAAGAAGGATTCCTCCTGGAAGCCTCCGCCACCGCGGGCGTCCATGCCGAGCACAAGCTTTTCCTTCCTGGCCAGGTTGTAGTTCATTTCCTCACGGACGCGGTTGACATCACCGGCCACCAGTTTCAGGTGGGCGTCCTTATATGTCGTACCGCTGTTGTTGGTCAGGGTGACCCAGCCCTCCAGGTCGCCGGCCGAGTCGTCGGGATTGAGCATCAGCACGTAGTCCGCGCTCCAGTCCAGCCCGCCGGAGAGGTAACTGATCTCGCCGCGCTGGCGGCCGGCCTGCTGGCTCCACAGCAGCCATGACAGGGTCGGCCTGAGCAGCAGTTCATCGGCGCTGCCGGCGGGCAGGATGATGCGGCCCGGCGGGTTGAGCAGGATCTGGCCGGCGGAATCGCGCACCACCGTGCCGCCGCTGGTTGACAACAGCGTGACCAGCATGCGCGTGCCGTCGTAGTCATTGTGGAGTGTGATCTCACGCCCGATGAAGCGCTCAAGCATCTTCGCGGTGTTGACCAGGTCGTAGTCAAAGTTCTGTTCCAGCAACTCGAAGTCCACGTCCTCCGGGAAGGAGAGGTGCACCGTGGCCGGGTTGAGCTGGCCGGAGACGTCGTCAAGCACAAGCGCCTGGCTGCCCTGTGACAGCTCGAAGCTGCGCAGCTCGCGGATCAGTGAAAGGTTGCCGTTGTAGACAGTGAGGTAGACATCCTCCACATCACCGGCGCTGCCGGCGAAAGCGGATTGTGTTGCCAGTAACAATAGGGTCAGCCCAAGGGCCGCGATATATTTCAATGCTCTTCCTCCAAACTGTATCTGTTGGCGGACCGGTCCGGGCCGGCCATGCATAGTGCACCAAGACGGCGGGGCCCCCGGATATGTTCCCGGAACTTGCCCCGATATGACATGGTGATGATATCCGGCAACGGGGGAAGCGGCAAATGGGGGAGTGTAGCTCTTAGAGCTACAGGGCTTTGTCGGTCTAAGACCGACACTCCTCCTCAGGGTACAGCACATTGCCCTGCAGTTCGGAGAGGGCCTTGCCGATGTCGGCTTCCACGCCATAGAACTGGTTGAGTGCGTCAACCGTCGAGCGGATGAAGTCCGTCGCCTGCTGGCGCTCAAGGTCCACCCAGACCGCACCGGGGTGGCCGATGCAGTTGCCCTGGTAGCGCTCCGGGATGAACATGCGTACCGGGGCGCGGTGGATCGCCGTCCAGTGTGTCAGCAAGAGCAGGTTGGCACGGTTGTCACCGAGCACGCGCAGGGCAAGCGCGTAGCTGCGCTCGTGGCGCTGCATCAGCTGCTCCAGCAGGCCGTACCAGGTGCGCCCGACACTGGGCAGCTTCGTGGTCATCAGCAGGATCTCGCCGACCGGGCTGCACTCAGGCTCGAACTCTGCGGCGGTATCAAGGCTCTGCCCGAGGATCTTCGTGCTTGTCTCCGGACTGACCGCCGCGCCATCCGCCAGCGCTTCCCACAACTTCTGCAGGGGCTGGATGTGTCGGTCCTTCATTTCCTTCGGGGTCGGGCTGTAGTTGATCATCCAGGCGTGGAACTGTTCATTGGCGCTGTACAGCTCGGGATGCTCAGCCGGCGGGCGGGAGACCGACACCTCGGGAACCTTGTCGCCGAGAGCGCCGAGGTACATCAGGTCCAGCTCATGCCTGCCCCAGCGGTCCGTCAGGCCGCAGGAGAGGATGTCCGTCAGCACGACCCGCAGGCGGGGATGGAACAGGTCCGGGGCCTGCAGCAGGGTGTCGGAGTGGTGGTCGACGAGGAACATTATGCTGTCCTCGCTGGAGTCCAGCCGGCTGATCGCTTTCTGGGTGTACTCCGGGCGGCGGGAGTGCACGCTGCAGTCCACCATCACCACCGTGCCGTAGTCCTCCTCGCTGGTGATCGCACGGGGCACGACACGTTTCCAGAGCTTGCTGATGTCGCCGGTGGACTCGAAATTGAATGTGCAGTCCACCTGTGGCATGCCGTGTGACGTAAGGAAGCGGCGGGTGAGGGCCAGCATCGAGATGCCGTGTACGTCGTAATGCCCCATCACCTGGGCCGGACGGTGGGCATTGGCCTCGATCCAGTCGAGTGCCGGATGCCGCTTTTCCAGCCGGATGAAGTCCGGCGGGGCGACGGGGGCCGGCTTGCCATAGAGGCTGATGCGGGCCTGCGGGTCATCGCTGAGCCAGACCTGGTATGAGCTGTCCTCCAGCGCATCCAGGTCAAGCAGTCCCGCCAGCCAGTGGGCGGTGTCGGCCAGCATCGTGGACATTTCGCTGTCGAGTGCTGCGCCGGACAGGGCGGATGCGCCGGCGGCAAAGGCCTCGGCACCGTGCTGGGCGTATTCATTGAAGAAGGCCAGCTGCAGTCCGTCCAGTTGCTGCGGGATCTCACGGCGGGCGGCACTGCGTGCGGTGAGGATGCGGTTGCAGAGGTCAAGGGTGATTCGGGAGAAGATGATTGCAAGGCTGACCTGTGGATCAAGCGGGTCATGCTTCCTGAGGCATTGGAAGAATTCTGGGTCAATGCCCGCCTTGGGTGTCAGCACGGCTGAATTCTAACATAACCCTGCCGATAATCCCCCTGATGACCGAAGGCGCGGCTCAGATACTGGTTGTAGATGACAATATGGACCACAACTGCCTGCTGGCGGAACTGGTCAGCCTGTTCAACTATGAGACCTTCTGTGCCACCACCCAGGAGGAGGCCGTGCGCCTGCTCGAGGAGAAGGGCATCGACGCCGCGGTGATCACCATCGACGACCCGCTC
>JAGRNR010000032.1:0-47101 GCA_020440645.1 bacterium | reverse complement strand
GGTCTTGATCGCATTGCTGCTGTAGGTGTGGGTACGGGCGAACTGGCTCGGATCGAAGGCCGTGCCGGCTGCCGTGACCGTACCGTCACGCCATGACCAGGTGCTGTGCTTGTACAGGCAGCTGCCCCACTCGGGGTGCTCGATGTCCAGGCCGTCAGCCGTCACACCGCCGAAGCCGTGTGCGCTGGCAGCGATGGTCACGCTGCTGATGCCGGTGTTCTCGTCCAGCAGCATGCCGATCTGGTAGTAGCTGCTGTCGTCGGACAGCTGGGGAGCGGACCAGTCGCCGGCACCGTAGCGCACGCCGTCAACTGTGATGCCCACGCCGAGGTCGCCGGCGCCGCCGTAGAACACGTCGGGCTCAACCTTTGAGTACTCACCCTCGCAGAAGGTGTTGTTGCCATCGTAGATGTACATCTGGGCTTCGTCGCTTGAGGTCGGGTTCGTGTTCTGGTCGTAGTCGATCCACCACATGAAACCCTTCTCGAAGAACTGGCCGAAGGCGTAGTACGCACCGTTGGCATTCAGCAGTGCGGCGCCGTTGTTGTATGCGAACGGACGGGCCACCGGCCAGCCGAGCATATTGGCCCCGCTGGGATAGGCTTCCTCGCCGAAGAACTGGCTGTTGGAATTGACCGAACCGCCGGCCCAGCGGGCCAGGATCACGCCGAAGATCGGGTTGTGCAGGATGTTCGGGTAGCTGTTGCCATCCGCCGTACGGTCCTGCCACGGCGCGTTGGAGGCCTCGTCGAACATGTCGCATCCGCTGTCAGCGGCGTTGATGCCGACGATCATCGCATCCCCGTAGCAGGAGGACACGTTGCCAAAGTAGAAGGTCTGGAAGTTCGCGGAGGTGTCCATCGGGCTGACCTGGTCCGCTGTCTCCTCTTCGGAGGGCGCGATCAGCACGTTGTACAGGGCAGTCGCCTGGCCGCTCGGCAGTCCGAAGAACTTCTCGTTGAATGTCATCCAGAACGCATTGCGGACACCGTAGGCGGTTCCGTCGCACAGCGTGCCGTTGGGGCCGCTGCCCTGGCCGTAACCGATGCCGTAGGGACCGAGGTCGGCACGGTAGCCGATCTCACCGATGTCGTTGTTGCCCTGGTTGTTGGGATCCGCATTCTCACTGTCAGCGAACAGCTGGTAGATCGCGGTGTACGCATCGTCACCACCACCACCGACGCTGTTGAAGTGGTTGATGGTCGACAGCCCCTCAGCCACCCAGCTGATCGCCTGGGCCGGCATGCTGCCGCCGTAGGCGAAGATCACGTCCTCGATGTCGGACTGGCCGTTGTCGGCCATCAGTGCGCCGGAGGCGTTGCAACCGAAGTCCGGCACGCCGTTGGCACCAGTATCATCAGCCTTGTACTGGCCCTTCACGAGACCGCTGTCGACACCGGGGTTATAACCGCGCTGGTCCAGCCAGCTGGCTCCCTTGGTGCCTTCTCCCTCGATGCCGCGGGGCAGCATCTCGACGCCGCGCTCAGCCATCTCACGAAGCTGCGCCATCAGCATCTCATGGCTCGGCCCCTGGATCGGGGTGCCGGCCCTTGGGGGGATGTAGGGCTGGTTCCAGCCCGCGTCTGAAAGCAGTGCCTGCTGCTCAGCACTGAGCTTGCCGATCTCGTTCTCGGAGACCGTCAGCTCCTGGCCGCTGCCGCGTCCATTGTTGCCAATGGACTGGCTCGTGTCCGATGCCGCCAGCGTCAACTCATTAGTGACGCCACCGCCACCTCCACCGCAGGCAGCTGCTACGAAGACCAACGTAAGCGCCACGAGCGACAGCCCGAGGTGCCTACACCAGTTCACATGAGTCTTCATAATAACTCCTATATAGGTATTGGTATGGAATAAAAAATGAACGTGTTGAGGGGGCCCGCTACGGGGCGAGAAGGTTCTGCGGCATGGCCCAAGCCCGCAGATATGCGTTCCTCCTTGCTAATCAGTCAGTCGTTCAGCCGGTGAATGCGCGCACGCAACGGCGCGGATTCATTGGGGGGAAAAGGCGAGCAAGAGGAACAACGAAGCGCGTTCGGGTTTGTCGAAACTGTATTTGCAAGGCCCATTGCAACTACCTCTTACTTACCGAAGCATCGTGTCAGTGGTTTAACCAACAAGATACCAGAGTAACCGGAGTATAACAGAACAGGGGCAGTGAGTAAAGAAATGGTGAAAGCGGAGGCAGGCGGATCAATCCAGCAGGGGCGGAACCATCATTTCAGCCTCGTATAAGGTGTAGCCCGAGGCCTCCCGTGATGTTTCCTTGAGCGCCTGCTCCAGCAAGGCACGTCCGGCCTCGCTGCGCTTGTCGTCCTCGATCCAGCGCTTGTATGAGTTGTGGTAGAAGTGGTCCGGCTCGACCCGCAGCACGAGCCTGGCCGAAGCCGCCGCAGGGAAGGCGTGCAGGTCAAGTGGGAAGTCGAAGTCCCGCACGCTGCCCCCCGGGATGCGTGTATCTGACTCGTCGTACCATTCACGCCCGCCGCCCTTCTTCGCCCTGGTCCGTGCATCGCGTCCGATGCGCTGTTCCTGCTGCGATCCTTCAAGCAGCTTGCCATCGCTGTCATGCAGCTCGAATTCGATGACGGCAAGTGGCGTGACATAGGTCGGGAAATGGTGCCCGACTTCGCTGGTGTCGATGGTCAGGCGGACGTAGATATCGTCATTGTTATCAACCAGGAAGGACTCGCTGAGCTTCAGTGAATCCCGCACGTACTGCTCATTGTGGATGCCGAGGAAGGTGTGCGCACCTTCAGGCATGTGGCAGGCCTGGCAGCTGCGTGTGTCACCGGTACGCGCCTGCCACTCGCGGTGCTCGATGTTCGTATTCTGCAGCGGCTGGCCGCCATCCGCGAGAGTGCGGCTCTCATCAAACTGGTGGCAGTTCCAGCAGAAATCGCTGGACTGCAACAGCGGGCTGCGCTCCAGCTCATGCGCAGACACTGCACCATCCGCCCAGGGGTAACGCTGGAAAGTGTCAACGGCGGAGAAGCGCGTGTGCGCCCTCACATGGCAACTGGCGCAGGAATTGCCTGTCAGGTACAGCTGCTCGACATAGTCCGGGTTGTCCTGCCACTTGCCATCCAGCTTCCGCACATGCTGCTGCTCTGACAGTACGGCATGGCACTTCAGGCAGGAGCTGTAGTTGGCGCTGTCCATGTCGACGATCTGGCCGACAATGCCCGGCCCCATTGCCAGGCTGTGGCGCGTACCCTGCCACTGTGTGTACTGCTGGCGGTGGCAGACGGCGCAGCTTTCCGGGCGCAGGTCGCGCTCCAGGCGCGAGAGCATTTGGTCCCCGCTGCCCTGCGGGGGGACGGGGTACTGCCAGTATTCCTGCCAGTCCGCATTCATGGCAGCGGGGTCGGATGCAGGCGTCTCACGGATCGGGGGCTGGCGGTGCGAATCGTCCAGCGGCTCCGCCAGCAGGGCGGTGACGATCGCCAGGCGTTCGTCGTCAGTCAGGTTGAAGCGCGGCATGAAGCGGTTGCCAACTGACTGCGGGTCGCGCATGTTGCCATCGAGGTAGTCGTACAGGCGCTCCACATCCGGGGCCTTGGTCTGGATCTGCTCCAGCGTGCGTTCCCCGATGCCAGCCAGCGATGGCCCGACCGGGTTGCCCGCCAGCGAGCGGCCGTCGATGCTGTGGCAGCCGGCGCAGCCGCGCCCGATGAACAGGCTGTTGCCCTCCACCGGGTAGCCCGCGGACACATCCGGCAGCGCCGGCAGTTCGGGTCCGCTGTCCCGGCTGGCACTGACCAGCCAGCCCGCCAGCAGCTGCGCCTGCTGTGCATCGAGCTCCAGCTGCGGCATGCGGCTGCCGGGGTTGCGCGAATGGGTATTGAGCAGGAAATCCGTGATCCAGGCCGCACTGAGCCGCCGCCCGACACGCTCGAGGCCCGGGCCGAGGCTGCCCTGCGGCATTTCCCACAGCAGGCGCAGGTCCTCCGGCAGCGCGGCGCTGTCAACCCCCTCCGGCAGGGGCGGCAGTGCATGGCAGTTCACGCAGCGCGACTGCGCCAGCAGCGCCAGCGCGGCCGGGTCAGCCGGATCGACCGACACGGCGTTGTCATCTTCCAGCGGCACCGCATCGCCGGCAAGGAAGCTGGCAATGTGCGCAGCCTCCGCCTCCGGCAGGTCGAACTGCGGCATGCGGCTGCCGGGCTTGAACTGCTGCACGTGCATCGGCACAAGCGCGAGCATTTCCGCCGTGTACTTCTCCCCGACCCGGCCGAGGTCCGGTCCGGCGTAGCCTGCGCTGAGCCAGTCCGGCAGGCTGTGGCAGGCGCTGCAGCGCAGCTCGCGCACCAGGCTGCGGCCCTCGCTGAGCAGCGGTGCGGCGGGCACGAGCTCACCGGAATGGCAACGCCCGCAGGATGCCTCGCGCAGCACGCGAACCGGTGCGCCGTCAATCTCGGAGTTGTTGTCAAGCATCAGCGCATGGCCGGCTTCGTTGTAGCTCAGGCCCTGCGGATTCCCGCCGTGGCAGCCCACGCAGCCGACGATGCCCGGGTCATGCCAGTCCAGCCAGCCGCCGGGATGCGTGCCGCCGACCTGCAGCGGGTCAGTGGGGTCAGAGTACTCGCCTGCTGGATCGTCCTGCAGCTCGGCCGGCAGGAAGGACGGAATCGTTGACAAAGTCTCGAACTGGTGGCAACTCTGGCAACGCTCCGGCTGGCCGCCTGGAGGTGTGACCGTCGCATAAGGGCCGGGATGGTGCAGGTCCATCCAGTCGGCCTGGGCACGCCGCGCCGGAGTGGAGTTGTCCGCCGGCTGCGGCTGCACACAGGAACTGCCCAGCAGGCAGGCCAGCAGCAGGGCTGTCAGGATCGGACGGTGCAAAGGCTGATCTTACACGCGGCCGCCGCGCACATCGCTCAGCGGTCCAGCGCCTCCTGCATCAGTTCCTGGATCTGCGTTGCCGTGTACAGCGCATCCTTGACGATCGGGTTGCCCGGGTCGTTGCCAGGGAAGATGCCGACGAGCGGGATGCTCGAGAAGCCCAGCGCCCGCACCATGTCCTTGATCTCGTCGTTCTCCACCGTCCAGTCCGCCTGCATCATCACGATGCCCTTTTTGGCAACGAAGGCCTGCGTGCTCGGAACGTTGAGCGCCACCGCCTCGTTCGTCTTGCAGTTCGGGCACCAGTCCGCGGTGAAGTCCACGAACACGGTTTCCTTGTCTTTGAGATGCTGCTCCAGCGCGGCGATCGTGAAGGGCTCCCAGTCGATCTCCTGCGATTCCTCATCAGCCGCTCCGGGACCGGCAGTGGCCGCCGCCGCCGCCGCAATCACCGGATTCAGTCCGAACCAGCCGCTAAGCACCACGATCAGCAGCACCACGATGCCGCCGATTGCCATCGCCCGCTTGCCGCGCTGCACCATCTCACCCCACAACCAGGCGGCGAGGCCCAGCCCGGTGAGGTAGACAAGCGTCCAGATCACGGCGCTTGCACCAGCGATGCCGGCAAGGATGCTCAGCAGGTAGACCGCGGTGAAGAACATCAGGAATGCCATCACGCGCTCGAACATCACGAGCTTGTCCTTGCTTTCCAGCAGTTTGCGGGACAGCTGGCCGCGCTCCCGGCGGCCCATCCGCGTCAGGAAGGGCAGCATCAGAATGTACGGGATCGCCATGCCGATGCCGATCGCGAAGAAGATCATGAACACCTTCCATGAAGCATCGGTGGTGAAGGCCACGCCGAGTGCCGGGCCAAGGAAGGGTCCGACGCAGGGGGTGCCGAGCACCGTTGCCAAAGCGCCCTTGAAGAATGAACCGCCGATGGTCTCGCTTTCCGCCAGCTGCTCACCGGCATGCGTGATCGACTCCGGCGGTTTGATGGTGAACACGCCCGCCAGGCTCAGCCCGAACACGAAGATGATCGTGACCATTGCCAGAACGAACCAGGGGTTCTGGAACTGGAAGCCCCAGCCCAGCCCCTTGCCGATGCCCTGCAGGATCGTGATGATCAGCGCCAGCACGCCGAAGGCAGCCATGATCCCGCCGGCGAAGGCGAAGCCGTGGCCCCAGATCTGCTTCGGGTCCTCATGCGCGCTCTTCACGAGCGAAATCACCTTGATGCTGACAACGGGCAGCACGCAGGGCATCACGTTCAGGATCAGGCCGCCGGCCAGTGCCAGCAGGAAGATGTTGAGGAAGGGCAGCTGCTTCTTTTCCTTGTTGCGCAGCATGTCGAGCAGCCAGCTTTCGGTGCTGCCAGCCACGGCTGCTTCGCCTCCGCCATCGCCTGTTTCGTCAATGCCGCTGCCTTCATCCTCAGCGGGTGGCAGGCTGAAGTCCTGTGCATAGCTGACCGGATATGACTCATTGAACACACCGGGGTCGACCATGATGTCGCCAGCGAAGTCGCTGGCAACGACCTCCACCGGCCAGCTCAGTTCGACGAGGCTCGGGGCGAGGCACATCTCCTCGGTGCAGGCCATGAACAACAGCTTGCCAGTCAGCATGTACTTGCCGGGTGCGGCATCGGGACTGATCGTGGCCTCGATCTTCGCCACGTTCTGGCCCATCAGCCAGTACATGTCGCCAATCTCGCTCTTCTCCAGGTGCGCCGCCGGCCAGTCGGCCTCGCCGAATATCGCAATTTCACTTTCGCCCATCTCCCAGTTGCTGGGGATGTAGCCGGCGGTGCTGGGCTCGACGCCGTAGATGTGGAACTTGATGCCCTGGTCCTCGTAGGTCACCGTGCGCAGGCCGAGCATCATGGTCTCGCCCGGACGCACCTGGGTGCGGTCCTGCACCGGCTGGGTCAGCACGGCGTAATGTGATTCGACGAAGTCATCGGCGCGGATCCCGTCCGGGACGGCGCCCGCCGCCGGTACCAGCCACAGCAGGCACAGCAGCAGTCCACTCAGATAGCTCAGCTTGAGATTCATCCAGTTACCTCGCAGGACGTCACATAAAGCCTGACGTCCGTTCCGTGGCCATGTTCGTAATTGATACGTCCTTATCAACTAAGCCACGGAGTTATCCTGCGGAACGGGCACAGGGCCCGCTCCGGCGTGCTCCACTAGCCCTTATATTATGGAACACGCAGGATGTATATCAAGCCCCGGGGGAAATCAGTCTGAATCGGCGGGGAGACAGGATGTCAGTCGGACTGTGGGAGGCCCGCTGTCAGTCGGGCAAGTGTGACCGGTGAACGTAGCGGCGACACTCCTGTCGCCGGAGGCCCGATGTCAGTCGGGCAATTGTGACCGGTGGACGTAGCGGCGGCACGCCTGTCACCAGGATGTTCCTTCGCAAGGCCGGAGGCCGCGCAGCACGCCGCAGGCGTGATTGCACCAGGAGCCTATGTGATCTGCCGGCTCACGCAAAGGATCGCCGGGCTGGCGCTGCGGCAAAGCATAGCTTCGCCGGGTCGCGCTGTCGTCATTGCGGTACGACACCTGGCCAAGCGGGCCACGGATAAGCCAGGAACATTACGCAGGATCAAATGTCAGGGTATCTCACCCCTTCATCCGCACAGGGCCAGAAGATGTTGTGTTTCAATCCATATTCACGAAGTTTGCCGTAGAAAGCTGAGTTGACAATGATCAGACTGATGGCTTCACCTTCAATTCCGAACTTCTGAACTGAGAGGCTCATTGGCCGGTCAATGCTCAGTGGCCTGGGGGCATACCAACCCATCAGAGGTTTGTACTTGGTCCTTTTGCAAATGTCACAAACAGTGGGTGTCAGTTCACTTGTATCCAGCTCAACCGTGTCCGTGATTCTTAGCTGTACGTACCGCGTGGATGATTCTCCCGACTTGTAGTCGATTACCGGCCAGTAGTCCATTCCAATTTTGCTGAACACCTGATCGTAAAGGTCTGTGCTCACGAACAATGCGTCAGCATGTTCATCAAGGACAAATATATCCAGATTCTTCTTATGGAGTTTCGAGGTCCTGATTCTGAATGGTCGGACCTGGACATAGCCCAAACCACAACCCTTCCAGGGAAAGTTCGCAGGATTGCTGGGATCCTGAGGACATGCGTTACTTGTATCGAAGCACTCTTCCAGGTACTTCAGATTGTCAAATGGAATGTAATCCACCAGTGATTTCGGGATGAGGATAAGTGACGACGATTGTATTAAATCAAGAGCAGTAGGAACAATTGTGTAATAATGTTCAATAAGTCCATTGTATTCATGATTGGCAGCAATACGTAAAACATCTTGCAGTTTTGAGTCATTTTCCTTTATTCGGACTTCTTTAAAACCGATTTCGACCTCGAATCCGAGATTTACAAGTTCATTCATTAATCCCTGATTTATCTTAAACAAGAATGCGTGATAATACCTCATGAGAATAGTCCCTTACCTTTGAAGAAGCCATCAACAGCATCATACCACTCCGGATGGTCTATTCTTGTGTACACTTTCCTAAGAGCATCCATTTTTTGATCAAGTGATGTTGTATCAGTTCGCAAGATCGTTCTTCGAATCCAATTCGATTGTCCAATCTCCGCATTCAGCAGCTTGTGAATTTCTCGATGGAAGCCAGGATCCACAAGAGCTGATGGTAAGTCGCTTGGATTGATACCTGGGATATTGCGCAGCCAGCTCTTTGGAAAAAGGTGATGCCTGTCCAGTCCGGTTCCTCGGGGAAGTCGATTGAATGCAGCAATGAGCTTGTCAATGTTTGGAGTTGCGAGACTGGCAAATCCCCTGCGGTCTGCCCAATTGACCTTGCCCAGGGCAGCCCCAATCGCCCTCGCCGCACTTGCCATTCCCTTTCCGACTGCTCCCAGCCCCTTGCCTACCCAGCGGCCGAGTCCGCCGAACACGCTGCCAAAGGCCTTGCCGATAAAGCCCACCGCCCTGCCGACCACTCCGCCGGGGATGAAGAAGCTAGTGGCGGTAACAAACCATGGTGCTAGCTATAGAGATTCCTCCAGGCAAGGCCGGAGGCCGCCACGGAATTCCTTTGCAAGGCCGGAGGCCGCGCAGCACGCCTATGGCGTAGGGGATATCTCTTTTGCCGGCGAGTGTGGCGGTTACAAGTGTTGCCGGTGCGTGCGAGTGGCTCGCCGGTCTGGATTCCGTTGCCAGCTCGAACAGGGTCTCGCTGCTCTGCAGCTCAGCTCAGAGCACAGCTCATCGTCTGCGAAGCCTGAGTATCGTCCAGCGCAGACAGCCAGGGACCGCTGAGCTTGTTCATGCTGCCCGCCGCTGGGCCAAGTGTAAGGTGATTACCATCACAATACGCAATACTAATAATAATTTACAACATACTGACGGCAATAGAATTCAAACAACTCTTCCTCTATATCGATAATCTTGTACTTAATATCTTCCCACTGATTATCTGAGATATCCTCAACAAGAATATGAGTTCCAGAGCAACCAAATACGTTTGGCGACAGGAATCTTAAGCTAGAAACACCAAAAAAAGTGACCTCTCCATTTTCCCAGTTTTCTAGATCCTTGGATACAACCCGCATTCTCATGCAAAGATACATTCCTGACGCAGCAGTGTTTATCCACTCCAATTCAAGTTTGCAAATGTCATAGGACCCGGGGAACAGTACATTATTTTTCAATTCTTTCTCCTTTACATTCCGGGGAACCACTCCCCGGGCACATGGTCAGCATAAGAGTGATGATCCATGCCCCGCTTCCATTCATACAGATGATAATGCACATCAGCAATACCTTCTTTCCTGTTGCCAGCATTATAATCATTTCGGGCTATATTGTGACCAAAGTCATCATAAACAGCGATCCACTGCTTAACCTTGCCATTTTTGTTGACATACTGACCAAACAGGTACCTGATCCCAGGCTGAATGCGGTCTGGCGCTAGTCTGGAAAGATATTCCCCTGGCACATATCCTTTTGGAGGAACATACTTGAAATGTGGAATCCCAATATACAACTTGCTCATATCTGGGGCATAGTTCAGTGGATTCCACTTACCCCCTGTCCCATTCCAGATAGCCTTTGCTCCATTCCCAATCGCCTTCGCTGCACTTCCCAGTCCCCTTCCGACCGCACCCAGGCCCTTGCCTACCCAGCGGCCGAGTCCGCCGAACACGTTCCTGAAGGCCCTGCCGACGAAGCCCACCGCCCTGCCGACAGCCCCGCCGGGGATGAAGAAGCTGCCAACGAACAGCGCTGCCTGGAAGTACGGGTTGTCCCAGATCGCCTTGGTGGTGCCCTTGATGCTCTGCCATCTGGCATCGCCGAACCAGTGCTCACCTGCTGTGTCGACCACGTCCTGGACCGCGCCGGCAACGGAGTTCCATGCACGTTCCCACCAGGGCAGCTTCGGCCCGTCACTCTCGAAGCCCGTGCCCTGGCGAGATTGCGCGGCCTATGGACTTGCGAGCAACATACAATCGTAAGGGGGGAATCACGGGCTAATGGAGCCGATCTCAGCATGCAATTGACATCCCATATGAGGTTCAAGTGTCAGGCGAATACCGTCACTGTACACCTCATGCCATTTCAGAACTATAATTCTTGTATTTCAATTCCATGAATTTCCTTTACGCTGTTAGCAAACTCTTTATCACCTAGTTTTGGAAGTCGAGAATACCACCAACAATTGTTCTCACTTCCATCATTTTCGAGCTCTAGAGTAGCTTCACGAAACTCGACGTCCAAGCGATCCACCGTTTCTTTAAAATCCACATATTCCGACCTTTCAACTAACTTCGGATCATGTATTGTAGTTTCAATGTCACTTCTTATACAAACGAAATCTTGATATTCCTCTACCGTTCCAGTCATACCGTTTCTACAGTGATTAACTAGGAGTGTATAAGTTTCTAGCAACTGCCAGAGATAACATCCCTTTCTGCTGCCTGATAGCAAATTTGCTCTGTATGTATCCATTCTATTTGCCCTCCGAGGCATTATAATTGCCTGAAAAAGTACTCAATCCCATCATCAGGATGGAAGAAGGTAACCAGATCATGACGATCTACTATTGCCAAGTTGCCAGTTGAAGAATCATAGAAGTACGTTCTTCCATTCCTGCCAACTCCAGAGACCACTCCATTGCCAAACCCAGCACCAAGTCTCCGTCCTGCATAAACATAGTTATCAAAACTTCTTGCATATTGTGGAAGATCTGCTGCATCCTTGTAAGGAATCCACCGACTTCCGTCCCAAGTGAAATTGTGAGCGTGTCGTCTCCAGTGAATTTTTGCTGTTGTTTTGTTCTTGAAATTGGGAAGTCTTGCTGGCAACCCCCCAACAACATCATCCACCAAGCCAAGTCCGGGTAGTTTGACAAATCCTCTCCTGGAAGCCCAGTTTACCTCACCCAACCCACTCCCAATCGCCCGGCCCGCTCCGGCCAGTCCCCTTCCGACCGCACCCATGCCCTTGAGCGCCCAGCGGCCGAGTCCGCCGTTGCCATTTAGAACTGAGAACCAACAAGCAAGAACCTTTTCATCTGATGCGGCTGGCATTCGCCAGCCTGGGCAAGGCACGTTGGCCTTGCCCTACGACTCCAATCCGCCGTTTCATTGTGCGTCACGCCATGGCGTGATTGCGCACCTCCGATTCCAGCGGCGGGGGCGCCGCTGCTACTGAGCACCGACCGCAGGCAACTGACCTCTGTTGTCAGGCTTTCGCCTGACCTCCTGTTGTGCGACAACAAGTGTCGCACCTCCTGATCCCCGGTCCCTGGTCCCTACGGAGTGGCCGCCTCGTTCGCCGCACTCAATGTGCCGAGCCGCGCCTGCATCTCGGCAAGCTGCATGGAGATCTCGTCGATGCGAGCCGCGATGTCACTGAGCTCGCCGGAGAATTCCGTCTGCAGCGCCACCACCGCGAGGCGCGACTTGTCGTCAGCCGGGGACAGTTCCAAGAGGTTCGACATCACCTGCGCGAACTCATAGCGAGACATCGGCCGGTCACCCTGGAAGTAACCGCTGGGATAGCCCTCCACGAGGTCCCTGTCGCTCAAGTGCTTCAGTGCGGGGTAGGCCCAGTGGTCCGTCGGAACCAGCGAGAAGGACTGATGCACGGGCAAAGCCAGTTCCGGCTCGGCCTCCGTGTTTCCCTCGCGCAGTGCGCTGATGCGCTTCATCCCGCTGACTTCCGCGCGTTTTTCACGCAGGCTCTGGCCGTCAGCGGCATGGGCGGGGGATGTGAACAGCGGCAGCAAAGCGGCCGCAGCAGTAAGTAGACTCAGGCAGAACAACCTGCCCATTCGCAGCTTTTCCATAGGACACCACCTGTTTTTCCCTGCCTGGCAGGCTGCCCGCCGGTCCCGGAGCTGGATCAGCATCCGGCGGCTGCCGTGGCTGATAAAACAATCGCGAAAGCGCGGCTGCACTTAAAACTCCACAGATTCCTGATGATCGCGCATGCCGCAAAAGTGCGTTCCTTGGCTAGAATGCAATGGTGAAGGCGGAAGTCGTAATCATCGGGGGTGGGGTCAGCGGGCTGGCCGCCGCGGCTGCACTGCAGGCCAATGAGGTGGACTGGCTGCTGCTCGAAGCCTCGGACGGGCTCGGTGGCCGGATGCGCACGGACAGCCTGGACGGCACGCTGGTGGACCGCGGCTTCCAGGTGCTGAACACGGCCTATGCCGCCCTGCACCGTTCAGTTGACATGGAGCTGCTCGGGCTGCAGAGCTTCCAGCTCGGGGCGCGCATCATGAGCGCCGGCCGGATGTCCGCCTTCTACGACCCGCAACGCCTGCCGGGCCGCGCACTCACGAG
This sequence comes from bacterium, assembly GCA_020440645.1. GTDB lineage: Bacteria > 4484-113 > 4484-113 > 4484-113 > JAFGCY01 > JAHEFU01. The sequence goes on along the minus strand of JAGRNR010000032.1, from coordinate 34,415 downwards.
CCTCGGCTCCAGTCCGGCCAACCTCGGCGACTACACGGCGCTGGCCAGGCTGTCACTGGCCAATGCCGGCAGCGAACCGGCCAGCCTGGACCTGCCGGCCATCGAGGTGTTGCCAACTCTCGGCTTCAGCGAGCGCTTCATCGCTGACTTCCTGCAGCCCTTCTTCTCCGCGGTGTTCCTCGATAAGGCACTCGACATCCCCTGGCGCAACATGCGCGAGATGTTGCTGCTGTTCAGCCAGGGCCTGGCCAGCCTGCCGGCGGAGGGCATGCAGGCCCTGCCGCGGCTGATGGCACGCCCGCTGGACCCGCAGCGGATCCACTGCAACTGCCGGGTCGAGGAACTTGGCAACGGCAGCCTCAGGCTGGGCGGCGGGGCGGCGATTGAATGCCAGCTGGCAATCCTGGCAACGGATGCCGCAAGCGCCGCGCAGCTGACAGGCCTCAGCGCCCTGCCTCGGATGCATGGCGTGCGCAGCTTCCATTTCGCCGTGCCCAGCCCACCGACCGCCGACCCGATCATCTACCTGCCGGGCGGTTCCGAGCAGGGGCCGGTCTGCAGCATGGCGATCCCGAGCAACGTGCAGCCGGGCTATGCCTTCGGCAATCGCGCGCAGCTGATTGCCAACAGCCTTGTGATGGACGGCGGCATGGATGAGCTGCACGGCCCGGTGCGCAACCAACTGCGCAGCTGGTTCGGCGGTCAGGTTGACGACTGGGAGCTGCTGGCGGGCTACGACATCCCCGATGCCCTGCCGGTACCGAGCGCGATGGGCAGCATCCCGGCCAATGACCAGCTGCTGCGCGAGCGCGGCCTGCTGCTGTGTGGCGACTACCCCGGCACGCCGAGCATCAACCGCGCCGTTGCCAGCGGACGCAGCGCCGGAAACCTGGCCGCGATGCACATGAAGATCAGCCACGGCTGACAGGAGCCTTGCGAAGCTATGCCATTGGAGGCCAGGTTGTAAGCCTGGCAATGAAGGGGCTTTGAATCTGCTTCATCTAAGGTGCAAGCCGCACAATGGTTGCCAGGCTGCAAGCTTAATGGAGACAGGCAAACTGCCTGGCCTCCGCCAGTGCCGACAACCCAGCTCCTGTTTCCTCACAAGCCTACCAATGTGGCGGTTCCGCTCCGGCTTCCCGCATCAGTGTGAGGATCTGGCCACGGTGCTGGCTCTCGTGGAACACCAGCCAGCCGAGCTCCTCCGCCAGCGTCCGTCCGCGATGCCCCACGGCATTTGCCAGTTCGGCCTGCGGCCGCGACAGCAGGTGCTGGTCCTGAAAGGCCCAGCTTGCCTCCAGCTCAGAGCGGATGCTCGCGACATCCGGGTAGTCACTACCGAGGCTGAATCCGCCGCGGTCCTCGTAGATCACGCGCCAGCTGCCGCGCGGCTTGTGCTCGCCGAGCACTGATTCCATGATGAACACCTCGCCGATGTCAGCGATGTGCAGGAAGTGCTCGCGGATCGAGAACAGCCGCTGCCCGGGCTTCATGCCTGCTGCCTGCGGGCGGAAATCCAGTACGGCCGCGCAGTTTTCGAGCGCCTTTTGCAGATAGGAGCGGCCGAAGTGGATGAGGTTCAACTCTGTGCATGGTCCTGCCATACAGGAATTATAGGAGCGGCAGCGCCGCAGGCCTGCATGCTATCCTAGCCAGATGGCCATTTATTGCGGTATCAGCGAACTTACTGGACTCCGCTGCGGGAGAATCCGGATGATGGGAAAAAAGTGGTTTGAGGACTTTCGAGCTCAGTGCGGTTTCCTCTGCAGCCTTGCCAGTATTGCCGGAATGTCACTCTGCCTGTCATGTTCGACCGGCTCGGAACTCCGGGATCAGCATCCGGATCCAGCCAGCATCCAGGCACCGGAATTCGCCGGGCTGCCATCTCCATTGCTGCTTGATGATGCAGCAACGAAAGTCAGCAGCGGGACAAACAACCGGCTCGGATCGCAGTACCTGCTGAAGGATGCCATGGCAATGGATTCCGGAGGCACTCTGCAGCTGATTGCCGGAACCGGGGAGTACTCATGGGCCATCTACCAGTATGACTTTCCCGCGATCTGCCGCGCCACCGGCTGCAGCTATCTGCTCTCTGGCGAACCCGATGCCGGTGCGCAGGTATTCCTGGCAATCGCCGACTACTCCACCGGCCGCTGGCGCTTCGCTGCCCCAGGTTCCGATTCAATGGAGCTGAGCGAGCCCTATGGCACATTCAGCAGCCCGGCTGGAAAGGCCCACCTGGCTGTCGTTGCCTGGAACGGGAGTGCCACCGTGTCACAGATGCGCCTGGAGGATTACCCAGTGCCGCTGCTCGATGGCTGGCTGCACAGCTTCGATTCCAGTGTGGGCTCTCCGGCAACCGACCAGCCGATCATGTTCATGCAGGATAGCGCTGGCAGGCTGATGAGCATCGGGCGCTCCAACGTCAGCCAGCCGCAGGCGGAGTTCTACGACCTGCTGCTGAGATACGACCAGTCCGGCAACCTGCTTGATGCGAAGGAGATCAGGCTGGACGATGAGACACTCACATCACCGGTCGTTGACAGGCCCTACATGGCGCTCGCCGCCAACGGGGATGTCTTCGTGACCGCATCCATCCGCGATGAACTGAGCCAGGGAGACAAGGGCGACATAGCAGTGATCAAGCTCAACAGCGATCTGGAGCTCATCTGGGCCACACGCCTGACAGGTCCTGAACAGGAAATGCCCAACGGAATTGCCGTTGACGGAAGCGGCAACGCAGTCCTGATTGGCAGCAGTGCCTGGGCCGGGGTTGCACCGAAACCCGACGTGACGCAGTTCGTTTACATCCTCAAGCTGTCCGCTGATGGCAACCTGCTGTGGACCAAGCTGCTGGAGCCGACATTCCGTGATGAGCGTCCCCTGCAGATGCTCTGTGATCCGGCCGACGACAGCATCCACCTGAAGGGTGAGGTGGGAATCTCCGACGGGCTGTTCCTGGCGAAGCTGGACAGCTCAGGCGCGGCCCAGTATGCAAGGTACTGGTCAAACAGCCGCACCAGCTCAACCGGAGTAATGAGCCTTGAATCCGATGGCAAGCTGCTGCTCTGCATGCTGGAAACGACAGCCGGCAACGGTCTTGGCAGCGGTGACGACCGCGGCGCAGTCCTGTTCAGGGTTGCTGGCGACGGCACGGTCACAGCAGCCACTCAGTTCCAGGCAAGCCTGCCGGAATTCCTGTATGGCATGGCCCGGATCGAGAATGACGGCGAAGGCGGCCTGCGCCTGTTCGGGAATGTCCAGCAGGGATTCACCATATACAACACGATCTTCAGGTTCGCTGCTTCAGACCTGGCATACCAGGGAAATCTGCAGCTCAGCTCAGCGTTCGGCTTCGTAATAGATGCGCCTGACGGTGGCTACTTCTTCACCGGTGGCATCTATCCCAGCTCACGCTGTTCGGATCTTGTCCCGCGCTACGGCAGTTTCGGGCTGTCGAGCTCCGATGGCAGCGGTCTCATCACTCTGTCTGATACGGCCGTGGTGTTCAGTGAGCTCGGGGATTACGTGAGCAGCAGTGAGGACAGGCTCGTGATCGTTGACAGCCCCGGCACGGCAGATGTCGACAACTTTGACAACAGTGCCACCGCCATCGTGAGATACAACCCGGTGCAGTAGCATCCGGACCTACCAGGCGGGTGGCTCCACACCGGCGAGGCGCATCAGGGTCATGATCTGGCCGCGGTGCTGGCTCTCGTGGAAGATGAACCAGCTCAGTTCCTCGGCCAGCGTCGAACCGCGCAGGGTGGCCGGCTTCAGCAGGTCCTCCACCGGGCGGTCGAACACCACGCTGTCCTGCAGCTGCCAGCTCTTCTCCAGTTCTGCCCTGATGCTTGCGTTGTCAGGGAAGTCGCCGTTCACCCAGAACTCCTTGCCCATGTGCTTCGAGGCCAGGCGCATGTGCGCATCCATCGTGCAGAAGCCGACGAAGTTCACGTTGACATACTGCTCGCCGATGTCGGCAATGTGCAGGAAGTGCTCGCGGATGGAGTACATGCGGTGCTCCCCGGCAACCGGACGGAAGTCCAGCAGCTCCGGCGTACAGCGCTCGAGTGCGATGAGCAGGTACTCGCGGCCGAAGGTGACGAAGTCGAATTCAGTGCAGCGGCTGATCATGGGATGAGTATAGAACAGTGGACAGTAGTCAGTAAGAGAAGCAGAATGAGAAGCGGAACGAGAAACAGAATGAGAAGCGGAATGAGCAGATCGGGGTTTCAGGGAACAGGGAACTGAATCTGCTGATTCTCATTCTGATTCTGCCAACTCAACCTGACCTCTGATGTCTCACAACTGACCACTGTTCACTGCCATTTCGGCGGTTCGAAACCCGCCATGCGGACGAGCGTCATCACCTGGCCGCGGTGCTGGCTTTCGTGGATCAGCAGCCAGTCGATCGCCTCCCACACGAGATGTGGGTGCTTGTCAGAAATGACGGCGTCGATCTCGGTGGCCGGGCGGCCGCAGAAGAATTCGTCCTGCATGGCCCAACTCTTCTCAAGCTCGGCGCGGATGCTGTCACGCGTCGGCCAGTCACCCTGCAGGGTCCATGTGCCGTCGCCATTGTGCTTCACCCGCCAGGCCTCATCCGGCATCTCCTGCTTGTGCTTGCTGAGCCAGACGCAGAGCTCCCCCTCATCGGCGAGGTGCAGCAGGTGTTCACGGATGCTGTAGGTCAGCTGGCCATTGGGCGGCGTAAGCCGGAAGTCAAGCGCTTCGTCCGTGATCTGGTCAAGACAGCCCAGCAGGTAACGCCTGCTGAACTGGATCGCGCGGCTGCGCTCAAGGATGGTGCCGGTGATTTCCATGGGGAAGAGGATAGCGGAGGGAGAGACGGAGGTGCGGCGCAAGTCGCACAATCGGAGGCCCAGACCTAAGCCGGGTAATGGAGCTGGAGGAGAACACGGAGTCATTAACCACAGAGTTCCACAGAGATACACAGAGGAAACCAGGATCATGACATTGCCAATTTCTGTGGAACTCTGTGGATCTCTGTGTTGTCAAACTGTACGCGCCTGGCCAACGGCATTCCATTTCCACGCCGGAGGCGTGCTGCGCGGCCTCCGGCCTTGCCAAGGTATTTTGCCTCGGCCTGACGAATAGCCCAGAATACTTCCGCCCTGTTCCCTGTTCCACGTTCCCTGTTCCCTTTTGACTGATCCCCGGTCCCAGGTCCCTGATCCCTGTCTTACTTCACATCGAGGTGCTTCTTCACGTACTTGTATGAGTCGCGCAGGATCTTCTCCAGCACCTTCATGTCAACATCGCTGAGGCGCTTGATGTACAGGCAGCTCTTGCCTATCTTATGCGGCCCGAGCTCCTCAAGCGCATCGCCGTAGTTGTCGAGGCCGTCGAGCACGTAGACGCTGAGGCTGTCCTTGCGCGGTGAGAAGCCCAGCGCGCACATGTCCCCTTCCCGCCCGCTGTCATAGCGGTAGTGGTAGCTGTCGAAGCCGATGATGCTCGGCCCCCACATCTGCGCTTCCTGCTTGGTGATGCGCTTCATCAGCGCCACGAGCGCATCGGCGTCCGCACGCTTGCGCTCATCACTGACTCTCGCGAGGAAGCTGTCCACCGAGACTTCGGTGGCCTTGGTCTTGTTCTCTGACTTGCCTGCCATGGGGAGATGATATATGAAGGTTGCCGGTTGCTGGTTACAGGGTGCATGCTGAGTGTCGGAGGCGTGCAACTTGCTTGCGCGCAATGGCAATGGTGCTCAGACCTCAGACTCCAGACCTCAGATCTACTGGCAACTACCGTTGCTCGCGGTACTCGATTGGCAATCAAATATGCGAGAAGGTTTTCTTAACGCGGAGACGCGGAGGCGCAGAGAATTAAGGAGGTCAGGATTTATTCTGACAACATGCATACTGAAGTCAGGGAGTTCAAACCACCAAGCCAATACGACACCAGGAATTCCAGATATGAAACAAGCACCGGCCTCGCCCGGCTACGTAAGCTCGCGAGATGTGGCAATTGGGCAAGGCAATCGCGCGGCAAATCCACTTCTGCCACACCCCACACCCCAGTCCCCATGTCCTCTCCAGCCGCCAGACATTTTGGGCGGGGCGAACGCAGTGAGCCTCGGGCGGGAATGGCAATCTGGCTGGCGGCTCGCTGTGCCCGATTGACTGCGAGTCCGTGGTTATGGATGTGATAAACGCAGAGCCGCAGGGACGCAGAGAAAGTCGGAGGCTGAATTCCAAACTCTGTGGAGCTCCGTGGATCTCTGTGTTGTCAAACTGTACGCGCCTGGGCAACGGTATTCCATTTCCACGCCTGCGGCGTGCTGCGCGGCCTCCAGCCTTGCGAAGGAATTGTCCACTGTCTCCGCCCTCAAAATCACATCACCTCATTGGTTCGCATGTGGGTTTCCGGAGGCTGAGGATTGGCCTTGCACCGAAAGCGAAATCAGTCGTCAACCGGTTCCAGGCGGATCTGCATATCGGCATATCGCTTTGACAATGCCGTGGCGGACTGGAAGCTGCGCAGGCCCCACTGGTTTGTCAGCACGTATGTCCTGTTGTCAACATGGAACAGCTGCGATTCCTCAGAAAAGAAACGCTTCGCCAGGTGCAACTTGGCGGAACTGTCCATCTTCGAGAACGCGTCATATACAGCTTCCTCACCGAGGGTTCCTTCAAACACCTCAAATGGGCGCTTCTTGAATTCCCTGATCGTTTCAACGATCTCATCCGGATGAATGCCATTCCTGATCAACGCTGATATGACGTGGAACATCACCCAGCGCTTGCTCTGCCCATCCATGCGCGTACCGGATATGACCAGGTTGAACCTTGTCGTATCGCGTGTGCCTTCCCGCGCCTCCCGTTCCTTCTGCTTCTTCTCACGGATCCGGACCTGGTAGTCAGCCACCTCCGGCAGGGGAATCACTGTCTGTACGTCAAGGAAAGTCTCACCGTCGTGGACGTAGGGGTGCATCCTGACACAGCGGATATCAATGCCGAAATCTATCAGCCACATCACTGATGTCGTCAGTTCGCGCGAGAACTCTGCGGAAGCCAGGATGATCCTGACTTTTTGCGCGAACTGGTCCTCATCCGGCTCACTCCATTCGAGGAAACCCAGCAGGTTATCAGAAGCATCATCCGTGCTGCCAATATCCTCCAGGTACCGGGAGTAAATGGCAACCAGCTTCTCGAAGGTTAGCGTTGAGATCATCGCGGCGTACCTGATCGCTTGCAGCTCCATATGCCCGCCATCCTCGGTACGCTTGAGCTCAATCACGACCAGGTTGGCTTCCTTGTCTATGCCGAGCAGGTCGATGCGGCGCTTGCTGTCCTCCCAGTCCGCAAATTCCTCAGCAACGACAAGCACATCCGGGGCGATTATCTCAATCTGCTGCTTGAGCAGGTTCTGCAGGTCCTGCCGTTCCCGGATGCCCTGCAGTCCGAATGTGGTCCGTTCCATCGGCACGATCTCATTCTGCAGTAGTTTGTATATTGCCATTTCCAATCACCCTGAAACCCGACTCCCGAAACCCGAAACCGGATCAGATCACCCCGCTCACCCTGGCATCCCGTTCCTTGGCGCATTCGATCGCGTCCTCGTAGCCCGCGTCGGCATGGCGCATCACGCCCGTGCCGGGGTCCGTTGTCAGCACGCGCTGCAGTTTTTCCGCCTGGGCATCCGTGCCGTCGGCCACCACCACCATCCCCGCGTGCAGGCTGTAGCCAATGCCCACCCCGCCACCGTGGTGCACGCTGACCCAGCTCGCGCCTGAAACGCTGTTGACAAGTGCGTTCAGGATCGGCCAGTCGCCGATCGCATCGCTGCCATCCATCATCGCCTCAGTCTCGCGGTTGGGGCTGGCAACGGAGCCGCTGTCGAGATGGTCACGCCCGATCACGATCGGGGCCTTGACCTTGCCGCGCTTGACGAGGTCATTGAAGAGCAGGCCGGCGAGGTCGCGCTCGCCATAGCCCAGCCAGCAGATGCGGCAGGGCAGGCCCTGGAAACTGACCTTCTTCTGCGCCATGTCGATCCAGCGGTGCAGGTGCTCCTTCTCGGGGAACAGGTCCTTGATTGCCTGGTCCGTCACGTGGATGTCCGCCGGGTCGCCACTGAGCGCCACCCAGCGGAAGGGGCCGGTGCCCGTGCAGAACAGCGGGCGGATGTAGGCCGGCACGAAGCCCGGGTAGTCAAAGGCGTTCGCCAGGCCATGCGCCAGTGCCTGGCCGCGCAGGTTGTTGCCATAATCAAAGGCGATCGCGCCATTGTTCTTCAGGTCGATGATCGCCTGGCAGTGCGTCACCATGCTGTCCTTGCTGCGGGCGATGTACTCCGCCGGGTCAGACTGCCTGAGGTCGTTGGCATCCGCGAAGGACAGGCCCGCCGGGTAGTAGCCGTGCAGCTCATCATGCGCGCTGGTCTGGTCGGTGACGACGTCCACCTTCACGCCGCGCCTGACCAGCTCCGGCAGCACCTCGGCGGCGTTGCCAAGCAGTCCGACGGAGAGCGCCTTGCGGGCCTTCACCGCCTCCTCGCACTTACTGAGCGCTTCGTCGAGGCTGTCGGTCCAGGTGTCGAGATAGTTCTGCTCGATGCGGCGCATGATGCGGCTGTGGTCAATCTCCACGCAGAGCGCCACGCCGTCATTGAAGGTCACGGCCAGCGGCTGGGCCCCGCCCATTCCGCCGAGGCCGGCGGTGACGGTCAGCGTGCCGGCCAGGCTGCCGGCGAAATGCTGGCGCGCCAGCTCGGCAAGCGTTTCATAGGTGCCCTGCAGGATGCCCTGGGTGCCGATGTAGATCCAGCTGCCGGCGGTCATCTGCCCGTACATGGTCAGCCCGGCGGCCTCCAGCTCGCGGAACTTGTCGCCCGTGGCCCAGTGCGGCACGAGCATACTGTTGGAGATCAGCACGCGCGGCGCCCACTCATGGGTGCGGAAGATGCCGACAGGCTTGCCGGACTGCACGAGCAGGGTCTCATCACCCTTCAGTGCACGCAGGTGGCGCAGGATGTCGTCGAAGCACTGCCAGTTGCGCGCGGCGCGGCCGGTGCCGCCGTAGACGATCAGCTCGTTGGGGTTCTCCGCCACATCGGGGGCCAGGTTGTGCTGGATCATGCGGTAAGCCGCTTCCTGCACCCAGCCCTGGCAGCTGAGTTCCGTTCCAGTCGGGGGCGTGACCTTGCGTGCGCCTTTCATCGTTAACACCTTCCTCGGGGGATGGATCCATTTTAAATGGTGCGTAATGCGCGCATGGCTTTAGGAATAAGCACAAAGGGCACAAAGGGCACGAAGTTTTTCAGAAGCAGAAGCAGAATGAGAAGCAGAAGCAGAATGAGAAGCAGAAGCAGAATGAGAAGCAGAAGCAGAATGAGAAGCAGAAGCAGAATGAGGAAGTGTACCGGCGGCACCCGGTGCCGCCAGCGCATGAGCGGTGACTTCGTGCGCGATGAATCACGCTTGGGAGAGAATGATTTCCGCTTGGTGTCTTGGTGCCCTGGTGGTTCAGATTCCCTTCCACGCGCATCGCATTGCGCACGAAGATGCCTCTCGCGTGTTGGCGCTGCAAGGCAGCGCCGGTACCAATTTCCTTTTCCATGTTCTTCTTAGCGGCTTCGCGACTTAGCGACTTAGCGTTGACAGAACCACCCATGCGAGCACGATGCATCGTTATGCGCAGCTGATACACGCTATCGCGTGTATTCGCTACGCGCTCCATTGCCGAGCTCGCGCCGGACCTCCGCGCCTGGCTCGCGCCGCAGCTCCGCCTCCCGGCTCAGCCGCCAAGCGCCGGCAGTACGCCGGACTTCTCTGCGAGTCGGCGCAGGGCATCGAGGTTGCGCTGCTCTTCGGCTTCGAGTTTCCACTGTGGGAACAGCCAGTCCGGCAGGCCCTTCAGGCTGCGCAGCAGGCTGGACAGCTCCGTGCTCTTCTCCACGCGCGACAGCATTTCGCTCAGCTTCGCACGCAGCATGGCGGCCAGGCTTTCGGGAGTGATTGCGGCTGCGGAGGCTACGCGGCGCTTCAGGGCACGCAGGCGGCCAGCTTCATCCTTGAGAATATTGGCCGCTTCCACATCGGTGAAACCATGCTCGCGCAGTACCGCGCGATCGATCTGCCCCGTGTGCTGCAGTGCCCAGAGCAGGCAATACACCGTGCTGTCCTCAAACAACTGCTCATTCATATCCATGACCGTCTCCCTATACGATTGTTAGTGTATTTTACCAGAATGATGCATTTAGTCAATAATAAGCAATGTTAATGAGGTTGGAATTTGAAGGGCCGGGTTTGGAGAGGCAGAAGGCAAAAGGCAGGAGGCAGGGGCCAGAAGCTGAGGCAGTATGAGTAACAAGGGATGCAGTATTTCCGCGCAAAAAAAAAGGGACCAAGGTCCCTTCCTTTGGAATGACCGGGCCTCCGGAGGCTCAGTCAATCTTTGCCAGTGATTCAAACTTAGACGTTACCGCCGCCGCCCTCATCGTGGACAACCGGAAGCACATCACCGTCGCTGCTGCAGCAGCTAGCCACCGACAGCGCCAGCCCGGCAAAGGCAAGGGCCAGCAGGAAGTTCGTGATAAAGCGCATATCGCCCTCCACTAAACATGATAATAGTACTATTATAGGAAAAACCCATGGTTGACGTGGAGCCCACTTGCGCGAAGTCCGCATCAAGGCCGAATTATACCACGAATCCGGAATTTTCATAGCCGGTACAGAACTATGCGGGAATGGCCCGTGAAACGGACCTGAGCTACACCGCAACGGTTCTTCCAGGGCAGGGATATATAACAGCCGAACCAACTTACAATTCCCAGAATACTGCCCTATTCAAACATCACAGGCCGCAGAACAGACCACAAGCGTCCAGTCCGGGCGCGCCGGCCTCAGGGAAGCTGGCAGTCCTGCCCTGGAGCAGGCCCATATGGATCATGGCAGCACCGTTTTTCCTTGTGTCGCGGGGACAAACTCAACAGGGGATACGGGAAAGAATGTGCATCAGACCTGCATTTGTCACGGGAATTACACTGAGAGCAATTCGCAATTAAGCCGGGAATTAACCTGAGGAACTTCGTAACTGCATGAAACACCACGAGGGGCGATATGGGACTGCGGCCTCAGAAATCGATCTGCTGCTCGAGGTCCTTCGTGCGCTCGTCCAGTACCGGCTGCTGCTCGGTGCTGTTTGAAAGGTAAACAGTGGCCCAGTAGAAGTTGACGTCGCGGTTGTAGGCCGGATCATCCACCTGCTCATATGAAACCGCGTAGTCACGGCCATCCTGCATGAGCTCGCTGACGGCCTGCTTGACCACAAGCTGGGGTTTCCAGCTGCTGGTGTCGGTGATCTGCTGCGCATCCGGCTGCTGGATCATTGCCTGCAAGCGCTCCGTCAGGTGGCGGTCAGTGCGGCCATCGGGGCCGACGACTTCCACCACGATTGGCAGCAGGCGGGACGGCATCTGCGCCAGGCCGGGACGGCTGGCACCGAGGTTCATCGAATCAAGCCAGACGGCGCAGGAGTTACGCAGGTCATTGTGCTCAAAACGGGCCAGGTCCGGCGCATCCACCGTGAAGCGGATGGCGCGCGGCCAGCAGTCGAGTTCAATCACACGCAGGTCGCCGGAATCGGCGGTGTCTGCCGCGGGACGGTCGAGGAATTCCAGCCCGCCGATGGCATAACCCTGCTCCTCGAGCACCTTGCCCAGTCCCTGCTCAAGCAGCTCGGGGTTGCGCAGGATCTCGCGGGCGGTCTGGTTGCCGGGATCAACATACTGCGGTGCATCGCCGCTGCCGCCGAACATTGCAACTGCGCGGCTGACGATGCTTTCACGGCTGTGCAGCTCAGCGGCACGGTCCAGCTTGCCGAACAGCGGGCCATTCTCGCCTGCCTTATCGGTCACAACACGCTCCACCGTGGAGGACAGCTGCGGCTCGCCGGCGGCGCTGAAGCTCAGGCTGAGCTGGCCGGCGTCGGCAGTGCTGCCAGCGCTGAAGCTGCTGCCCATCAGGATGTCTGACGGCAGCGCATTGCGGATCTCGAACTGCATCTGCTGGGCATGCTCACGGGTCAGGCTGCCTTCGAAATTGACATCAAGGCGCTCAAGGCTGCTGCCCTGCGGGATCACCGGGACGAACAACAGGCCGGCGGCCAGTGCGGCGCCCGCGGCGGGGGCGGCCTTCTGCCAGACCGGCTTGGCCGGTACGGCGGGGATGATCGTCTGCGCCTTGAACAGGATCTGCTTGCTCGTCGGAGCATCAGATGCCATCCGCGCGAAGTCCATCTGGCCCCTGGCCAGATCAAGCGGATCCTTGCTGTATTTACCCATGCCAGTCATTTCAGCTGACCTCGAAATCCTCACCGAGAAGTTCCATTAATTTCTTGCGGGCGCGATGGATACGCACCTTAACGGCACTCTGCCCGAGCCCCATCACATCACCGATCTCGCGGATGTCCAGCCCTTCGAGGGCATTGAGCACCAGCGGGGTGCGCAGGCTTTCCGGCAGCATGTCGATCGCCCGGAAGATCTGCCGGGCCTCAGCACTGCGCTGCGGACCCTCGATCTGCGGATAGCGCCCGAGCCGTTCCCAGACCATCACATCCCCGCCGAAGTCGGCCACGTCCATCTGCCTCTTGGAGCGGCGGATGTGGTCGATGTGCAGGTTGCGCATGCTCTTCATGAACCAGCCCTTGAACTTACTGACGTCACGCAGCTTGTCGAAGTTACGGATCGCTCCCGCCACGGTCTCAGCCAGCAGGTCCTCGGCGTCCTCACGACGGCCGCAGAGGTACAGCGCAAGACGCCAGGCCTGGAGATGGATCTCCTCATAATGGACTGTGAACTGCTCGTTGCGAACCGCCACATTGTCCTGATTGCGCTGCAATACCATCGCTAACACATCATAACCGGACGCACGGCGGCCACGGAGGTTACATTAATTGCGCTGCACTGGGAGGTAAATCAGGGTTATGAGCGAGACACTGGAACAACAGGCAAATGAATCCGCCCGCCATTTCCGGCTCGGCCTGTCCGGGCTGCACTGCGGCGGCTGCGCAATGCGCGTCAAGGAAACGCTGATGAAGCTGCCGGAAGTGCTGAACGTGGAAGTCAGCTCCGAGCGTGACAGCTGCCTGATCGAGCTGCGCGGCGAGCCGGCTGACCCGCAGCACTTCGTGCGCAGTGTCGAGGAAATCGGCTTCGGCGCACACCTGCTGAATTAAGACCGGGCACGGGGGCCGATCCGACCGGGCCGGGCTGTTACAATCAGTCCGTGGACCAGACAGTGATCGTAATTCGTCCGTCCTGGGTGTACAACCCACTGATCCGGCGCGGCTGGCAGCATGACGGGCGCAACCCCCACAATCCGCATGAACCTCCGCTGATGCCGCAGAAGGTGCCGGAGGCCTCCCAGCCGGGTCCGCGGGCCTGAGCCGTACTGATACTGCTGACTGCCGGCCTGCGCCGGCGCATGACATGGGCAGCACTGCCCCGGGAGGAACAATGTTCGACTACCTTTTCAATGCATATCCCGAGGAAGCGGATCGCAAGCGCATCCTCGACGAGACATTCCACAACTACCGTGAGCACATGAACCCGGGCTTCATCGAGTACAAGCGCTCGGCCAAGAACCCCAGCCACGCCGTTGAATGGCGCGGCGAGGGCGTGATGATGTACGACATGAGCGGGCACGGCTTCATCGACTGCCTCGGTGGCTACGGCGTGTTCCTGCTGGGGCATCGCCACCCGCATGTGGTGAAGCGCGTGCAGCAGGCGATGGAGCGCATCGGGCTGTACAGCCAGGAGCTGCTCAACCCGCTGGCGGCGGTGCTGTCCGGCGAGATTGCCAAGCGTGCACCGGGCGACCTGCAGTACGTCTACTACCACTGCGGCGGAGCCGAGAGCAATGAGGCCGCGCTGAAGATGGCCCGGCTGGCAACGGGGCGCACTCGCCACGTGAGCTTCTCGAAGAGCTTCCATGGCAAGACCACCGGCGCGCTGGCGGCCACCAACCGCATCCCGCTGCGCCAGCCCTTCGGCAGCCTGCTGCCGAGCTTCCAGGTGCACACCTACGACGACATTGACAACCTTGACCACAGCATCACCACCGAGGTGGCGAGCGTGATCGTCGAGCCGGTGCAGGGCGAGGGCGGCATCAACGTGCCGAGCCGCGAGTTCCTGCAGGCGGTGCGCGCACGCTGCACCGAGGTCGGCGCGATCCTGCACGTGGATGAGGTACAGAGCGGCTGGGGCCGCAGTGGCCGCTGGTTCTGCAGCGAGCACTTCGGGCTCGAGCCGGACCTGGTCACGCTCGGCAAGGCGCTGGGCGGCGGGATGGCGACGCAGAGCGCGCTGATTGCCAACAGCCGCGCCTTCCACGGACACCGTGACAACGACCCGGACTTCAGGGGAATGGAGAAGAACCCCTGGTGGCTGACGAACACATTCGCCGGCAGCCAGCTGTCCTGTGCCGCCTCGCTGGCCTCGATCGAGGTCTACGAACATGACAACATCCTGCAGCAGGCCGAGGAAAAGGGCGCCTGGCTGAAGGCCCAGCTGACCGAGCTGGCAATGCAGAACCCGCAGCTGGTGCGCGAGGTGCGCGGCATCGGCCTGTGGATCGGCTTCGAGCTGCAGACACCGGAACTCGGAACCCGCATCGCCGACGAGCTGTTCATGCGCGATGTGCTGGTGGCGCAGACGATCAACAACCCGAGCACGATCCGCATCCAGCCGCCGGCGATCATCACGCAGGAGCAGCTGGAGACGGTGATGAACGCCTTCGCGGACAGCCTGAAGGCTGTTGCCAGCGCTCCTGTTGGAGCGTGAAGAAGCAATGAGCAATGAGACTGGCAACCGGCTTGCATGGGATCATTGCTCACTCTTCATTGCTCAGCACTGAATTGGTTTTCCGCCCCCTGCATGGGGAAGCAGGACTTATCAGGGACGGGCCTTAGGGTCCGTCCCTTTTGATTTTCCGCTTCATCTAAAGATTCAGCGGTCTGACCCTGCGGCTGCGCATCCGCGCATCCGGGTCGGGTTGAAGTTACGGGCCTAGCCTTGGTCGTAGTCACGCTGCCAGCGGGTCGCGCTGAAATTGCGGGAGGCCAGATGTCAGTCTGGCAATATGATCATGGGAAGATGATCGCGTAAGAAGAGCCGCATGATGTTTGCATGCCTTGATTCATCCGGTTGGCAGGGCATGGAAGCCCTGCCCTACTAAGAACTAAACACCAAGCACTTCTTCCACTGGCCAGACTGAAGTCTGGCCTCCTACTCCATCCACTTCAGCAGCTTGTCCATGAAGGCGCTGAAGAACTCGCTGGAGAAGGAAATCGCGTTCACGTTGGCAATCGCGCGGATCTCCGCCGGCAGCTGTTCCGCAGCGGGCCAGCTGAAGCCCTCCATCATCACCGGGATGATGTGCGTGCCACAGTCCAGCGCCGTTGCCAGTTCCAGCCGGGTGACATCCTCGGGGTCCGTGATGCAGCGGTCGAAGAAGCCCTCGGAAAGCACGACGAGCAGGAAGCGCGAACTGCCCACGGCCCGGCGCAGGTTCTCACGGAAGTCCCCGGACTGCAGTCCCGAGCGGTCTGTGAACACGCGCTGCTGCGCCATCTCCAGGTGGGACTGCAGGAGCATCGCGTGCCCACCACCTTCCCTTCGCCGGTAACAGATGAAGGCGTCCCACTGCTTGTCCGACTCCGGCACGGGATGCTGCGGCTCCGGCTGGCTGGCACGCTGCTGCTGAACCTGCTCCTCCGACCGGCCGGCCAGCCAGTCCTGCAGTGTCTCACGCAGGATCTGCGGCTGCCGTATCCCTGCGGCTACACAACACTCGATGGCGCGGTAGATTTCGTCCAGCGCTTCCTGCCTGCGGCCCGCATCATAGAGTGTGATTGCGTGGCGGAAATGGAAATTCCAGCCAATCACCGCCTGCTGCTCCGCATGCTGTTGCTGGGCCCGGTCATAAGCGGCCATCGCCTCATCGAAGCGGCCGAGTTTGCCCAGACAGGTCGCCCTCTGCAGTTCAGTTCCTAACCAGGGCTTTCCTCCGGCAACACTGAAGCTGCGATCAGATCGGTCACACTCCTCCAGGGCCTGTTCATAGTTGCCAATCCGCGCGAACACCTCCCCGCGATTGACATAGATACCGGGAAACACCTGGGACTGCTGGTCCTTGTAAATCCGTTCCGCCCTGTCAAAGTCGGCAAGCGCTTCTACGTAGCGCCCGGTGCTCATGTAAACCCCGCCGCGATTGACATAGTTCAGCGGGTTTGGCGGCGAACCCCCTTTCTCTGCCGCCTGCAGTGAGAACTCCAGGTCGGCGATCGCTTCCTCCAGGTAATTCAGGTTGATGTAAGCAAATGCACGGTTGGTGTACATGTTCGGAACCGGCACCTGCCCCTGTTCAATGTAGAGCTGCTCCTGGCGGTTGAATGAATCGAGCGCTTCGCGGTTGCGTCCCTGGCGCAGCAGGCAGGCCCCGATCCCGGAATAGGTGGATGGAAGCTCCGGCAGCCCCTGCTGTTGGCAAAGCGAGTTGCATCGCTCGAACTCAAGCAGGCCTTCCTGGTGACGATTGTTCTTGTAGAGCACCCAACCCCGGGAATGTGCGACCTGAGGATCGGCAGGCAGGCCGGCATCGCTTGCCAGTACATCGGCAAGTTGCAGCACCTGCAATGCCTCATCCAGGCGGCCCATTTGCTGCAGGATCGTCGCCCGCAATGGCAGGTGTTCACGCGCGGCAGCTGGGCCAGCCGGCCCATAGAGTGCCATTGCCTGGTCACTGGCGGCAAGGGCATCCCCGTAGCGTGCCAGGGCATGCAAGAGCCTGCTGCGCTCAACCACCAGTGCCGGATCGGCCGGCGCACCGGACTGGTGCAGCTCCGCCTCGCGACGGACCAGGTTGTCAAGCTGCTGCTGCGGGCCGGGTGTACTGTCCACGAAGAGAATTATTGCATGCAGGAAACGCAGCCGTCAGCGACTGCGTCTGGGCTGCAGCAGGACCTGGAGCAGCCCCGGTATCCATTGCCCGGCAGGCGAGTGGGTACCCGGTTGTGCGACTGGCGCCGCAGCTCCCTTACTCCATCCACTTCAGCAGCTTGTCCATGAAGGCCGTGAAGAACTCGCTGGAGAAGGACAGGCCGTTGTACTGGGCGATGCCGCGCACCTCCTCCGGCAGTTCGGAGGCCTCCGGCCAGCTGAAGCCCTCCATCGCCACCGGGATGATGCGCGTGCCGCAGCTGAGCGCCGTTGCCAGTTCGAACAGCAGGAAGTCCTCATCATCGTCGTCAGCTTCCTCGAAGATGCCCGGAGTCAGCAGCAGGATCAGCACGCGTGAGCTGCAGACGGCCTCAGCCAGCTGCTCGCGGAAGCGGCCGCCGGGCAGGTTGTCCTGGTCGCGGAACACCGAGCGGCCGTTGAGGTCGAGGTGCGTCTTCAGGAGCATCGCATGCCCCATTGCAACATTGCGGCGGTAGCAGATGAAGGCATCGTAGCTGCACTGGGCAGCCACCCCTTCGCTGGCAACGGTCTCCGTGGCACCGCTGGCCAGCCAGTCCTGCAAGGTCTCGGCCACGAAGCGATTGATTGTCAGTCCCTGCTCGCTGCAGATGGCAATCGCGCGGTAGGCCTGGGCGATGGCCTGCTGCACCTGGCCGCTGCGCTGCAGGGCGATCGCACGGTGGAACACCAGCACGTAGGATTCCTGCATGCCGCGCTCGTGGCGCAGCTGTTCACTGCGGCGGAAATGCTCCAGCGCCTCATTGGCCTGGCCCAGCCGGTAACAGGCAATCCCACGGTTCATCAGCAGGTCGGCATCCTCCGGCTTGCCATCCTCCCTGAGCAAGGCTTCGGCCCGATTGTAGGCCTCCAGTCCCTCAGCGATCCGGCCGAGCTGCGAAAGCAGCACGCCACGGTTCATCTCCAGTGCATAGTGCGGCTGCATGCCCTGTGCCTGCAGCAGTGTTGCCGACTCCTCGAAACACTGCAGTGCCTCCTGCAGCCTGTGCTCCGAGATGTAGACGGCGCCGCGGTTCATCGGCAGGTAGGGATAGACAGGCATGCCCTGCCTGCGCTGGATGTCCTCGGCCCGGCTGTAGGCAGCCAGCGCCTCCTCATTACGGCCCAGGATGTAGAAGCAGTTGCCCCGCAGTTTTGACAACTCCCAGTCCTCGTCGAGCCCCAGTTGCTCACGGGCCCGGGCCGAGCGGGAGATCTCCTCCAGTGCTTCCTGGCAACGCTCCATTTCAAACAGGATGCCGGCCCGGGACTTGTGCAGCAGCGGGTCAGCCTGGCCGGTTGACTCGCTGGCAAGCTGGATGGCCCGCGAAAGCACGTCGAGGGATTCCGCATAGCGCGCCAGGCCCGCCAGCAGATCGGCCTGCCTGGCAAGCAGGGCCGGATCAGGGGCAAGCTGCTGCCCGTCCCGCTCCAGCAACTCGGCCTGCAGGCCTGCCAGTTCCAGTTCCAGTTTGCCCTGTTCACCCACAGGCAGTCGCCTCTCCCGCTTACGCCTTGTGCGGCATGTTGTCAGTGAGTTGACACGACAATCACGCCGGCATCGAACACACCATCCATGTATGGGCCGACCGTTGTTGACATCGGATGCCAGGTCTCAGGTGTCAATGTCTCTTCCAGGATCGGCTTCAGGGTCAGGCTCTGCAGGCAATTGACACCGAGGAACCTGAATGCTCCGCTGTCCAATGTGGTTGTGGACATGTAGAGAGTGCCATCAACCCGGTAGAGGCCCACCCTGGCACCGCCCCTTGGCACATCCGGCAGCTCATCGCCGGAATTGTCCTCCATCACCATGCCGAGCACCTTGCAGCGGCCGGATTCGATCGGCTTTGGCATGAACGCCGTCCCGGTACCAACCGGAATGAACTCGATGCCGCCGAATGTCTCATCCCCGGACTCATCCTCCACGATCACCATCAGGTAATGGGGCATGATCGACAGTCCGCCGAGGTCGAGGTCGTAGCTGATCCAGCCATCCTCAGAACTGGCAACCATCACACCGTCCAGCTCTATGGTCATCGAGGCGATCCCATCCTCATCGCAGGATGTGGCCTCAATGCAGAGGGTTCCACAGACTTCCTCGCAGATGGGGATGCCATCGATGCTGCAGATGACGGGTGGCGAATCGGAGCCAGAAGTCTGGGCCTGTCCCGCGACAGGCATCACAAGTACGGCCAGCAGCAGTAGAGCGGTGTATCTGAACATATGCACCTCACTCCTTCAGTTGGGGCAGTATAACACTTCAGGGCTAATTGAGACCAGCCGGCGGCGGGGCCTGCCAGGCGGATCCAGCCCCCGCTAAGATATTCCCCATGGGTGCACCTGACATTGACATCCGGCTGGGCTGGTTCTGCCCGAACATCTGCTGTGCTGAACTCAGCCCGACGCTGGCCTTCTACGAGCTGCTGGGTTTCGAGCGCATCGGCGGGCGGCCCGAGGAGAACTGGGCAACGCTGCGCTTCGGCTCAACCGAGCTGCACCTGTTCCAGGGCTACATCCGTGAGAACCTGCTGCACTGGCGCGGCGGCGACATCGCTGTGATCGCGGAACTGGCAACGCTGCGCGGGATCGAGGCTGAGACCGCCTTCGCACTGGACGAGGAAGGGGCGCAGACCCTGACCCTGCGCGACCCGGCCGGCAACGGGATCTTCTTCAACACCTTCCCGCTGGAGCGCCGGATGTTCCTCGAGGGCGTGCCGTACACCGAGCGCGGCCTGCCGGCCTGGCCAGGCAGTGCAGCGGACCGCATGACCTGGGTGCTGGCAACGCAGGACCCGCGCGGGCTGTGTGACTGGTACGGCTGGCTCGGGCTGGAAAGCGGCGAGGGCAGTGATCCGGGCACCTGGGAGCTGCGCCAGGACAGCACGCTGATCCTCGTTGACAGCGGCATGACGCACAACCGCATCGTTGTCAGCTACCGCACGCCAGGCGCGCTGCAGGACTGCCTGCTGAGGCTCGAAGCACGCGGGCATGACATTGACAGCGGGGTGCTGCACGACCCGGAGGGGAATGAGGTAGTGCTGAGTGACCAGTAGGGATGCGCTAATAGCGCATCCCGGCGGCAGTATTACTGCCGCCCTACTTCAGAGAGCAGTTGGCAGAAACAGAATGAGAATGAGAAGCAGGATGAGAATCAGTAGGGCAAGGCCACCGAGCCTTGCCCAGGATGGTGACAGCCATCCTCGTAAACCAGGAAGTTCTTAGTTGTTAGTGCTTAATTCTTAGTGGCAGCGGCGCACTCGCCGCTGGAGTTCAGAAGATCAGGAGGCAGCATGCCGCCGCTCCGGCGAGCTGAATGCTCGCGCTCCAGCCAAACTCCCCACTCCTAACTCCAACCTTGCCTGCCACGCGGAGCGTAAGCGAGGCGTGGTTGTCAGACTTTCGTCTGACCACCAGATTGTGCGAACACAAGTTGCGCACCTCCACATCCCCGCATCCCGCATCCTGCACCTGCGCAGCTTCGTCACGGCTGCGCCGGACTGCGCAACGCTGCTCCCTTCTGATTGCCTGTCTGAACACTGATTACTGACCACTGACTACTAATTTCCCAAATATTCATATTTGAGCTACAATCGACGTCACCTTCGATTCTCGCCGGCGGTCTAAGAGGAAGTGCGAATCCTGGCTTTGTGGAACACGCGGATTATCGGTGCAGCCCTGCTGCCCCTCGCAGTATTCGTGTGTGCCTTCCTGCCCCTCCCCGCCCAGGCACAGCAGGCAACATCGATCGAGGTTGCCGACCACCCCAATGACGACGGCACCGCCGTGATCCTGACCTTCCAGCTCGAGGGCGATGAACTGCTCGAGCTGATGCCGCAGATCCAGGTCGAGGGCCAGTGGCACGACACCGAGACCGCCCCCGTACTGCTCTCCTCGCTGGACCGCAAGTCCGGCCACCCGGAGATCTTCGGCTGGGGTGTGGTGGATGGCGACGAGTCCCTGCACCCCAACGACCAGTACATCGTGATCTCCAAGTACATCAGCTTTGACAGTGCCGGGGACCAGCAGATCAACCCGATCGGCCCGGCACTGGGCGAGATCCCGGTACGCCTCGTGGTGGACCCCGCCGGCCGCGCCGAGATGTTTGACGCCGGCACGGTGCAGGCGAAGGAGCAGTGGTTCAACACCAATACTGTGTTCCGCCTGCTGATTGCGGTGGTGTTCTCGATCATCATCATGTTCTTCATCCTTGCCGCGCGCAAGAACCCCAACATCTTCATCCGGCGCATCGCCGGACTGGAGGCAGTGGACGAGGCCATCGGCCGCGCCACGGAAATGGGCAAGCCCGTACTGCACATCAACGGCCTTGACTCGCTGGCCACGCTTTCCACGGTGGCTGCAGTGAACATCCTCGGCCGCATCGCCGGCAAGGTCGCGACCTACGAAAGCGACCTGCTGGTGCCCTGTTTCGACCCGGTGGTAATGACCGTCTCCCAGGAAGTCGTCAAGAACGCCTACCTGGAGGCCGGCCGCCCTGACAACTACCGTGAGGACAACATCTACTTCCTCACGGACCAGCAGTTCAGCTACACGGCATCCGTCTGCGGCATCATGCTGCGCGAGAAGCCGGCGGCTAACTTCCTGCTCGGCTACTTCTATGCGGAGAGCCTGCTGCTGGCAGAGACGGGCAACACCACCGGGGCGATCCAGATCGCCGGCACCGACGCCCAGGCGCAGCTGCCGTTCTTCATCACGACCTGCGACTACACGCTGATCGGCGAGGAACTGTACGCCGCCAGCGCCTACCTCTCGCGTGAGCCGATGCTCTTGGGCAGCCTGCGCGGGCAGGACGTCGCCAAGGCCTTCGTGATGGTGATGATCTTCATCGGGACCCTGTTGTCAACTTTCGGCAGCCCGCTGCTGACCAGGCTGTGGACGGCCCTGTAAGCCCATGATGTTCTTCCGCAAACAGCTTCCGATCATCCTGGCCTTCCTGACCGGCATGCTGCTCTGGCTGCAGTCATACGTGCCGGCCAAGATTGCGAATGACGCACTGACAAGCTTCACCCAGAGCTGGGCCGTTATCCTTACTGCGGCGGCGCTGCTGCTGGGCATCCTCTCCGCCGTGCAGCACCACATGACGAAGATCAAGCTGCGCCGCAAGGGCTACGCCTACAGCTACATCACACTCGGGGCCTTCGCGCTGACCTTCATCGCAGCCTTCTTCTGGACCCCGTTCCCGGGCTTCGCCGAGAAGAACATCACGGATGGCAGCTTCTTCATGTGGATCTTTGAAAACATCTTCACGCCGCTGGCGGCGACGATGTTCTCACTGCTGGCCTTCTTCATCGCCTCGGCGGCCTTCCGCGCCTTCCGCGCCCGCTCATTCGAGGCCACCGCGCTGTTGATCGCAGGCTGCATCGTGATGCTCGGCCGCGTGCCGATCGGCGAGATGGTGCCGCTGCCCGGCGGGCATGACCTGTCCGACGTTGCCAGCTGGATCATGAACGTACCCAACAGCGCCGCCCAGCGCGCGATCATGTTCGGCGTGATCCTCAGCCAGGTGGCGATCTCGATCCGCATCATCTTCGGCATCGAGCGCACCTACATGGGAGGCAGCGACTGATGCACGGAATGGCCAAGATCATCCTGAACCTCGACCGGCGGATCATCTACTCGATCGTGATGCTGTGCGTTGCCATCCCGCTGATCAAGCCGCTTGGCATGCCGTTCAGGATCACCCCCGAGGTGAAGAAGGGCTTCGAGCTGGTCGAGAACCTGAACAAGGGTGACGTGATCGTGATCAGCGCGGACTATGGCCCGAGCGCCGAGGCTGAGACACATCCGATGTATGTGGCACTGCTGCACCAGTGCTTCCGCAAGGGAGTACGGCCGGTGATCCTGACTCTGATTCCCGACGGGCCGGGGCTGGCCAACCGCGGGCTGGAGGACGTGCTGGCCTACACCGCACCGGATGGCAGCCAGCCCTACAAGGACCTGCAGTCCGGCAAGGACTACGTGTTCCTCGGCTACAAGGCCGGCAACCAGGCGATCATGATCGGCATCGGGCAGGGCTTCACCGGCACCTTCCCGACCAACTACGACGGCAATGAGACATCCACCATGCAGATCTTCCGTGATGCGCCGAAGCTGTCGGACACGAAATGCGTGTTTGACATCGCCAGCGTCGGCCTGCCGGAATTCTGGATTCCATACGGCACCGAGCGCGCCGGCATCCCGTTCATCGTGAGCTGCACGGCGGTCAGTGCGCCACAGTACTACCCCTACTACACCGCGGGCCAGGCCACGGGACTGATCGGCGGGATGAAGGGTGCGGCGGAGTACGAGAAGCTGGTTGACATGGAAGCGATCACCGGCAGTGACGGCCCGGCCACCAAGGGCCTGGATGCGCAGAGTGCCGTGCATGTGTTCATCATCCTGGCGATCATCATTGCCAACTTCTTCTACGTGCTTGACCGGCGCCGTCCGGCGAGGGGGGAGGCCTGATGGGTGAAATCATCGGTGTGTGGATCGCAGCCGGCCTGACGCTCCTAATCTTCAGCTTCATCTACAAGGACAACCCGGCCTTCAAGATGGCCGAGGCCCTGTTCCTCGGTGTGTCACTCGGCTACACGACCGGTAACACCTACTGGAACAACGTGGCCCCGCAGGTAATCCGCCCGCTGACACCGGGATCTGACTTCAACGGCTGGGTGATCCTGCCGCTGTTCTTCGGCCTGTGCATCCTGCTGCGCGTGGTGCCGAGCCTGAGCTGGCTGAGCCGGCTGGCTTTCGCGATCCTGATTGCGGGCTACGCCGGCATGGAGATCCCGAACAGGATCTCCGGCACGCTGCTGCCGCAGGTCAGTGACACGATGTCCCCGTTCACCGCCGCCACCTGGTACATCACCCCGGTGATCCTGCTGGGCGTGTTCTGCACGATGATGTACTTCTTCTTCAGCCTGGAGCACAAGGGTGCCGTCGGCCGGATCAGCCGCATCGGTGTGCTGTTCGTGATGGTCAGCTTCGGCGCTTCATTCGGTTACACGGTGATGGCGCGTGTCAGCCTGCTGATCGGCCGCATCCAGTTCCTGTTCTTCGAGTGGCTGAACCTGCCTAACTAGGAAGCTGGGAGCAGGGAGCGGAAAGCAGACTGGCTTGCATCAGCTGCGAGATTGGAAAACGCGTGGGGCCAATATCCAATTGCAATATCCCGTTGAAGTATCAAGCAGTCATTTTGCTGAGTCTGCTATCAGCTTTCTGCTGGCTGCTAACTAATCCTCCACGCGGTTGAGCGAGAGGAATTCGTGGCGTTCCTTGGCGGCCTTGTAGAGGGAACGCAGGAGGTCCTTCTTGTCCGGATCCTCCTCATTGCGGCCGACTTCCGACAAGCACTTCATCAGCTCGTCGAGCGCTATGATCCGCATCTTTATTCCGTTTCCCTCAGACATGTTCTTCCCCAATTGGTATGTGCGCGCCCGTCCGATAGCTGCACACAGGCCCGCAGGCCTGCCCATATAAAATACCCGATGCCGCCGAAGCGATAAACCGGCTGGCCGGAATTATTCACAATTCATCGACAGGGACAGGCGCTGCATATGAAAAAGCCGGGCGGCACAGGGCCACCCGGCTGATATATCGTCTGGCTCGACAGCTTCTACAGCACTTCGAAGATCAGGTACTGCAGCACGCGGTCCTGCGCGGTGAGGTCCGTGGAGGCGAACTCCTCAGTGTGGTAGCTGGAGAACAGCACGCTGCCCGTCCCGGCATCAAACGAGATGGTGAGCGGACGCTGGGCGGCGGTGGTCGGGAAGCCGAAATTGACCTCGCCGCTGACCCAGACCTTCACGTCGTCGCTGACGTCGTTGATCACGGTCCAGCTGGGCAGCCAGTCCGCCACGTCGATGGTGTTGTCGGAGTTGGCGGCACCACGGCCATCCAGCCAGCTCAGCAGGAAGGCATCCTCGACATCCGCCTGGATCGTGCTCTGGCTGGCGCCGAGCTGGGCCTCGTTCGGATTGCCCGGCGTGGTGCTGACACCATCGCCGCTGCCGTCAGTGTTCTCAAAGCTGACCATCTCGGGCCAGAGCTGCTCGCAGAAGTCATATGACCAGTCCGTGCAGTACAGGCGGCCGCCGTCCTCGACCCAGCTCTTCAGGTCGGCCACGGCATCCGTGTCCGCGAAGAACGGGGTCTCCCATTCGTTGCCACAGTTGAGGAAGATGGTCTTGTAGCCGGTGTAGTCGCGGTTGTCGATGAACACCGTGTCGAAGTTCGGGTAGTCAGCATCGTCGAGCTTGCTGGCGCCATCCACAAGGTCGAAGATCTCCGTGCCGAGCACCAGGTTGCCGGAGGCATCGACCTCGCCGAGGCCGAGCTTGGCCAGCACGTTCTCAATCACGTCATAGGCACCGGTCACCACCAGCATGTCGCCGGCGTCGGCGGCGTCGAAGGTGGTCAGGCCGCTGGGCAGGGTGTTGGTACCTTCCTGCACATTAAAGGTGAAGGTGTCCTCGAAGATGCCCTTCTTCATCACGAAGGTCTGGCTGCCGACCGGGATGCCGGCCAGCTCAAAGCTGCCGTCGGGCTCAGTCTCATCTGAGGTGCCCATGTTGTCCGGCTTGGTGTTGTCGAACAGGTAGATCAGCGCCTGGCTGATCGGGTCCACGCCGTTGGGGGCGTAGATCTTGCCGCCGACCGTGCCCGTCGCCGGGGTGCCACCGCCGTTGTCCACGGTGACGGTGTAGGTGCGGGTGGTGGTGTTGCCGGCCGCATCAGAGGCCGTGAATACCAGCGTGTAGCTGCCGTCCGCCCCGCCGGTGGTGATCCAGTTGTAGCTCATCGCGCCGCCGGAGGTGTTCGCCACCTGGCTGCCGTTGATGCGCAGGCTGAAGGACTCAACGCCCTTGTTGTCTGTGGCGCTGGCCGCGATCGGCACCGTGCCGCTGACCGTGTCACCGTCCAGCAGGCCGCTGATCGAGCCGATCACCGGGTTGACGTTGTCCTGTGTGGTCGGGCCGGCATTCGGGCCGATGTTGCTGGTGCCGCCGCAGGCGCTCAGCAGCAGCAGGCCGGCCAGCAGCATCCGTTTCAGGATCCGTATGTTCATGGTCGTTTCTCCTCAGGCATTCCAGGGCTGCCTATAAACGCGCTAATTCTATCGAAGGGAGCGGGATGAGGATAAACAAGGGTTAAATGAGTGAAATTACCGGGCCGGCCGCTTCTGGCAGCCGACCCGGCATCATTTTCTTCAGCTTGAGGAGTCAGCAGCGGCTTGGCACCCCGCTGATCAGGTCCTGTTGGACGTGCTCAGGCGCTGACTGCACTGCCGGCGGTGACGGTGCTCATCACGAGCCCGCCCGCGCCGTCATCATCCAGCTGCACAACGCTGCCCTCGGGCAGTTCCTGTGCAATCAGGAGCGAACTGAGCGGGTTGACGATCAGCCGGGCGATCGCGCGGCGCATCGGACGCGCTCCGAAACTGCGGTCGTAGCCCTGCTCGGCCAGCACATCCCAGGCCGCGTCGGTCAGCCTGAGCGTGATGCCCCTCTCTGCGAGGCGCTCCTCGGTGCCCCTGAGCTGCAGGTGGGCGATGCGCTTCACCTGCTCAGGGGTCAGGGTGTGGAACACCACCACCTCGTCGATGCGGTTGACGAACTCCGGCTTGAAGTGCCGGCGCAGCTCATCCAGCACGCGCTTCGAGAGCTCAGGCCAGGCGGCCTCCAGCTCGGACTCCGTACGGTTGTCGGTGAAGTCCGCGATCTCATGCGCCGCGATGTTGCTCGTCATCACCACGATGGTGTTGGCAAAGTTCACCGTCACGCCCTTGCTGTCCGTCAGGCGGCCGTCGTCAAGCAGCTGCAGCAGCACATTGAGCACATCCGGGTGCGCCTTCTCGATCTCATCGAGCAGCACGATGCTGTAGGGCCGGCGGCGCACGGCCTCCGTCAGCTGGCCGCCCTCCTCGTAGCCGACATAGCCCGGCGGGCTGCCGATCAGGCGGGTGACCGAGAACTTCTCGGTGTACTCGCCCATGTCAATCCTGACAATCGCATCGCGCGAGCTGAACAGCTCCTCCGCCAGCACCTTGACCATCTCGGTCTTGCCGACGCCGGTCGGGCCGCAGAACATGAAGCTGCCGATCGGGCGGCCGGGCTCGGTCAGGCCGGCCTTGTTGCGGCGCACGGTCTCGGCGATGGCGGACACTGCCGGGTCCTGCCCGATCAGCTGTTCGTGCAGGCGCTCCTCGAGATGCAGGTACTTGCTGCTTTCCTCGCTTGACATGCTTTCCAGCGGCACGCCGCTCCAGCGGCTGACAACCACCGCCACGTCGCGTGGGGTCAGCACGGCGCTGTGCTCCTCGGCACTGAGCCGCTCGCGCTCGGCCTGGGCCCTGGCCTCAAGCTCCAGCACCTGCTGGTGGCAGCGCGCGCTGCGCTCATAGTCCTCGGCGAGGTAGGCCTCCTGCTCATCGGCGCGCAGCCGGTCGAGCTCGTCCTCGATGGAGCGCAGCTGACCAGCGGCTCCCATGTTGTCAATCCGCACATGGCTGGCGGCTTCGTCGATCACATCGATCGCCTTGTCCGGCAGGAAACGCCCGCTGATGTAGCGCACGCTGAGCTTGACCGCGCTGTCAATCGCCTCATCCGTGATCTCGATGCCGTGGTGCTCCTCATACTTCTGCTTCAGTCCCCTGAGGATGGCAACGGCCTGCTCAGGAGTCGGCTCATCCACGAAGATCGGCTGGAAGCGTCGCTCAAGCGCGGCATCCTTCTCGATGTACTTGCGGTACTCGCGGATGGTGGTCGCACCGATGCATTGCAGCTCGCCGCGCGCCAGCGCTGGCTTCAGCAGGTTCGAGGCATCCATGCTGCCCTCGGCGGCGCCGGCACCGACGATGGTGTGCAGCTCGTCAATGAACAGAATGATGCCGCGGCGGGCGGCCTTGACCTCATCCAGCACAGCCTTCAGGCGCTCCTCGAACTCACCGCGGAACTTGCTGCCGGCCACGAGCGCGCCCATGTCGAGCGTGAGCACCCTGCGGTCGCGGATCACCTCGGGCACCTTGCCCTCGGCGACCAACAGCGCGAGCCCCTCGGCGATGGCGGTCTTGCCAACGCCGGGTTCGCCGATCAGCACCGGGTTGTTCTTGGATCGGCGCGAGAGGATCTCGACGGCGCGGCGGATTTCCACATCGCGGCCGATGATCGGGTCAATCTTCCCCTGGCGCGCACGCTCGGTCAGGTCAATGGTGTATTTCTCCAGTGTCTGGTAAGTCTCCTCGCCGCTTTCACTGTCCAGCCGGCGGTTGCCACGCAGCTCCTTGAGTGCCTGGTAGACAACTTCGCGCGTCAGGCCGAGCTTCGTCAGCAGGGCAGCTGCCGGGCCACGGCGCAGGCTGATCATTGCCAGCAGGATGTGCTCGGTGCCGGCGTAGCGGTCGCCCATCTGCTCCATCTCATCCTCGGCCTGCTTCAGGATGTCAGCGGCATCGGGGGTGAGATAGATCTGCGCGGTGGAGCCGGATGCGTTGTCATCCAGCACCTGGCCGCGCTCCACCAGCCTGCGAACCTGCGCTTTCGCGTCAGCTTCGTCGATGCCGGCGGCCGCGAAAACGCTCGGCATGATGCTGCCATCCACGTAGGTGATGCCGTAGAGCAGGTGCTCGCTGTCGAGCTGGCTCTGGTGCAGCTGGGATACGGCCTGCTGCGCCTTTTCGAGGGATTCCCTCGCCTTCTGGGTTAATTTGTCGAATTTCATACCCCGCCTCCATGTCCGAGTTGAAATGCAGTGGACGCAAAGCGCCCGCCACAGTACTTATTTACCAGAAATTCAGTGGAAATGTTTCATTTATGAGTGTCATTAACTCAGATAACTGGAGTTGTCTAGCTTAAGTATCAAGGGAAATGACGGTTTTCTTTAACGCTGGGACGCTGGGGCGCTGGGTTTATAGAAGTATTCTTCTCAGCGTCTCAGCAACTCAGCGTTTGTATAACCAGTCAGGCGAGCAGGGTGTGAATCGCGCGGATGCGCGGCTCGCTGCGCTCGATATACAGCAAGCCACGCGAGGCGGTTCTGTTTAAGGCTGGGACGCCGGCGCGCTGGGTTTATAGAAGTATTCTTCTCAGCGTCTCAGCGACTCGGCGATCACAACCAGTCTGGCGAGCAGGGTTTGAATCGCGCGAATGCGCGGCTCGCTACGCTCGATATACAGCAAGCCACGCGTGGAGGTTCTGTTTAACGCTGGGACGCTGGGTTTATAGAAGTATTCTTCTCAGCGTCTCAGCAACTCAGCGTTTGTATAACCAGTCTGGCGAGCAGGGTGTGAATCGCGTGGATGCGCGGCTCGCTGCGCTCGATATACGGCAAGCCACGCGTGGCGGTTCTGTTTAACGCTGGGGCGCTGGGTTTATATAAGTATTCTTCTCAGAGTCTCAGCGACTCAGCGTTTGTATAACCAGTCTGGCGAGCAGGGTGTGAATCTCGCGAATGCGCGGCTCGCTGCGCTCGGGCAGCAGCAAGCTCAGGTTGGAAGGATGCTTATAACGCTAAGTCGCGAAGACGCGAAGGAAGAGCAGAAGCAGAATGTACATGATTGACATAGAGATCCACAGAGTTCCACAGAGGCAGACAATGTTTGCCGGGCTCATTGCTCAATCTTCATTGCTCAATGCCCGAATTTCCCGCTATCCCATTGCCATCCGCTAAGCTATCGCGGCGCAATGGATACCGCAGTCACACAGCCGGTGCAGGTGAAGGAAGAGCCCAAGCAGCTCAGCCCCTTGAGCTGCCTGCCGATCCTCGCCGCCGTGCTGCTGTTCACGATGCTGATGGCATGGCTGATCGGCTGGTGGAATGTCTCCGCCAATGAGCACCTGGTGCAGAAGAACATGATCGACATTGCGCGTGCATCCGTCGAATACCGCGAGCGCTTCGGCCAGTACCCTGACAGCTTCGGGCAGCTCAGCGAGTACAGCATCATGCTCAACCCGCCGCGCAACCCCTACAGCGGCCAGCCGACGAACATCCTCACAAGCGGCGCCAAGCCGCAGCCGGGGGACATCTCGCTGCACCGCGTCTCCATGAATGGCAACGAGCCGGACCTCGTGATCGTCGGCTATGGCCTGCGCCCGGTACCAGAGGCGAAACGCACCGAATGGACCGTGCTGCCGGGTGGGGTGGATGCGGACAAGGTGCTCAGTGCGATCAGTGTCAACGCACTGCCGGCGGAGATGCTGGAGCGGCCGGTGGAGGAGAACAGCGCCGCCGAGCAGGCCGCCGATCGCTGGAAGCTGCCCGAGGACAAGTAAGCGGCCGCGCAGGCACGGGGGGCATCGGCTAAGCTGAATGCGTGACTGTCAACTTCGGCACCCATGCACAGGACTATGCGGACCATCGCCCGGGCTACCCGGCGAAACTCTACGACATGCTGGAGCGCTACCGCATCGGCGGCAGCGGGCAGCGCATCCTTGACCTCGGCTGCGGCACCGGGCTGTTCTCACGTGAGCTGGCGCGGCGCGGCGCGGATGTGACCGGGCTAGATGTCTCGCATGAGCTGATCGAACAGGCCAACCGGCTGGATCACGAGGCCGGGGTCTCGCTGGACTACGTGGTGGCAACGGCGGAGGAGACATTCTTCCCCGATGCCAGCTTCGACGTCGTCACAGCAGCGGCCTGCTGGCACTGGTTTGAGCACGACACGGCTACGGCGGAGGTGCAGCGCATCCTGCGTGATGGCGGCGAGCTCGTCACGTTGTGGTACTACTGGCTGCCGCTGCCGGGCACTGCCTGCGAGGCAACGGAGCAGCTGATCCTGAAATACAACCCGGCCTGGCCCTACCACTCAAAGCTCGGCGGCTTCGACGGCGCGCTGAAGCGCTTCACCGCTGACAACTGCTGGGACATCCAGGGCTTCCTGTTCGACACGCCGGTGCAGTTCACGCATGAGCAGTGGCGACGGCGGATGTTCGCCTGCGCGGGGATGGGGGCATCAGGCGTGTTGTCAGATGAGCAAAAAGCCGCGTTTGACAAGGAACTGGCGGAAATGCTGGCGGAGAAGTTCCCGGGCGAGCTGTCAATCCAGCACCGCATCCCGGTGCTGGTGCTGCAGCGGCGCTGAGGGGTCAGTCATACGGCCACTGCACGAGGATGTTGTCGGAGTGGATGCGGTTGCCGGGGCCGCCGTCATTGCCGAGGTTCAGGTCTATGAGCACGTTCTGTTCCTGCGGCGCGGCGCGGTAGAGGAACCAGATGAATGGCGACTGGTAGGCCGGGTGATCCGTGCCGGAGGACGTGACCGTGCCGAGCGCCTGCCAGGCGGATGACGCCTCAGCGAAATCCGGCATGTCCCCGTTGCCATCGAAGACAGCTGGCAGCAGGGGTACGATCTCCCCTTCGGAGACTGTCGCCTCCAGCGGACGCGGCGTGTTGCTGAATTCAGTGCCGACGGGGATGCTGACCGTCTCGAAACCGATGCGGTAACGCACGAGCGCCGTGTAGTTCGGCAGCACCGGCTCGTGGAAGACCTCCATCTCCCTGACAACCGGCACTTCATACTCCAGGTACTGGCCTGAGCCTGAGGAACAGCCGGCGCAGAAGAGGATGAGAGTTGGCAGAATGAGAATGAGGGGCAGTCTGGTCATTCGCGCACCTTCAGCTTCAATGTATGCCTGTTCTTGTTTGAGCTCGGTCCGCCACCACCCAGATAGAAGTATATTTCATCCTCTACGGCGAAATCCGGTGCCTTGTAAAGCATGTAATAGTATGGCTCCTGCCAGACATCGCGCAGATCATGATAGATGCGGGAGCCCTGCACGAGCTGCGTTGCCAGGTAATTATCCCTCGCGATGCTGAACGGCGGAATGACATCCCCCGCAGCATAGTCTGCCGCCAGCACGGGAGTAATCTCACCGAGCCCGGCCGTCAGTTCAGGGTAATTCACGTTGAGAGCATAGATCCCGTCGTCATGGATGATTTCGGTGGCAATCCTGTAGCGGATGATCACAGTATCATCGACGTGCACTTCCTCGGGGATGGTCGTCACTTCAGCGATGTAACTGACTTCATGTGGCGTCCCCTGATCGCCGAAGATGCCGGTGCTGCAGGAAACTGCAGCCATTAGCAGCATTGCCAAAATCAGATTGATACGTCCCATCACTTCACTCCCCATATCCTGCCCGCCAGCAACAATACGGAGCCAAGCCTTGCAGTCCTGTTATACCACGGAGGGGAAGGAGCTACCCGCTTCAGCGGTAGTATCCCGCTGCGAACTGGTGAAAGCGAAGTCGGGGTGGGGCGGGATTGAAGATCAACCACAGAGGCACAGAGAACACAGAACAAGAAGCAGAAGCAGAATGAGAAACGGAAGCGGCGTTGCCCCGCAACGCCAACACGCGAGAAGTGGCAATGGGGCAGGAAATCACGCGCGTGAGATATCGTTGCACAGCTGTTTCTCATTCTGTTTCTGCAAACTCCTTCTCCGTGCACTCTGTGGCTCTGTGGTCAAACCGAAGTGCTGCGGGTGCGCCGGTACTATGTTGGCAATATGGATCGAGGGCGATTGTCAAACACAGAGATCCACAGAGTTCCAATGAGGCAGAAGATGCCAGCCAGTCTCATTGCTCACGCCTCATTGCTCATTGCTTCGCGGCATTCTCTCCCAGTCGTCGCATGGCGACGCCGCTACTACTTTCACTATTCAAACTAACCTGACTATCCAGACTATTGCCAGAATGAATTCTGGCCTCCGCTACATCCCGTAGGTCAGGAGCCAGATGAAGGGGGTGACGAGAACCATCGAGTCGAAGCGGTCGAGCCAGCCGCCATGCCCCGGCATCGCCTTGCCGTAGTCCTTCAGGCCGGCCTTGCGCTTGAACAGGCTGAAGGTCAGGTCGCCGAAGATGCCAACCACGGCGATCAGTGCGCCGGTGACGAACAGCAGTGGCAACGCATAGGGGCGCAGGCCGTTGACAGCCATGAAGTCCACCATCGCCCCGTCATGCGGCCATATGAGCCAGGCCATCATCCAGCCCACGCCGGCGGCCAGCACGCCACCGAGCGCGCCTTCGACCGTCTTCTTCGGGCTGATCGCCGGGGCCAGCGGGGTGCGGCCCATCGTCTTGCCGGCCACGATCGCCGCCGTGTCCGCCACCCAGCTGGAGCTGATCAGCAGCAGCATGTAGGGGAAGGCGCCGTCGTAGGCCGCCACATGCGCGAACAGGGAATATGACAACGTAAGGAGCACCAGGCCGCGCAGCATCACCCAGCGGTCGTACTGCTCGCGGTGGCGCTCACTCTGCCAGACGAAGTAGATCGCATAGGCAGTCACGATCGCGAGGAACACGGCCGGGATGGAGCGCGCCTCCAAGTCACCATGCAGCGCCAGCGCGACGAACACCATCACTACGGTGGAGAACAGGCAGTGCACCACGACCGTTGAGCGGCGCGGGTTGCCAAGCAGCGCACAGAACTCGTACTGGGCCACGAGGTGCAGGAGCGTGACCGTTGCCAGGATCCATGGCCAGCTCTGGACGATCATGAAGGTGAATGCGAAGGCGTAGAGGAATCCGACTATGCTGCGCTTGAGCATCTCACACGGCACCGAAGCGGCGGTTGCGCTGCTGGTAGGTGAGCAGCGCCGCGAGGAAGTCCGCGCGGGAGAAGTCCGGCCACAGCACCTCGGTGAACACCAGCTCGCTGTAGGCCAGTTGCCAGAGCAGGAAGTTCGAGATGCGCTGCTCGCCGGAGGTGCGGATGATCAGGTCCGGGTCCGGCACCTCGGGCTGGTAGAGGAAGCGGCGGAAGCTCTCCTCGTCGAGGTCGCGCGAGGCCAGCTCGCCGCTGGCAATCGCGTCGGCAGCAGCGCGGATGGCGTCCATCATCTCCATCCTGCCGGAGTACATCACGCAGAGGTTGAGCGTGAGACCGGTGTTGTGCTTCGTCAGCTCGACGGCGGCATGGAACTTCTGCGCCAGTTCATCCGGCAGCCAGTCCATCCGTCCGTTGAAGATGATGCGCACCTGGCGCTCATGCAGTTCCTCGGTCTGGGAGTCCAGCACGGCCATGAACAGCTCGAACAGGCCGTGGATCTCATCAGCCGGGCGGTTGAGGTTCTCGGTGGAGAAGCAGTACAGCGTGAGGAATGGCAGCTTCAGGTCCTGCGCTGCAGTGACGGTGGCCCGCACGGCCTTGATCGCCTCGTGGTGTCCCTCCAGGCGCTCCATGCCATGCAGCTTGCCCCAGCGGCCGTTGCCATCCATGATGACGGCCACATGCTGTGGCATCAGGTCGCCCCGCAGGGCCGCCTCAAGCTCGGCCACTGCGCTTTCGGGCTGTGCGGGTACCGCTCGGATCATACTCAGATTTCCATGACCTCGTTCTGCTTGTCCTTGATGACCTTCTCAAGGTCCTCGAGGTGGACCTCCAGCTTCTTGTCCACCTTCTCCAGATATATATGGAACTCGTCGTCGGAA
>JAGRNR010000031.1:0-47150 GCA_020440645.1 bacterium | reverse complement strand
GGCTGCGGGTCAGTTTCGGGGATTTGCCGGGACGCTGTCCCGCCCCGGACGGGCCAGGAGAATCTTTCTCACAGGTGGGTGCAATGCGTGCATTGAAGGCTGTTGCTGTGGTGTTTGCCGCAATGTTGTTCCTTTTCGCGTGCGGTGGTGGTGGTGGCCAGCAGGGCCAGCAGTCACCGGCGCAGCAGGTCCAGGGGTCTGACAATGCCCTGCGCCAGACGCTTGACCTGCAGCTGAGCAGTGAATCCTACGACGACGGCAGCTACCGCGTGCTGCTGCATGGCAAGCATGCGCGTGACCTGTACCAGATCGCCGGCAGCCTGCGCTATGACTTCGCCCTGTACGAAGTGATCGTGGTGGAGGCCGGTGGTGGGCTGGGCCAGCCGGACAACAGCTACTTCATCGACAACATCGCGGAACCCGGCAAGCTGGACTTCGCCTATACCCGCCGCTGGCATGGCGACGGCGTTAACGGCGACCCGCTGCTGATGGCGGTGAAGGTCCGCCCGCTTGGAGCATTTGACCTCAAGGACTTCCGCCTTGAGCCGCAGACGGACCGCTTCATGCTGCGTGACTCCGACAAGCAGGAAATCGACTTCCTCGTGGATGGCAGGGAGGCCGGCAATGAATAGGTTCCTGCTCGCCATCCTGATCGTGGTCGCCTGCAGCAGCCAGGCATTCGCCACCGTCAAGCCGCCAAAGGAATGGTTCGACCAGCCCGGCAACCTCGAGAAGTGGCAGGAGATCTGGCCACAACTCGATGAGATGGAATTCGGTGAGACCGATCCCCTGCCCGGCCCCGGTGTCACAACAAGCAACGATATCCGCCAGAAGCTTGGCCGCCAGGTCAGCGGCACTGACCCGCTGGGCGAGGAAGGGCGCAGCCTTGACCTGAACCTCGATGGAGTGATCGACCACTTCGACCTGCTCGAGCTCGGATATGAGGTCCCGCGCGTCACCAAGACCACGAGCATCGCCCCATCCGAGGGCACGGCCCAGTGGTGTGTGCTGCGCGCCGACTTCAGTGACCAGGCAGCCGACTACGACACCTACGACGTTGACTACTTTGACGACAAGTTCTTCAACACCGGGGTCACCCCGCCGAGCGCCAATGACTACTTCCAGCAGGTGTCCTACGGCAAGCTGGAGATTGACGGCGCGGTGGCGACCGGCGGTGAAGGTGGCGACGGCTGGTACCGTGCGGCCGGCACCAAGGACTTCTACAATGCCAGCTCCAACAATGCCCGCAGCCTGATCTACGAAATGGTGATGGCCAGCGATGACGACGTTGACTACAGCCAGTTCGATACTGACAAGGACGGCTACGTTGACACACTGATCGTGTTCTACGCCGGGCCGGTCTGGTTCGGCGGCGGCCTGCATCCACACCGCTGGAGCGGCGTCAATGCGCATGTGGACGGCGTGATCGTGGACAGCTACTTCCTGACCGGCTACCACGACAATGACAGCTGGTCGATGACGATCACCTGCCATGAGTACGGCCACATCCTCGGCCTGCCGGACCTGTATGACACGGACTATTCCTCGAACGGGGTGGCGCGCTGGAGCCTGATGGCTGACAACTATGACAACAACCAGCTGGTCCCGAGCCCGGACCCATGGTGCAAGGTGCAGCTGGGCTGGGTCACGCCGACGGTGATCACTGACAATGTGCAGGATTACCCGATAAACGCCTACCAGACCAATCCGGAAGTGCTGAAGGTCTGGACCAACGGGCAGCAGGGCGACCAGTACTTCCTCGTCTGCAACATGCAGAAGATCCTGACGGATGCCACCCGGCCAGGTGAGGGGCTGCTGGTGCTGCACTGCGATGACTCACAGAGCAACAACCGCGATGAGTACCGTAAATGGGTTGACGTGGAAAGTGCGCGCGGTGTTAATGACACGAATGCCGCCGAGCAGCGCGACCCGATTGACGACGGCAACAGCGGGCATGCGAACGACCTGTGGTTCGACGGCAACAGTGACGGCGACTACACCGGGCAGTTCAGCAACATCTCCAACCCGCGCAGCAGCAATTACCCGAACCCCGGCAACCAGACCTTCGTGCGGCTGGATGACATCTCCGTTCCCGGCGCCACGATGACGCTGGACATCTATGTGGAGAGTGTCAACGCCCCCGGCGTGACGATCACCAGCCATGCCGACAATGACAACATCACGGGCGAGATCACGGTGACGGCTGAAGCCACACCGGACGGCGGGCGCACGATCGACCGCGTCGAGTTCTACCTGAACGACGCCTACTTCGGCTCGGATGACACCGCCCCGTACCAGAAGACCTTCCACACGCAGGGAGTCTACGACGGCAGCCGTGCCCTCAAGGTGGTGGCTGTTGACAGCGCGGGTGAGATCGACACAGACAGCGTGACGGTCAACCTCAGCAACAGCGTGCAGAGCTTCCCCTGGGGGGACGACTTTGAGACCGGCATCGACTGGTGGGCCTCCTACAACATGGGCGGCAGCAACCGCTGGGAATCGAAGAACACCGCCGCGAGCGGCAGCTCCAGTGCCGGAGTCGGCACCGAGGGCAGCGGCTACGACCGCAATGAGCATGACCTGCTGGTCAGCCCGGCGATCGACATGACGGGCGGCGTGGCCCCGATCGTGCGCTGGTTCCAGCGCTATCGTGTCAGCTCCGGCGAGAACACCTGCAAGCTGCTTGTCACTACAGACGACGGTGCCAACTGGGACACGATCGCCAGCTACACCGGGACCAACACCAACTGGAATGTGGTCAACGAGGACATCAGCGCCTACGTCGGTGACACCATCCGGCTCGGCTTCAGGCTTGACAGCTCGTCTCTCAACCGGATCGGCAACGGCACCGCCGGCTTCTGGGTCGATGATGTCGCGCTGAAGGAGCCGGGCGGCCCGCCGCAGGTTGTCAGCATCACCCCCGGCGACGGCTCAGTGCTGACCGGGGTGGAGACCATCACGGTGGATGCGACGGATGACGACGGCGTGTTCAGCGTGGACTTCGTGCTCAACGGCAGCAGCATCCTGCTGGACAAGAGCGCGCCGTACAGCACCACCTGGAACAGTGACATCGTGTTTGACCAGGGCATCCCCTTCAGTGCGGTTGTCACCGACATGGACGGGTTGATGACGACGGTCGACATCAACTGGACGACCTCCAACCCCGGCCTGCCCCTGCCCTGGAGCGAGGACTGGCAGGGAGCGGTCGGCCCCTACTGGCAGATCACGAACAACAACGGCGCCGGCAACTGGCACACTCGCAGCGGACTGGGCTTCTCCGGTGACACGGTGATGTTCTTCGGCCGCAACACCAACCATTACGGTTCGTGGCAGAGTGACAGCCTGATCAGCCCGACGATCCTCGTTGACAACCTAACGCAGCCCGGCCTCGGCATGGTGCACCACTACGACATCGAGGACGGCTACGACTTCTGCATCGTCTACCTGACGACCGACCTGGACACCTGGAGCGAGCTGGCAGCCTACACCGGCGATGGCCAGGACGACTGGCGCGCCAACGGTGTGCGGCTGGATGACTGGCTCGGTGAGAAGGTCAAGCTCAACTGGTTCTTCTACAGTGACGGCAGCGAGCACCGCTCCGGTTACTACGTGGATGACATAATCGCGCGCCAGGCCCCGCAGATCGGTGCGGTGGCGCCTGCCCTGCTCTATGAGGGAGATTCATTCACCGTGACGGGCACGAACTTCGGCCCGGATGCTGCGGTGGAATTCCCGACCGTGCTGGTCGGCGGAGTACCGGCCGGCATCGTCAACTGGACTGATACCGAGATCCAGGCCACGGTGCCCGTCGGTGCCGGCAATGGTGACATCGTGGTTGTCAGCCGTGGCATCCCGAGTGACGCCTTCCGCGTCACGGTTCGCCTGCCCGCCCCGACCCTGACCGATATCGGCACGGTAAGCAACTAGCAATGAACTGACAACGGGCCGGGCCCGGCTTCAGCAGTACTCGTAGGTACCGCGGATGGAGTCGAGGTCCGGCTCGTTCTGTTCAGCCAGGTAACGCATGAGCCCGTCCTGCACCTCGGTTGGCAGTTTCGGGTTCATGAACAGGCCGGTGCCGAGCTGGATCGCCGTTGCACCCGCGAGGATGTGCTGGATCGCACTGTCCGCATCCCAGATCCCGCCGCAGCCGACGATCGGGTAGTCCTTCATCGCCCTGTGCACGCGCCAGATGTGGTAGAGCACCGCGGGCAGGATCGCAGCTCCTGACAGTCCGGCACTGGGCCGGCCGAGGTTGCTCTTGCGGGTGCGGATGTCAATGCTGATGCCGTTGAGCGTGTTGCTGATCGTGATGCTGTCAGCACCGCTGTCCCGCGAAGCCTCAGC
This sequence comes from bacterium, assembly GCA_020440645.1. GTDB lineage: Bacteria > 4484-113 > 4484-113 > 4484-113 > JAFGCY01 > JAHEFU01. The sequence continues at coordinate 42,803 of JAGRNR010000031.1, read as the reverse complement.
ATAGGGCAGCATGTCCGTCACATTCGGCGTCATCTTGCTGATGATCAGCTGCTCGGTCTCGGCCCGGCAGGCCTTCGTCACTGCGCGCAGCACATCCAGGTCGGTGGCAAAGGTGGTGCCGCTGTCAACGTTTGGGCAGCTGAGGTCCAGCTCGAAGCCGATCATCCCGCCCTGCCCCTGCTCATCGCAGTGCCGCTGCACTCGGCGCACCAGTTCGGCGAACTCATCGACCGTATGCCCGACCACGTTGACGATGTAGCTGTAGTTGAGCTGGTTGATCCGTGGCAGCACCTCATCGAGCAGCACATCCACGCCGGGGTTCTGCAGGCCGATGCAGTTGAGCAGACCGGCCGGCGTCTCCCGCAGGCGCGGGGCCTCGTTGCCAAGCCGCGGCGTGACGCTGACGGCCTTGGTGATCACACCGCCATAGCTGGAAGGATGCACGATCGGGAGGTACTCCTCGCCGTAGCCGCAGCAGCCACTGGCGAGCAGGATCGGGTCCTTCAGGATGGTGCCGCGCGGTAACGTAGTCGTGAGTGAGGGACTCATGCGCGGATTATGTTAGCAGCTAAACCGGCCTGCCGCCGTTTCAGCTGATCTCGTTGCGCAGGATTGCCAGCCCGCCGCAGACCCCCATGTACTTGCCGATGTAGGCCAGGCGCGTGGACTTGATCAGCGATTGGTACTCGTCATGTCCCTGCCAGACCTGGAAGGTCAGCACGCCGCGGCTGATCTCTCGCAGCCACATCCGCACCTGCTCATTGTTCTCAACCGCATCGCGCACGCGCTGGCTGAGCCAGTCCAGCTGGCTGGACACGTCGGCGCGCACGATCAGGCTCTCCTCGAGGTTGCGCAGGGACTGCCAGACGCGCTCCTGCCCCTCATCGAGGTCGAGGTCGATCACGATCATGCCGGCTTCGTCGTAACTCAGCTCACCGGCAAGGTAGCGCTCAAGCACTTCCTCGAAGCGGTGGCTGCTGCCCGGCGCGATGTGCTCGCGCTCGTCTCGCAGGCCCTCGAGGCGGTTGCGCAGTTCGTTGTCCCGCGTACGCGGGCTGTTGTCCATGAAGTCGTCTTCCGTGAATGGTGTCATTGCCATCCTCCTTGGCCAGTCAGCTCCATCAGCTTCTGGCGGGCTCGTCTCAGGTGTGTGCGTACTGTGTTCAGAGGGATGTCCTGGATCTGGGCGATCTCCTCATATGAATGTTCCTGGATGTAGTAAAGGTTGAGCACGGCGCGGTAATGCTCCGGCAGCTGGGCAAGGATCTGGTCCAGGCTGCGGCGCATGTCCATCCGCTCGTACTCCTCGGCGGGTTCACTGCCGCCGGCGATGCGCTGGCTGATCGGCGTGCTGTCATCGCTGTCGTCATCGATGCTCGTGCTCTTGAGCTTGGCGGCCTTGCTGCGCAGGTAGCTGATCGCATGGTTGCGCGCCAGGCGAAAGATCCATGACGAGAAGCTGCTCTTGAACTGGTAGGTGTCCATCTTGCGGTAGGCCCGGATGAAGGACTCCTGCACGAGGTCCGGGATCAGGCTCTTGTTGTCGATCACCGCGTCGATCGCCGCCCATACGATGCGGCGGTGGCGCTCCACCAGCCGGTCGTAATCCGACCAGTCGCCGGCCTGGCAGCGGCGGATGATCGCGTCATCTGAATAGCGATCCTCCGATGCCTCGGCCTGTGCAGACTGTGTGGCGAATTCACTCATCGCGGTTTCCCCTGACTCAGGCGCAAGTATAACGGCAGTGCTGCTTCCTTGCGTCGGGTCCAGGGACATGCTGGTATGTACGCAGTTGGGTGCCTGCCTGTTTCAGTTCCGGGCGGTTAACTAACGGCTATATTGCAGCAAAACCGGGCTTGCGGCGGGCATGGCGCTGGCAGGCGGCTTAGAATCTCAGCAGGTACAATTGAGCCCGGACTGACTGGCAGTCCAATTCCGGCCAAGGATTATTCAGATGAGCACTCCCCGCCCGATGCAGTCCCTGCCCTGCGACGTGAAGGACACGGCGCTTGCCGCCGAAGGACGCCGGCGCACCGAATGGGCAGCTTCCGAAATGCCCGTGATCGAGCAGATCCGCACCCGTTTCGAGAAGAGCAAGCCGCTGAAGGGACACCGCATCGCAGCCTGCCTGCATGTCACGACTGAGACCGCCAACCTGGCGATCACGCTCAAGGCCGGCGGCGCTGATATCCGACTGTGCGCAAGCAACCCGCTGTCCACCCAGGATGAAGTCGCCGCGCACCTCGTGAAGGACCACGGAATCAGCGTTTTCGCGGTACACGGCGCGGACAACAAGCAGTACTACAGGCATATCAACTCCACGCTCGACTTCGAGCCGACCATGACGCAGGATGACGGCTGCGACCTGGTCAACACCCTGCATTCCAAGCGGCGCAACCTGATTCCCAACATCGTCGGCGGCACGGAGGAGACCACCACCGGTGTGATCCGCCTGCGCGCGATGGAGAAGGACGGCAAGCTGGCCTTCCCGGTTATCGCGGTCAACGATGCGGACACCAAGCACCTGTTCGACAACCGCTACGGCACCGGCCAGAGCACGATCGACGGCATCATCCGCGCCACCAACCTGCTGCTCTGCGGCCGCACGATGGTGGTGGCTGGCTACGGCTGGTGCGGACGCGGCGTGGCGATGCGGGCCCGCGGCCATGGAGCGCATGTGATCGTGACCGAGATCGACCCCACAAAGGCGATCGAGGCCGTGATGGATGGCTTCCAGGTCATGACCATGGAAAAAGCCGCCCCGCTGGGCGATATCTTCGTAACGCTGACCGGCAATATCAATGTCTTGGATACCGTGCACTTCAGGAAGATGAAGGATGGTGCGGTGGTCTGCAACAGCGGGCACTTCGATGTTGAGATCAACATCAAGGCCCTGCGCAAGCTGGCCCGCAAGAGCCGCACGGTGCGTCCTGAAGTGGTTGAGCATGAGCTCAGCCCGAACCGCAGGATCCGCGTGATCAGCGAGGGTCGCCTCGTGAACCTCAGCGCTGCAGAGGGTCACCCGGCTGCGGTGATGGACATGAGCTTCGCCAACCAGGCACTGGCCGCTGAATATATCGCTAAGCACAGTTCCAAACTGGAGAACCGCGTTTATGTGATGCCCCGAGATCTCGATGAAAAGGTAGCAAAGCTCAAGCTTCGGACGATGGGCTTCTCGATCGACAAGCTGACCGAGGAGCAGGAGAAGTACCTGAGCAGCTATGACATGGGAACCTGATTGAAGGGAATAATCAGATTGAACTGTAGATCCGGTAAGCAGTCATAATGTATAGCTGTATGGCAGCCCGCGCGGCTGCATGTCGGCAATGACCGAGCGAGAGGTGTAATAGTGAAGAAAGTACTCCTACTGGTGGCCCTCGGAGTGTTCGCACTGATGGGTCGTGCATTCGCAGGAGACAATACGCTCGACATCCCCGTGTTTGACCTCAAGGACCTCAAACCGGGACTGAAGGGCACCGCCCGGACCGTGATCCGGGGAACCAAGATCGAGGAATTCGACGTCGAGGTGATCGAACTGATCCCCGACGGCGGCTTCGACGGCGGACCGCTGATCCTCGCCCACTTCACCGGACCGGTGGTCGACCACTCAAACGGCATCGCCGGCGGTTACTCCGGCAGCCCGGTCTACATCGACGGCAAGCTGCTGGGAGCTGTCAGTGCTGCGATCCCCTTCACCGACACCCATGTCGGCGGTGTGACCCCGATCAGCTCCATGATGGCGGCACTGCCCGACATCGACGAGCCGGACTACCTGGACAACACCGTACTGCCCGAGACTGAGAACAGCGGCATCCCGATTGATGAGGATGGCAACGTGGTCAGCTACGTGGACAACCTCGAGGACGCGATCGCCTTCAACGAGGAAGCGAAACGTGAGGGACGCCACCAGTACGAGGCCGTGCTGGCGACCACGCCGGTCTATGTCAGCGGCATCAACCACAAGGTGTTCAGCCTCTACGAGGACCAGATGCGCACCATGCTGGGCAGCAACCTCGAACTGATCGAGAAGCCCGGCGGGAGCGGCGCCGGCGAAGGCCTGTTCCTGCGCCAGGACAGCGATGGCAACGGCCTGCTGCTGGACGAGGACAAGCCGGGCCCGCCGCTGGTCGGTGGCGATGCGGTTGCCGCGTCGCTGGTGACCGGCGACATCGAGATGCAGGCGATCGGCACCGTTACCTACAGTGACGACAAGGGCCGCTTCCTGATGTTCGGCCACCCCTTCTTCCAGGCCGGCCCGACCAACATGCCAATCAGCAAGGCCTACATCACCTGGACCTACGGCAGCATCGAGCGTGCCTTCAAGGACGGTGTGCGGCTCGAGCCGACGCTGGGCACGATGACCAAGGACCACGGTGCGGCCTGCGGCGGCACCTTCAAGGTGATGCCGGACATGATCCCCGTCAAGGTCAAGATCAAGGACATCGACACCGGCAAGGACCAGAGCTTCGAGTTCGAGGTGATGAAGCACCCGGACTGGACGCCGATCCTGCTTGCGATGTCCGTCAACCAGGCGGCCGCCGAAGTGCTGGACCGCCAGCCCAAGGGTACGATGAAGCTCAGCTACCACGTGGAGGGCACCGGCCTGCGTGAGCCGCTGCGCCGCGTGAACTACTACAGCAACGACATGGATGTGATCGGCGACGGCGCCTTCGACATCATGCCGCTTGCCAACCTGCTGCAGAACAACATCTACCGGGACATCGACATCACCCGCCTGAACGTGATGATGGAGATCACCCGCAACCGCATCAACGCCTCGATTGACAACGCCGAGATCATCTCGGAGGACGGCGAGGCGGAGGCGGAGGCCGGTGAGGAATCAGCCCCAGCCTCGGACAGCAGTGTAGAGGAAACGCTTGAAGCGCTCAATGGCAACTTCGAGCCCAGCCAGCAGCCCGGCGAGGAGGAGAACCCGCAGGGTGAGGAAGGCATGCCGGGCGGCATCATGTTCGAGAGTGGCCACCCGATGGACCAGGTGCCGAAGTTCGCCCCGGGCGAGACCATCCGCGTGAAGGTCAAGCTGCAGCCCTACCGCACCGACCCGGTGTGGCGCGAATTCAGCCTGACCGTGCCGGAGGACTTCCCGAGCGGGAACACGACCCTGATCGTGCATGGCGGAGGCGACCTCGTCAGCATGGCACCGCTCGGTGGCAAGGGCCGCAGCCTGTTCGGTATGGGCCCGATCATCGACATCACCAAGCAGGACTTTGACGACATCCTCGACCAGATCATGGAGTGGCCGACTAACAACGAGCTGCTCGTGACGCTTGTGCGCCCCTACGACCCGAATGCAATGGCGGCCAGCCTCAGTGGTGAGGACATGCCGGATGAGAAGTTCGATGAGACCTACCAGATGGAATGGGTGATCTACAACGGCTTTCAGCTTCCGGTGATCATTGCCAGCGAGGAGGAGCAGGCGCAGATGGAGCAGCAGCAGGCCCCCGCCGAGGATGGCGAGGAAGCCGGCGAGGAGAAGAGCAGCGGCTCCAGCGACGACATGATCGAGCGCAAGCGCAAGAACCTCGAGAAGAACGCCTTCGAGGAGTAATGCTTAGTCGGAGTTACATGAAAGGGAGTGCCAGTGGCGCTCCCTTTTTTATAGTCAATTGAGTCAATGAGTCAAGTAGTCAAAGAGTCAGCGAGTTATTAAGAGAATCAGCTTGACGTTGGATGACCGCAAGCTGCTCTTGTTGACTTATTGACTATGTGACTTGTTGACTGCCAAGCCAATGGCTTGGCCTCCCTACTTCTCCTGCCCGCGCTGCTGCGCCGAGCGGAAGCCGATGCCGCTCTTCTGCATGCTCTGCTTGGCGAACTCCTCGTACCTGACAACGAGCTTCTCCCACTCGGCGAGGTCCGGCCCGATGGTCTTCAGGCTCTCCTCCAGGTCGATCATTGACAGCGGACGCGGTTCGGCGCCGTTGATGGCCTCGCGCCAGGGGATCGCCGCCGCATTCTCCACCAGCTGGCGGATGCTGTCAGCGCTGTACTTCTCGGTGCGGCGCGCCAGCTCTGCTGCGTCAATGTCATCACTGACAAAGGGCTTCTTGCCGAGGTAGAGCCGGAAGATCTCCTCACGGCTGGTGAGGTCCGGGGGCGGGATGAACAGCAGGTTGCCCAGCCGGCCCGGTCGCCTGAGCGCGAAGTCCACGTCCCAGGGCGCGTTGGTCGCGCCCAGCACCATCACATTCTCGTTGCGGCTGGCAATGCCGTCCAGCTCAGTCAGCAGCTGGCTGATCAGCTTCTTCTCCCAGCCGGCCTGGAAGCTGGCACGGCTGCCGCCGATGCTGTCCATCTCGTCGAGGAAGATTATGCTCGGGGCATGTTTGCGGGCGGCGGAGAAGATCATGCTGATCGCCTTCTCCGAGTTGCCGACCCACTTGTCGAGCACGCTGGCCAGGCTGACGTTGATGAAGGTCACGCCGCACTCGCCGGCTGCCGCCCGGGCCAGCAGGGTCTTGCCGCAGCCCGGAGGGCCGAAGAACATCAGCCCGCCGCCTGCCACCTTGCCGTACTTCTTGCTGATCTCGGGGAACTTCAGCGGGTATTCAATCGTTTCGCGGATCTTCTGCTTGGCAACGGACAGCCCGCCGATGTCGGTGAAGCGGGCCTCGGGGATCTTGATGTCACCAATGAAGCTGGAATCGTCGCCGCGAAGGAACAGCGAATAGAGGTCGTCCTCGATGCCGTATCCCTGCTTGCGGATCTGCATGCTGCGCAGCAGCTGGCGGGCCTCCATGTTGCTCGGCTCTGCCTCCAGCACCTTTTCAAGGTCAGCGTTGGCATCCTCGAAGAAGTCGAGCTGCTCATAAACGCGGATGCGCGACAGGCGGATCTCGGTGTTCTCCGGATCACGCTTGAGCAGGTCGTCATATTCCGTCAGCGCTTCAGTGTTGCGCCCAAGCTGGTACAGGCCATCGGCACGGCGCGCAAGCATTTCGGTGTCCAGCTCGAAGCGCTTGCTGAATTCCTCGATGGCGTCCAGCGCGGCGTCGTAGTCATCCTGGCGGGTCATCACGTCGATGCGGTCGCCGTGGAAGCCGGCGTCATCCGGGAATAGCTCGCACAACACATCAAGGTCATGGCGCGCCAGCCCATAGCTGCCGTTGAGGATATTGCCGTTGTAGCGGCGGCTGAGGATCTCGCGGTCGAAGGGATGCAGCATCAGGCCGAGCGTGGCAAGGTTGATGACGGCAGTGGTGCGGTCATCCTCCTCCAGCCGGTTGAGCGCCTCGATGATCGTCACCCTTGTGGCAATCACATGGCTGTCCCGTCCCAGCACGCGGTTGAGCACCACTTCAAGCGGTACCGGCAGTGCCGGAATCAGCCTGTCAGCGGGACAGAATGCCTGGATCTTGGTCAGCAGCTCCAGCACCCTGTCGGTCAGGGTGTCTGATTCAGCCTGCTCGACGATGGCACTGAGCACCTTGTCGAGCCCGCTAATCACCTCGGACTTGTCACTGAGCAGGTAGCGGTCCGCGAACAGCAGCAGCTGCCTGCGGTTGAGCAGTGTCAGGCCGGGGGTACGGGAGAGTTCAAGGAACAGGCGAATTCTTTCCTGGTCACCTGAGATTCTGATTTTCAGCAGGGCATCGTCGAAATCGATCCTGCCATCCTGGGAAGGAGGAAGCTGGTTGCGTTCCTGATCGTCCCGTTGCGGCTTCCTGCCGCCTTCGGAGTGCTTGGTCATGTCAGTGAGCCATTATACCCCTGTAACTCTGCAATAAGTCTGGCTGTCCAAATGCAAGCAGTGCCAGTACTTTGGGAAAATTGAAATCGTCCAGAAACACACAATTCATTTAATTTATGTATAATCTGACTAATCGTGACAGGGGACGAGGAAACAGGTGATCCGGGCCAGCAGATAAGCGATATTCGACTTATCAGAAGCTTGGCTTTTGCAGCGATATGCAGGGGGGATGTGGACGGCCTACTGGAGCTGACCAAGGACCTCCTCAGTCGCTGGCCGCGCGAACGCATCCAGGATTCAAATGGTTGGTATATCCTGGCAGTCATGTCGCAGGTCGGTTTCGATACCAGGCGATTCGGGATTGCCGCGAAGGAACTGAGCCGCAAGGTGGCACTGACAGCCCGCCTGAGCTACTACCGCACAAGCTGCATGGAGGATGTGATCTGCCGAACCGTGGCGCTGTCCGCCTTCGAGGATCTCGTCGAGGAACAGGTGTTGCGTTGCCTCGAAGTAGACGGCCACTGGGGCCATTACGCCGCGTCACGCCTCGGCCTGGCGGCTTTCCGGCAGAAGAAGCTGGACATCCTGAAGTTATGCCTGACGCGCTCGCGAAACTTTGAAGGTACTTCCACTTCGGTCGTCAATTTGGATCTCGAAGTCATCCAGCTCGAGAACTTTGTGGACATCCTGGAGGGTCGTCCACCGGATTTCGACCACATGATCGATCTGCTGCGGCAAAGCGAACCCCAGATCCAGGTCCGCTACTACCACACCCTCAGCCAGTTGCTGGACCCGGAGGACTTTGAGGAGTTCATCTCCGAGGGCCGCCTTGGTACCCGGCACGCCATGCTTGTTGACTAGCAAGCGGTTGCTCCGCAGCTAAGCCGAATCAGCACTTGGACTTTGTGTTATCCGTGGTAGAATTCTTTTCCCTTCGGGCGGTGGCTCAGTCAGGCAGAGCGCTACGTTCGGGACGTAGAGGTCGCGAGTTCGAATCTCGCCCGCCCGATATTCCTCCCTTCCCTAGCGGGATTACGCCAGTGATGGCGACGCATCCATGAAGACAATCATCGTATTCGGCAGTTTCGTGGGGAACACTGAGACCATGGCGGGCTACATCCGCGACGGACTCAGCCAGTCCGGCATAGAGGCGGACGTGCGCGACGTGATGGATGTCACGGCAGAGATCCTGGATGACTATGACCTGCTCATCATCGGCAGCCCGACCTACGAGCCGAAGATGATCCAGGAGGACATGCTGCCCTTCTACGACCAGCTTGAGTCAATGAAGCTCAGTGGCAAGCTGGCTGCGGCCTTCGGTCCCGGGGACAGCGCCTGGCCGGACTTCTGCACTGCCGTCGAGATGCTCGAGGAGCGCCTGCGGCACTGCGGGGCCGAGCTCGTGATCGAGAACCACATGGTGGACGGCATCGTCGAGGAGCACGAGGACGAGACCCTCGACTGGACGAAGCGTCTGGCTGAGGCAGTCCGGCGGAAGAGCGCCGGCTAGCGCAGCCAGTCCGGGACGCTGTCCAGGCTGAGCAGGTCCTCGACCGTCTCCCGTCGCGCCAGCAGCCCTTCCCTGTCCTTCCCGAGCAAGAGCACGGCAGGCCGGGTCACGCGGTTGTAGTTGCTCGCCATGCTCCAGGTATAGGCCCCCGTGCTGAAGAATGCCAGCAGGTCGCCGGCATGCAGCTCGCACATCTCAACATCGTGGATCAGCATGTCACCTGTTTCGCAGCACTTGCCAGAAACGCTCCAGAGCTGATCGGGACGGTCCAGCATGCGCATGGCTGGCGCAACCGGATGGCGCGCCTCATACAGCGCAAAACGCGGGTTGTCAGTCATGCCGCCGTCCACGCTCGCATAGTTGCGCACTTCCTCGATGCGCTTGGTGGACTGCACGGTGTAGAGGGTCACGCCGGTCTCGCCGATGATGCTGCGGCCCGGCTCATCACAGATCAGTGGGCAGTCAATGCCATGCTCGCCGCACCACTTGGCAACGAACTCGTACAGCCGCGCCATGTGGCTCGCCGCATCCATCTGCGCATCGCTGTCCTTGTAGCGGATGCCGATCCCGCCGCCGAGGTTCAGCTCATCCAGTGGTGCCCCGAGCTCCTGCTGCACATGGGCATAGAACTCGAGCATCCGACCGGCGGCGGCGACGAAGGGTTCGGTCTCCAGCACCTGGCTGCCGATATGGCAATGCAGTCCTACCAGCTCAAGCTCGGGATGCTGCAGCACCTGCTGCACCGCCTGCTCGGCCAGTCCGCCTTCGAGGTTGAAGCCGAACTTGCTGTCCTGCTGCCCTGTCTGCACATAGCGGTGGGTGCTGGGGCGGATACCGGGGGTGACACGCACGAAGACCTTCTGGCGGATGCCGGCGGCCCGCACCACTTCGGCCAGCCGGCCGATCTCCTCTAGGTTGTCAATCACGATCCGCCCGACCCGCTGCTCCACGGCGTACTCCAGCTCAGCGCGGTCCTTGGCGTTGCCGTGCATCAGAACCATCTCCGGCGGTACGCCACCGGCCAGTGCCGTTGCCATCTCACCCATCGAGACCACGTCAATGCCGAGCCCCTCCTGGTGCATCAGTGCTGCCAATCCCGTCGTCAGCAATGCCTTTGAGGCGTAATACATGCGGAAGCGGATGCCGTTGGCAGCGGGGTGCATCCAGGCCTGGCAGTTGCGCCGCAGTGCATCCTCGAGGATGACGACCAGCGGCGAACCATGGCGCTCCACGAGCGAGTGTGCGGGATGCCCGGCAAGCATGAGCTCGCCATCAGGATTTACCGAGATCTCGGGCAGTCTCGGGAAGAAATAAGGTGACTGTTCCATCTATCCGTGCCTTTGAGGATCGCTATCTGTAGGTGAAAGGACAGGTATTGTCCCATATGCAGGCCAGGCTAGAGCAGCGCCCTGATTGCCTGCTGGATGCGCTCGGCATCCGCTGACTGCAGCTGTTCGCCCGGCTTGTAGAGGCTGACATGATCGCTCTTGCTGCGCGGAATGATGTGCCAGTGCAGGTAGGGTACGGTCTGGCCGGCTTCAGCACCGATGTTTGTCAGCACGGTGGCACCGCCGGCTTTGACGCCATCACGCACAGCCGGCAGCAACCTGCGAACCGTGGCCAGGCAGGCGCTGACCTCGGCATCCGTCGCCTCGCCAAGATGCAATGAATAGCTGCGCGGGATCACCAGCGTATGGCCCAACGACTGCGGGAAGATATCGAGGAAGGCGTAGGTATGCTCGTCGCTGTAGATCTCCCAGCTGGGGATCTCACCCCTGAGGATCTTGCCGAAGATGTTGTCCGATGGTGCTTCGCGCATCCCGTGCTCCTTTGCCGTTGGTCAACCGGGGCTGATTTTAGACGATATACTCAGAATCCATGTCCCACAGCGTTACGCGCTCCGCGGCACCGGGAGTCAATGCCCAGACCCAGGCGATGGCCTTCCGCGAGCTGTCAGCCATGCTGCATGCCGGGATGCCGCTGGACGGCGCACTCGACATGGCGGGCAAGACCGGGCCCTTCCACTTCCGCAATGCGATGCATGACATCGCGGCGATGGTCAGCAACGGCCAGCCGGCGAGTGACGGATTCCGCGAGTACAAGACGATGTTCCACAGCGTGGTGCCGGCCGTGGTCGGCAGTGCGGAGCAAACCGGCAACCTGGAGTACGCCTTCGCCCTGCTGGCTGAGTTCTTCGAGGACGAGGCCGACCTCAAGCGCACGCTGCAAAACGCGATGATCTACCCCGGCTGCGTGACGGCGACTGCGATCGGCGCGGTGTTCGTGCTGGCCTTCCTCGGCTTCATGCAGAACACCATCGGCGTGATCCTGCTGAAGGTGGTGGCCGGCATCTTCCTGTTCTGGCTGGCGCTGCGCTTCCGCTTCTTCCAGAACATGGTGCGCTACGTGGCGATGATCGTGCCCTTCTTCGGCGGGATCATGCACCAGCTGGCGGTGGCGCGCTTCTGCCAGACATTCGGCATGATGACGCGCGCGGGTGTGCCCTACCTCGAGGGCCTGGAAGCCACGATGCCGGTGGTGCAGCACCCACTGGTGGACCGCGCCGTGCAGAACCTGTATTACGGCATCAAGAACGGCAGCACCATCGAGCAGTGCATCCGCAGCCAGCCGGCCTTCCCGGCGATCATGACAAACCTGGTCGGGGCAGGTGAAGCCAGCGGCTCGATAGACGACATGCTGCTTAAGTCCGCCAAGTACCTGAAGGAAGACGCCAAGTACAAGATCGCCAACTCGGCGAAGATGGCGGGACCGGCGATGACGATCATCTTGGGTATAATCGTTGCGCTGATCCTCGTGAGCTTCCTGCAGGGCTACTTCAAGATGCTCTTCAGCCTGCTCAACGACTAGGGGACGGCGCGGAGGCCAGCATTAGCAAGGATGACAAGCCACAGGTGAAGGGATCGCTCCTGAGCGACCTCGAACGCCTGATCGTCCTGCAGCTGAAGAACCGCTTCCTGTGGATGCTCGTCGGCATCTCTGCCCTGCTGATCCTGCAGCTGACGATGCTGAAGATCAACGGCGAGAAGGGCCTGAGCCCCTACGGCCCCGGACTGAGCACCTTCGACCTGCTGGCCACGCTAATGTTCATCATCGAGGGCGCGACCGTCGGTGTGATGCTGCTGACACTGCTGGCCGAACCGGCCCTGAAGGAAGCGTGGGAGAAGCGCTGGCCGGACAGGCCGTTCAACCGGCTGGCAGCCGGGCTGAGCAGCACACCGACGCAGTTCATCGCCGCACTTGCGCTGCTGGTCCCGATGATCTACCTGCATCGCTACCCGGAACTGAGCGCCGCCCAGGGCATCAGCATCCCGCTGACGCTGCTGCAGCGCTGGCTGCTGGCCTTCCTCACGATCCAGGTGGCAACAAACCTGACGCTGGTCCTGCGCTGGTTCACTCCCCTGCCCCGTTGGCTGTGCGCGCTGGGGGCGATGTGCCTGTACTGGGGCTTCGGCTACTGGCTGACACTGCAGAGCTTCGTAGACGACCGCTTCATGCGGCTCAATGACGTGTTCTTCTACAACCAGCTCAGCCGCCACATCAGCGGCTTCCCGGAGCTGATGCGTGGCAATGTGACGCTCGACATCCACAGGGACTTCCAGGGCTGGTTCCTTGGCCTGCTCGGGGTGGCTGTATTGACGAACCTGCTGTGGATCCCGCGCGCGGCACTGGCAGACGACAGCGCCGGACGACGCAGGAAGAAGCATGTTGACGCTGAGCCAGGTGGATCCATAGGCGAGGATGCAGCGGTGGAGAGCGATGCCGGCCGGGGCTGAGTACAGGCTGCCGGGGCTGAGCCTGCGCCTGTCACAGACCGGTGACTCAACCGGGTTCGATGCGGAAGCAACTCTGGCAACGCTGCTGGACCGGCAGCAGGCGGAGCTTGGCGATGCGGCCCTGATGGGCTGGCGTGGACTGCCATCCGAAACACATTCAATTGAACAGATACAACAGGCCGCGCGACTGCTGGCAGCTGGATCGTCAGAGCTGCTGCTGATCGGTATGGGTGGCAGCATCAACGGTGCCCGTGCCGTCTATCGTGCGCTGGAACTGGACAGCCGGCTCATGCGCGCCGTGGAATTCATGGACAACCCGGACCCGGCCACGATGATCACCGTGCTGGAAAGCGTCGACCCGGCCAGCTGCAGCGTGCTGGCGGTCTCCCGCAGTGGCAACACGCTGGAGACCGTGGCCATGCTGGCAGCCTCATTGCAGTTCCTTGACGCCGGCGATGCCGGTGGCCCACAGGTGGCAGTGTGCTGCCTGGACAATGACAACCCGCTGGGCACATTGGCCGATCGCCATGGCTGGGAGCGGATTGCCCTGCCGGCGCATACCGGCGGACGCTTCAGCATGTTCACGGCGGCCGGCCTGCTGCCACTGGCGTTTGCCGGACTGGATATCGCTGCGCTGTCAAAGGCCGCAGCTGAAACCGCTACCTTGCTGGAAGGAACAGCGCTGGCTGACAATCCGGCATGGCAGCTCAGCGGACTGCTCCTCGCGGACGGGATTGCCAATGCGGTGCTGTACTGCTACGGCGACCTGCTGCTGGGCTTTGGCGACTGGTGGCGACAACTGATAGCGGAGTCAACCGGCCGCACATTGCCGGATGGCAAGCGCATCGGCGTGAACCCGCTGGTGGCGCGCGGCGCTTCGGACCAGCACAGCCTTAACCAGCTGTTCCTGGACGGCCCGGCAAACAATGCATATTGCTTCCTGAGTTGCAATGAGCCGCAGTTCGACATGTCAGTCAACCGCGGCAGCGAACGGCTGCCCGCAGGCTTCGAGCACATCGCCGGACAGTCGATGCATGCCCTGCTGGAAGCCAGCCGCCGTGGCACCCTGGCAACGCTGGAATCCGCCGGCTGCCCCGTCGCCGAGCTGGAACTGGACAGGCTGGATGAGCAGGCGCTGGGCAGCCTGCTGCAGCTCTGGATGCACACCACCGCCTGCCTCGGGATCCGGCTCGGGATCAACCCCTATGACCAGCCCGGCGTGGAGCGCAGCAAGCAGGTGACGGACAGGCTCTTGCGCGACGGGCAGTAGAATGCTGCCATCACGCTGTGAGGGATGAGCCGCGATGAAACTGATCGTCAGCCTGCCGCGCAATGACATCGAGATGGCCAAGGCCGCAGCCGCCAGTGGCGCGGATGCGATCAAGCTGCATATGAACGTGGAACACCGCGCCAGCGGCACGCGCTTTGGCAGCTTCAACGAGGAACAGGCAACGGTGCGCGCGATCTGCGAAGCGGTGGACTGTGAGGTCGGGCTGATGCCGGGGGCGGACATTGCCAATCTGCCAACGCGTGCGGAGATGGATGAGCTGTTCGATATCGGCATCAGCTTCGTTGACATCTATACGCAGCACATGCCGCTATGGTTCCTGGAGCTGAAGCAGAAACTGGTCGTGGCATTTGACAGCTTTGACGGCTTCGTGGAGCCGGCCTTCTTCATGTCACATGTGTACTGGCCGCGCGGTGCCAACCGCAACCGCATCTTCATGGTGGAAGCCAGCATCACGAAACCTGAAGACTATGGCAAGCCCTTCAGCTACCACGATGCCCGCCGCCTGCGTATCCTGCAGGAGTATGTCGATGCACCGCTGCTGGTGCCGACCCAGAAGCACATCAGCACAGATGACACGAAGTGGCTGGTGCGCGTCGGCACGGGTGGATTGATGATCGGCGCGATCGTGGCCGGCAGCACGGCTGAGAGCATTGGGGAAGCGACTGCGAGATACCGCAAGGCGATTGACGACGAACTGGCAGCGCTCGGGCAGTAAGCCCTAACCGGCGGGAGCTGGGGCAGGAGGCGCAACGGTCAGCTCAAGAGAGCTTGTCAGTGCCTTGACTGACTCATCAGTGAAGGGCTTGGAGCCCTCCACCTGCACGGCGATGAAGGCCTCGCGATGGATGGTGACGTACATCACCGCGTAGTGCGTCTTGCTGCCGATGCTGCGGCTCCAGGCGAAGTACGGCACAGAGCGGCTGCTGCCATCGGAGAGCTTGATCGTGGCCTGGCCGCTGACCTCGCGGTCATGCGTTGCCATGATCTTCGTGAACTGGGCATCCCAGGCAGCCGGCGTGGCAAAGGCGGAGCTCTTGAGGAACTGCTCCTCGGGGGGCGTGATGCCGCTGTCGCGGGCCTCCGCGAGGGACACGAGGTACTCATCCTTTCCATAGACCAGCACGCGGTAGAGCGGCTCGTCAGTCGTGGAAGCACCCTTGGGGAAACGGATGCCGGTGGCACCATTGCTGCCTGCGCTGTAGGTCACCACGCAGCCCGGCTCGAAGGTGAAGGCAAAGTGGTAGGTGTCCACCTTGAGGCGCTCCGGCTTGTCGGACTGCGCGAAGGCTGCAGCGGTCAGCAGGAGAAGGAACAGGATTGTTAGCGAATAGCGCACAGGCGGATTATACGGTGTGGGGAAGAAGGGACAAGATTTTCGAATCTTGTTGGAAGTAGGGATTGGGTAACACCCCATCCCGGTGGCGGTAGTACCGCCACCCTACTGCATGGGATTACGCCGCTACGGTTCATTTTTGGCTACACCTTGCTGCTCTCGGCTCTCTGCTTTCAGCTATCTGCTCCCTGCTAGAGAAGCACATCCCGTAACTCGCTGATGTCGTCAACCACATGGTCGGCATCTGACAACTCACTGTCCTCGCCGTAGCCATAACGGCAACCGATGAAGGGCAGCCCGGCATGCTGCGCGGCATCCCAGTCACTGCGGCGATCACCGATCATCACGGCCGCTCCCCCACCCCAGTCCTCATGCGCCAGCTTCAGGCGCTCACCCTTGGTGCCGTAGTCCGGCGGGCCATAGGGGTACATCTGCGAGAACCATGCGCCATAGCCGGCGGCATCCCAGATATGCTTCAGGTAGCGCGGGCTGCCATTGCTGACCAGCAGCAGGATACGGCCGGCGTCCTTCAGGGCTGACAGCAGCTCAACCGCTCCCTCATACAGGTGCGGACGGGTGTCGATGGCGCCCTTCTCATGGTGCAGGCAGTAGTCCTCGAAGTCATCCACTACGCTGCGCGGCTGGCCGGGCATCATCAGCGAGTAGAACTCCTTCGCATCGGCCCCGATATGCTTCTGCACCCAGCGGATGTCCGGCGTCTCCAACCCCAGGCCATGCTCGCGGACGTAGACGCGATGGGCTTCCAGCACGCTCATGCAGACCTCCGCGCCGGCCGGATAGAGCGTGCCGTCGTTGTCGAAGGCGATGATGCGTGCGCCGCTGAATTTCACGGCTGCATGGTAGCATATCGGCATGGGAAACACCTTCCGGGGCAAGTGTGTGGCTGACGGCATCAGGGTTGCCGTGGTAGCCGCCAGCTTCAATGAGCTTGTGGTCAGCCAGCTGGTCGAGGGCGCCGAGGATGCGCTTGAGCGCTTCAGCATGTCCGAGTGCGACATGGACACCTACTGGGTGCCCGGCTGCTTCGAGATCCCGCAGACCGTTTCCTGGCTGCTTGAACAGGGCAGCTATGACGGTGTGCTGGCGCTCGGTTGCCTGATCCGCGGCGAAACTGACCACTACGACTACCTCGCCACTGAAGTGACGCGTGGGCTTGGAAGCCTGTCCACCGTGTCCGAGATCCCGGTCTGCTACGGCATCCTGACCTGCGATAACCTCGAGCAGGCACTGCACCGGGCCGGCTCCAAGAGTGGCAACAAGGGCGCGGAAAGCATGCAGGCCCTGATCGAGATGATCAACCTGACTGCGGTGATCGGCGGAGAGGTGGAGGATGTCGTCGAGGACGGCGAGGAAGCCTAGGCTTAGTCAGCCGCACCGATCACGACCAGGCGCTGGTAGACCAGGTCGAAGATCCCCACATGGTCCGCATTGAGCGGCACCACAAACCCTTCATTAATAATGGACGGGTCCTGCTGCGCGCCTTCACGGCGCAGGCGCTGGGCCTCACTGCCGCCCAGCAGGTCACCGGGTCCGGGCACGCGGCGCCGGCCCTCCGGGGTCTCACCGGAGGCGTCATGCACCTCGATGTAGTCCTCGCGGTCCTCGCTGCCAACCACTGCCCAGTGTGATCCGTCGCGGGTCTGCAGCACGGCGATCTCACCGGCGCAGGCGAAACTGACGGGAGCATCCTGATCAGTACCGGCCGCGTTGACAATCGCGGCGGCAAGATCCAGCCCATCCGGGTCAGGCAGCATACGCCCCTGCACCTCGTCGAAGGCCATCAGCTCGAGGCCTGAATTGACGGCGAGGAACTGCACACCTTCATCGAGCATGCGGTAACCGGTGGCAACCACAGCGGGCAGCTTCTGCACTTCCTCGAGACGGTTGTGCCCCTGCCAGAGCACCAGCTCGTTGGCACGCTGGCCAGCTGCATGGATGCACAGCCCATGCTTGCCGGTCCAGGCGACCAGCGGCAGGGCAGCGCTGCCATCCCAGAGTGGGCCGAGGTTGGCGGGAGTGACATCCAGCTCGGCCCCCGTGTCGGTGTCAACCACCAGCACACGCGGCTGTTCCCCGCCGGCGGCGGACTGGCTGAGCATCACGCGGTTGTCAGGGAAGAACAGGCAGACCCGGAGCGTGCCTGACAGCTTGTGCGGAATGTTCAGCACGGGGTCGAGCCCGCGCGGACGGAACTGCACCAGGCTGGCCTGGCCGGGATCGGCACTGACATCATTGCCGGCAAACGCATTAGGCTGGCTGGCCAGCACCCGGCCTTCGCCAAGCAGCTGGCCCTCCGGCAGCGGGAATGCCTCCAGCTGGAAGGGGCTGCTTGCCACATTGCGTTGCTGGCTGCCGGCGGTGGAGACAGTGCCACGATTGGCAGCGTCAGTTTCATGGTCTGCAGCCGGACAACCAGCCAGCAGCAGGCAGCAGCCAAGCAGGAGGAAGAGAATGCGTGTCCGCCTGGCAGCCATTACCAGCCGCGGGTGGCCATGCGGTCCTGCTCGTCCATGCTGGCAACGTCCAGCCCGCTCATCGCCTCACCCAATCCGGCGCTGACCTCGGCCAGCTTCTTCGGGTTGTCATAATGCAGCACGGCCTGCACGATCGCCTCGGCACGCGGCTGCGGGTCGTCACTCTTGAAGATGCCACTGCCGACGAACACCGTCTCGGCGCCAAGCTGCATCATCAGCGCGGCATCAGCCGGGGTGGCAACACCGCCGGCAGCGAAGTTCGGCACAGGCAGGCGGCCCTTGGCGGCGACCCAGCACACGAGGTCATAGGGGGCCTGCAGCTCCTTGGCGGCGGTCATCAGCTCCTCCTTTGGGAGCACGGTGAGCGCCTTGATCTCGCCCTGCACGCTGCGCATGTGGCGCACGGCCTCGACGATGTTGCCGGTACCGGGCTCACCCTTGGTGCGGATCATCGCAGCACCCTCGCCGATGCGGCGCAGGGCCTCGCCGAGGTCCTTGGCACCGCATACGAAGGGTGCCTTGAAGGCATGCTTGTCAACGTGGAAGGCCTCATCTGCCGGGGTCAGCACCTCGCTCTCGTCGATGAAGTCGACACCGAGGGCCTCGAGGATCTGGGCCTCGACGAAGTGGCCGATGCGGCACTTGGCCATCACCGGGATCGAGACGGATGCCATGATCTCGCGGATCATGGACACGCTGCTCATGCGGGCAATGCCTCCGGCACGGCGGATGTCAGCCGGGACGCGCTCAAGCGCCATCACGGCCACGGCACCGGCACGCTCGGCGATCACGGCCTGCTCGGCGTTCGTGACATCCATGATCACGCCACCCTTGAGCATCTCAGCCAGGCCGACCTTCGTGCTGTAACCGCCCTTCTTCGAGCCGTTACTGCTGTTGCTGCTGCCATTCTTCTTGGACATCTGTCTGTTACTCCTGTTTGGGTCCGCCTCCCCGTTCGGGCGGTTGTCAGTCTCTGCGGGGCCAGACCGCGGCTGCTATCCAGGCCAGCTGGGCTTCCAGCAGGGCCCTGAGCTTCTGCGGGTCTCCGGCGGGCGAAAGTGTAGCAAATGCAGCGACCGCTTCGGCGTACCGCTGCCCTTCCATACCATCGAATGCCTCGGGTAATTGCATCCTGGCCCGTTCGGCTGACTGCGAAATCAGTGCACTTGAGCGGGACTGGCCACTGTCCGGCAGGCCCAGCTCCTCGCGCAGCAATGCAAGATCAGCTCGCTGGCTGCGGAAGTACTCCTGCCAGAAGCGCCCGCGATCGGCTCCAAGCAGATTGTACAGTGCCGGGTCCATGTCGCTGAGCTGGCGCAGGCGCCGCTCTGAACTGCGCGCGTAGTCGGACAGGCTGGCCTGGCTGTCACCCTGCAGGCGTACGGTGCCGCCGGCCACCAGCTTGTCACCGAGCAAGAGCAGCTCGCTGAGCAGGGACAGGCGCTCCGGCCCGGACAGTGCTTCCTCCACGCCGAGCCGGCGGGCGGCTTCAAGCAGGCTGCCGAGGGCCTCCGGCGCGTCATCACTGCGGGACTGGGCGCGATTCACGAACAGGCGGCAGCGGTTGGACAGGCTGCGCAGCTGGCCCATGTCCTCACGGCCACTGCTGATCCACTGGTGCAGCTCGCGGGCTTCTCGCATTATTCCGCCCAGCTCCAGCAGGTCGGGCAGCTCCAGCAGCTCATCCGGTGCTGGGGATGGCAGGGGCCGGCTGCCCGGTGGCTCGATCGCCGTACAGATGTAGCTGTTGGTGGCCTGCGGATAGTTCACGTAGTTGCTGACACCGCGCAGGCTGTGCAGCATCGCCTGGTTCTCGTCATGCTGCAGGCGCCCCAGCAGGGCCAGCGCATTCGCATAGGCCAGGGAATCCTGGCTGAGCCTTTCCCGGCCTGACAGCAGCAGGCCGGCGCTGGAAGTATGGAAGTACAGGGACTCTGAGCGCAGGCTGATGATGTCCCCGCCACCCTCATCGACCTGGGCAATCACCGCCCATGAGTAGACGTGGTCCGGCAGCAGGCTGGCCGGGATGTGGTAGCTGCCATCCACCGCCGGGACGGATGCCCAGAACTCGCCACCCCGTTGAGAGTCGTAGTCCGTGGTGCGGCCATGGTCGCGCAGTTCCACGCTGTAGGCCGCATTGAGCAGGTTCAGGCGGCGTTCGATGTAGTCGTCATACTCCGTCCCCGCCAGGTCATCGCTGATGGCCAGGTCGAAGTAGAAGTTACCCTCGGCATATAGCTTCAGCGGCAGGGGCTGGTCCGCCAGTCCACCGGGGCTGCGCGGGATCAGGCGCAGCATCCCCAGCAGCTGCTGGTCCGCGGCAGAGGCATTGAACGGGAGCAGGAGGCCCAGCAGGCAGAGCAGCAGGGCCGGAACTGAACGGGAAACCGACAAGATGATACGATTATAAATGTGCCGGAGGGCGGACAGCATTTTTCGCTCGATGAGCGCTCAGCGGACTGGGAACGCCTGCGCCTGATCCTTGACCGCATCCAGTCCAGCGGACTGCAGAGCCTCAGTGAGGAACAACTTTCGGCACTACCCGCCCTCTACCGCAAGACCCTTTCCGACCTCTCCCTCTTCCGCACTCGCGGCGACAACCCGATGCTGGTTGAGCAGCTCAGCGGACTGTGCAACCGGGCGCATGGCGTGATCTATGGCCGCAAGCTCGGGGAGCGCAGGCTTGGCCTGCTGGAGTACGTGCTGGAGGAGATTCCGCGCGCCGTGCGCCGCTGCCACAGGCTGGTACTGGCCAGTGCGGCGGTAATGACGGTCTGTGCCTTCCTCGGCTGGATCCATTGCCAGGTGGATGCAGACATGGCGCGCGCCGTGCTCGGGCCGGAGATGATCAACCAGTACCAGACCAGCCTGCGGGCCGCGCATGAGGATGCTGACCTCGGGCTGGCGGCCCAGATCCCGAAGGACCAGCGCAGCGGGATGTGGGTCATGATCACCAGCAACAACATCCGCGTCGGCTTCAACTCATTCCTGCTCGGCATCATCGGCGGGGTACCGGCGCTCATAATGATGGCCTTCAATGGCTACATGCTGGGGGCGATCGCATTCCTGTACTTCACCACCCCGCCCGGCCTGGATGTCAACCTGCCGCTGTACTTCATTGCCGGAGTGGCCGCACATGGCGCAATCGAGCTGCCGGCGATCTGCCTGGCCGGAGCGGCCGGGATGAAGATCGGCTTCGCCTGGGTGTTCCCCGGCCTGCGGCCACGTGGTGAGGCGATGCGCGAAGCAGTCGGGGATGCCGGCAAGCTGGTGCTGGCGACCACGCTGACACTGGTGGTCGCGGGGATCATCGAGGCCTTCGTCACTCCGCTGACACCGGAGGAAGGCCTGCCGCTGAACGTGCTCTATACGCTCAAGATCGCAGTCGGGGTCGTGGTATTCAGCCTGTGGCTGGCCTGGCTGTACTTCGGCGGGCGCGAACGCCAGACCGCCTAGACCTTATTTGTAGCGGTAAACGATGCGACCCTTGTTCAGGTCATATGGGGACAAAGCAACAAGCACCCGGTCGCCGTTGAGCACGCGGATGCGGAACTTGCGGATCTTTCCTGACAGGTAGCCGAGGATCACATTGCCGTTCTCCAGCTCAATGCGGAACATGCCGTTTCGCAGAGCCTCGATTACGCGACCCTCTACCTCAATTCCTTCTTCTTTCGACAAGTGCAGACTCTCTCTACAAGATACGTGAATGCCCGGCAGGCGCGGATGCAGCCAGTCCGGGGACGCAGTATTCTATCACCATGACGCCCTGTACCTATCTACTTCCCGCGCGCCTATAATTCCTCACATGCCCGGCGAACTGTTCCTCATCGGCTCCCCCATCGGTAACCTCGGCGATGTATCGCGCCGCCAGCTGCGCATCCTGGGCACACTGGATGTGCTGTACTGCGAGGATACGCGGGTGACCCACAAGCTGCTGAGCCACTTCGGTATCAGCCGCGTCAACCTGCGCTCGCTGCCGGATGACAGCAAGCCAAGCGCCTGGAAGAAGGCGATCCATGAGGTGGATGCGGGGCGCAAGGTTGGCTTCATCACGGATGCGGGCATGCCGGGGGTGAGCGACCCGGGGCGCAAGCTGGTGCGCCAGGCATTCGAAAACGGGATCATCCCGCAGGTGATCCCGGGCTGCTCAGCGCTCGGGACGCTGCTGGCGGCCTGCCCCTTCGTGGACAACAACTTCGCCTTCCACGGCTTCATCCCGAAGACCGGCGGCAAGCGCACGGATGCCCTGAAGGCGATCGCCGACAGCACGATGCCGGTGCTCTACTTCGACTCGCCACACCGTGTGCGTGACAACATGCTGGAACTGTGCGATCTGCTTGAAGAGGACCGCGAGGTGCTGATCGGGCGCGAGATGACGAAGATGCATGAGGAGTTCGTGCTGTTCCGGCCGGCGGATGTTGAGACGGTGTTCAGGAAGATCAAGATCGCCGGCGAGTTCAGCATCGCGGTCAGCGGCCGGCATGTGAATGAAGATGAGGAACATGACGACGCAATGCTCAAGGAGCGACTGGAGCTGCTGCAGGAAAACGGCTTCTCCAGCAAGGATGCGGTGAAGGCCCTGAGCCTCGCGCTGGATGTGAAGCCGAACAGGTTGAAGAAGCTGGGGTTCGGGGGATCGTAGCTTGGAGGTTGGCGGTTGGAGTGGGGAGTTTGGAGCGGGAGTGTAGCGTGAAGGGTCTCAGGTGTTTTCAAGAACTGAAAAAGCCGGTAGTTCTTATCTGCACGCTGATCGTTATTCTGGCAATGTCGTTTCTTGGATTACGAATCATCCTTGCAAAAGGCATTCAACGTAGTGAGCAAGTGCAACAGGCTAATGGTGAGTTCCTGAAGACATTACTTGAAGTTGATCCCAACTACATCATCACGGAGACTATCCAAAGTCCGGGCGGAAGTACCGGTTACGTGCTTAATAGCAGCAACCTCGATGATTGGAAAGGAATGACAGCCCAACTCATCAATAAACTGGATGGCCTTGGCTACTACTTTGATCCGGAAATGAAAAGGCTGAGTGACGAGTCAGATGGTGCAGTATTCAGGATGGAGTCTCCAGACGGCAAATGGTTCGTGCACTTCTTCTATGCAGGAATTGGTGATGTATGGACAATTGGCATCTACAGCATCAGCGGACAGGAGGAAAATTTTGGCAGGTAAAAGAGGAATCGCACTCAGCGTGTTGGCATGCCTTGGCATACTGCTGGTTGCCGGCTTGAAGATTTCCCGCATTTCTCATCGTGTTGCTCACGAGATCAAGTGGGAGGACCGGGATGCGGAGCGGTCAAACCATGATCTCGTCGCCAGCCTGCTTGAGCATCCGGAGCAGGCAAAGGACATGATGCTGACCGGGTCACAGGGCCGGGTGATGTACAAGGTCCCGCTCGGAGACAGCGACTGGGCCACGATGAGTGCTGATGTTGTCAAACGAGCACAGGAACAGGGGTATAGCCTGGACGGCAATAATCCAACGGAACCTGACGACGATGGAGTGATCCGCATCCGCTTGCTGGCTGCTGAGAAAGGTTGGTATGTTGAACTGTCGCACCAGACAGGGTCAGCTCACAAGCCTGAGTTTGACTACTTCTTCCTGAGCGTGATGAAGGAAATGGATTGATAAGTTGCCTGTGTAGTCAGCTCCTTAGCTCAGCTCCTTCTACCGCTGATGAGGGTAGCTCCGTTGCGCGGCTCGCGCCGCAACTCCGATGGCACAGCTTCGCAGTGCCTCCGTTGTCAGCTTTACAGCTGACCTCCCCTAGCCCACTGTCTTCCTGAAGCGGACCGTGGCGATTGCCAGCAGGGCCAGGCCCATGCATG
The DNA here is from genome assembly GCA_020440645.1 of bacterium. Taxonomy (GTDB): domain Bacteria; phylum 4484-113; class 4484-113; order 4484-113; family JAFGCY01; genus JAHEFU01. The sequence continues at coordinate 18,840 of JAGRNR010000031.1, read as the reverse complement.
TCAGCACCAGCGCTTCATCCCACAGTGCTTCCATCCCGGCGCTGCGCAGGATCACCCCACGCAGGATCTCCACGAAGTAGGTCACCGGCAGCAATGCACTGATCACGTAGATCGGCAGCGGCATGCTTTCGCGCGGGAAGATGAAGCCGGAGAGCAGGATCGATGGCAGCAGGATCATGAAGCTCATCAGCATCGCCTGCAGCTGTGTTTTGGCAATCGTGGAAATGATCAGGCCCAGCCCGAGCGAGGAGAACACGAACACCAGGGCCAGCAGTTCGAGGAGCGGAAGGCTGCCGGCGATCTCCACCTTGAAGATGAACTGCGCGAAGAAAAGCACGACATTCATCTGGATCATCCCAAGCAGCAGGTAAGGAAGGATCTTGCCGAGCATCAGACCACCGCGGCTGACGGGCGAGACGGCCAGCTGCTCCATCGTGCCGAGCTCCTTTTCGCTGACAATCGCGAAACTGGTCAGCAACATGGTGACGAGGAACAGGATCACGCCGACGAGGCCCGGCACGAAGAAGTTGGCGGAGCGCAGCGCTGGGTTGAACAGGAAGCGCGGACGGACATCAACGAGCAGGGACTGCTCCGGGCTGCTGCCGGACACTTGTTCAATGGACATGCGGATGCCAAGTGTCTGCGCGGTTGACATCGTCTGGCTGGCAATCGTGTTATTGCTGCCGTCGATCAACACGAGGATCTCTGCCGGCCGCCGGCCGGACAGTTCGCGGCCGTAGCCGGACGGGATCTGGATGCCGACGCTAGCCTGCCCGCTGACGATCGCGGACTCCAGCTCGGAAGCACTGGCTACGTACCCGCGGATGTCATACAGTCCGGTGGCCCTGAAGCGGTTGAGGAATTCGCGGCTCTGGGGCGTGTTGTCAAGGTCAAGCACTTCGGTGCGCACATTGCGCACTTCGGTGTCGATGGCGTAGCCGAAGATGATCAACTGGATGATCGGGATCAGGAGCGTGATCACGAGCGTGGCCGGGTTGCGCGTGATCTGGATGAATTCCTTGTAGATGATCCCGCCCAGCCCGCGCATCATGGCTGCCTCCGCTGCTGCTCTGCCAGGCGGGTGAGGCGCACGAACACATCCTCCAGCGTGGGGGCACCTTCGCGGAATTCAAGGCCTCCGGCCAGTTCCGAAAGCTGGGGCTGGCTCACCCGGCTGTCCGCCAGCAGGTGCAGGGTGTTGCCAAACACGGTCACATCGCTGATGCCATCCTGCTTGCCCAGCTTCTCCAGCGGCGGCTCAACCCCATCCAGCCCGGCTTCGTACCAGCGCGCGCTGCCCGGGGTGACACGCGGGTCGGCCTTCAGCTCATCCGGCGTGCCCAAGAGCAGCATGCGGCTGAGGTAGATGTAGCCCAGCCGGTTGCAGCGCTCGGCCTCGTCCATGTAGTGCGTGGTGACGAACAGGGTCACACCGCGTCCGGCCAGCTCATAGAGGAAGTCCCACAGTTCACGGCGTGCCACAGGATCGATGCCGGCGGTCGGTTCGTCGAGGAACATCACCCTTGGCTCGTGCAGCAGGGCGCAGGCCAGTGCCAGGCGCTGCTTCCAGCCACCGCTCAGGGCCCCGGCACGTCGCTGCACATAGGGCGCGAGGTGCAGCTGGTTGACAACGGCATCCATCCGTTCATGCAGCCGGCGGCCGAGACCGTAGATGCGTCCGTAGAATGAGAGATTCTCATGTACGGTCAGGTCGGGATAGAGCGAGAACTTCTGGCTCATGTAGCCGATGCTGCGCTTGACGGATTCCGCCTCACGGCTGCTGTCCATCCCGAGGATGTGTCCGCTGCCCTCCGTTGGCCTGAGCAGGCCGCAGAGCATGCGGATCACGGTGGACTTGCCGCTGCCATTCGGCCCGAGGAAGCCGAAGATTTCACCGGGGGAGACATCGAAGGACACGTCCTGCACCGCAGTGAAGCTGCCAAAGCGCATCGTCAGCGCGGCTGCGCTGATCGCCGGCCCGTCAGCCGTCCGAGCCATCACCGTCCTCCGGGGCCGGGATGCGCACATCGCAGATGAGTCCCGGCCGCAGCACGCTGCCAGCCGCAGGCTGCAGCTTGACGCGGTAGACCTGCTCGACGCGCTTCTGCGTGGTCTGCAGGTTGCGCGGAGTGAATTCGGCCTCGGGTGAGATAAAACTGACCGTTGCCAGTTCGCTGCCGGAGACGCCATCGGTGAAGTATTCAAGCTGGCTGCCCAGACTGATCCAGGCCAGCCGGTCCTCCGGGATGAAGGTCTGGATGTAGATGCTGTCAGGCAGCAGCAGTTCGGCGACGGTCTGGCCCGGTTGCAGCATGTCGCCAATGTTGACAGGCAGGTTGATGATCTCGCCATCCGCCGGTGAGTTCACGCTGGTTTCATCTAGGCGCACCTGCAGGGCGTCGCGTCCGGCGTATAAACCGGCGATGCTGGATTCGGCGGCCGTGATTTCCTGCTCGCGCGCCCCGCGTTTCAAGCGCTCATAATCACTGCGGGCCGCTTCGGCCTGCTGGCGGGCCTGCTCGATTTCCTCTTCTCGCGGTCCGTTCCTGAGAAGCTCAACGCGGGTTTTGGCTGAAGCGAGGGCATCCTCCAGCTGGCTGACCTGGGCCCGGGCGGCGACCACCTTGCGCTCCTCGACAACAGCGCTTTCGTAAAGCAGTTCGAGACGGCCCAGCTCATCGCGGGCATCGTTGAGCCGCGTCTGCGCCTGGGCGACGGCGGCTTCAGCAGCGGCTATGTCCTCAGCACGGCTGCCCTGCTGGATGTTCTCATAGGCGCTCTGTGCAGCCTCTGCACGATGCAGGGCTGCAGCCAGTTCCTCACGCGTCGGGCCTTCCCGCAGCAGGTCGAGGTTGGCCTGCGCTGTCTCGATCGCCCGGCTGGCCTGTTCCAGCTGCATTGGGAGGTCCAGCGGGTCGGTGCGCACGATCAGCTGCCCCTGCATGACATCCATTCCTTCCTCCACCGGGAGTTCAGTGATGCGGCCGCCGAGCTGGCTGGCAATGCGGGTGTAGCGGGCTTCGACGGTGCCACTGACCAGCAGCAGCTGTTCATCCGCCTGCTGCGTGCGCCGCCAGTTGTTGACGGACAGGAAGATCAGCGTGAGCATCAGCAAAAGAACGATGACGGGCACCACCGCCCTGCCCCGCCTGTCAAGCTGAATGCGCATGCCAGTATTTTAGCGGGCAGCGTTGTACTATTGGGACATGCGACTGCTGCTGCCCGCAATCCTGTGCCTGCTCTGCCTGGGCGGCTGTCCGGCGCGCAACAAGTTGCCGCAGATGGAGGGCCTGGTCGGCGAGGACTTCGGGATCGGGCTCAGGCTGCTGATGAGCCCATCTGAGGTGGATGCTCTGGGTGACCCGGCCGGGATGGAGATCAAGCTGATCAGCTCCGACCAGAAGAATGAGATCCACGGCTACGACCTTGAGAGCGATAAGGATGAAGTGGTTGCCATCTACTACGAGGCGGACCCGGGTGGCGACCCTGACCCGCTCGGCGGGAAGATCAGCGACGTCCGCTGCTTCATCAACACCGGGGCCACAAGCGGCATCCGGCTGCGGGGGGAACCGATTGCCACAATGGGGGCGGATGAGGTCCAGATGAAACTCGGCGAGCCGCTGGACCGCAGCGAAAGCGGCGACGGGCAGATCCACCTGAGCTACCTGTTCGACCCGGGGCTGGAAGACAAGGACCTGCAGCTGAGGCTGGTCACCAGCCACCACATGGACAAGTCATGCTATGCGGTGCGGCTGGCGCTTGAGCATAGGTAGGAGGTGCGCAACTTGTTTGCGCACAATTGCTGTTCGGAATCACCAAGTTGATTTGCCATTTTCCATTGCGCGCAAATGAATTGCGCGCCTCCATGCCCGGCTTGCGCCGGACCTCCGCGCCGAGCTTGCGCTCGACCTCCCACACGCTCCACCTCCAGAAAACGGACCGGCCCCGTTTCCGGGGCCGGTAGCGCTGGGTAGATGAAGTGAATTCCTGTTGGGGCCTTCACTGGCCTGGTCAGCCTAACTTAGTTCAGGCGCAGTCCGAGGGCGTTGCCGAAGTCGACCGCATTCTCATCCCCATCGGAGAAGTAGGTGCGGTGGATGCCTGCATCGTCATAGACCATGAACTCCAGGGTCAGGGGCTCACCGCTCGTGCTCTCCAGCTTGAAGTTCACGATGTCGCCATAGAGGTCCGGGGATGCCGGGCTACGGCGGTTCAGGCTGGTGACGTTGAAGTCCATTGCGCGCTTGCCGTTGCCAAGTTCCTCCACCTTGTGGAAGGCGTCCGGCGGGAACAGCAGGCTGTCAGCGAAGCCCTTCCAGATGCCGTCCGGGTCCCAGGGGTTGCCACCGGGCTTGCCGGCGTTGGCACTGCCCGGCACGTAGTCATAGCTGGCCGGGAAGACCACGCGGATGGCATTGGCATGGGCAATATTGCCAGGCATATTCTGGCCGAACACCGTCACAAGTGCCTTCTGGCCGGCGGCGTAGGGCACGGGTGCCATGCGACGGCCGAACTCGCTGATTGCCTCGGAGGGGGAACCGAACTGCAGTTCCTTGTCCAGCGGGACCACGCGGTACCAGCCGCCGACCACGTACTGGGCGCCGAACTCGTAGGCGAAGCGCTTGGTCTCGCCGGGCTCCAGCTCCTCTTCCTCGTCGACGAGCAGCTGGCCGACCACGATGAAGCCGTCGTCGCCATTCTCGCTCATCTCGATGTTGTAGGCGAAGATCCGCGCGCCGTAGTTCTGGCCCATCGGGGTGATGTCGCCGAGGTTGATCTCGCCGTTGCTGTCAGCGTCAATGTGGCGCTTCTTGTCATTCCAGCTGTTGGCAACCCTCTGGCCGAAGTGCACGCCGATCGGGGTGATGTCAGTGATGCTGACCTCGCCGTCCTGGTTGTAGTCACCGGGGTTGGTGTAATCCCATTCAAGCACCCAGTTGCCTCCGTCGTTCTTGTGGAACTCGAGGTTCTTGGCACGGCTCAGCGAGGGGTTGCGTCCGGCGGAACTGACATACTTGCCGAGGTCCGCCTCACCGGGCTTGAGCTTGAAGCTCATCAGGGTGTCACCTGGGCTGGCAGCACTGCCACCCTGGGCCGTGCTGACGGCGCCGAAGTCGATGCTGCCCGGCTGGGATTCGATCGCCAGCGAGACCACATTCTCACCCTGGGCCGAGACCACGGACTGCACTGCCTCGGCATGAGCGGTGCTCGGGTTGAAGCCGACATTGAAGAACAGTTGCTCGCCTGCCTCAAAGCCGTTGGCAGCGACCAGGCTGACGGTCACTCCGTCACCCTCGGGTGTGGTGACGACATCAATACCCTGAACACCGTGGGCGCTGGTTGGGTTGATCGCTGAAACCGTGATCTCCGGCATTTCGTCGGCAAAACCCTGGATCGAGCCGTCAGTATTGCCCTTGGTGCAGGATGCGGCTGCGATCAGCAGTCCGCCAAGCAGAAGTCCCCTGCCTATGTTTGCAGTTTTCCAATCAGTCCGGTGTGCCATAAGTAACCTCCAAGGGCATCCGTTTGGATTCCGTTATTGATACACCAATAGGGTAACGGCGCAGGAGATTGCTGCTTAAAGGCCAGCTAAACCAGAGGTGAAATCGCTGTTAGGCGTCATCCAATCAGCATGTGTCGTACTGCAAGTCAGAAATGAGGCACAGCTGCTTGCCAGGAACAGCTCTATCCCGGATGTGCGGGGTCCAGCTGATATGTGTTTACTAATAATGCTTAAGTGCTACTGCTGCCTGCACAGCGGTTAAGATCAGAGCCGGTCGTGGCCGGTCATGGATGATTACCAGAACAACCCGTATGAGGAGCAGCAGCGCAAGCAGCGGATCCGCCGCGAGGAGATCCCGCCGACACCGGTCACCTGGGGGATCCTGGCGCTGTGCGTGGCCGTCTTCATGTACGCCAATGTGCTGCGGGCGGATGAGCTGTACCAGCTGGAACTGGCCTTCGACCCGGCACATGGCAAGACCGTCCCCGGGCTGTTCATCCACATGTTCGTTCATGCCAACTTCCTGCACTTGCTGTCCAACGGGATCGGCCTGTACATCGTGGGCCGCTGGATGGAGATCCGCTACGGCTCATTCCGATTCTTCCTGCTGTTCTACCTCAGTGCACTGGTGGCGGGCATGGCCCAGGCCGTGCATGCGCCGGGCTACGCTCTGGTAGGAGCCAGCGGCGGGCTGTTCGCGCTGTTCGCGGCATTTGTCAGGCATTACCCGAACGTGCGCTTCTACATCATCTTCCCGCCGATCCCCTGGCCGGTTCCTGCCTGGTTGCTCTTCGGGCTGATGGCGTTGTACAACGCAGTGTTGTGGGTTGGTGCTGACATGCAGATCAGCTGGCTGCAGAACAACCTGGCCTACATGGCACACCTGGCTGGACTGCTCAGCGGCTTCATCCTGAGCCTGATAATGATCCCGCCGGGCAAGGAGGAGGAGAAGCGCAGGGTGAGTACGGGAATCGACTTCACTGAGCCGGACCGCTAGGCAAAGCCCGGTACCTGCTTTAAAATGCTCATGGGCCCACGCGAATTGAATGTGTGGGCAAGTTGAACCTGGTTATTGTTGTTGTCACTGTGGAGTGCTTAGGAAGCTGATCAATGAACGACTCTGACAGCCTGCGCTGGCTTGAGATATTCGGCTACGGGTTCATGATCTGGATCGTGGAGATCCTCGCCCGGGTCGGCCTGTACGGTGTGCAGGGCTACTCGGACCGCGCCGTGGTCGTGATCCTGCTGATCGGCCTGGCAGTGGCCTGCCTGTCCACCATCCTCTACCTGCCGAAATGCTCAGGCAACCGGCGGCTGGAGGGTGTGGTGATGGGCGTGTCCTGGGTGGTGATCTGCATCGGCCTGGACATGCTGGTCTTCTCCAGTGGCATGGGACGCATCTTCGGCTATGAAAACTTCACGCCGGAGCGCTACATGGCTCGCGACGGCTGGATCTACCTGTTCCTGCTGATTGTCGGAGCGGCCGGTGGCTTCCTCAGCCACGCCTCTGATTCGGTGCAGCGCCGGGCGGAGGGCACGAAGGCAGTGATGGACAACCTGCACTGAACAGTGGGGCAGTAGGCAGAAGCAGAAACAGAAGCAGAAGTAGAAGCAGAAGCAGAAGCAGAATGAGAAAGTAGAAAGCCGGCCCGCGGGCCGGCTTTTTAGTAATCAATGAATGTCAGCTTACTAAGCTGTCAGGCGGCAGGACTCAGTGGGATCCGCACTTGCCGCAGCCGCAGCTCTTCTTCTCACAGCCGCAGGAGGACTTCTCCTTGCAGCCGCACTTCTGCTTTTCACAGCCACACTTGGGCTTCTCACAGCCGCACTTCGGCTTTTCGCAGCCGCATTTCTGCTCGCACTTGTTGCAGCTGCCACACTTCTGCTTGCCACACTTGTCATTGCACAGCAGCTCCAGCTCACCGGAACAGCAGACGATGGTGTAGCACTCTGTGCAGTTGTCCAGCAGGCAGAACTTCTCGGAGGGGCAGCACTTGGCATCCAGCGGTGCGCTCTTCACGTCAACCATGGTGAAGGCCAGGCCACCGGTACTCTGCATTGAATCGGCACCGGCCAGCGAGAATGCCAGGCCGTCACCATACATGATCTCATTGCTGATGCAGCCGCAGTCCTTCTTCTCGCAACCACAACTCTTCTGTTCGCAGCCACACTTGGGTTTCTCGCAGCCGCACTTCGGCTTCTCACAACCACACTTGGGCTTTTCACAGCCACACTTCGGTTTCTCGCAGCCGCACTTGGGCTTTTCACAGCCGCATTTCTTTTCCTTGCAGCCGCACTTGGGCTTCTCGCAACCACATTTGCTGTCGTTGCACTTGCCGCAGTCGGAGCAGGAGTTTATGGTCGCAGTGTCCGCCAGCGTGTCGCTGGCCTGCGCGGATGAAATGCCACCAAGCAGCAGCATGCAAGCGGCGAGGAACAGAATCTGCCTCATGATATTCCCTTTTCTCAACCCTGAGATGCGTTGATGCTAACATATCGGGCCTTAACTGTCCACAATTAATCAACACAAGCGCAAATCGATCAACAATCCATCAAAGCGACCATGGGGCTGAAGCCAATACTGATGCGGCCTGAGTGGCCCTTCTGAGATTTCGTCAGTGATAGAATTAAAGGGATGACGGGGTCGGCGAAATTCGCCTGGATCATCACGGTCCTGAGCCTTGGGATCTGCACAGCAGTCCCTGCGCGCGCTGCCGCCCCACGGGATGCGATACGCAAGCTGCCCTCGATAGTGAGCACTACCCGCATCATTACCCAGAACGACAACAATGAGCAGTTCAGCTCGACCTGGGACGTCAACTGGAACAGCGGCGAAGTCAAGCTCAACCGGATGACAGCGCAGCTCAACTTCAAGTACCAGCTCAACCTGCAGGACAACCAGGAAGTCGAGCAGGACTTCACCCGCAACATCCGCCAGGATGTCTACGAATTCCGCATGGACCTGAAGACCGGTGGCTATGCGAACGGCAGCTACGTGTTCAACCATGTCGAAAATTCCAGCGACGTGAACCCGTCACAGCGGCAGCGCAACCAGTTCCTCAATGATTTCAAGAATGTCAACATCGAAGTCAACCCGCCGCAGGGCTTCCGCTTCTCGATGACGGCCTCCGAGCGCAATAACGTCAGCTATGACGGTTACTCCCAGAGCCGCGGCAGCGATGAGCTGTACTGGAAGGGCTTCACTGAGCTGCGTGGCGACACCCCAAAGGGAAACTACAACGTACAGGTGCACAACGAGAACCGGCTGAGCCGCGACCTGTTCGGCAACGACAGGGTGGAGACCAGCAGCAACAAGTTCGTGGTGATCGGCCACCGGGACATGGAGATCGGCAATATGGGCCGGCTCAACATGGACATGAACTACGAAGTGAACACCAGCCAGAACAACCGCCAGGACGAAGCCGGCGGCAGCACGGCGCTGTGGTACCAGCTGGCCTTCGGCGGCCGGCTGCCGAACTACCCGATGAACTACAACTACCGCTTCGTGTCACGCCACTGGGGCAACCTCAATACGGCCGGGAACCGCAGCATGGAGCGTGAAGTCACCCTGCGCTACAACCCTCCGGTGCCGGCCGGGCGGGAGCTGGTGGTCGTGTACGTGAACAACCTGCAGGACTTTGACAATGGCAATGACAGTTCAAGCACCACCCGCCAGACGTTGACAATGAACTTCCGGCCGAACCCGCGCACCCAGGTTCAGATCCTATACAACCTGCAAAACGACTTCAAGAACACCACGCAGGAGATCACCCGGGACGAAGTCAACCTGGACAGCAACCTGACCTACAACGCCCCGGGCGGCCGCAACAGCTACCTGATCGGCTACCAGCAGCGCCAGAACGTTGGACCGAACAGGCGGGACCGCACGGAATACTCGAAATACACCTATCGAGCCGGCAGCCGTCTGGGAAACAATGCCAACCTGAGCATGGAGATGTCCCAGAGCTACAACGACTCCTACAACGCGGCGAACCTGGTCAACACGCCTACGGAGAACCTCCAGACCCGCGTGGTGTATGACTTCAGCAGCGGCCAGATGCAGGGTGGAGCCGGCGGCAACTTCCGGCTGAATGCGCAATGGGAGCGCAACCTGCTGCGGCGTGCCACCAGCTTCCAGAAGAATGACCAGCATGGGCTGAACATCAACATGGCCTATAACACCAATGCCAACTGGACATACCAGCTGATCCTGCAGAGCAACTCGGGCTGGAGCTACACCGGTGCTAGCGGCAACAACTTTGATTTCACGGAACGTTACACGAATTCCGACCGCATAGAAGCTATAGTTACCCACAGGTTCTGATGAATAGACTGATACAGACAACAATGCTGCTCGGCCTGCTGGCAATCCTGCCGGCCGGCTGCACGAGCGGCTACACGGCTCCGCTCGAGATCGAGGACGTGCGCTCGGTGCTGGAGCACAACATCCGCCTGATCGAGGCCGGCATCAACGGCGAGGACGTGTTCCTGGCCAGCCAGCCTATCAGCGAGCAGTTCACGATGGACAACAATGTTGCGGTGCGCTACTCCAGCGAATGGACCGGCGAAGGAGTCGGCTCCTTCCGCAACTTCTGGGCCAAGGTGTTCGAGGACAATGCCAACATCGAGTTCGAGCTCGTGATGGTCGGCCTGGAGCTGGATGGTGACATCGCCACGGTGCACTGCACCAGTGACTACACCTCGCAGATGCCTGACATCGTGCCGCCTGAGGTACGGGTGGCGACTGACAACGATTACCTGCAGTTCGAGCGCCAGAACGGTGAATGGCTGCTGCGCCGCTGGGAGTTCCGCCCCGATCCGGAGCCGGATGACGGGCATGATGAAGGGGAAGGCGGGACGGTCTAGTCGCCGGACTCGTCGTCAAACAGCGGAGCTGCCGGAAGGTCCTTCGGCACCGCCAGCCCGAGGTACTCATAGGCCCGCGCCGTTGCCACCCTGCCCCGCGGTGTGCGGGCCAGCAGCCCGAGCTTGAGCATGTAGGGCTCATGCACCTCGGCCAGCACGTCCTTCTCCTCATGGAACACAGCTGACAGCGTCTCGAGCCCGACCGGCCCGCCGCTGAAGCGCTGGATGATGGCAGCCAGGATCTCACGGTCCATCCTGTCCAGGCCGAGCGCGCCGATGCCGATGCGCTCCAGGGCGTCACGGGCACTCTGCTCCGTGATGCGCACCTCGCCGCTGACCTGCACGAAGTCGCGCACACGGCGCAGCAGGCGCAGGGCGATGCGCGGCGTGCCGCGGCTGTGGGCGGCAAGGAACAGCCGGGCCTTGTCGTCAATTTCGAGCTCCATCCCGGCGGTGGCTCGGCTGATGATGGTTGCCAGTTCCTCCGGAGTGTAGAACTCAAGGTGGAACTGTCCGCCGAAACGGTCGCGCAGCGGGGCACTCAGCATGCCGGAGCGCGTGGTGGCACCGACCAGCGTGAAGCGCTCCAGTGGCAGGGTGATCGTCCGTGCACCCGGGCCGCTGCCGGTCACGATGTCCACCTTGAAGTCCTCCATCGCGCTGTAGAGCGTCTCCTCCACGGTGCGCGGCAGGCGGTGGATCTCATCGAGGAAGAACACCTGTCCGGTGGACAGGCTGGAGAGGATCGCCACCAGGTCACCCGGCTTGTCCATCAGCGGGCCACTGCTGGCAACGAGCGTGGTCTGCATTTCGTTGGCGATCAGGTGCGCAAGGGTAGTCTTGCCGAGCCCCGGCGGGCCGCTGAACAGGATGTGCTCAACCGGCTCCTGGCGGATGCGGGCGGCGTCGATCATCACTGACAGGTTGTCAACCACCTGCTTCTGGCCGGCGAAGTCCGCGAAGCGCTGGGGACGCAGCGAATTGAACTCGCTGTCACCGCGCAATGCGGAGAGGTTCATCATGCGCGGGCCGTCATCGGGCATCAGATCTGCCCTGCCCCGTCAGCCTGTTCCTCATCATCGTCGTCAGTGTCTTCATACATGCCGTTGATGGCGCGGTCACTGATCAGGATTCCGTTCAGGTGGTCCACTTCATGCTGCAGCACACGGGCGAAGAAGCCCTGGAATTCGGCCTCATGCTGCCTGAACTCGAGGTCCTGGAAACGCATGATGATACCGAGGTGGCGCGAGATGTCACCGCGCAGGCCGGGGATCGAGAGGCAGCCCTCGCTGAGCACTTCCTCCTCCTCACTGACGGCGACGATCTCCGGGTTGACGAAGGGATGAGTCTCGCCGGTCTCGACGTCATGGGCGACGAGGAAGCGGATGCCCTTGTCAATCTGCGGCGCGGCCAGGCCGACCCCGTGGGCCTCCTGCATCGTCTCGGACATGTCTTGCCACAGCGCGAGCAGGTCCATGCCGTCGGCAGCGGTAATGCGCTTGCACTGGCGGCGCAGGATCTTGGCGGGCACCTTTACGATTTCATAGATCACCTGCCAATTATAACCGTCAGGTGTGGGGTGGAATGCGCCGGGAGCCCGCCGGGCTGGATGCTATCATGCGCTCATGTCAAGGCACATCCTGCTCATCGACGGCACGGGGCTGATCTTCCGCGCCTATTTCAGCATCAAGGGCGACATGACGACGCCCGAGGGCGTCCCGGTCAACGCAGTGTTCGGCGTGCTGCGCCTGCTGCTGAAGATCTTCAAGGACAACAAGGTGTCCGACTGCGCGATCGTGTTTGATGCAGGGTCCAAGACATTCCGCAATGACATGTACGGGCTGTACAAGGCCAACCGGCCTGAACCGCCGGATGACCTGCGCCCGCAGTTCGGCCTGACGATCGAGATGGCGCAGCTGACCGGGGCACCTGTGTATTCAATGAAGGGATTCGAGGCGGATGACATCATTGCCACGATTGCAGCGGATGCCCAGCGCGCCGGTAACCAGGTCAGCGTGCTGACCAGCGACAAGGACCTGCTGCAGCTGCTGGATGGAAACACCCAGCTGTTGATGCCGGGCAAGATGGGGGCAGTCAACGAGATGGACCTCGCGGCGTTCGAAGCGAAATACGGCTTCCCGGTGGAGCGCTTCGTGGACTTCAAGGCCCTGATGGGAGATCCATCTGACAACATCCCCGGTGTGCCCGGCGTCGGTGAGAAGACGGCGGCCAAGCTGGTGGCCCAGCACGGCAAGCTGGAAGCGATCTTCAGCAACATTGACTTCATCAAGCCGGACGGTCTGCGCAAGAAGCTGGAACCGGCGAAGGATGAGGTGTTCCTGTTCCGGGATCTCGTGACCGTGAAACGTGATGTGCCGGTCGATTACGACTATGCCGGCCGCACGATGCCTGACTTCGGCTCGGAGGCCTTCATAGAGAACCTGGCCAGGCTGGGATTCAACCGCGTGCGTGATGACAGCAGGAACCTGGGCGACATGCAGCAGGCTGGCGGATAAGTTTTCACACATATCCCCTTTTAAGTAACGCAGCAGACTGTTAGTCATGGCTTTATGTCAGGGAATTGACATATCCATGGTTCTGGTCTCTGCCCTTGTCCACTTACACACAAGTTACCCACACAGCACATGGAACTGCCCGATAATTTATTAATAAATGCTAATTATTGGCAAGTTTAACCTTTCTTTTCTGATTTTATCCCCAACTCTCCACATGATATACACACCAAATATCAACAAAATTGTATAATTGACCTGTACTACAAAACGACTGTCAGTACATTATCAACACCTTTATGGAGGAATCAAATGAACCGTCTTCTCTGCATTTTCGCCTGCCTCGTGATGTCCCTCTCGATCTTCGGCTGCAGCGCCAGCAGCAGCACTGAACTTGGGGAGCGCGTCGTGAGCACGGCACCGAGCGGTGCACAGATTGCAGCTGCCTGGGACATGTTTGCCGCGACCTACAACTTCGACAACGTGACCACCACGCTCAGCTTCGGCGAGATGTACAACGGCAGCGAATTCGCCACCGACATGTACCGCCTCGGGCTGGACATCAATGATGAGCTGAGTTACGACACCGGCATCCAGAACCAGGGCCCCGGCGTGCTGTTCTGCGAGTTCACCGGCGACGGCATGGACGACAAGAAGTAAGAGCCTGTCAGTGAATCATACTGGGACGGTGGCAGCAGTGCCGCCGTCTCAGATGAAGCTCTCGAAGGGCACCACCGCCAGGATATTGGCAACATCCCGCACCCCGCCCCCGGCCGGGGCGTTGACTATCTCATCCCCGAGGAACATGGTGGATGAGCCCCCTCCATCAAAGCCCATCGCCTGGTTGCATCCAAGCAGGTCGCGGCAGATGCCCGTCAACTCCTCCCAGGTCGCACCCTGGCTGCCGCCCGCGCGGTCCACGACGATGATGTAGCTCTCCCCCTCCAGCGTACGCGCCACTGCTGTGCGTGCATTCGGACGGCTGAAGTAGTTGCCGAACTTCTCCGCCTTGGGGTCGAGCACGTCCTTGCCATCCTTGAGCAGCAGCGGGCCACCGCCCAGCAGGTAGGGATAGCTCTCCCAGCCTGCCGGCACATTGCTCTTGAGCTGCATCTCCATGCCGGGATAGACCTGCTTCAGCCATTCAAGCTGCTCAAGCGCCGGGCGGTGGATTGACAGCACCACGCCGTCCGGCGGAATGGCCGTGTCCTGGTGGTTGACACCGGTGATGATGTAACGGTCGGGTTCCAGCAGGATGAATGGCTTGTCCACGCGATCCGGGCTGATGCGGTGCAGCACGATCTCCACACCCCATTCATTGGTGCGCGTGGTCTTGCCGAACTCCGGCGTGTAGACGATCAGCTCATTCTCCTTGCGCTTGCGGTTGTAGCCATGGATCTGCTGGGAGAAGTCGATCGCGGGGATGTAGACGTAACTGTGCAGGTTGAAGCGGTCCATGTCCAGCTGGCCATGCTCATCGATGCCAAGCACGGCGCGGTTGAGGAACTGTTCAAACACGATGCGGCGCTTGATCTTGACCAGGCCGACAGGCAGGCGGGTCTTGCCGGTATCGAAGAAGCCGCCGTTGATGGCAGCCACGGCGTCCACGCCCTCCGCCAGCTTCTTCACCGGGGCGACGGAATTCAGCTTGTCATTGGCAATCACGGGCATCAGCGCATAACTGGCCAGCGGGTCAATAGCCACGGTGTGGATGAACATGCTGCCGCGGTTCGTGTCGAGCTTGTAATGGTGGTAGGTCACGCCCTCCGCCACCTGGCGGGTGTCATCGGAGGCGACCTTGTACTCGAAGGCAAGGGCCGGGCTGCAGTGCAGCAGGGCGGCGAATAAGGCTAGTGCAAGCCTGAGCTGAGTGGACATCGCAGGTATTGTAGCGGAGCTGGAGGCGGGAATCAGGTTTCAGGTTGCAGGTTTCAGGTTGCGGGTTGCAGCAATCCGAGATCGGCGGATCCATTCCCTCTTCTAGAATATTCGGATGCGCATTTTCCTCATTTTCGCCGCCTTCATCATGCTCAGCGCCCATGCCGCCGCAGCAGCCGAGCAGCCGCAGAGCTTCCTTGGCCAGCCCGACACCCGCTACCGTGAATTGGCCACGAAGGTCTACTACTACCATGCGGTGATCAATGACTTCCCGGACGAGGATGGCAACCCGGCGATGCCCGATAGCTTTGACTGGATGGCGGACCTGAAGCAGCAGGGGGAACTACTGGCGGACCACGGCATCTGGGAGATGTCGGACGCAGTGGACCAGATGGATGAGGGGCGGCTGTTCTACTGGCGCAACTCCCGCTTCAACTGCATCATTAACTACGACTGGGAATTCATCAACGAGCCAGTGCTGCGCTCGACGATTGCCAATGAGGAAGCGCCCTACCATTCCCCGGTGGACCATCCGGCCTATGGCGATGACCGCTACAACTACGATGGGCTGTTCCAGATCTACCGCCTGTTCCAGTACAACCCGGAGACGAAGCACATGGAGCGTGTGGCGGGCGGCGGCGGTTTCACCTGGGGCGCGGATGCCGAGACCGGCCAGTGCGGCTGGTCATGGTATGCAGCGCCTCCCCGCGGGCACTACTGCGGCAGTGACTGGCTGATGGTGCATGAGTTCGGCCACCAGCTGGACAGCCTGTTCGAGCAGAGCGGGCACCCGGAGCTGTGGTTCAACCACCTGGCTCCCGAGTTGTCAAACACTGCGCGCTTCGGTGAGCACTTCGATGCCAACTCATTCATCCTGCGCCGGATCCGCGAATCCGACTGGGAGGACCTGCAGTGGGGCCAGATGAAGGAGTTCGCCGACGATGACGGCGACTTCATCCCGCTGGAGACGCCGTTCTTCCACAACACGGAGATGCCATTTGACTACTTCTTCGAGCCGTACACCGACCCGGATGACTCAAATGTGGACTCGGATGGAGATGGTGTCGACGACCGCACTGAGCTGCTGGCATCCAATGGCAACTGTGAGGGACATGGCGAAGTGCTGAGCGGGCACATGAAGATGCAGGACCCCGAGGATCCTGACACCGATGGTGATGGCCTGCTGGATGGGGAGGACCCCTACCCCTGCGTTGCCGATTTCGACAGCATCCCTTCCGCGGAATCAGGCAGCACAGGGGTCATTGACTGTGGACCAGCCGGTGCAGATGACGCGTTCTCAGTTGAACTGCAATACACACTGGAGCAGAAGCTTGAGATCTGGCTGTCCACCTCCGCGCTTGAGTGGGAAGCCGGCAGGCGCTTCAAGCTGATGCTGGACCTTGACAACAATGGCTGGTTCGTCGGCAATGACAACTACCGTTTCGTGATCAACAAGGACGGCATCGAGCAGGTTGCACGCAACATCTGCCCGGAGAGCATTGAGCATCCATCAGAGGACCGTGCCTTCCTCGATGCTGTGCCC
Source organism: bacterium (assembly GCA_020440645.1). Taxonomy (GTDB): domain Bacteria; phylum 4484-113; class 4484-113; order 4484-113; family JAFGCY01; genus JAHEFU01. Next base: position 2,537 of record JAGRNR010000031.1, on the reverse strand, counting down.
TTCAAGGGGGTCGAACTGCTGGAAAGCTGGCTCGACGGCGACAGCGGCCGCGTAATCGTGAAGCTGACGCTGGACTGCGAACTGTTCAATGAGCTTGGAGCCGTGCCGGGTGAGATGATCGGCATCAATGCCGGGATCGCGCCGGAGAGCGCCAAGCGTTTTGAGATGTTCACCGAGCCCAATACGCTACTTCCCGTTGAACTGCGCCGCTAGTTGCTACAATTACGGGCGGACAACGCTGGATAAATGATGTTACTCGCACTGCTGCAAAACAATATCCTCTATGAAGGGGCCGAAGTCCTCTTCTGGCTGGTGATCTACGGACTGACCGTGTCGGTCGTGCTGATCTGGACGCTTGTGCGCTTCGGCCGCAACATCCGCACCGGGCGGCACCTGACCTGGGACATGCACACGAGCTACATCGACATCTCCGAGTTCAGCAACCGCAACATCCCGCTCAAGGTCAGCTACAAGGGCCACGAGCCGGCTCACATGTGGGCCACCTACCTAGTGATCAAGAACACCGGCAAGCTGGACATTTCCAGTTCGGATGCACCGGAGAAGCGCCAGCTGGTGGTCGGCGCGGAAGGTTGCCGCTACATCGGCTTCAACAAGCTGATAAGCGAGAAGGCCAAGGTGGTGCTCAACCCGCAATTCCGCGAGAATGACGTGTGGTGCACCATCGAGTTCGACAGGCTCGGCCCCGGCGACGAGATCCTCTGCTCACTGCTGTTCATCGCCGAGGAACAGAAGCGGGTGGAGATGGACGGTGCGCTGTTCGGTGAGTACAGCGAAATCCATAGCGGATACCGCGAGCGGATCAGCTCATGGCGCATGCTGTGGTGGCTATTGATCTGGATCATCATCATCGGCGTGATCGGCGGCTGGGTGATGATCGCCCGCAGTGTGGCCGGCATCCAGCCCAGCGAGTACAACCTGCTGCTGCTGCTGTTCCTGTACGTGGTGGCGCTGTCAGCGGCATCGCTGCTGCTGAGGCCGATCCGCTTCTGGCAGCAGATCCCGCAGAAGTTCAGCGAGACCAAGGTGGAGCGCAAGGGCCGCACGCGCCGCTCGATCGCCTACCTATTCGGCATGATTGACGAGATCTAGCTGCGCTGCAGGCCGTTGAACCAGGCCAGCAGTTTCGCATCATCCTTGAACTGCCATCCCCGTCCGCGGAAGTATGTGCGCTGTCGCTTGGCATACTGCCGGGTGCGGATGATGGCCTGCTCCACGGCATCCTCGTAGCCAATCTCCCCGTCCAGCAGCTGGCCGGCCTCGCGGTAGGCAATTCCGTTGGCAACTTCATCCACATCGCCATATCCGGCGTCCCTAATGACCTGCACTTCCTCAGGCAGTCCCTGCTCGAACATCCGGCGCACGCGCAATGAGATCCGGCTGAGCAATTCGGCATGGCCGGGATCCAGCACCGCCAGGCCCGCGCATTGCCAATGGTCCAGCACCTGCATTGCTGCGAGGAAACGTTCCTGCTCAACGGCATTGCCGGCGTCGTCTACTACGGGATCCAGCCCGAGCTGCGCGTAGATCCGCTGCATTGCCAGGTGATCCACGCAGGCCGCTTCCGCGGCGCGCACCACGCGCACGGGGTTATGCGGGTCAGCCGGGCTGAGCTGCAGGGCTTCGCTCCAGTAATGGGCTGAGCGCTCGCTGATAGCGGCAGACAGTGCCAGCCGCAGCTTGTGGCGAGGAGGAGCACCAAGCGTCATGCGTTCCAGCAGCGCGTGGATGTAGAGACCGGTGCCGCCGCAGATCCAGACCTGCCGCGGGTCATCGGCAAGCTCCGCCAGCCAGCCGGCAAGGCAGATCAAGAATTGGTACACACTGAATTTTGTACCCAGTTCCAGAACGTCGAGGCCATAATGTGGAAGCAGGTCCAGTTCGTCCCGAGTTGGCTTGCCGGTGCCGATGTCCATCAGGCGAAACACCTGCCGGGAGTCGGCTGAGACCACCACTGCGCTGCCCGCAGGCAGGTGCCCAAGCAGGAAGCCTGTCTTGCCGGCGGCAGTCGGACCGGTGAGCACGTGGAACTGGCGCTGCATCTGGTGGCTGATTTTAGCAATACACCGGTGGTTGTATGGACAAGGTTACCGATGTCCTGAACATCGAGCAGCAGATCGAGGAACTGTCCCGCTATGAGGGCAAGGCGCTGGCGCTCGACATCTACATCGGCAGCCAGGCCGTTGCCACCGCCGGCAGTACGATCAGTGAGGCCCTGATCAGCAAGCTGCGGCGCACTGACCCTGAGCGGGTGCGCTTCAGCAAGAGCGGCGGGCAGCTCTGCCTGCCTGACAAGGACATTGAACAGGCGGTCCGCGCGAATATCATCCCCTTCCGTGCTGAGCTGGCATTGGAAGCCGGCGTGCAGGAGGACCTGTCCCAGGAAGTGCGCGGGATGGCGACGCGCAAGGTCAGGCAGCTTTTCGAGAGCAGCCGCTTCCTGTCCAAGGTCGACCTGAATGCCGCCGCCGATGTCGCCAGCGACCTGATCCGCCGCGCTCAGTCACTGGAAAGCACGG